>CAJMKE010000008.1 GCA_905213895.1 uncultured Alistipes sp.
TGACAAGCATTACTATTCCCGACAGCGTTACTTCGATTGAAAAATATGCATTCTATGATTGCAGCAACCTGGAAAGTGTAACTATTGGTGACAGCGTTACTTCGATTGAAAAATATGCATTCTACGATTGCAGCAGCCTGACAAGCGTTATTATTGGTAGTAATGTTACTTATATAGGAGATTACAACTTTTATTCTTATTACCGCGGCTTAAACAGAAAGATTAGCGTATATTGCAAACCTATAACTCCGCCACAATTAGGACGAAAAGCATTTGATGAGGATGATAGTGGCTGGATGACAAAACTCCTTTATGTCCCAATAGAATCCGTAGAGTTATATAAACGCAACTGGGGGTATTCATTTGAGATTTTCGGATACTCTTTTTAGTAAATTAACGTATAACACTCTCCTGCGATGCTTCGGCATCGCAGGGAAGGTTGATTAAATGGGAAATAATATGGTAAGTGGAGATATAAAGGCTTTGGACAACCTGTCTATCAATCAAAATATCATCGGTTTAATAGTTAGTTATATCGGTGTGGTGTATATTGCACAACTTGAAGTCTATAATAGTTATTGGTATTGTCTTGTAAGTTTTATCGGTTGTCTTTGTTTGGTTCTATTCTTTGTATGCACCCTATCGGTAATTAGTTCTATGATTGTCTATGCAATAGAATATTGGAAAAAGAAATG
The DNA here is from genome assembly GCA_905213895.1 of uncultured Alistipes sp. Classification (GTDB taxonomy): domain Bacteria; phylum Bacteroidota; class Bacteroidia; order Bacteroidales; family Rikenellaceae; genus Alistipes. The sequence continues at coordinate 696 of CAJMKE010000008.1, forward strand.
GTATAAAGGTAAAGGACATAAAGTGGAATATGAAAATATAAAATCCGATAAGACGAGTGTAGACTACAAAACGAGTGTGAATTGTAAGAGGTGTACAAGATGTCCTTGTAAAAATTGTGAACTATAAAAAATAGAATAAAAGTACCTCTCGACAGAATCGAGAGGTATTTTTATTCGGCAGAAACGTGATATGCCGCTACTCTATTTCGTCGCCACGAAAAACAAATCGAAGCAGCCGGCACTGTACGGAACGACCGAATAGTCGTCCATGGCAATCGACGAAGTCAGTTTGGCGTTGTTCCTCAACAGCGACTTGCGGTTCAGGCGGTTCAGAATATCGTAAGGCTTTTGGAGCAGTTGCCGCGGCAGCCGATGTTGGAGGTCGAACACGTCGAAACGGGCGATGCGTTCGACGTTCTTCTTGTTCTTGCGGTAGTACTCCATCACCTTTTTGTTGCCGACGACGCCGTAAGCCTCGACTTTCGAGAAATCGCACGCAAGCAGGTTCGTCAGTTCGTCGGCATTGTATTCGCGGACATGCCACGGATTGCGCGTCAGGGACATAGGCGCATTCGGAGTAGTCAGAATCAGCCGTCCTTCTGGACGCAGCACGCGGGCAATCTCGCGCACGAGCGAAATATCGTCCTTCACATGCTCGATGACCTGAAACGACACGACGCAGTCGAACGAATTGTTCTCGAATTCGAGCGGCGGAACCTCCATACGGTAAAACTCCGCCTGCGCATGCTGTTGCATACCCTCCGGAATATCCTTGTCGACGGTTATGAACCGTTCGCACTTCGGTGCAAGCAGTTCGACGCCGTATCCCGACCCCGTACCTATTTCGAGCACGTCGCCGCCTATCATCTCGGCGGCACGGTGGTACGCCAGCAGCGAACGCTGGAAAACATAATTGTCCGATGCCTCCGCGGAGACCCTCTCCGCCGTCGCTATCTTTCCCATTATCTCTTCGATTTTATACCGTTATCCGCAATCTCCACGCGACCGTGGCTCAGCAATACACCCAGAGAACGCTTGAACAGTTTCTTGCTCATCTGCAACAAATCGTGTACCTCTTCCGGCGAACTGTCGTCGGTAAGCGGCACGAATCCGCCGTTCGCCTCTATCATTTCGTAGAGCCTGTCCGCCGAATCCTTCACCTGCGCATATCCCTGACGCTGCAACGACAGGTCGATGCGGTTATCCTCCGTAACACGGACGACGTATGCCCTGCATCGTTCGCCGATTTCCACTTTGCGGAACAACTGGTTCTTGTATATCATTCCCCAATGGCGGTTCTCGACGATGACGCGGTAGCCTATCGGACTTTCCGACACGATGAGGATGCCGACCTCCTGACGAGGTGCGACGGTAACGATATCGTCGTTATTGACGAAACCTTTCAGTTTGTTCGTGGCGACGCAACGACCCGTAACGTTGTCCACATACATATATACGGCATAACTGTTGCCGATGACGATGCCGCCCTGCTGGTTGCGGTTGGGCATGAACAAATCCTTGCCGCCAACGCCCCAGTCGAGGAACGCGCCGTGAATATTCTTGTCCACCACTTTCAGACAAGCCACCTCGCCCGCCTTTATCTTGGGTGTTTCCGTCGTCGCCACTATACGGTCTTCCGAATCATGGTACACGAACACCTCCACTTCATCGCCGACATGCTGTGCAAGCGACACATAGCGGTTGGGCAGCAACACTTCGTTCTGCTCGTCATCGACCAGATAAAGACCGTAGTCGGACACGCGCCCGACTTTGAGTTTCTGAATCTCTCCTACTTTCATCGGTTGAAATTTTACGGGACAAATGTACGAAACAATTCCGTCAATAAAGAATTTTCGGGTAATCGTTTCCGGAGGTTATTGCAAATTCGAATCATAATCGTTATATTTGTAATAGCAAATCGGGAATCGCATGGATTGGAACATCGTCATAATGCTTATAGTGTCGGGTATCGTGGTCGGCATAATCAATACCCTCGCCGGCGGAGGCTCGATTATCACCATGACCATGTTCACCGCTCTCGGGCTGCCGATAACCGTCGCCAACGGAACCAACCGCATAGCCGTTCTGTTGCAGAATCTCACGGCAACGGCGACTTTTCTCACGAAACGGATGCTCAACATACGGCACGGACTGCTGCTGTCGATACCCGTCATTATCGGCAACATAGCCGGCTCGCTCGTGGCAACGCATATCAACGAAACAGTGTTCAAAATATGTTTCGGCGTAATTCTGCTCGTAATCCTCGTCTACATCATCTTCGACAACCGGTTCAAAATCAAGGAGGGACACAATATCGACATCAAGCCTCGCCACTATCTGTGGTTTCTGCTGATAGGCTTCTACGGCGGCTACATTTATATAGGAATAGGCTATCTGATACTCGCCATAACACTTTGGTCGATGCGTATGGACATCGTAACGGCGAATGTCATCAAAGGGTTCGTGATACTTATCGCAACGCCTTTTTCGCTCGCGGTATTCATGCTTAACGGGCAGGTCGCCTACATGTTCGGACTGCTGCACGGAGTCGGCAATATCATCGGCTCGTTCATCGCATCGCACTACCTCGTCGGCTGGGGCAAAGGCTTCATCAAGGGATTCACGGCAATCATCGTCTTGGTATGCTTCGCTGACCTTATCGGCATCATATCGCTGCACGACATCTTCTGCTCGATGATGGCAATCGGGGAATAACGATTTTTTCGCCCGACGTTTTGCCGTTTTGCGGGAAATATTGTAATTTCGCAACTGATAATGAACGCTTTGTGCAATATCAGTTCCGCTAACCCGCCGAAATTTTTCGGGGGGGGGATTTTACGCCCTCTCATTTAGCCTATAATCAGCATCTTATAACAAAGACTTTAAGGACTTTAAAGTCTTTAAGGTCGTTAGGGGCTTTAATGACCTTAGCGTCATTCTCCCGCGGCATTCCGCTGCGGAACGCACGACTATTCAATCAAATTCACAATAAAATTATTATGAAAAATTTAATTACACCGCCGTATCTTACACCGCAAGTACGGGCAATCGCGCTTTCAACGGAGCGAGGCTTTGCGGCGAGCCTCGAAGACCCGATAGTCCCACCCGGTGGTTCCGAAGGGACAGGAGAAGAAGAATGGTAAATCAAACAAATCAAAAAATCATGAATACAAGTACAAAACGTTTAGTCTTTGCGTGCGCTGCCCTTATGAGTTCCGCATGCGTCAAAACGGAGGTAGAACTCCCGACAAATGTCCCCGAGGGCATTGAAATCACTATCACTGCGGTAAGGGAAGGATTTGAGTCCGACACGAAAACCATCCGCCAGCCCGATGGTTCCGTCGAATGGTGTCCGATGGACGAAATCAGCGTATTCTACACCGAAACCGCCAACGGCGGCAGCAAATTCACCTCGCAGAACACTGAACAAACGGCTATCGCCGAGTTTAAGGGCAGAATCGAAGGCATCATAGCCGGCGGTGAGGATTTCACCGACGGTAAATACCTCTACGGCGTCTATCCTTACTCGGCAAATACCGCTTTCAAAGACGGTGTTACGACCATCTCTCTCCCGTCTTATCAGACCGCGGCAGAAGGGACGTTCGCCAACGGTCTTTTCCCTACAATAGCCCGCGCACAAGGTGTGAACCTTGCATTTTATAACATCTGCGGCGGCGTGAAGTTCACCGTATCCAGAGATGATATTACCTCTGTCAGTTTTAAGGGCAATAACGACGAAAGGTTAGCCGGTACCGCAAATGTCGTTTTCGATGAATCCGAAAAACCCGCTGTCACGGATGAAGAGGTCGGAAGCAAAAATGAAATAACCGTGTATGCTCCCGAAGGAGGAACTTTCGTGAGCGGCAAGGAGTATTTTATAGTCGCCTATCCGGCAAAACTCGACACCGGATTCACCATGACATTCCGCACCTCCGACATGAAGGAAGGAACTTATATAAATAACGGTACGGTCGAAATTCGGCGCTCGGTTTTCGGTGTTATCGACCAAGCCGACAAAAATGTCTCCTCGTGGGCGAACATCACTTCCGGCGGAGGAGGCGAAAGCAGCGGCATCTATCTCGGCATTATCGGATTCAACCAGCAGTTGTACTCCTATCCTATCAGCAGACTTGCCAATGAGAACAAAGCCGGATTCGATTCGTTCATCGACGATTTGAACATGAAGAACGGCACACTGCTGTATTATTCCGTCGATCAAGCCATCAATACGATGCAATCCGTGCAACTGCCCGCGGATATTTCAACGGCGGCGATTGTTACGTTTACAGACGGATTAGACCAGGGTTCAATGATGATGAACATTTCATACAGCGACGATTCCGAATATCTCAATGCGCTCAATCAACGAATAAAGAACGAGACCGTAAGTCGTCAGCCTATTACGGCTTATTCTATCGGTATACGCGGACAGGACGTTACCGATGTAACCAAGTTCCGAAACAACCTTACCAAACTTGCATCGTCGGCCGAAAACGCGACCGAGGTAACGAGCATGGCGGAAGTCAATGCAAAGTTCAAGGAAATCGCGGAACAGTTGACACGAAGCAATTATGTCCAGACAATCAGCCTTAAAATGCCGGGCGTGTCGAATGGTACATTGGTTCGCTTTACGTTCGACAATGTCAATTCCGCCAGCAATTCAACTCTCTATATCGAAGGAACATTCAATCTCGCCAAACGTTCACTCGAAAACGTGAAATATGTGGGTCTGACTTCGACTTCCGGAACCGAAATCAAGGGCGTGGTCGACGGCATATTCGTAACCTTTACTTTCGAAGGCGTTCACACCGACAGCAATAAGTTAATCGACAACAAATTTACCGACGAATGGACTTACATAAGTTCCAATAACACCTGGCAGATTAACTCCGAGTTCGACAAGACGGAAAATTCAGATATAGTAACCGAACACAGTTCGGCTGCAATAATGCTCGTACTCGACTGTTCGAGTTCGCTTGCCGGCGATTTTTCCAAGGCACAGACCAATGCGAAGGACTTCATCAATACGCTGTACGAAGCAGTCGGCGGGGGCAGCGGCTCCGGGGAGAATCCGGGCGGCGACAATACGATTTACTCGACCGCACCTACCGACCTTTCGTTGGCGATATGGAAAGACGGGGTACGCTATTATCTCTCCAAAGAAGAATACGACAAAGCGAACCTCTCCAATGCCGTTATCGAAGGATTGACAATCGTAAGCGGCAGTGAAAGTTTTATACTTTCATTAAACGATATTCAAACTGATGCTATCAGCAGTATAGCAACTGCCAAGAACTTATACGGGGATATTATGCCGACCGCCGATCAGGGAAGGATTATAAGTGCGAAATGGTCGGATATAAATAATGCAATAAGTAAATTTGGCGGAAAAATATTGGATGACTATTATTATACTTCTTCAACATATCTTAATGGTTATTTTCATAATTGCATAACTGGTTCAGGCGGTCAATTATATAGTACGCGTACTACCTACGCTTGGGTAAGAGGCGTTAAGCATACCGGCTACGGTTCTGCCATATACTGGACGAATCCCGATAACCTGAAACTGTCCGTATTAATCAATGGCAACAGAGAATTCGTAAATAAGCAAGAATACGACGAGAGAAAAGGTGAAATAGAAACCGTTGAAGGGGTTGCCGTTATTGCGGGAGGTGAGAAATTCGCAATTCATCTTAACGATGCACAGAGCGATCCTATATCTTCGATAACTACCGCCAAGAACCTATACGGAGATATTATACCGACAGCCATTCAGGGGATGATTATAAGTGCGAAATGGTCGGATATAAATAATGCAATAAAAAAATTTGGCGGGAAAATATTGGATACCTGTTATTATACTTCTTCAACATCTCTTAATGGTTATTTCTACAATTGTATAAATGGTTCAGGCGGTGATTTATATAGTACGCGTACTACTTATGCTTATATAAGAGGCGTTACCAATATCGAATAGGGAGAACCAATTCGCTTACAACAGGCTTTGATACTGATTGAGGCTGTGCTATCGAAAAGGCACAGCCTCTCTTTATATTATGTGGACTTTGCGCATGTCGCCTCAAAAAGCGAAAAACTACTGTAACGATTTTTTAAGGCGACTACAATATTATTTCGGGCAAAAGTTCGCCGTTACGCAATAAATTACTACTTTTGCGCTCGAAATTTATAAACGAATCCATTACGTTCTGAATATGTTGAGTAGAAGATTGCTTAGAATCAAAGTGATAAAGGGTGTGTACGCGCATCTTCAATGCCAATGCGACAACATCCCCGTTTCGGAAAAGAACCTTATCGCATCGATAGACAAAGCCTACGACCTCTATTTCCAGTTGCTCGCTCTCGCGCCCGAACTCGTCCGTTACGCCGAAGAACGCCAGGAGATAGGTCGCAACAAGAAACTGCCGACATACGAAGACCTTCACCCGAACCGCAAATTCATCGAAAACAAGGCTGTCGCCCGCATATCGGAGTGCGAAGCGATAAACAATTTCATACAGAAACGCGGATTGGGCTGGGCAGGCAATCCCGATTTGATAAGAACCCTCTATCAGTCGCTCTGCACGCAGGAGTTCTACCGGAAATACATGGCGTCGGAGGAGCGGTCGTTCCGCGAGGACGCGCAGTTGCTGGCGGACATCTACATGAACATGCTCGAAGAGAACGAGGCTCTCGAAACCGCACTCGAAGAGCAGTCGATACTCTGGTCGGACGACTTGGGATACGTGCTTACCATGGTCGCACGCACCGTAAGCGGAATGAAAGAGTCGCATGAGCAAATCAAACTGATGCCTAAATTCAAGAGCGAGGACGATTTGGAATTTGCAAAAAGACTGTTCCGCAACTCGATAATGCGTTTCGACGAGCATAAGACGCTTATCGACCGCTACACGAGCAACTGGGATGTCGAGCGAGTGGCACTGATGGACAACATCATCCTCGACGTCGCAATCACCGAAGCCGAGTCGTTCCCGTCGATTCCGATAAAGGTAACCCTCAACGAATATATCGACATCGCGAAGTACTACTCCACGGCGAGCAGCAGCACTTTTATCAACGGAGTACTCGACAAGGTTACGGCGACGCTCACCGAAGAGGGAAAAATCAATAAAACGGGTAAAGGTCTGCTCTAAATCCATGCGACGGCTGCCGGCTGCAATCGCCATTGTCTTTGCCGCGATTTCGATTCTCGCGAGCGGCTGCGCATCGCCCGCCGAAAAGAAATATGCAGGCAAAAGCATCGCAATTACCGATTCGGTACTCGTACACGGAGGTGCGGACACGCTGCGGCTGGGCAGCATGTTCCGGCGCGAAGTCGTCCAAAAAAATTTCAGGCTGGTAAATGCGACCGAAAAAACCGTCGTACTGCTCGGCTACGACACGACATGCGGATGCACGCAACTGCTTTACGACCGCAAAGTATTGAAGCCGCACGAATATTGCGACATGACGTGCCGTTACGACTCGGCAGGCGAATACGGCTGGACGATGACGGTCGTATCGCTCCGGATGGCGGGTACGGACGAAACTTTCGACATTTTCGTCGAGTGCGAGGTAAAATAATGACGCCGAATCGTCCGTTATATAATAAAAGATGGTGCGGATGCGGCTCGTTCGCATTAAAATATTATCTTTGCACATACAATATTACGAAACAGAATAAAAATTAGCAAACTATGATTACTTTATTACAGGCAGCAGCCGGAGCGCAAGGCTCGCAGTGGTCGTTCTGGATTATGATGGGATTGATGATTCTCGTAATCTGGCTCTTCATGTGGCGTCCGGAATCGAAGCGTCGCAAGGAGTTGGCGAAATTTCGCGAAGGACTTAAAAAGGGAGATAAAATCATCACCGCGGGCGGCATTTACGGAACTGTCAAGGAGATTAAGGAGACTACTCTCCTCATCGAGGTAGACAGCAACGTAACTCTCCGCGTGGACAAGAACATGGTCGTAGCCGACAACTCGGCAGCCGTGCAGGAGAAGAAGAAATAGCCGCGCCATGTCCGAAACCATACGTTACGCGACACGCGGGACATGCTCCCGCGAAATCGTCGTGGAGACCGACAACGGCAAAATCATCGACGTATTCTTCGTAGGCGGATGCAGCGGCAACACCCAAGGTATCGCATCGCTCGTGCGCGGAATGGATATAGACGAGGTGATACGCCGGCTCGAAGGCATCGACTGCGGCGGCAGGGGCACTTCGTGTCCCGACCAGTTGGCGAAGGCATTGCGAAAAGCGAAAGCGCAATAGGTCGGCGAAAACGATTAGGAATAGCAACGGTATTTCTACCGTTACTATTCTTATTTTGGGTTAACTATATACAACATTACACCGAATCAAGTTATTGAAAGTATTCAGATAACCGACTGCTGTGGTTCTCGCGGCAAAGCCGCGTACACAGATGTTACCCACCCCCTAAATCCCCCGCCTGTGCGGGGGACTTTTGTCGGAACTTATAAAGATATACGGGTTTGGAATACCGTTGCTATTCTTTACATATTTTTATATGCACTGCGACAAAATTTCAGGCGGAAATTACGTATTACGTTCCAGTTCCGCGTTTTTATAGATACAGCGAAAATCGTTGCACACTACACTTTATTTTTTTATATTTGCACAAACAAACCTAAACCTGAAACAGATGAAAAAAATCGTTTTGTCGGCAATCGCACTCGTTGCCGCTTGGGGAGGAGCAATCGCCCAACCGCAGATGAGCCGCGAAGAAGCCGAAAAGCAGGCGGAGGCTCTGCTTTCCAAATTGACTCTCGATGAGAAAATCGCAATGACACGCGGCTACAACAAGTTTTTCCTGCCCGGTGCGCCCGAAAAGGGAATACCTTACGTCTATACAGCCGACGCTTCGAGCGGAGTCAGAATCAACAACAGTCTGCCCGACCCGAATATGATTGAGCATCCTGCAAAGACGACGCAGTTCCCTGCGACAATCGCCCTCGCATCCACGTTCAATCCAGAACTCGCCTACGAATACGGCAAGGCGGTCGGCGAGGAGGCACGCATGGCGGGAGTAGGGATATTGTTAGGTCCCGGCATGAACATCTACCGCTCGTCGCAGTGCGGTCGCAATTTCGAATATCTGGGTGAAGACCCCTATCTCGCGGCACGATTAGTCGAAAAATATGTCAAGGGAATGCAATCGACTGGAACGATGGCGTGTCTGAAACATTTCGTCTGCAACAACACCGAGTTCTACCGCCGCCGCTCGAACTCCATAGTCGACGAGCGCGCGATAATGGAGATTTACACGCCTGCGTTCAAGGCGGGTATCGATGCCGGCGCAGGTTCGGTCATGACGGCATACAACCTCGTGAACGGCGAATGGGCAGGTCAGAGCAAATATGTGATAACAGACCTCCTGCGCGGACGGCTGGGATTCGACGGACTCGTGATGAGCGATTGGCGGTCGGTATACGACTGGAAGAAAATCGTCCTCTCGGGACAGAATGTCGAGATGCCGGGCGACGAGTTTTTCTATCCTACGGAGAGTATCCACGACCTGATTGCGAAAGGCGAACTCACCGAAAAGAATGTGGATGACATGATACGTCCGATGATTGCGGCGTGCGTCCGTTTCGGGCTTTACGACAACATCAACAATGGCGAGCGTTACAAGAAAGAACTCGCCGCCAACATGCCGGCTCACCTCGACGTCGCATACCGCACCGCAGCGGAAGGCACGGTGCTGCTGACGAACAACGGCATACTGCCACTGAGTACCGACCACAAAATTCTGCTTACCGGACGCTGGGCAAAAAAGAATCCGCAGGGCGGAGGCTCGTCGAAAGTCAAGGGTTATGACATAGTTACGTTCGCATACGCTCTGAAAGAGAGTTTCGGCAGTTCGCTCGAAGTGGTCGAGAAGCCGACTGCCGAGCAACTCGAAGCGGCGGACGTGGTGATATGCGCTACCGGAACATACGACACCGAGGGTGCGGAACGTCCGTTCGCGATGGAGAAGAAGGACGAGGCTCTGGTCCGTCTGGCTGTCGCGCACAATCCGCGCACGATAGTGGTCGTAAACAGCGGTTCGGGCATCGACATGTCCGCATGGGCTGACAAGGCTGCCGCCATACTGTACGGCTGGTATCCGGGACAGAACGGCTACAAAGCAATCCGCGACATCATCATCGGCAAGATAAACCCGTCTGGCAAACTGCCTATGACGCTCGAACGTTCGTTCGCCGACTCGCCTGCGAAGAATACCGTTCCGAAAGGAGCCAATATCAATCAGGCGAAGGGAAATCCTAACGAGAAGTTCTTCTACCCTTTCAAGTACGACGTACACTACGACGAATCGGTACTCGTCGGCTACCGCTGGTACGAGACCAAAGGCATCACCCCGCTTTTCCCGTTCGGACACGGACTGTCGTACACGAAATTCACGCTCACCGAACCTAAAATATTGAGCCGCGGCAAGGTGAAGACAATCGCCGAGGACAAGCCGCTGAAAATCGCGATAGCCGTAACCAACACCGGCGACCGCGAAGGTTCGGAGGTCGTGCAACTCTACGTGTCGGAGAAGAATCCTACGGTGCTGCGTCCGAAAAAGGAACTCAAAGCGTTCCGCAGGGTTACGGTAGAGCCGAACAAGAAACAGGTCGTAGTGTTCGAACTCGACCGCAGCGCGCTCGGATTCTGGGACGAAACGACGCACGACTGGAAAGTGAATGCCGGTGAGTACGTAATCTCGCTCGGCACGTCGTCGGCGGACATCGCAGCCGAACTGTCGGTTACGGCATTGTAGCGGATTAACGGCATATACCGCAAAAAACAGAGGTTTCGGGAATAACCCGAAACCTCTGTTTTTTGCCGCATCGAGTAAAGCAGCACGCAAATTGTCTGCATAACCGCAAGATAAAATGTTACTTTTTTCGCTGATTTTGTTGTTTATTGGCAAAAATTCATATCTTTGTTATGAAAATAACAATGAAAACAAACGGCAATATATCGAACTTAACAATTATATTATGGCAAAAGAACTTAAAATCAGAGATTTGACTCTTCGTGACGGACAGCAGTCGTCGTTCGCCACCCGAATGACGCAGGCACAAATCGAACGTTGTCTGCCGTACTACAAGGATGCTCACTTCTTCGCAATGGAAGTTTGGGGCGGTGCAGTGCCGGATTCGGTGATGCGCTATCTCAACGAAAATCCTTGGTATCGTCTGGAAAGCATCAAGAAGGCAATCGGCGACGTTTCGAAACTCACCGCACTTTCGCGCGGACGCAACCTCTTCGGCTACGCTCCGTACACCGATGAAATCATCGAGGGTTTCTGCCGCAACTCCATCGAGAGCGGACTCGGAATCATGCGTATTTTCGACTGTCTGAACGACGTGGACAACGTGAAATCCACAATCAAATACGTGAAGAAGTACGGCGGTATCGCCGACTGCGCAGTCTGCTACACGGTAGACCCGAAATACCCTAAACTCGGTCTGCTCGACCGTCTGAAAGGCAAGAAGAATCCTGCTCCGGTATTCACCGACGAATATTTCGTGGACAAGGCGAAGCAGGTAGCCGCACTGGGAGCCGACATGATAACAATCAAGGATATGTCGGGACTTATTCCGCCGCAGCGCGTCAGCGGACTTGTCAAGAAGTTGAAGAAAGCCGTGAACATCCCTATCGATTTCCACACGCACTGTACGCCGGGTTACGGTCTGGCATCGGTATATGCGGCAATCGTCGCCGGAGCGGACGTGGTGGACACCAACTGCTGGTGGTTCGGCGGAGGTACCGCCGCTCCCGCATTGGAGTTGGTATACCTCTTCTGCAAGAAACTCGGCATAGACATCGGCGTGAACATGGAAGCCGTCGCCAAAATCAACGAGCAGTTGAAAGACATCCGTTCGGAACTCAATATTTCGGTATTCGGCGCGGACAAACCTGCTCCGAAACCGTTCAATCCGCTCACCGACGCTGTTCCGGCAGAGGTAGAAGCCGAACTGGACCGCGCAGTCAAGGCTGCACAGAACGACGATTTCGCCGCCCTGCTCGACGCGAGCCAGAAGATAGAGGCATACTTCGGATTCCCTGCTCCGAACAAACTCGTGCAGGAAGCCGAGATTCCGGGCGGCATGTACTCCAACATGGTCGCTCAGTTGAAGCAACTCAAAGCCGAGGACATTCTCCCGCGCGCAATGGAGTTGATTCCGACCGTCCGTCTGTCCGCAGGTCTGCCGCCGCTCGTAACCCCTACTTCGCAAATCGTCGGCGCACAGGCTGTAAACTGCGCCCTCGACGAAAAGGCTGGTCGTGCGATGTACACGACGAAGAACAACCAGTTCGTAAATCTCGTCAAGGGCGAATACGGCAAAACCCCGGTCAAGGTAGACCCCGAATTCCGCTTCAAGATTTGCGGCGTGCGCGAAGAGACCAACTACGACATCTCGAAATACCAGAAACAGCCTAATCCGGAACTTCCGGAGGCAGGCGGCGTGAAACTCGCCGAGAACGAGAAGGAGGTTCTGCTGCTCGAACTCTTCCCGCTGGTTGCGAAACCTTATCTCACCGGCATAAAGAAGGCTGCATACGAAGCCAAGATGGCGAAAGAAGCACCTAAAACGGAGGCTAAAACCGAACCTGCCGTTGCCGCAAAGCATCCGATAACGGGCAAGACCGTAATCGCACCGCTGCCGGGCAAGGTAATCGACATCAAGGTTAAGGTCGGCGACACGGTGAAAGCCGGTCAGGAGGTTGCCATCCTCGAAGCGATGAAGATGGAGAACTCAATCACCACCGACTATGCGGGTGTCGTAAAGCAGATTCTCGTAAATGTAGGCGACAACGTGCAGACCGACGCCGTAATCATCGAAATCGGCGACGCAGCCGCACCTGCCGCAGCACCGAAAGCCGCAGTTGCGGGCAACAAGGTGAGCGCGCCGCTGCCGGGTCGCGTAATCGCGCTTAAAGTGAAGGTCGGCGACGCAGTCAAGGCTGGCGACGAGGTTGCGATACTCGAAGCGATGAAGATGGAGAACTCAATCACATCCGACTATACGGGTACGGTACAGCAGATTCTCGTCGGCGAGGGCGACACCGTCCAGTCCGACGCAACTCTGATGATTATCGGATAACAATGTTCATGCGTCCCGTTCGGCGAATGTGCGGAGCGGGACGCTTTTCATCAACTCAAAAGCAAAAAACGTTATGGGATTTCTTAAAGAATTCAAGGCTTTCGCCGTCAAGGGCAATGTGATGGACATGGCGGTCGGCGTAATCATCGGCGGCGCATTCGGCAAAATCGTATCTTCGCTGGTGAACGATATTCTGATGCCGCCTATCGGCGCGCTGCTCGGCAACGTCAATTTCTCGGACCTCAAAATCGACATCTCCAAGGTCCGTGAGGTCGTAAGCACGGCAACCAATGCCGTAACCGACACCGTCGCTTCGGCTGCCGATGCAATCACGCCCGACACGGTAGATGTCGTGGAAAAAGCGCAGGCGGTAGTCGCAGCACCTGCGGTAGAACCTATCTACTGGTGCTACGGAGCATTCATCCAGCAGTGCATCGACTTTACGATTCTGGCATTCTGCGTATTCCTGATGGTGAAACTGATGAACCGTCTGACGAAAAAACCGGAGCCCGCTCCTGCACCCGCTCCCGAACCGCCGAAGCCTACGAAGGAGGAGTTGCTCCTGACGGAGATTCGCGACCTGCTTCGCGACGCGAAGAAACAATAAATCACTTAAAGTCTTTAAGGACTTTAAAGACCTTAAAGTCCCTAACAAAAAAGCCGAGGACAAAACAATGTCCTCGGCTTTACTTTTCACCGCTACCCTATTTCGCGCCGTCATTCTTGCCGGAATCGGGCGAGGTATAGTACTGCGAAACATAGACCGTGAAAATCGGGAAGAACATCATGCCGACCGACGGCAGCAGCACGCACACGATTTTGCCTATCGCCGTTACCGGAAATATCTCGGCTCCGACGGTCGTAACGTTCATCCATGCCCACCAGAGCGCGTTGCCGAAATTCGTCAGTTTGGGATTCACTCCCATTTCGTAATCGAAGAATATCAATGCGGCGATATACGTGAACATGACTACCGTTATCAGATAGGCTGCCAGCAGACGCTTGCTGCGCCCCTTGACGAGCCAGTCGACGATAATCGTCATGGCGAGCATACTGCGGAGAATCGGGATGAAGCCTATCACGTGAGCCATATCCGCCGACATATCCACGCCAATCCAGTTCAGGATGTTCAGATACGGAATCGAAATCAGCAGAAACAGCACGTCGCCGACCAGATGCCTGCGCCGCCGCTCGGCATCCGACAAGCGGAGAACCAAGGTGATGATGAACACTATGCAGACGCACAGTTGCAAAAACATGTACCACTCCGAGAAGTGGATATGGTCGCCGTGCATAATCTCGATAGAGATGCCGACGATAAGCAGGACGCTCGCAATAAGCGAAATCGAGTTGAATGTGTCTATCCACATCCGTTTAGATGTTTCTTGCTGACTCATAATTCTTTGAATTTTCCCGCAACCATTCAAAATTGATGCCGCACGCATCGGGATGCAATTTTTTAGTCGAAATAGTTTGTGCAATAAAAATTTTGAATTATCTTTGCACTCGCTTCGACGATGAAGCACAATGGCGGGATAGCTCAGCTGGTTAGAGCGCATGATTCATAATCATGAGGTCGAGAGTTCAAGTCTCTCTCCCGCTACAAACTATAAATCAGCCGCTTATAAAAATTAAGTGGCTTTTTTCATGCCTAAATTATGATTCTTTCAATCCTTTTTTATATTTTTATTGCGTGTTTTGATGAGTATTTACGAGTATTAAAGCACATCAATGGAGCAAAAATGGAGCAAAAATAAATCTTAGTATTACCCATGCTTATCACTATATTTACAGGTATATATGCAAACGTTACAACCGAAATGAAAAAATTACACACGATTCTGACGATTTTCGCACTGTGTTTTTACGCAGCAGCATGCGGACAGGAGAATCCGGTACGCTGGAAAGGGGCTGTCGAGGACAACGGCGGCGGTCGCTACACACTGGTGATGACGGCGGAGATAGCCGACGGCTGGCACATGTACGACCTCGGACCATACGAAGGCGGACCGAATGCCACGACGATAAGATTCGTTGCGGGCGACGGCGTCGAGACGGACGGCGAGTTGGTGCAGAAGACCGAATCGAAGCGGGTATTCGACAAAATGTTCGAGATGCAAATCGGATATTTCGAACATCGGGCAGTCTTCGAGCAGGCGGTTACGCTCTCCGTTCCGTCGGCTGTCGTGAAGGCGGAGATAGAATATATGGTATGCGACGACCGCAGTTGCGTTCCGCCGGCAGATGTCGAACTCACATTCGACATAGGTGCGAAACCTGCGACAGCCGATGCGCACGCCGAACAGGCGGAAACGACCGCACCCGCGCAGGAGCAGGCGGAAACAGAGTTTGTGTCAACTAATGACACAGAGACAACTAATGACACAACCTCCGAAAGCGGTTCGATGTGGGGATTGATTATCGAAGCGATTCTGTGGGGATTCGCCGCGCTGCTTACTCCGTGCGTATTCCCGATGGTGCCGATGACGGTATCGTTCTTCATGAAAGGCGGCTCGTCGCCCGCGAAAGGACGGTTGAACGCCTCGCTCTACGGATTCTTCATCGTCGCTCTGTACACGCTGCCAATCGCCGCGATAATAATCATCACGCGCATTCTCGGCGGCGATGCGGTAACAGCCGACATATTCAATTTCCTCGCGACGCACTGGCTGCCGAATCTGATATTCTTCGCGGTATTCATGATTTTCGCCGCATCGTTCTTCGGCGCGTTCGAAATCACGATGCCGAGCAGCCTTGTCAACAAAAGCGACGCGCAGTCGGACAAGGGCGGCATCGGAGGAATATTCTTCATGGCTCTGACGCTCGTTCTCGTATCGTTCTCGTGTACGGGACCCATAGTGGGTTCGGTGCTTATCAAATCGACCGCGGGCGAATTCTGGAATCCGATAATCACGATGTTCGCGTTCTCGGTCGCTTTCGCGCTGCCGTTCACGCTGTTCGCATTCTTCCCGTCGATGCTCAAACGCCTGCCGAAGAGCGGCGGATGGCTCAACTCGGTGAAGGTCGTTCTCGGATTCGTCGAGGTCGCGCTCGGATTCAAGTTCCTCAGCGTCGCCGACCAGACGTATCATTGGGGATTGCTCGACCGCGAAGTCTATCTCGCGATATGGATAGCGGTATTCACTCTGCTCGGGCTTTACCTGCTCGGCAAGATAAAGTTCGCCCACGACAGCGACCTGCCGTATATCGGCGTCGGTCGCCTTGCGCTGGCGATAGCGGTATTCTCGTTCGTCGTATACCTTATTCCGGGAATGTGGGGCGCACCGCTCAAAGCGCTGTCGGGCTATCTGCCGCCGCTGACGTCGCAGGATTTCGTCATGACGCGAACCGCTACGGCACCGACGGGCGGAGCGGACGTGGCGGGCAAGCCGAAATACGGAGACTTTCTGCATCTGCCGCACGGTCTCGAAGGATTCTTCGACCTGAAAGAGGCTGAGGAGTATGCCGCGAAGGTGAACAAGCCGCTGTTCATCGACTTTACGGGACACGGCTGCGTGAACTGCCGAGAAATGGAAGCGCGCGTATGGGCAGACCCTGCGGTGCTGTCGATTCTGCGCGACGACTACGTGATAGTCGCACTCTACACCGACGACAAAAAGGAGTTGCCCGAGAGCGACTGGGTAACCACCGACACGGGAAAGGTTCTGAAAACATTGGGCAAAATAAATTCGTACTACGCACTCAAACGCTTCGGCGTAAACGCCCAGCCGTACTACGTTCTGCAAGGACGCGACGGCAAGGTGCTGGTCGAACCTCGCGGATACGATTTGAATGTCGGCGATTTCGTCGGATTCCTGCGAAGCGGCATAGAAGCCTACCGCAACGAGACGGCAAAGTAGCCGAAAACCTTAAAGCCGTTAAGGTCATTAAGGACTTTAAGGTCGGCTGTTTATCGCCTGCAAAAATCGAAATGGCTGTTCCCTGCACGGGGACAGCCATTTGCGAATCATGTTACTTCTTGCTGCTCTTCGGCTCTTTCTTCAACGAATCGCTCTTCTTCGCGGTTGCGGTAGTCGTGTTGATTTTGCCTTTCGGAGCCTGCTGACGAGAACTGTTGCTCGCCGATACGTTTGTCTTTTTCATAAACACTGATATTTAAGGTTCAACACCCCCACACGCAAATTGCGTACAAAACAGACCGAAAAACCGTCCGAATATTGCATTTCAGGCATTGTCCGGCAGTTATAGACAAGACATTCAGAATGTTCGGCAATCGTAACTGCGCGGCGTCGTTTTTGCGGTGGAAACAGAAATTAAAATCAACGGAAATATGGACGAAAAAGAGTTGTATGAAGCCGCATTGCGCTACCACTCGGAGGGGCGCGCGGGCAAGACGGAGATTCGACCTACGAAACCGTGTTCGACACCGGCAGATTTGGCACTCGCCTACTCACCAGGGGTTGCCGCACCGGCACTCGAAATCGCTGCCGATGACGCGAAGTCGTACACCTATACGAATCGCGGCAATCTCGTAGCCGTAATCACCAACGGAACGGCGGTACTCGGTCTGGGCAATGTGGGATCGCTCGCCGCGAAACCGATAATGGAGGGGAAGTGCATGCTGTTCAAGCAAATGGCGGGCATAGACGCATTCGATATCGAGATAGACGCGCTGATGCCCGACGAATTCGTCGAATGCGTACGCCGCATAGCCCCGACATTCGGCGGCATCAATCTCGAAGACATAAAAGCCCCCGAATGTTTCGAAATAGAGCGGCGGTTACAGGAGGCTCTCGACATTCCCGTGATGCACGACGACCAGCACGGCACGGCGATAATCGCGGCGGCGGCACTGATAAACCTATGCCGGCTGACGGGCAAGCCGCTCGAATCGCTGCGCATAGTCGTCAGCGGCGCGGGTGCTGCGGCGATAGCATCGGCGAGAATGTTCGTTTCGATGGGTATTGCGCGCGAAAACATAATCCTGTGCGACAGCAGAGGTGCGGTAACCGTCGGACGCACCGACCTGACACCCGAGAAGCGGGAGTTCGCCACGTCGGCGGATGTCGCGACGCTCGCCGAAGCGATTGCGGGTGCGGATGTTTTTCTCGGAGTGTCGAAACCGAATCTGCTGACTGCCGATATGATACGGTCGATGGCGAAAGACCCGCTGATAATGGCTCTCGCCAATCCCGACCCCGAAATATCGCGTGCGGACGCGCTCGCAGCCCGTCCCGACGTGATTTACGCTTCGGGACGCTCCGACACGCCGAATCAGGTGAACAATCTTCTGGGATTTCCGTATATTTTCCGCGGTGCGCTCGATGCGAGAGCGAACAGAATCGACGAGCCGATGAAACTCGCCGCAGCCGAAGCGTTGGCGGAACTCGCGCGACGACCCGTTCCGGAGGAGTTGCAACAGTTGCTGGGTCGCGAAGACATGAGTTTCGGCAAGGAGTATATCATACCGTCGCCGTTCGACCCGCGTCTGCGCGAAACGATACCCGCGGCGGTGTCGAAAGCGGCGATAAAGAGCGGTGCGGTACGAAAAAAGCAGGATTAGGAAAATCCGCGATTTTAGACTATCTTCGCGGCTCTTTCAACACCGACAAATATGGAACGGATACTCGAACTCGCAGAAACCAACCTGCGCAAGGCGCACGAAATAATCGAACTGACGAATATCCGCGGCATCTGGCAGTCGGTCGGAGCCGAGGTACGGTCGGTAGGTTCGGTCGCGATGGGGCTTATGATGAAGCACCGCGACATAGATTTCCACATCTATACCGAATCGCCGACGGCGGAGGAGAGTTTCGCTGCCATGTCGCGTCTGTCGGAGAATCCGGCGATAGAGCGAATCGAGTGCCGCAATCTGCTCGCGACCGAGGAGGAGTGCATCGAATGGCACGCATGGTACAGGGATTCCGACGGCGAACCGTGGCAGATAGACATGATTCACATTAGGAAAGGTTCGCGGTACGACGGATACTTCGAGCGAATGGCGGAGCGCATATCCGCAGTAATGACGGAGCAGCAGCGGCGGACCATACTGCGGCTGAAATACGAAACGCCCGACGACGAGAAGATTATGGGTGTCGAATATTATCGGGCGGTAATCGGCGACGGCGTCGGTTCGTATGACGAGTTTACGGAGTGGCGCAAGCGCAATCCGGCGGACGGAATCATCGAATGGATACCGTAAAAACCGATTTATCCGAAATATACTCGAATTAGGTTGGTTTATTCGGAAAATAATCATATATTTGCACCTCGAAAGGAAAGATGCAGGAGTGGTTGAACTGGCCCGCCTGGAAAGCGAGTAAACGTCAAAAGCGTTTCAGGGGTTCGAATCCCCTTCTTTCCGCTAAACAGCGAATGCGGACGACTGAATTTTTCAGTCGTCTTTTTTTGTGAACGGTGCTTACGACAACAAGTTATCTACGCCCCCGTTCACAAAAAATCCGTCCTTCGGACGCCGCATTCGCCATGACGAATCGGGCATTCTTGCATAGCAGGGGTTGCCGGACGAAAATATATTTATTTTCGTCCGGCGATGGCTTCGCCATTCGAATCCCCTTCTTTCCGCAAATGAAACAAGATATAAACAACAAATCGACTTCTGCTTTTTAAGCAGAAGTTTTTTTATAAAATATATCGAAATCGAATTTATTCGGATTTCAGTATGTTTTATAAAAAATATCTTTCAAGATGAACGATTTGCTGTTTATATCTTGTTTTCTTTGCAGGGATGCCGCCGGCAGGCAGGGGATCACGGCATGAATGTGCCGTAATACCGAAATCGACAAAAGGGTCATTATGGACTTTAAGGACATTAAAGACAAAAATACGTTATTAATACGCGACCATACAAAACCTCCTATATTTTATATACAAAATAAATTTTCAAGATAAAAAATTGCATTCACAAATTTTTACTTAACTTTGCAAATGGATTGACGAAAAAATCTATCCAAGACATTTTAACAAGAAGCGTTTTGCTTATCTTGCGAATGAAAACGTAGGAAATTTTCAACAGATGCAAGGATAAACAAGCGGTTCTCACGCTATATGCGTGGGCTGCTGTTCCTACATCTGCATCTACGGTTTCCTACGACCATCATTCGAAGACGTGGCAATTCAGCCCACGCTTCTTTTACTTGTAAATATTAAATATCGAGATGGGCTGGCTTGATAGTAACATTAATAAAAACTAACAAAATTATGATTAAAAACTTTAAAGTTTTTGTACTCTTCTTGATTATAGCCCTTAGTAATCTAAGTGCTAGTAAAGCCTTTGCGCAATATCGTATAGGAGATTATTATGTTAATGGCGACATCAAAGGTATTATCTTCTTCGTGAATGAAGATGAAGGAACAATAGCAATCCTTAAAACGGAAATGGAAAGTCGATATGAAACGTTCTGCATAGGAGATTATATTAATTGGTCAGAGAAGGAATTCATTTTTCAAAATGCTAATCGTAATTATCCTTATAACGTATGGGATATTCCCGATAGTCGCATCGCTAGACTCATACATCAGAACCACAGGATTCTATGCGAAAAAAGTAAAAGTCTTGGATATAGAATTTTACCAAGAGATGCATTCCTCAATGGTAGAGTTGGTTATGACGGAAGTCAACGCTTAATCCCGGTATTCTGTCCTCGATTTCCAGATGACGACATTTTCTTTCATAAAAGCGAGGCACTGTTAAGAACAGAACAAACAGGCATATTGCTATATGGCATAGTAGATTATATATCTGGAACGATGAAAAAACTTAACTAACATATGCTACGACAGATTATCATAGTATGCATCGTATGCATAGTTTCAAACGTCCATGTATTTTCTCAAAATCGCATGAGTGTAACTGTAAATCAGAATGTCATATATGTTATTAATGGGGTGTCATCAAAAGAAGACATTGGTGGTGTTGAATGTAATGCACTAAAGCCACAAACTGCCCAAGCAGCACAAATAATTAAATTTACAAACTATAATAATTTCAACGTTTCTGTACTATACAAATTAGAAGTCATAGATACAACTGGCACTATATCACACAAAACTGGAACCATTGTACTTGGTAATGGAGAAGCCAAAACCATAGAGATAAAATATCCGACATTAGGAGACATTAAACTTATAACTCGCAAAATAGGTAATATCACTAGACCAATACAAGATAATTCTGATGAATTAACAATTGTATCGGGCTATTTAATTAAATATCCCCAGCACATTATGATTACAGGAAGAGCAAAAGCGGAGGAATTAATTAAAAATTTGAATTCAAGAAAAACCTATGGACGAAATAATTGGAGATTGCCGACAGACAGCGAGTTAGCCTTACTAAACATAGATAATTCAAATTGTAATTTTTACTCTACGGACAATTGGAATATATATAATATACATCCCACCGTTTTAGTAATTGTTTGTGATAAATAATCGTATTGTCTTTTTTATAGAGAGTTTTATCATAATTATTATAATAAAACTCTCTATTACACATAATTATTGCTAATTCTCAATAGATTATCCCGAAATCAACAAAGCAATTAAAGTTCCTAAAAAAGATGGATTGATTTCGCTTTACTAGTAGGTTGGGGAGCACGGCACGCAAGCGAAGCAAGTGCCGTAATCCCACACCAAAACACTAATGTCCTTAACGACCTTAAAGTCATTAACGGCTTTAACGATTACGGCTGCCGAATTTCCGGCACCAAGATTTCCAATTCGCGAGCATTTGTTTAATTTTGCAGTCATAAAAAACAAATTCATGATTGGAACAATCGTCAATACACTATGTATAATAGGAGGCTGCATCATCGGAGCCACGCTCAAAAAAGGAATCAAGCCCCAGTATCAGACAGGTCTTTACAATGCCATGGGACTGTGTGCGCTTGTCATCGGCATCAATGCCTGTGTGTGCAACATGCCCAAGAGCGATTATCCGGTGCTGTTCATAATCTGCATGGCACTCGGCGCGCTGATTGGATTTTGGAGCAATCTTGCGGGGCGATTCGACAAATTGGTGAATCGTTTCTCTTCATCGTCGCAGAACAACCTCGGGCAAGGTCTTTCGACAGCCATACTCCTTTTCTGCGTCGGTCCGTTGTCCATGATTGGTCCGGTGATGAGCGCACTGCAAGGCGATAACACCTACCTCTTCTCCAATGCGACCCTCGACATCGTGTCTTCCGCAATTCTCGCCTCGACTTTCGGAATCGGCATAATATGGTCGGCACCCATACTTTTCTGCTGGCAAGGAGCCTTTTATATCGTATCAAAGATTTCAGCCTCTGCCATCAGTCATGAATTCATGACCGAAATATCCATCGTGGGCGGTATTCTTATCATCTCATCAGGTTTGAGCATTTTGGGCATCAAAGATTGCAAAACCCTAAATCTGCTGCCCGCTTTGCTAATTCCGATACTATTCTTTCTCGGGAAAGCGCTGTCGGAAATGATGTAAGTCCGAGTGAGGGATTGGCTTCGCTTTACTCCGCAAGCGTCGTACCGCTCGTCTTTCCCTTGTATATGTCGCTTCAAAAGTATTGAATATCATTAAATTGGAAAGCCATTACCGAATAGTTTTTAAGAATCAGGGATTACGGCACCCGCTTCGCTTTCGTGCCGTGCTCCCCTGCCTGCCGGCGGCGTCCCTGCAAAGGAAACAAGATATAAACAACAAATCGTTCATCTTGAAAGATGTTTTTTATAAAATATACTGAAATCCGAATAAATTCGATTTCGATATATTTTATAAAAAAACTTCTGCTTAAAAAGCAGAAGTCGATTTGTTGTTTATATCTTGTTTTTTGCGGAAAGAGAGGGATTCGAACCCCCGGAACCTCTCAGTTCAACGGTTTTCAAGACCGCCGCAATCGACCACTCTGCCATCTTTCCGACGACAAAAGTAGCACCTTTTTTTATTTCTGCCAAATCTTTTTTCCGACGGCAGTCGCGGCTCGGGAAAACGGACGAAAAGAAGGCTCTGCACCTATCTTTTGATAAGGTCGCAGAGCCACTTAACCGCCCACTCGTAGCCGAGTTTCGCATACTGGGACATCTCGTATATCGCGCTGATTTTATCCTGAAAGCGCCGCAGAGGTTCGCGAATCCACACGAAATATATCAATGTAGACAAAAGCGCAAGCACGACTCCGACTATCAGGCATGTATAAATCATCGAGCCGAGAATTCCCGACAACCAGACCACGAACGCCGTAACGATAAGAATCGTTGCAATCATCGCCGTCGCCGCCATCGCGACGAGCGGGACGAAAAAGGGGCGATTATCATCCATACGCATCCGGATTAGGAATGCTGGATTTTGGATTCGATGTCGCGCTCGATGTCCTTGCAGCGACACTTTACGCGGTCCAGTTCGCTGTCCACGAAATCGCGGATGGAATCGCGCATTTCCTTACCCGTCTTCGGCGTAACGAGCAGCGTAACTACCGAGCCGATGACAATACCGCCCAACAGAGAGCAGATACAAATTCCCGAATTTTTCATATATAATGCTTTTTAAGTTATACGACCGTTACAGTCGCAAAATCCGAGCCACGGGAGGGACTTCGGACGACATTATTATGAAACTGTCGCGGTCGGGATTTTGAAAGTCCCAGCAACGACAAATGTTCGGTTACGCGAAATGGAATGCTTAACTGTTTTTTGCGCTTCGGCGGCGTCTGCCCGACAGAAATCTGTCCGACAGCCAGTTGCGCACCGGCTCGTCGTAGACCTTGACGCACGCATAGGCGATTGCTATCGATGCTACGAATATTGCCGACGCGACCCAGATATGGGTTCCGAGCGGAGCATCGGCATGGCGCGCCGCCCAGTTCATCTGGACGTATATCATCGGATAGTGGGTTATGTAGAGCGGATACGATATGCGACCGAGGAACTTGCATACCGCAGTTGTCTTTTTGCCCGTCAATGGGCTTCCCGCACCGACAGCAACGACCGCCGGAAAGACGAAGAGTATCGCGACAGCGCAGTATAATCCGTTGAGCCACGGACGTGTGTCGCCGCCGATATGCGGTATCACGAGTACGACCGCCACCACAAGCGAACACCAGAACATTCCGCCGCGGTTTATGCGTATGCGCCAGTTGCCGAGACGATACAGCAGCAAGCCGCACAGGAAAGGATAGAGCAGCCGGCAGACGCCTATGTAAATCTGGTCGGGAGTGAGGCAGAATCCGCCGATAACCGTATATTCGGCACCAGACCTTGCGCCGAGCAGCGAAAAGACGTCGATATTCAGTGCGAGGTCGACAGTCAGGAATGCCGACAGAACGACCAGCGCAGTGAGCATTTTCGTTCCGAGACGCCGGATGAACAGTGCGTAAAGGATATTGGCGATGTATTCCCACATCAACGACCAGATTGCGCCGTTGAGCGAATTGACCTCCTGCCAGCCCCGGACGTCCATCGACGGCGGAGTAGGAATCATCAGACAGCCGAGAACCGTTACGAGCAGCAGTTTCCACCACGGAGTCTGCATTACGAGTTCGAACCCGGGTGCACCGCCGAAATAGAACCAGAACGCACCGATAAGCGTGCCGAGAATGACCATGGGCTGCAACCTTATCAACCGGCGTTTGAAAAAATCCCATACCGTCATCCTGTCCCAACGGTTGTCATAGGCATAGCCTATCACGAATCCCGAAAGGATAAAGAAGAAATCGACGGCGAGGTAGCCGTGATTCAGTATCTGGTGAGCCGGACCGGCGGAATAGGTCTCGAACAGATGGAATGCCACGACTATCATTGCTGCGACGCCGCGCAGTCCGTCGAGGATTTCAAAACGGGGTTTCGAGGATAAAGAGATGTTTTCGGTTGTCATGTTCGGGTCGATAAAGTTTCAGATCGTAAAGATAGTCAGATATTTCTAACCGTATTCATCCATATCTTAAAAATTATACGTGCCGTGCAATCCGCAATTCCGTTTTACGATTAACTTTGCACCGATGAAAATAGAATCTCGAAAAACGGTCGCCTTCACGGGACACCGCACCTACGGCGGCGAATGCGGCGAGCGGCTGGCTGACGCCATACGTCGGTTCCGCGCGCAGGGATACGACACGTTCCTGAGCGGAATGGCGGTGGGTTTCGACCTCGCGGCGGCGGAAACGGTGCTTGCGCTCAAAGCGGAGATGCCCGACGTCAGGCTCGTATGCGTCGTGCCGTTCGACGGGCATGACGAGGGATTCTCCGCCGAAGACCGCGAGAGATTCGCACGCACGGTACGCGAAGCCGACGAAACGATAATCCTCGCACGGCACTACTCGCCCGATGTCTACCATCGCCGCAACGATTTTCTCGTGGACAATTCGTCAGCCGTCATAGCCTATTGCGACGGCAGCCGTAGCGGCACGCTGTATACGTTGAAACGCGCATTGAAACGGGGTTCCGCAACGGAGAATCTCTACCCCGCCCCGCAGCAAAAATTCGTTTTTGAGTAGACGCCAATACACCTTATCGAAAAAAATGTTATCTTTGGGCGGTTTTAAGCAAAAATTCGTTTAATATAAATTTACCACTATGAAAGATGCTATCGCAATTCTCACGGGTGGCGGACCTGCACCGGGCATGAATACCGTCGTAGGCAGCGTTGCCAAGACTTTCCTTGCAAAAGGTTATCGCGTAATCGGACTGCACTACGGTTATTCGGGTCTGTTCAATCCGTCGCCGCGTTACGAAGACCTCGATTTCTTCAAGGCGGACTACATTTTCAACCAGGGAGGTTCATACCTCACCATGAGCCGTTTCAAGCCGACCGACAAGGATTTCGAGGAGAACTTCAACCTCGGTTTCTTCAAGGAGAACAACGTGAAACTGCTCGTTACCGTCGGTGGCGACGATACCGCATCGACCGCTAACCGCATCGCCAAGTTCCTCGAAGCGAAGCACTACCCAATCGCGAACATCCACGTTCCGAAGACCATCGACAACGACCTTCCGCTGCCTAACGGCACTCCGACGTTCGGCTATCAGTCGGCAAAGGAGGGCGGAACGGTAATCGGTCGCGCCGTATACAACGACGCCCGCACCTCCGCGAACTGGTTCGTCGTTGCGGCAATGGGTCGTTCGGCAGGACACCTCGCATTCGGTATCGGTTCGGCTTGCCACTATCCGATGATTGTCATTCCGGAGATGTTCAACAAGACCACCATTACGGTAGACAAAATCGTGAACCTCGTGGTTTCATCGATTATCAAGCGCAAGTTGATGGGCGTAGAGTACGGCGTAGCGATGATTTCGGAGGGTGTGT
Source organism: uncultured Alistipes sp. (assembly GCA_905213895.1). Classification (GTDB taxonomy): domain Bacteria; phylum Bacteroidota; class Bacteroidia; order Bacteroidales; family Rikenellaceae; genus Alistipes. Next base: position 27,075 of record CAJMKE010000008.1, read on the forward strand.
TCCACTCGCTGTCCGACGAGGAAATCGCGAAATCGGGTATCCACTTCTCGTATGACGACCACGGACACCCTGAACTCGGCAAGGTATCGAAGGCACACATCTTCAACGAGATGCTCGAAAAGAAGGTGAAGGAACTCGGTCTGAAAATCAAGTCGCGTCCGGTAGAAATCGGCTACGAGGTACGTTGCCAGACCCCTATCGCATACGACCTCGTCTACTGCTCGGAACTCGGTATGGGCGTCTACAAACTCTTCTCGGAGGGCAAGACGGGCTGCATGGTCTACATCAGCCAGGACGGCTACGTATCGCCGCTCTACCTGAAAGACTTGCAGGACCCGGAAACCGGCAAGATTCCGCCGCGTCTGGTCAATATCGAGTCGGACAAAATCCAGCAGGTTATCAACAATCTGCTGAACTACATCACTCCTGAGGACTACGAGGCTGCGAAGAAATACGTTGCCAATCCGGAGGAGTACGACTTCCGCAAGATTCTCAACTGGTAATAGCATTTACCGCTAAAACGCTTACAGCCGGCAATTCGCCGGCTGTAAGCGTTTTTGATAGCCATTAAAGTCGTTAAGGACCTTAAAGACTTTAAGGTCGTTTGGGGGCAACCGAAAAATATTCGGCTGCCGGTTATCAGTTCTTTATATCGCGGATTTTGTTTCCGTGCAAATCAAGTTCGACACCGTCCGTAAGTTCGAAGTATTCCGATGTCTGCCTGAACTTTCCCGTCCACGCATCTCCGCTCTCGAAAATATAGGTTCCGTTATACGGCATTTTATTCCGATACTCTCCCACATAGACCGAATAACCGCCCGACTCCCTCGAAAGAAATTTCAGGCACAGACCGTCATTGTTGCTATAACTGAATCTGCCCATATTGATTTCGCCGTTCTTAAAGTCGATGTAGCCCCAGCCGTGAGGTCCGCGGGTGAAGTTCCTTGCGTTAAAGGCGACTTCTCCGCCATAATAACCATTGCCGAAAGAATAGTTGTCCCAAGACGCCTTTCCGCCGCTCAAAAAACTATCGTTATTATACGACTGTTTCGCTTTAACAATCTGTTGCGTAACCTTGTAGCGGTCGGCATAGGCTTTATTGTCAGGCTCTTGGCTCACAGCCATTCCGTAATAGGAATCCGCCTTCACGATACTGTTGTAAAAAGACTCCTTGTCGCCCTCCTTTCGCAAGTATAAAGTAAGGTCGCCCTTCTCCACGAGGAACGGATTCTCGTCGGGTGCCTGCGACAGATATTTATAGGCGGTATCGGTGTTTATGTCGAGACCTGCCAAACCGTGCAGATACATCACGCCAACGTAACCGTTCGCCTTGTCGCTCCAAGAGGTGTTGGGCAGAAATATTTCGTAAGCCTTGTCGAATTGCGACAAGAAGAAGTATATTTCTCCGGCGATATTCCGATATTCGTTGTCGGGACAGACTTCGAGCAACTGCGCGCACGCCGATGCGTCCGATTCGATGTAAGGAGCCAAAGTGCCGTTCAGCAGACAATCCGCATAGCATTCGTACGCTTCGTACACATCCCAGTTGCCGTTTCTGACAGCATTCGTAAGAGCGGTTCCCGCCGCGAGCGAATCTTGGAGTTCGAGATAATCCAGATAAAGGTTATACTGGGCTTGTTCGTAAAATTCGGAGCCGTCCTTTATCTGCGACAGTTTGTCTATCGCCTTGTCCAAATCTCCTTTCTCCTGCGATTCGATTGCCGATTTGTACCGGTATGAATCGGAGCAGAAACAGCCTGTCAGGCAAACAGCCGCCACGACAGCGATTGCGATTCCGAGTATCTTCGCTGCGAAAATCGACTTTCCTTTAATTCCATTGTTCGATAAACAACTCATATTGAATAGTTTTTGGTTAATAGCGGGTATAAAAACGAACGGTGCATACAGATTCCCGAGTTTCGCACACGGAAAAGTCCGATGCTCCCTCGCGCAATGAAATTCATTGCATTACAAAGGTAAGCATTTTTTACTGAAACAACATTATCGCCATAAAAATAAAGAACATGCCGCAATTTTTGTCGTTGTCAAAGGGACGTTAGAATATTTAATGTCGTTTGGGTCGCGATGCGGGGTGCGATAAGAAACCGGCAGCCGAATATCTCTCGGCTGCCGGTTTCTTTCAACCAATCAACGTCAATTCTTTATATCGCGGATTCTGTTGCCTAGTACATCGAGTTCCGCACCGTATGTCAAATCGAAATACTCCGATGTTGGCTTGAATTTGCCTTTCCAGATTGTTCCGTTCTGAAAAACATAACTGCCGTTCACCGGCATATCATTCTTATATTCACCTATATAAATCGAGTAACAACTTCCCGATTCGCGCGAAATAAAAGTGAGACCCAAGCCGTTATTTTTGCAATAACTGAATTTGCCCATATTGGCACCCTTATCTTTGAACTCGAACCAACCCCAGCCGTGAGCACCGCGAGTGCCGTTTCCGCCATACCACATGACCTCTCCGTTATAAGAACCCGAATCGAAAGAATAACTGTCCCAATACACCTCGCCTCTGTCCCAATAACTTATATTATCGTGTTTTTCTTTCGTCTGTATAATCTGCTGCGTAACCTTGTAACGGTCGGTATATGCTTTATTGTCCGGTTCAAGACTTGCAGCAATACCGTAATAATAATCCGCTTTCTCTATACTGCGATAGAAAGACCACGTATCGCCCTTACGCAAGAACAGCATCAGGTCGCCTTTGTGTACTACAAAAGGCAGCGTATCCGGCGCATCTGACAAATATTTATAAGCGGTTGCGGCATCTGCGGTAAGATTGCCCAATCCGTACAGATGCATTATGCCGACATAGCCGCTGGCTTTATCGGAATCCGAAGCGCATGGCAGCAACAATTCATAGGCTTTGTTCCACTCCCCATGATTGAAATATATTTGACCGGACAAAAAACGGTAATACATTTCCGGACTGTTTTCAAGCAACCTTGCGGCAGCTATCTCGTTCTTATAGATATACGGCGCAAAATCGCCCGACATCAAATGGTCGGCATACGCGATATACGCTTCTTCAATCTCCCAGTTGTCGTTTCTGACGGCATTCACGAGAGCGGTTCCCGCCGCCAGCGAATCTTGAAGACCGAGATAGTCCAGATAAAGGTTATACTGGGCTCGTTCGTAAAATTCGGAGCCCTCCTTTATACGCGACAGTTTGGCTATCGCCTTGTCCGGATTCCCTTTCTCCTGCAACCTGATTGCCGATTTGTACCTATGCGTATCGGAGCAGAGATAGACTATCAGACAAATCGCCGCAATGACAGCAATGACGATTCCGAGTATTTTAGCCGCAAAAATCGCCTTCTCCTTAATTACCTTGTCCCTTTCTTCGCGGCGAATCCGTTCGGCTTCCGCCTCCTTTTCGCGCTCGATGCGAGCCTGTTCCTGCGCACGCTCCATCTCCTCGCGCCGCAGTTGCGCACGGCGGTCGTACTCCTTCTCGCAGGAATATATCAGTTCGTCGGCATATATACCCTCGCTCGACATAATCTCGCGCAGTTTGCCGTCATCGAATCCCGCGACCTTTTCTGACAGCGATTCGCTTTTGATGCGAATCTCGATTTCACGCCTGCACTGCGCGACAAGTTCGGCATTGTACATGTCGGGATTGTTCACAACCTCCTCCAATCGTGCGTCATCGAACCGGCGCACCTGCGGACGGTTATCTTCGCGAACACACTCCTCCGGTTCGGGCGCGGTGCATACCGATGCACATGAAGCATTCGCCTGCATATTCGCATTCCGACCGGTATATTTGCCAACGACTTCGGCGGATTTCATTCTTTCGATTTCATCGCCCACCGCCTTCGGGACACAGACCTTTCCGATAGGATTGAATACGGTTTTGAACGATTTAGCCCACACCAGTCCGCACGGTATGCCGATAATGGTCAAAAACTCCCCGACAATCGTAAACAACATGCCGACGGCGGCGATGCAGCCGAACGGAAAGTACAGAATACGTATGACAAGCGAAAATGCCGCGTATGCCTCATTCTGCTTCTTGCCGGTAATCATCTCATAATCCGACCGCGAAACCATTGCGGACGAAAACGGAGAGAGCAGGAATCTGGCGAACTGCAACCATCCCAGACCTATCGGCATAAGAATGATGGTGCAGCACATAATCGCGCCGAACACGGCATAGAAAATGGCAAATAGGAATCCGAAAAACGGGAAATGCCACAGAATGTTCAATAAGATTCTCATATTAAATAACGTTTAAGGTTAGTAAAGACGTGTGCAAACTTCCAATCTCTGCACACAAAAATCCGATGCTTCACATGCAATGAAATTCATTGCTTTACAAAGGTAGTCAAATTTCTTACGGAAACAACATTATCGCCATAAAAATAAAGAACATGCCGCACTGTTCGTGCGGCATGTTCCGGTAAATCCGATATGGTTCACACCGAGGCTACTCCTCGGCTGCCGGCTCTTCGTCAGGCAACTTGAATTCGGTGAAGCCCGCCTCGACGAGCAGGTTGAACCACGATACCGCCTTCTTGATGTCCGAAACGTGTACGCGCTCGCGGTCGTAATCGGGAAGAACCTCGGCGAAGAACGCTTTGAGTTTCTCCGGCGACTCCTTGGCGGACAATGCCGCCTTGCCGCCCGTTGCGGCATACATCCTCGTAAACACCTCTGCCAACGCGATGTCCTCACCCTCGGTGAACATCGAAATCTCGGTCAGCGTGCTGACGCGCGATGTCGAAGATGCGTTCATGCGCTTACCGTCGATAAGCGACTCGACGATTACGCCGTTGCGCGACTGCGCGATATACTTATACAGCCCGGGTTGTCCCGATATTGCCATAATTTCTCTAAGTTCCATAAATATTAAGTTCGTTTTAATGTTTGCGTCCGACAAATATAGTAATTTTTGCGTTCATTCAAGCAAAACGGCGCATCGAATCGTCCGAGCGTCAATCTTTCGACACGTGTACGTCCATCTGCGGGAACGGGAACCGGATGCCGTATTTCGGCAACTCCTTGTACATCTTCTCGTTCATCATGAAATGCACGTCCCAGTAATCGGCGGTGTTCACCCATGCCCTGACGGTGAGATTCACCGAACTGTCAGCCAGTTCGCCGACATACACGACCGGCGCAGGCGATTCGAGCACACGCGGGTCGGCTTCGAGCATCTTCATGATTTCGGCGCGAGCGACATCGACGTCGTCGCCGTAACTTATCGCCAGCGTCCAGTTCAGACGCCGCGTAGCCGACTGGGTATAGTTATCGACAATGGACGACGAGATGGCGTTGTTCGGAATATAGATGGTGCGGTTGTCCGCAGTATGTATCTTAGTCAGGAACAGACCTATCGACGCCACCGTACCCGACTGCCCCTGCGACGTGATATAGTCGCCGACGCGATACGGGCGCAGCAGCAGAATGACGAGTCCGCCCGCGAAGTTCTGCAATGTGCCGCTCAATGCCATGCCGATTGCCAGACCTGCGGAGGCGAACAGCGCGATGAACGACGAAGTGTTGATGCCGAGCGTCTGGACGACAATAAGAAGAACGACGAGCATCATCGCGACCTTCACGAAACTGCGCATGAAAGTCCGCAAGGATACGTCGGCTTTGCGACGCTCGAACGCCGCATCCATCAACCGTATTATCCAGTTCACTATCCACTTGCCGATAAAATAGATGGCAAGCGCGAGCGCGATTTTCAGCAGTATCCAGCACCCCTCCCTGACCAAATCCGTTATCACCTGCTGTACGTCGAGCGACGTGATTCGCTCGATTGTATCGGCGAGTTTGGCTTTCTGCACGCTGTCCGGAACTATCAACTTGTCAAGGTGTTCCGCCCCCTCCGTCTGCAACATTATTCCCATATCACATACAATTTCGTAATCGTCGGCAAATTTAGCAAATATATCCGAACTTTATTTATAACTTTGTGGACAACGACAGATTTTAGCCCGAATCGTGAATAAATTGCGACCGATATTGACAGCGGCAACCGCACTGGCGTTCGTCGGGTGCTACGACACTTTCGATGACCGTGCGGCGAACACGACACCCGAACCGGCGACCTTGACCGTCGCCGAACTGCGGATGCTGTGCAACGGCACGAGCGAGGACATAACGTCGGATGCCGTCATCGCGGGTCGCGTAACCACGAGCGACGAAGCGGGCAATTTCAGCCGGTCGTTCTTCGTCGAGGATTCGACGGGCGGCGCGGAAATAATGGCGGGAACCTACGACATCCGCAACAAATATCCGCTCGGGGCGACGGTTTCGGTGAATCTCGCCGGATGCACCGTGGCGTTCGAGGACGGAGCGATGCAAATCGGGCTTAAACCGAAGCCGTACTCGCAGCGTCCGGTCGAATATTTCATGACGGACGTACTTCTCGACAAACACATAATCCGCGGCGGCGGATTGTCGGAGGTAGTCCCTGCTGCAATTACCGCTGCCGACACCGACCTTTGCGGACGGCTTGTGAGAATCGACCGGCTGCGCCATGCGCCGACCGACCCGACCGACGGCGGAACATTCGCCGGTTATCGGAGATTCGTCGCGCAGGACGGTTCGGAAATATACTCTTACGTCCGCGAATATGCCGATTTCGCCGACGAAGAGATTCCCGTCGGCGAAGTCTCGCTGTGCGGGATTCTGCTCTACGGCAGAGTTGCCGGCATCGGCGACAGATTCATCCTAAAACCGCGTTCACGCAATGACTGCACGACTTCCGATTCCGTTGATTAGCCTGATTGCGGCGGTCGCGTGCGACGCCTCGTCATCGCTCGAATATCCCGAAAACGGGAATGGCGGCAACCCGAAAGATGTTTCCGTCGCATATCTGAAATCGCTGTGCCGCAGCGGAATATACGATATTGCGGAGGACATGACAATTTCCGGCACCGTCATGGCAAACGACTGGTTGGGCGAATACTACAAGAGCATCGTCGTTCTGGACGACACTGGCGGAATCGAGATAGACATCGACCTGCCGGCACTCTATCGAGCGATTCCCGTCTATTCGCGCGTAACGGTATTCTGCAACGGCATGACGCTCGCCCGCGTCGGCGGCAAAACGGTACTCGGAGCGCATCCGACGGGCGATTTCCCTGTGGACGGAATCGACGGCGGTCTGATTTCGCGATACGTGCGCATCGACAGCGAATCGGGCGACGACCGCAAACCTGCAATATGCGGATTCTCCGAGATTTCCGCTGCCGACATCGGCGCATTCGTCTGTTTCATGGACATCGCGGCAGACCTCAACGGCACCAACGGCAAATGGTGCGACACTGCCGATGGAAAATACGTTACCACAAAACGTTACATCACCTCCGGCGACGGCAGATTCGGCATCCGCACATTGGGGACATGCCGTTATGCCGACGAAGCGATACCCGACGGCAGGTTCTCGGTCGCGGGCATAATCGACTATTCGGGCGGCGAATACTACCTGCGAATCGTCAATCACGGCATCATGGAATAATATCGGCATCCGCTTGCCGTTTTGCGGAAAATATTGTAATTTCGCAACTGATAATGAACGCTTTGGGCAATATTCGTTCCGCTAACCCGCCGAAATTTTTCGGGGGGGGGATTTTGCGGCCTCTCATTTAGCCGATAATCAGCAACTTACAACAAATACTTTAAGGATTTTAAGGTCATTAAGGTCGTTAGGGACTTTAATGTCCTTAACGTCATTCTACCGCGGCATTCCGCTGCGGGACGCACGATTTCACAATCAAACTTACAATAAAATTACCATGAAAAATTTAATTGCACAGCCGTACATTGCGCCGCAGGTACGGAAAATCGAACTCTCTTTGGAGCGAGGTTTCGCGGCGAGCCTCGAAGACACTGTTACAGACCCTGAAATCTATTGGTAGCCATGAAGAAACTTTTATTTTTTGCAGCCGCGGCGACGATGTTCGCTGCCTGCTCGAAAGACACAACACATGATTTGGCTATCGATAGACCAATCGACAAATTATATGTATCTATCGGCGATGACGATTCGCGCGTACAACTCAATAACGAGTGTAAAACCGTCTGGAACGAAGGAGACCGCGTATCAGTTTTCAACAAAACGACCGAAAACGAATGTTGGCAGTTCGACGGCAAAACCGGAGACCGCTCCGGAACGATTTCGAAAGTTAGCGGCGGTACGAGTGGCATCGCGAGCGGCAAAACCATCGCTGTATATCCGTATGACGAAACGAACACCGTTTCAACCGACGGCATCGTTACGACGACTATACCTGACGTGCAGACATATTGCGCCGACAGTTACGGCGTTGGCAACAATATCATGGTTGCAAGCAGCGAAAACGGCAATCTCGTATTCAAAAATGCGCTCGGCTGGATTAAAATACAACTTATCGGAACCGAAACCGTAAAATTTATCGAACTGAAAGGCAACAGCAAAGAAACATTAGCTGGCAAAGCGACTATTGACGATAAAAGTTTAGAAGTATCGATTGTGTCCTATGTGAATACAATATTGACGCTCGATTGCGGCGAGGGCATTACTTTGTCGGCAGAACCAACGTCATTCTATTTCGCGGTTCCACCGCATGATTTCAAATATGGCTTAACCGTTATTGTTCATTACGCCGATGGATCAATATTCATGGAATCGACCGATAAAAGTATCCGCATCGAGCGAAACCATATAACTCAAATGAAGAAGTTATGGACAACGGAAACAGCAATCCCCAACAATCAGATTTGGTACACTTCAATGGACGGGGAAATTGTAGAGCCTAATGCACCCGATTTCGGAGCAAACATTGTTTCGAACATCTACGAATACGGAAAAGGAATCATTACTTTCGACGGAGATGTTAAGAGGATCGGATATAAAGCATTCATGAATCGCACAAGCCTGACAAGCATTACCATTCCCAACAGTGTTACGGCAATCGAAGATAACGCATTCCAAGATTGTGCCAGACTGACAAAAATTAATATTCCAAATGGCGTTACGGTGATAGGACATTATGCATTCAGAAATTGTCGGGCTCTAAAAAGCATTACAATTCCAAATAGCGTTACGTCGATAAGAAATTTTACATTCGACGAATGCAGCAGTCTGATAAGCATCACTATTCCCGACAGTGTTACGTCTATCGGAGAAAATGCATTCTGCAGATGCAGCAATCTGACAAACATTAACATTCCAAACGGCGTTACGAAAATCGGAGATTGGGCATTCTCCTATTGCAGTAGCCTGAAAACTGTAACTATCGGCAACGGTGTTACATCAATCGGACGTTGCGCATTCCAAGAGTGCAACAGCCTGACAAACATTATTATCGGAAGAAGTGTTACGTCAATCGGAGATTCTGCATTCTACAAGTGCAGTCGTCTGACAAACGTTAACATTCCCGACGGCGTTAATAAGATCGAATCTCTCACATTTTACTGGTGCTGGGATCTGACAAGCATTACTATTCCCGACAGCGTTACGGAAATCGGCAGTGGTGCATTCAACGGTTGCAGTTTCCTGAAAACTGTAATTATAGGCAACGGTGTTACATCTATCGGTTTTTTAGCATTCAATTATTGTAACAGCCTGACAAACGTTATTATCGGAAACAGCGTTACGTCAATAGGATTTTCTGCATTCTACAAGTGTAGCAGTTTAACAAGCGTCGCCATTCCCGACAGCGTTACGGAAATCGGAAATAATGCATTCGATGGTTGCAGCAGCATGACGAGCGTTACTATCGGGGACAACAGCGTAACGTCGATCGGAGATTATGCATTCAATGAATGCAGCAGCCTGACAAACGCTTCTATCGGAAGCGGCGTTACGTCGATCGGAAATTATGCATTCTACAAGTGTAGCAATTTAACAAGCGTCGCCATTCCCGACAGCGTTACGGAAATCGGAGATCATGCATTCTATGGTTGCAGCAGCATGACAAGCATTACTATTGGGAACAGCGTTACGTCAATAGGAGATTGGGCATTCTATGATTGCAACAATCTGAATGCCGTATATATTACGGATATTGCAAAATGGTGTGCAATAAAATTTAATGTTTATAGCACCAATCCGCTGAAGTATGCCCATAATTTATATCTAAACGGAGAATTGGTAACCGATTTGGTTATTCCCGACGGCGTTACGGCAATCGGAGATTATGCATTCTACAGGTGCAGCAACTTGACAAGCGTTACCATTCCCAACAGCGTTACATCAATCGGAGATTATGCATTCTTCGACTGCGACAGCATGATAAATATTACTATCCCCGACAGCGTTACGACAATCGGCAGTGACGCATTATCCTGTTGCAGCAACCTCACAAGTATTACTATCCCCGACAGCGTTACTTCTATCGGAGATGATGCAATCTCCGGTTGCAGCAGACTGACCGACGTTACTATCGGACACCGTGTTAAATCAATCGGAAAACGGGCATTTAGCAGTTGTAGTAAACTGGAAAACGTATACTGCAAACCGACCACACCTCCGACTTTAGGAATTGACGCGTTTAAAGGCATTACATATATTCCCCAAATATGTGTGCCTAAGGAATCTGTACAGAGATATAAATCACATGTCGACTGGTTAGAATATAAATTCAATATAGTAGGTTATAATTTTTAAAATATATCAATCATGAATATTGCATCGAAAATATCGTCATACGATTTTATGACTATGATGGTAAGCGGATTTCTGATATTGTTGATGGGTGGGAATACATTAAACAACGAAATGCCGAATATCGCTGTATTCTTTATTGCATGCTACATTGTCGGAATGGTATATCATCGTATCATCGAACGATTGTTCAGACCGATACGCAATATGAAATGCTGCATAGAGTGTGCTTACGACGATGCTGCTGCCGAAATAAAGGGCAATTTTGAAGTAAAATGGAAACGAAATGATATAATTCTCGAATATTACAGGGCTTATTACCGCGTTATGAAAAAAGGATGTTTGGGCAATATACCAGTATTGGAAACCCAAACGGCATTCATCCGCAATATTTCGATTCTGCTGATAGCCTATGCCTGCGCCGTATCGTGCGGATGCTGCACGGTAATAGAATTATTCAGGGATTTATTCGGATGTCCATGTGTCGCTGCGATTGTCTGCACGCTGCTGGCAGTATGCCTAATCGTCATAATGATGTGTACGCAAAGAAAAATACACTATCTCGTGTGGCATGCGGCATACTATATCTAAAAGTCGATTAAGGGCGTTAAGGACCTTAATGGCATTTAGCAGATAAACGCAATGATTCGGCGATTGCGGCATTTTTTCTCCTGCGATGCGGTGCGTCGCAGGAGTTGTTTTTATCGAATAAAAACAAAATCCGCTTGCTGAGAAGAAATCAAGGTGTCAAAAAAACATAAATTTTCATATTTATAATCAAAAAACGATATTTGTCTCTTTTCAAAAATTTCATCGGGTGATAATTTAATCTCGGCAATAGTGCCGAAGAATTAAAATTATCATCACAATGAAAAACTCTGAAATTATCAATTGGAGAAAGGCTGTCGCGCAGGAAATCGACAAATTCTATTATGAACCGCACAACTGCGCCCGCTGTCATAAACAGGGTTACGAGCGGTACAGAAAGTATCTTTGCGCGGTAACTTATCCGACCTACATGCGGTATCTGAAAGCAGTAGTTCCCGCCGAATACGGATTGCCGCCACGCATCGTAACCGGCATCAGGCGCATGATTCTTTCGGACGGGGAATATCCGTTCCTGCTCGATGAGAGAGAGGTTCGGCTGCCTTAAAGTCTTTAAGGACTTTAAAGACCTTAAAGAGCAGAAGCGATAACAAAGAAAATCGCCGCAGAAAACATTTTCTGCGGCGATTCGTTTGACAGCAAATTGGTTTACTCGATGCGTTTGAGGACGTCGGTAAGCAGTTGCCAGAATTTCGTAACGGTCGATATCTCGATTCGTTCGTCGGGCGAATGGACTCCGCGGAGTGTCGGTCCGAACGAGACCATCTCCAAATCGGGATACTTTTCGAGGAACAGACCGCACTCCAAGCCCGCATGGATGGCGCGCACCTTCGGCTCTTCGCCGAACAGCGACGCATATCCCGTCTTGCACCACTCCAAAAGCCGCGAATCGGGATTCGGTGTCCAGCCAGGGTAGCCGTCCGAATGGGCTACATCCGCTCCTGCGAGAGCGAAGACCGCCTCGACAGACTGCATCGCATACACTTTCGCGCTGTCCACGGACGAACGCTGAGAGGTGGTGATAATTATCGTATCGTCGTCGGCGAACTTCACCGAAGCAAGGTTAGTGGATGTTTCGACCAGCCCTGCGACGCTGTGCGACATCGCCAGAACGCCGTTAGGAACGCCTACGAGCGCATTCACCAGCGCAGACTGCGACTGCTCGTCGAGAACCGTCTCGGGCGCAGGCATCGGATTGAGCGAGATTTTGAAATTCGGTTCGGTAAACCGGTACTCCGCACGCACGTCCTCCGCAAAAGTCGCGTACTCGGTCTCGAACAGTTTTTGGAGGCGCGACGGCACACCGAAGATTGCATACGCCTCGCGCGGAATCGCATTGCGCAGATTTCCGCCGCAGAAGTAACTCATCCTGCCCTCGAACGACTGCGAAGCGAGCATCAGCAGGCGCGCCATGATTTTGTTGGAGTTGGCGCGACCCTTGTCGATGTCGTCACCCGAATGTCCGCCCAGCAAATCGGAAACGTCGGCGCGGTAGAACGTATAGTTCGCCGGAGCGGCTTCCGTCGAGCAGTGCAGCGTCGCCAGAGTATCGACACCGCCCGCACAACCGATGAAAAGTTCGCCGTCGTCCTCCGAGTCGAGATTTATCAGGTACTTTCCGGTTATCATATCGTCCGCGAGTTCGAATGCGCCCGTAAGTCCGGTCTCCTCATCGACCGTGAACAGAGCCTCGACAGCACCGTGTTCGATGTCGGGGTCGACAAGCACAGCCAGAGCCGCCGCCATGCCGATACCGCAGTCGGCACCGAGCGTCGTTCCCTCGGCGCGCACCCAACCACCGTCGATTCTGGTGCGGATAGCATCCTTCTCGAAATCGAATTCGACATCGGAATTCTTCTCGCACACCATATCCATGTGGGCTTGAAGCACCACCGTCGGACGGTTCTCGTAACCCGCCGTAGCCGCCTTGCGGATAACGACGTTGCCGATTTTGTCGCGCTTGTGTTCGAGACCGTGTTTCGCGGCGAAATCCATAAGGAACGCTATTATCTTCTCCTCCTTCTTCGACGGACGCGGCACGCGCGTAATGTCGTCGAACAGTTCCCAAACCAACTTCGGGTTCAAATTTCTTATTTCCGACATAACATTATATATTTTAACAATTTATTCTTTATAAACCAACGCCAACGCAGTTGCCGACACGCCGAGTTCCTCGCCCTCGAAGCCGAGCCGCTCGGTCGTAGTCGCCTTCACCGAAACGCAATCGACCTCGACCCCTGCCGCAGCCGCGATTTCGGCACGCATGGAATCGATATACGGGCGCAGTTTCGGACGCTGCATCGCAATCGTAGAGTCGATATTGCCGACCGAGTATCCGCGTTCGCGAAGCAGAGCGACAACTCGGCGCAGCAGAATCCGCGAATCGATGCCCTCGAACTCCGCCGACGTATCGGGAAAATGCTTGCCTATATCGCCCTCGGCGACCGCACCCAGCAAAGCGTCGCACACGGCATGAATCAGCACGTCGCCGTCCGAATGCGCGATACAACCCTTGGTGTGGGGTATCTCCACCCCGCCGAGAACAAGTTTCAGTCCGTCGTCCAATGCGTGGACGTCGTATCCATGACCTATACGGAATTTCATACGATATGGAAAATCAATCTTATATTCGACAAATATACGAATAAGCGAGGGGAAAAGCAAAAGTTCTTTTGATTTTCCCGAGCGGAAGTATATTGGGCGAAGCCAAATATACGAATAAGCGAGAGGAATGCCAAATTTATTTGAGCATTGCCGAGCGGAAGTATATTGGGCGAAGCCAAATTACGAATAAGCGAGAGGAATGCCAAATTTATTTGGGGAAGGGCGATTTTATTAGGGACTTTAAGGTCTTTAAGGTCTTTAAGGACCTTAACGGCAGCATCGCAAAAAACAAGCCGGAGGCTTTCGATGCGTCCGGCTTTGAATCGTTTTCGGGAAAACGCTACTTATCCTTTCCTGCGACGTAAGTCCGGAGAACATCCTCGCTGAGACCCATACTGGAATAGCCGCCGTCGTGATAGAGATTCTGCATCGTTACCTTGCGTGTAAGGTCGGAGAACAGCGTTACGATATAGTTCGCACAGTCGTCCGCCGAAGCATTGCCGAGCGGAGACATCTTGTCGGCGAAATCGTACATGTCGCTCATACCCGCGATACCCGAACCTGCGGTAGTCATCGTAGGCGACTGCGAAACGGTATTCACGCGGACATTCTTCTCGCGACCGTAGATGGCACCGAAACTGCGGGCGACGGATTCGAGCATCGACTTTGCATCCGCCATATCGCTGTAACCGATGAACGTGCGCTGGGCGGCGATATACGACAGAGCGACCACCGAAGCCCAGTCGTTCAGTGCGTCCTTGCGGTAAAGCACTTGCAGCACCTTGTGGAACGAAACTGCCGAAATATCGATTGTCTTGGACATGAAGCCGTAATCGAGGTCGGTATACGGACGGTTCTTGCGCACGTTGGGCGACATGCCCACGGAGTGCAGGACGAAATCGAACTTGCCGCCGAAATGCTCCATGGTCTTGTCCACCAGATTTTCGAGGTCTTCGACGCTGGTCGCATCAGCCGGCACTACGAGCGCGTGGCACTTCTCCGCCAACTCGTTGATGGTTCCGATGCGGATAGATACCGCCATATTCGTAAGGACGATTTCCGCACCCTCTTCGACGGCGCGTTCGGCTACCTTCCATGCGATGGAATGCTCGTTGAGTGCGCCGAATATGATTCCCTTTTTACCTTTTAACAAATTGTAAGCCATAATATTAAAGCGTTTCCGGTTTTTATCCTGTCCATAATTCCGGCGGAAACGCATCCGCAAAGGTAGCAAAAAATCCCTTAATTGCGCACGATTGTCGCGCAAACCCGATTGCGGATGAACGTCTTAAAGCCGGATAGAGCATAAAAAAAGCACCCTCACGGGTGCTTTCGATTATCGTATTATCGTTTCGTCGCGGTCGGGACCGACCGATATTATCTTAATCGGCACTCCCGTCTGCTCCTCGATGAACGCCACGTACTCCTTGAACTCCTGCGGGAAATCCTCGAACCTGCGAACCGAGCAGATGTCGCTCTTCCAGCCGCGGAACTCCTTATAAACCGGCGTTACCTCCTCGTTGCTCTCATAAGGGAAATAATCGACGCGCTCGCCGCCGACCTCGTAGCCGACTGCGACCTTTATCGTATCGAAATCGTTCATCACGTCCGCCTTCATCATAATCAGAGCCGAAACGCCGTTCATCGTAACGGCATATTTCAGCGCGACGAGGTCGAGCCAGCCGCAGCGGCGCGGGCGACCCGTCGTAGCACCGAACTCATGACCCACCTGACGCAGTTTTTCGCCGGTTTCGTCGAACAGTTCCGTAGGGAACGGACCGCTGCCGACGCGGGTGCAATAAGCCTTGAAGATTCCGTACACGTTGCCGATGCGGGTCGGAGCGACGCCCAGACCGGTACATACGCCCGCACACAGAGTGTTGGACGAGGTAACGAACGGATATGTTCCGAAATCGATGTCGAGCATCGAACCCTGCGCGCCCTCGGCAAGAATCGTAACGTCCTCGTCGATATACTTGTTAACCAACTGTTCGCTGTCGATGAAGCGGAATCGGCGAAGCGACTCGATGCCGGCGAACCACTCCTTCTCGTATTCAGTGATGTCGTACGCGAAATCGTATTGTTTGAGCAACTCGATGTGCTTGTTCTTCAACGTGTCGTAACGCTCCCTGAATGCCGGCGAAAGGACGTCGCCCACACGCAGTCCGTTACGTCCCGTCTTGTCCATATATGCGGGACCGATGCCTTTGAGCGTCGAACCGATTTTGGTCTTGCCCTTTGCAGCCTCGCTCGCAGCGTCGAGAATGCGGTGCGTAGGCAGAATGAGGTGCGCGCGCTTGGAAACGAGCATACGGCTCACGACATCCACGCCCTTCGCCTCGATTTCGGCAATCTCGGCAGCCAGAATAACGGGGTCGATAACCACTCCGTTGCCTATCACGTTTATCGAGCCTTCGCGGAAAATTCCCGACGGAACGGTATGCAGAACGAAACTGTCGCCTCCGAAATGGAGCGAATGTCCGGCATTCGGTCCGCCCTGAAAACGGGCGATTACTTTATAATCGGGAGTCAAAACATCGACCACCTTGCCTTTGCCCTCGTCGCCCCACTGCAAACCGAGAACAACATCGACTTTCTTCATAATATTAAAGTTGAAATTTATCAGGTTTCTTACCGCACGCAAAGATAATCCTTTCGGTCGTTATACGCGACCTCCGCACACCCGAGTTTTCAACAATTTATAAACGGGGAGGAGGAATCCGCGAGAGAGGAGAGAAAAAGTCCTTAAAGTCTTTAAGGTCGTTAAGGACTTTAAGGACCTTATCGTGTCGGGACTATCTCCTCAGCCGCACGACGACCTCCTTCATCTCGCGGAGGGCTTCCATGCGGAACAGCAGAGCAGCAAGCAAGTAGAACGCCGCACCGGCAGCGATTTCCACCGCGAGACGCGCGAGGATATGCAGACCGGCGATACACGGTGCGATGCCCGTTACGACAAGATACATCGCCGCCGTGAGCAGGGCTGTCGGAGCGAGCGTACGCAGTATGGCGAAGATGCCGATGCGGGCGAAGCGGGTCGATGCAGCGATATTCACAGCCGCCTCGACAGCCGTCATCGCGACGAGCCCCCATGCGACCGCGGTTACGGAGTATGGAATCGTCGCGGCGAGGATAACCGTGGTGATAATCTTCTTCACCACCTCCAAACGGATTATGATGCTGCCGTCGCTTTTGACTTTGAGGATGTTGTAGGCAATCATCGACAGCGGGTAGAACACCCCGCACAGCGACAATATGCGGAAATACGGCACCGTCGGCATCCACCGCTCGCCGAGCAGCAGAGCGAACATGTCGTCCGCAACGGCAATCATCCCGACCATCGCCGGAAACATCACGAACGCTGTAACCATCATCACGCGGCGGTAACTGTCGGCGAATTTCGCCGCATCGTCCTTGATGTTCGACAACGCGGGATAGGTTACGCTCTGCACCGACTGCATAGCCGAACTGACGGGCAGTTCTTTAAGTTTCTGCGCCTGATTGAAATATCCGAGCGTGTCGGTCGAGTACATCTTGCCGATGAAAAGTTGGGCGACGTTGTTGTAGACCGCCGAAATGATGTCGGTGAACATCAGTCTGAACGAGAACGGCGACATTGCCCTCAACGTCGCGCCCGAGAATGCGCCGTCCGCCCGCCAGTCGCTGCACAGCCACAGCAATGCGGCTTTCGCAGCCATCGTGCCGAGCCGCTGTCCGACCAATGCCCATACGCCCATTCCTGCCAGAGCCATGGCGATGGCTATAACGCCGGCAATGCACGAAGATGCGAAATTGATTTTCGACAGCAGGTCGAACCGGAAACGGCGCGTGAATATGGTATTCTGGATTACGCAGAACGCATTTATCGGCAGCAGCAGGAACAGCACCGGTGCGATGCGCGCTATCACGTCGCGTCCGTAGAAGCGCGCGACCATAGGCGCGGTAAGCGTCAGAACGACATAGAGGACAATCGAGACGGCGACATTGAAGACAAAAACCGACTTGTAGTCATCCGCCGTAGGAGCGTTCTTGCGGATAAGCATCTGCGAGAATCCGCTGTCCACGACGACGAGGGCGAGAGCCGTAAAGAATGTCATGATTGCCATGACGCCGAAATCGTCGGGCATCAGCAATCGGGCGACGATAATGCTTACCGCCACTTGCAGGAGCATCGAACCGATTTTCTCGGCTACGCTCCAAGCCACTCCCATAGCGACTTTATCCCTCAACCGGTCTGCCATTGTGTGTCGCTGTCGGGCGACGGCACCGCGTCCGCGCAACTATCTGCGCAGACGCAAAGCCTCCACTCCCAAACGGTATGAATCGAGTCCGAATCCTATTATCGAACCAGCCGCCGCAGCCGCAAGCAGCGACGTATGGCGGAACTCCTCGCGTGCGCCGATATTCGAGATATGAATCTCGACGACCGGCACATCTATCGCCGACACGGCATCGCGTATCGCCACCGACGTGTGCGTATAGCCGCCAGCATTGAGCAGAACGCCGTCGTACCTGCCGTCGGCTTCGTGCAGGGCATCTATCAACTCGCCCTCGATATTCGACTGGCGATAGTCGATTACGATGTCGGGATACGCGCGCCGCAGTTCGGGGATGAACTCGTCGAAACTCTTTGCGCCGTAAACCGCCCTGTCGCGCCTGCCCTGCAAATTGAGGTTCGGTCCGTTAAGGATAAGGATTCTCATATATTTTCACTTATTTCGCAGCCAGACAAGCCAGTGCGATAGAGTATTTCTTCGACAGAGCCGAGTCGCCGCGCGAAGTAAGCACGCACGGAACCTTCGTACCCATAACCATCGCCGCGAGTTCCCCGTTGCCGATATGCGATACCGACTTGAAGAATACGTTAGCGGATTCGAGGTTCGGGAACAACAGCGCGTCCACATCGCCCGCAACCGACGAACCCTTGACCTTCTTATGCTCGGCGACCTCCTTGAACAGAGCAACGTCGAGCGAAACAGGTCCGTCAACCACGACATCACCCAACTGTCCGCGGTCGCCCATCTTGGCGAGTATCGCCGCCTCGGTGGAGGAAGCGACATTCGGCAGGACGAGTTCCGACGGAGCGACGCAGCCGATTTTCGGGGTCTTCACGCCCAGCAGATTCGCAACCGAGCGCAGATAGCCGATAAGAATCTGTTTCTGCTTGAAATCGGGCTGCGGGATAACCGCTATGTCCGACGCGAGCAGCAGTTTGTGATAGCCCGCCCACTCGAATACCGAAACATGGCTCAACGTGCCTTTCGGCGGGAACAGACCGGCTTCCTTGTTGAGGATGCCGCGCATATATTTGTCGGTCGAGACCAGACCCTTCATAAGCACGTCCGCTTCGCCAGCCACGACAGCCGCAACGGCGAGCGACACGCACTTGGCGTCGTTCTTCTCGTCCACGATGCGGAAGACGCCGCAATCGATGTTCAACTCCTTGCAGACCTGCTCGATGACCTCGCGGTCGCCGAAGAGCGTAGGCTCTACCAATCCTTCGTTGTAGGCGTCGTAAACAGCCGCAATGGTGTGGGAATCCTGACCGTAAGCCACGGCAAGGCGTTTGCGTCCGCGGGCTTTCGCAGCCTCGACTATTTCACTCAAATGTTTCATATCCCAATTCGCTATTTTACCAGATTATACGTATCGGTTGCTATCACCAGTTCCTCGTCGGTCGCGATGACGGCTACTTTCACCTTCGAAGCCCCGTCGGAGATTATCGCGTTGTCGCCGTGAACGGTCTTGTTGAATCCGCGGTCGATGCTTACGCCCATGAATTCCATGCCGCCGCAGACACTCTCGCGCATTTCTGCCGAGTTCTCGCCCACGCCGCCGGTAAACACAATCAAATCGACGCCGCCCATCAGTGCCGCATACTTGCCGACATACTGTTTGATACGCGAATAGTACATATCGCGCGCCAGAATCGCACGTTCGTTGCCCGCGTCGTATGCCGCATCGATGTCGCGCATGTCGCTCGATATGCCCGACACGCCCTCGACGCCCGAACGCTTGTTAATCATCGCATTGATGTCGGCGAGGGTCATACCCTCCTTTTCGGCGACATAGAGCAGCACGCTCGGGTCCACATCACCGCAACGTGTACCCATGACGAGTCCGTCCACCGGCGAGAAGCCCATCGACGTGCATACCGACTTGCCGTTCACGATAGCCGTAACGGAACCGCCGTTGCCGACATGGCAGGTGATGATTTTCGAGTCGTTTATATCGATTCCCGCGAGTTCCGCACCCACTCTCGATACGAACTTGTGGCTCGAACCGTGGAATCCGTAGCGGCGCACGCGGTATTTCTCGTAGTATTCGTAAGGAATCGCGTAGATATAGTTTTCAGCCGGAATGGTCTGGTGGAACGAGGTGTCGAACACTGCCACCTGCCTGATGTTCGGCAACACCTTTTCCATCGAGTTCACGCCTTCGAGGTTCGCCGGATTGTGCAGCGGCGCGACGTCGAAGAGCGAACGCACCTTCTCCTTCACCTCCTCGGTGATGATGCAACTGTCGGAGAAGAGTTCGCCGCCGTGTACCATGCGGTGTCCGACGGCTTTGAGTTCGTCGAGCGAAGCGATGACGCCGTGTTCGGCATCGGTCAGCGCATCGAGGACGAGACGGATTCCCGTCGTGTGGTCGGGAATCGGCTGATGGAGTTTGAACGGGGTTTTGCCCGTAGGCTTGTGTGTCAAATCGCCCTCGGCGAGTCCGATTCTCTCGACCAGACCCTTCGCCAGAAGCGAGTGCTTGCTGTCGTCGATGTCGATTACCTGATACTTTATCGACGAACTGCCGCAGTTCAATACTAAAATTACCATAAGATTTCTATGTTTGTCGTATATATACTATATGTGATACTTACACAATAACCATTTCGTCATGTTGAGCGCAGCGAAACATCTATTTACCTGAAATCTGCCGGAACAGATTCTTCGCTTTGCTCAGAATGACGTCAGCATCCGTTATTCAGCCGTTCGCAGCAAATGCAAAGGTATCTATTTCCATCGGAAAACAAAAGAAAAACACTTGAAAAATATTCGTACTTTCCAAGTGTTTCGATAATCATCTAATTTCTCTCAACCAGTTCCGACCTCGACAAAGACTATACCTGTCACGTTAAGCGCAGAGAAACATATTTTCAGGACTCTTCGCTTAATTGCGTTCAATTTAGTTTAGACTGACAATATGTTTATTAACCGCATTGCAACTATGATTCCAAATATCAGAAACATGGTAATCATAAGGCAGTTAAAAATCAAAAGCGAAATCGTTCATAATTGTAAATGTCGCCAGTGCAAGAAATGCCGTAATACCCCGCAAACCGATGCTACCCGATTCTTAAAGAGTGTAAGCCGCGCCCGAATTTCGGCGTTTTTCAGACCGATTCGGAGACCTTGGCGAAAAAATGACGCAAAAAATATTTCTGCCGTCAATTATTTAATATATAGAACATTACGCCCCTATTTCGGGAAAAATCCCGGGGGGGGGATTTTTTAGATTCGAAAATTTTTTAATTACATTTTTTTGCTATAACTTTGCATTTAATATTCCGTCCCAAACGGACGTGTATGCCAGATTTTCAGAACGTTCCTAATGCACTTGAAACGGGAGAATATCGAAATGAACTGAATTGTATTGCGGAATGAAACGCGTCATTGCTATAATATCGACGGTACTCTCCGTTTTGACCTCGGTGTATACCACTGACGGTCAGAATATTTCACAGCAATCTGTGGGGGGGGGATTTTGCGCCGATAGAACGTCCGTAGCAGAGAATTTCGCCCTTTATTACTGGCGCGACCGAATAGACATCGACGAAAATTACCTCGACAACCGCTCCCAAATCGAGCATATCAAGGATTATCTGGCGCACTCCCCGCGTATCGACAGTATCACCATCTACGCCTACGCCTCGCCGGAGGGAACTTACGAGCGTAACTTATGGCTCTCGCGCAAGCGTGCGGAAGCGGCTCGGCGGTTCATTCTCGCCAACATTCCCGAGGGGCGCGAATTCGACCCATCGACCATACGCCTGCGCCCGATGGCGGAGAACTGGGCGGGTCTGCGCGAGGAAATCGAAGCCAACTATCATCGTGCCGACCGCGAACGGGTATTGAAGATTCTCGACGCTCCGGTCGGAAACGACACGAAAAAATGGCGTCTGCAACAACTCGACAACGGATATACATATAAGTATATTATCCGCAACCACATGCCCAGACTGCGTCTGTCCACGTGGATATGCGTCTGGGTTCAGCCCGAGGAAGCCGTGAAGCCGGAGAAGCCCGCAGAGAAATTGGAACCGGTGTCGCTCGGCGAAATCTCGCTCGACAAGCCGCTTGCGGTCGAACTCGACCCGTTCAAGCCTGTGTTTACGCCAGTAGCACCGGCTTTGCCGCAGCCCGAATTCGACAAGCGGACTATCCTCGCTCTGAAAACCAATATGCTCTACGACGCGGCGACGTGGCTCAACTTCGCCGTGGAAGTGCCTTTCAGCAAGCGTTTCTCCCTGCTGTACGAACACCACTGCCCGTGGTGGGTTACGGGAAGCAACAAATTCTGTCTCGAATTTCTCTCGTTCGGCGGCGAATTCCGCTGGTGGTTCAGTCCGCGGACGCGGGAGGCAAGCCCGAAACTGGTGAAACGCGACGCGCTCGTCGGTCATTTTCTCGGTCTGTACGGCATGGGCGGCAAGTTCGACCTCCAAGCCAAGCGGACGGGATGCTATCAGGGCGAATTTTTCAGCGTCGGTCTTACCTACGGCTACTCGATGCCGCTCTGCAAACGGCTCAACATCGAGTTCTCGGTTTCGGCGGGATATGCCCGAATACCTCACCGCCACTACATTCCGACCGAAGACTACGGTCTGCTCATCCGCGACCGCAGCAAATCGGGAACATGGCACTACGTAGGTCCTACGAAAATCGAGGTCGCGCTCGTATGCCCGATTCTGGCAAAATACCGCAAGAAAGGAGGTCGCCGATGATACGCCGCATGGGGATATACCTGCTCTTCGCCGTCGCCGTTCTGGCGGCGGGAGGCTGCGTGCGCCGTCCGCTGGTCGACATCGAGAATACCCACTACGTCCGCGTCTATCTCGACGAGCAACTGCTCAACGTAACTACCGGTTTCTACGACGAAAGCCGCAAAAAGCCGGAATACAAAAGACCCGACATCATGCGTGTGGCTCTCTTCGATCCCGTTACGGGCACTCTCGTGAGCGAACGCTATCTGCGCGGTCGGGGATGCGACGAAAGGGGCTGTTACTGCGACGGATACATCTCCGCCGAACCGGGCGAATATCGCCTGCTGACATATAATTTCGGCACCGAATCGACGGTCCTGCGCAACGAGAACGACTATACCGGCGTAGAAGCCTACACGCACGGAATCGCCGCACACCTCTACAACCTGCTGCCGAGCCGTGCCGACAAGAGAATCGACGAAAATATCGTCTACACGCCCGACCATCTGTTCGTCGATTCCGGCGAGCGGATACGCATTCCGTATACGAGCCATATCGATACGCTCCGCAACGAACGCGGCGAGCGTTTCTTCACAGCCCGCAGTATGGTCAAGTCCTACTACATGCAGATTCGCGTCAAGGGCATGCAGTATGTGTCGACGGCGGTATCGCTGCTGACGGGCATGTCGGGTTCGGCGTCGCTGCACGACCGCAGCATGCATGCCGGCAATCCTGCGACGCTATATTTCGAGATGCAGCGTTCCGACGAGAAGATTGCCCGCGACGACGACGATACGACCATCATCTATACGACATTCCACACCTTCGGCAAACTGCCCGATGCGGAAAACAGTCTCGAAGTGTCGTTCGACTTCATCACGTCCGACGGTCGTGCGTTGAGTGCGACGATAGACATCACGGACAAGTTCTCCGAACCCGATGCGATAGAACACCAGTGGATTCTGCTCGACCATATTATCGAGATTCCGAAACCGGTCAACGGCGGCGGCGGATTCACACCGGGCGTGGACGACTGGGGGGATATAAATACCGATATACTTATTTAATATATACACGGATTGAAAAACGAAACGGAAACAACATATAACCAATTTTTATATTATGAAAAAAACTTTATTTGCAGCAGCATTGGCGAGTGTAGCACTCGCAGGTTGCGTTAAGAACGAGGCTGAAATCGTGCAGAACGCCGACAGCAGGATTACCTTCGCGGCACCGCTCGTATCGAGCATCACGCGCATTCACGAAGGAGAAATCAACAACCCTTATCCGACCGAAGAAGAATTCGTCGTATTCGCCAAACTTTATAAGACAACTGATTACACGCAGTGGCGAAACGGAGAATGGTATATGGGTTCGGATGAAGGCGGTATCGTGGTACACCACGAAGAAGGCGACATCAAAGGCTGGGTTCCGGATGTAAACTATTATTGGCCAAAGAACGGTTCGCTTACTTTCTATGCCTATTCGCCGGCTGACTATGCGACTTGGAAACCGCTTATCAGCGAAGGGGTAATGGAGTCGTCCGATGTAACTATTCCGGTTAATGCCCACAATGTCGACTTGTTGTACACCAAATTGGCAAAAAACAAGAAGAACAATGAGAACAAACCGGGCAACAACAATGGTGTTGACGGCAATGCCGAATACAACGGTGTCGAAATGAAGTTCATGCACGCCCTTTCGTCCATTAAATTCAAAGTGAAATTGAGCCGTATATATAACAATGCCCAAATCAGATTGAAAAGCATTGTACTTAAAGATGTCTATTCCACAAGCACTTTTTCTCTTGTTGTAGACAACGAGACAGCCAATCCTGATTGGGGAATGTCTAAGAATTCATTAGACTATACGCTCGTTGATAATTCAACGCAACTTATAAATTCGGTTGATGTTGCCGATGTAAGCGGTGCCTCCAATATGATTCTGTTGCCTCAGGCATTAACAAATATCGTTGCAGAGGTTACATATACCATAAATGACGACAGCACGACAACCCCTCGCGAGTTCACCACGGAGATTAAACTTGCGGATTTGGATTACGGTGCTCAAACAGAAAAAGCATGGCTGCCGGGCAAGCGTTATATCTACACGATAACCTTCTCGCTCCAAACGATTATCTTCGACCCTTCCGTTACCCCTTGGGAGGATGTGGAAGTCGTATATCCAAAAACGAGTACCTCGGCTGCCGCATAATGGCATAACGATACTTATCCCGACAAGGCGCGGGTGAATACGCCTGAACAATCCGGAGAGAGGCGATACTCTCTCCGGATACGAAAAACAAACCTTTTCGTCAGACAAAGCGCAAAGTCGGTTCGTCATTCTGAGCGGAACGCAGTAGAGCGAAGAATCTGAAAAAGATGTTTCGCTTTGCTCAACATGACGAATATGACAGCCGATACCGGAAAGGAGTACAAGAAAAACGAGAGCGATTACGGGCATGAAACGATGCTTATGGATAGTGGCGGCAGCACTGCTGACCGCCGGATGCGTGAACAGTCGCGGCGACGAGTACGACCCCGTCGTCGAGGTCGTTTTCACGCCCGTCATGCACGGTTCGGTGCGCTCCGTCGGGCAGAATTACCCCGACGACATGCCATTCGGCGTCTGCGCATGGTCGCTGCCGTCGAACCGGCGGTGGGAAACGGAGCGCGGCAGTGCCGAAGAGTTCCTCGTCGACGAACGTGTCGCACACGGGGAGGAGGCTTGGTCGATGGAGCGGCGCGTGGAGTGGCCCGCCCGCACCAGACTGCTTTCGTTCCTGGGTTATGCCCCTTACGATGCCGCAAGCGGCTGCGACCGCAATGCGGGAGTGCGCTTCGACGGAGTGGACACCTCTGCGGAACGCACGGATTTGCTCTACACCGACCCGATTGCCGACGTATCCAAGTTTACGGGCGGCGGAGTCGTCCCCGTCGTATTCCGACACGCGCTCTGCAAGGTCGATTTTCGGGTACACCGCACTCCTGCGGGCGGAGGTTCGATTATCGTCCGCCGCATCCAGCTCGAAAGCGTGCGGCACAAAGGCGATTTCGCGTCGCTGCGCGAGCCGCAGTGGGTTTTAGCCGATGACGCGGCGTCCGAACTGTTTTTCGAGGGCGAAGCGGAGGCGCAGTACTCCATACGACCTGTCGGCGAGGCGCATTTCATGATTCCGCAGCGGCTCGACTGCGCGGTATGCGTCGAGTTGGACTACGTGAACCCTTGGGGCGGAACCGTCCGACAGCGGCTCTCGACCCGACCGCTCGATTCGACGTTCGAGGCGGGACGCCATTACACCCTTACGCTGACACTCTCGCCCGACGAGGTGCAGTTCCTTCAAGAAGCGATGAATTTGGAGATTGAATGATTTTATGATGAAAAGTCCGATATTATATGCCCTGATTGCGGTTCTGTTCGCAGGTTGCAGCGACGGAACGGATATGCCCGAGCCTGTACGGAGCGGCTCGCCAATCGTGTTCGGTGCCGCCAACGGCTCATCGACGGCGGCGGGTTCGAGAAGTCTTATCGGCAACAAGGAGACGGGCAAGCCTATGGAGAAAGGCATGGCAACTCTCGACAGCATCTGTTCGCCGAAGGGTGGCGGAGAGGCAATCGCCGTGTGGGGGGATTACTGCCAGAACGGATTCCCGAGCGACCGCGTGGAGTACACGACCGTTTTTCAGGACACGCATCTGATTTACGACAAAACAATCGGCAACAACCCTAAAAGCGCATGGAACTACACGGGTCCCGAGCGATACTGGATGCACGACTGCTCGTACCGCTTCCGTTCCTATTTCCCTGCGACTGTCGAACCGATTTCGTCATCGAACATCATGACGCTGTCGCTCGAATACCAGTCGAACCGCGCGCAGGACGACCTGATGGTCGCCTACAACGAAGCCGATACCGGCGCACCGGGATTCGACCCGACAGTTGCCGTCGAACTCTATTTCCGCCATACGCTTGCGGCACTGCGGTTCAAATTCGAACTGGGCTACGACAACTCCGACAAAATCACGGCATGCTGGCTGGAAAACGGCGTGCGGGACGATTTCGCCGTGGGAGGAATCCTTTTCTGCGAACGGCGCGAGGAGGGAGGTCGCATCTTCACCAAGGAGAATCCTCCGACGGATAAGGAACTCGACGCCTATTTCCGCTGGATGAAAGGATATTGCCCCGAACCGATATACGACAGGTTCTACAAGTGGAGTTGCACCGAGGGCAACGGACTGCAACTCAAAACGGAGGTCGTAGACGGGACGGTGAACGTAATCAAGTCCGCCGTGGCATACGACTGCACGAAAGATGCCACCGCCGAGGGCGAACTCTTCACGCAAAACGGCGGCTGGCTGCTAATCCTGCCGCAGGAGTCGTCGGGCAACCTGCAACTCTGCTTCCAGACCGAACATGGCGGCAAATCGACAGTGTTCCGCGTCGATATTCCGAAGAATACGACCACGCAACTCTACGACAACGGCGTTCCGCGGGTGGACGAAGCGGGAAATCCCGTATACGGCTGGCGCGCGGGCAAGCGTTACTCCTATACGGTACGCATCCAGAGGAGCGATTTGCAGGTTCTGCTCGCCGTAGCGGACTGGAACATGAGATATTCATCGACACAGATTGAGTTTTAGGATGATACGCATTTCAAAAATATTAGGATATACCCTTTCCGCCGGACTGCTTATTCTTGCGGTCGGATGTCGGAAGGACATCACCGGGCAACCGATTCCGACTCCGGAACCGGAACGGCTTCCGGCGAGCCTTACGCTCACGCTGAATGCCTCCGACATATATCGCGCCACCATCGACCCCGAGACGCGCAACCTCACCGCGCCCGACGGCGACACGAGCAAATGGACAGACGAGGAGTTGCTCGCCGACGGTCGCACGATACGCCGTCTGACGGTCATGCTCGTGGACTCCATATCGCAGGAGATGGTCGCCTACCGGCACATCATTTATAACGGAGCCGACGCCGACCCGAAACCGATACACAAGCCGTTGCTTTGCAGCGACGATTCGCCGGAGGGCGGTAACGGTTTCGTCGGTGCAGACGGCGCCGTCAATGTCAATCTGAAACACAGCGACCGTGTCCGTCTGACATTCAACTACGATGCTCCGCTGCACGGCAACATCGAACGTCTCAAACACGGAAAATACGCGCTGATAGCCGTCGCCAACTATGCGAGCCTGCCCAAGAAAGAGGGAGAGGACAACCAGTTGCCCAATCACGATGCCGTGAAGAATGAGAACGGATTCGTAAAGCAGATTCACCTGCTTATCCACAAATTCTACGGCGACGACAATCTGGAACTGGATGCGAACCTCTGGAACGAGAAGTTTCTCCGCACCAAAGGCAAGGGTATCGAGAAATTCGGAGCCTCGATGAGCGGATTCTACAACTATGTCCTCGGAGTGGCACCGGACAAAAACGGCAAGCAGCCGTACATCCGCAAGAAACTCGACGAACTGCCGCTGTTCACCGTCGGATATATCGACCTGCAACCGGGCAGCAATGTCCTCACCGAGCCGATATGGCTCTACCGCACCTACTCGCGCGTGCGCGTCGAGGTGAAGAATTACAGTACGGAGCCGTTGAGTGTCAATCACCTCGAATTCAGCGACAACTTCTCCAAGGACAGCACCTATTTCTGCCGAATGCCGGGCGCATCGAACATTTTCGAGGGGTTGAACTACAAGACCGGCGCACCCGACGTCAGTTACAGCGAATCGATTATCGCATTCCCGTACTACAACACCAATGTCGATGGCAAGACCTTTACGGAGGAAGAAAAGGAGAACTATAAGTATTTCATCGTCGCCGACACCGACTCTTCCCGCGACGAGGTCGGCACGGCTCAACAGACCATCAAGACCGGTCAGACGGCAGCCATATTCGACGCCTATATCTCGGCATCGCGCGACGACAAGGGGGAAAAGTACAAATACACGATAGAGGTCGAGTACAAAGGTGTATCGGGTTACAACTCCTGCCATATAGACGAGAAAGCGTCGGCAATATCATCCGGAGATTCGTTTGCCGGCAAATACTTCCTGATGAAGGTCAGCAGCGGCAACCGCTGGATTTACAAAGCACAGAACGGACTTGTCCGAACCGATACTAAATCATTCGAAACGCTGCGGCAGCAGATTATCGACGACAAGGATTATAGTTTTATCTGGCAGATTGTTCCGAACGGAGATAAATATTATCTGCGCAATCCGGTTAACGGGGATTATATCTGTAATTTCAACAACACCAGTTCTGTTTCCATTAATTGGTGGACGAGTATCAATGTGCTTACGGCAAGTAACGATGTTTCATTGGCGGAATCTTTTACAGTTTCGACAAACAGCAGCAACAATACATTCATATTCGAAGGCAGTAGTATAAACAATAGAAGTCGGTATATGAACAATAATGGTAATGACACTTCCTATATGAGTTATTATACGGTTGGTGATGGAGATGCCAACTCCCAGTTCGAACTCTATCCCGTCGAATTCATGGACGGAACGCCTTGTCTGCGCAAGGAGGTCGTATTGCAGACCATCGACAACGAAACCTCGGCTGTCAGCGACGTTACCGAGATTCGCCGCAACGATTTCGTCCGCATTCTCGTCGAAGTGTCCTACAATCCGGACAAGGGCGATTTCGAATTCGAAGTGCAGCCGTGGGAAACCGGAAAGGGCGGCGACATAACATTCAATTGATTGCTCTAATATGAAAAACAGACTGATATTGCTTTTGGCTCTCGTCCTCTCGTTCGCCGCAGGATGCACCCGCGACGACACGACCGATTCCGCATCGGTCGAGCAGGGCGAAACATTGATAACGCTCGATTTCGGGAACAACTCCTACGAAAGGGTTACCATAAATACGCGTGCGGTGCTGGACGAAACCGCCGAGTCGCGCGTGATGAATCTGTACGTATTCATATTCGACGGTGCAGGCAACCGCATCTACGGTCATTACTTCGACAACGACACGCTCCTGACGGACGAACAGACCGTCAAAAACTCGCAGGAGGAGTGCTGGTACGTGGATAATGCCGTTGCAGGCAGCGGCAAGCAGACACGGGGTCGCATTCGGGCGCGGGTGCCGCTTCTCGCCGGCGGCGGTGAAATCTATATCATCGCCAATATCGATGCCGATATGGTGAACATTTCGCCAGAGCAGTTGAACTTCATCCATACGAAGAACGATTTGAACGAACTTACCGCTTCGCTCAACCAACTTATCACCTCGCGCAACGGCTACTTTCCGATGAGCGGCTCGAAAGGCGGCATAGCCATCTCGAAAACGGGCATCACCGCCAATGATTCCGCCACCGTCAAAGTCCCTCTCTACCGTCTCGACGCCCGCATAGAGGTGAATATAAAGATTGCCAAAGGAACGTCCACCTCGACCGACATCGATTACGATGCCGATGGCGACGGAACGACATCGACAGCCGTGCGCACCCAGAGAATCACCGGTTTCCGTCCCGAATCGTGGCAGGTCATCAATCTGCCTCGCGGCTGTTTCCTCTCCGAACGGGCGAAGAGCGGCACCGCCGACAAGGATTCGTTCGATGCGCCGAACGGCTATTTCGACAGCGATGCCGTCAATTTCGAGCAGATATCCGACGAATCGTCGGGATTCGCGTTCTACATGCTCGAAAACCGACCGAACAAGAAGAAATCCGCCGGCGACTTCAACGGTCGCGATTTGAGGAACAAAAACGCGGCGGGTGCCTACGACGACAGCAACGGACTGTGGGTAAATGCGCCCGAAGAGGGAACGTATCTGATTATCAAAGGCGAAGTCATCATGGATGTGAACGTTTCGTCGGAGGCGAAGGAGCAGAAACTCAATGCCGCGGTAACATATTACATACATCTGGGAGATTTCAGCGCAAAAACCGGCAGCGTCGACAATTACGACATCGAGCGCAATACCCGATACACCTACAACATCACCATAAAGGGTGTAGACCGCATCCAAGCCGAGGTCGAGAAGCAAGAGGAGAAAGAGCCTGCCGCTACGGGGCATGTATATATCGCCAAAGAGTCGATATATACTTTCGACGCCCACTACGGACAGCGGTCTTTCGTATTCGATGAAGCGTTCATCACGCCTGCAACGGTTACATGGTATGTCAAAACTCCGTTCGGTCGCGAAGGAACGCCCGAAATCGTAGGCGGCGTGGAGGTTCCGAACGGACTCGACTACGATTGGGTACATTTCCTCGTGAACGACCACGTGGATGCCGACGACCCGTCATCATCGTACAGCAGGGTTCAGAAACGCTATTCGCCGTCGGCAATGAACGTCATCGATTTCGTGGCTTACATCAAGGACCAGAAGCGGCGTTTCGACGCACGCAAGAAGGATTACCCCGACGACCCCGCACAATGGACCGTAGGCAACGATTTCAGGGCGGAAACCGACACCGACTACACGGATACGGAACAGCAGACCCGCTACCGCATCTGGGTAACCGCATTCGTCGACGAATACTATTACGAGGAAGACCCTATATCGGGCGAAAAAAGCCCGTCGCTGTGGAAACGATTCGTCAATCAGCCGAACCGAATGATGCACCTGCTCTGCGACACGCATTTCAGTGCCGACCGCGAAAGTTCGACCACGGGCAGTGTCGTTACGATTCGCCAGCGTTCCATACAGTCGATATTCGACCCCGATGCGCCTATAACCAGTGCCTGGGGCGTCGAAACGGAGGATGAGACCGGCGAAAAATTCTGGTTCTACGACGACAGGGAGACGACCGGTCAAGATAAGTGGGAAAACAATTTGGATTTAGCAAAAAACGATTACGGCAACGATTCCGAGAGCAACGGTCTCTACAACTCCGCCCGCCTTTGGGAACTTTCCGACGGAAAGAGTTTCACCACGGGCAAACGCTGGGACGATTTCCTCGATTTCGACAAAGAGAACGACGACGAACAGTTGTACTTTAAGGAGGACGCCGATGCCAACACGCTCCGCACTCTCCGTTATGCCTGCATGATGCGCAATCGCGACAACAACGGCGACGGCGTCATCGATGCATCCGAATTGCGGTGGTATATGGCTTCAATCAGACAGTTGATAAATCTTTATCTCGGTCAAGCCGGCATATCGGGCGATGCAATCATGTATCCTCAAAGCCGAGGCGAACTCTACGATGATAATTATGCTGCAATCCCAGGCGGACCGGCGGACACCGACGGATTCTTCCCGTGGCGCAGCCATATCATCAGCAGTACGAAAAGTAATAGATTAACCGGTGGATATGGATACTACGTTCCCTCTATTATATGGGCAGAGGAAGGATTGTCGACAAGTGCCTACAAAGAGCCTGAGAAATGGCTGAACGAGGCAGGTCGCTATTCGATACGGTGCGTGCGCAATCTCGGCAACGACCCGCAGAGCGAAACCGAGGCACAAACAAGAGTTGCAAGTTCCGAACTGCACTTCCAACCGGTTCTTACAGTTACCGGACCGGGTATAGGCGGCAATACGGAGACCGTTACGACTACAAGCGTTTACAGATTCGACCTCTCCAACATGAACCGCAAGTCGATACGTTTCTATACGACGAAGGAACTCGAAATGTCCGACGAATACTCCGAAATGGCTCGTCCTTATTTGGGATTCGAAACAGGTCCTCTGATTGAAGAGGTGAAATACACCGAATTGAGTGCCATGTTGCAAAACGGAACGTCTCCATGCCCTGACGGTTATCGTGTGCCGAACATGCGAGAGTTGGGTATGATGTCGAATTACATCCCGTCGGCATGGTGGTCTACCGATGAAAGTAGATATATTTTTTGTTCAAATTATTATTCCATCCGCCCCGAGAGGCAATGGGTGGCAAGGGAAAATCACATTACCCTCGACGCGTCCAAAGCCAGCAAAGTCCGCTGCGTGAAGGATATTCGCTGATGCCGGACAATCGTAATCGACACACAAAGGCTGCCTACGACTCGTCGGGCAGCCTTTTCTGTGTCGCCGCACTCCCCGCAACGGCATCGGGATTTGTTTATTTGAATCAATATGGTTAATTTCGCCGGCGGATTTTTCATGCCGATACGCTGACGCGACCCTTGGCACGAAATTTATTCCGCAAGGGGCAATAACCTGACGAAAATGTACGTTTGAATATTCGGTTTTACTTTTATTGCAGAAAATAAAAAACACTACATTTAATTTACATGAACTATTTTATCAAGACATTCGAAAATTCGATTAAGGAGTGTTGGGACAAGCCTGCACTCGACGATTACAAGGTTTCTTCACTTACCTACGGAGAACTTGCCGCCGAGATAGAGGCGATGCACCTCGTTTGGGAAAAAGCCGGTCTTAACCGCG
The DNA here is from genome assembly GCA_905213895.1 of uncultured Alistipes sp. GTDB lineage: Bacteria > Bacteroidota > Bacteroidia > Bacteroidales > Rikenellaceae > Alistipes. Next base: position 60,255 of record CAJMKE010000008.1, read on the forward strand.
GCGACAAAATTTCGCTCAATGCGGGCAGTTGCTCGAATTGGGCGAAAGTTTTTATGGCTGCGACATCGGGAAGTTATGTTGCCGTGCAGATATTCAACGGCTTCACCCCGGCTGATACCCAGAAGATGGTAAACCACTCCGACAGCCGAATCCTTTATACCGAAAAATCGACATTCGCGAAGATGAACTTCGACGAGATGCCGGCACTGCTCGCCGCAATCGACACCAAAAGCGGCGAACTGCTCGCGTCGCGCGGAACATTCGCCGACATCTATGCCCGCAGCAAAGAGATATTCGCCGAGGCGCATCCGAACGGCTTCAAAAAGGAGGATGTCTCCTATCCGGAGCGCGAAATGGACGACCTGTGCTGCATAATGTACACCAGCGGCTCTACCGGCACGCCTAAGGGCGTGATGCTCACCGTGCGCAACATCAGCAGCAACGTAGACCTCATCCCGCGTTACTTCCCGTACCGCCGCGGCGAGACCTATTTGAGCATTCTGCCGTTCGCACACATCTTCGGACTGCTTTACGACATGGTCGGCTGTCTGAGCATCGGCATGCACCTGACTATTCTCTGTCATCCGCCTATTCCGAAACTCTTCAAGGAGGCTCTTTGCGAAATCAACCCTACCGTCATAATGATGGTGCCGCTCGTGCTGAACAAGATGATGGAGTTCACCGTCGGCGAGTTCGTACACAGCAAAACGGGTGCGGCAAGACTGGCGGAATACAAGGAGAATCCCGATTTCTGCGAGGCTCTGCGGATGATTTTCATGGCTGCGACGGGCAAGAACTGCGAACTCGTAGTTACCGGCGGTGCTGCTCTTCCGGCAGAACTCGAAGAGTTGCTCGCAATCAAGTTGCGCATTCCGCTCGTTACGGGTTACGGAATGACCGAGTGCGCGCCGACAATCACACTCGGACAACCGGGCAAATACAAACTCAAATCGACCGGCGAACCTGTGGACTGCATGCATGTACGCATCAACTCGACCGACCCTGAACATATCGCGGGCGAGGTTCTCATCAAGGGCGACAACGTATTCGCCGGATACTACAAGAATCCCGATGCCGACAAACAGGTGTTCACCGACGACGGCTGGTTCCGTTCGGGCGACCTCGGCATGATGGACAAGGACGGCACGGTATTCCTCGTCGGCAGATGTAAGAGCATGCTACTGTCCACAAACGGTCAGAACGTATTCCCGGAGGAAATCGAGGTTATCCTCAACCCGATGCCTTACGTTTCCGAGTCGCTCATCGTACAGCGCGACAACAAACTGGTCGCCATCATCGTGCCGAATTCGGACGCGCTGGCGAACGACAACATCAATCGCGAGGGTCTCGAAAAAATCATGGCAGGCAACATCGAGAAACTCAACAGCGAGATTCCTTCCTACGAGACCATTTCGGAATACGAACTGCATTTCGAGCCGTTCGCCAAGACGCCGAAGGGCAGCATCAAGCGATTCCTCTACGCATAAGGTTCGCCGAAAAGCCGTAAAAGACTCCCCCGCAAGATATGTGTGGGGGAGTTTTTGTAATAAGTAATATAGGTATTATAAGTATTATAGGAAACAACCTATATTACCTATTTTCTCGGCGGGCATTGGGTCGTCGAGAAACCGCATACAGTTTCTTAAAATTTTCTCAAATATTTTGCAATTACAAAATATTTTCTTATATTTACATACGAATCTTAAAAACTGTGTGCCATGAAAACTACAATCAAACCTATCAGCCAGCAAAAATCCGAATCAAACCAACACGGTATGGAGATATCGGTTTGGATTTTGAACTTATCGACAATTACAGTACGGTTAGGAGCCTTAATCGAGGACGATTATGTTCTACATTCTTATATTCAGTTAGAACCTAATGAAAGAGGGCTGCTCACCATCCAACCCGACGACATATTGGCGATAGAAATCGAACAATTGCCACCGGAAGATGAGGCACTGTATCTCGCTGATGAAGATTCAAGGGAACCGGTTATTCAAATAGCAGATGCCACAGAAGAAATCAACTACCCGATAAGAATAGGTATAGCATCGGAAGTATTCGATCGAGTTATAAAAGACGATTATGATGTAGTCATATTACAAGAAAATAAATATAATATTTAATTCTATACAACTTGGACACTTGATTGAATCAAGTGTCCAAGTTGTTTTATATCCGGAAAGCATCTGCGCTCTACCCTATTCCCAAAACCGACCTCAACGACGTTAAGGTCTTTAAGGTCCTTAATGACATTAACAGGAACAATAAAAAATGCCGTCCAGCGAAAATTGGACGGCATTTTTTATCGACTACAAGGATTTTACTCCTCGAAAACGGTATTTACGGTAAGTTTTGCTTCATCTTCCAGTTTTCCGCAAATCTTAGCCTTGTCGGCTGCATCTGCGGCAGTAACTGCAACGCCGTTAATCGTTGCCTTGGAGGAAATCACGATTGGTGCATCAGCGGTTCCAAGAGTATGTGCGCCCAATGTTCCGGCAGCCTTATTCTGTCCGCCGAGAACGATTCCGACATACGCTCCATCGACAGCAGTAACATTACCTGCCATCTTACCGCCGGTGTAAGTCAACTTGCAAGTGGAAACCCAACCGGTAAGTCCGCCGGCGAATGCACCCTTGGTCTCGCAAATCACATCTCCATACACCTCGCAATTGGATAAGAACGCGTTGTAGTAGCCTGCAATACCGCCGACCTGCGACTCCGAACCGGCTGTCGCCACATCGCAATCAGGACCGAGTTTTGCAACGCCCTTATGGACGCAGTTGTATACAGCATAGTTGACAGCACCGCCGATACCGCCGACACGAAGACGACCGCCGCCATATCCGTATATAACTCCGTTATTGACACAGTTGTTAATGCCGCACGAATTCTTGTAGTTGCCGATAAATCCTGCCACATAACTAAAACGTCCAGCCTGATTCGTATTAAGAGTTACCTCTCCGTTATTGGTACAGCCATCGATATTCCACGTAGAAAGAGTCTGGTTAGATGCTCCATTGTAGTAACCGACCATTCCGGCAACATAAAGTTGGTAGCCATCTATACCGGTAACAGTAACCTTACCGTTATTGACACAATCCTTAATAATAAGACCGGCATTCTTCGTATCATTCATATATGCAAGCACACCGCCTACATACGTCGCCTTGGTTTTAGATGCAGCGGAGACAATGACATCACCGTTGTTGACGCAATCGTGAACCGGACCTTTGGTCGACGAAGAAACCACACCTCCGAATACCGAAGTATATGCACAGTAAGCGTCTATGGTACCGAAGTTGGTGCAATAGCCGACCTCTGCATTGGCAAGTCCGATGACACCTGCAACATAGCAGTTATTTTCTTTCTCCTGATTGTTGCGGACAAAGATGTTGCCTTTGTTTTCGGCATACTTCAAAACCTTGTCGGTGCGACCGAATACACCGCCGATGTTAACGGAGGATTTCACCGCTTTGGACTTGATTTCCAGCGATATATTACCAGACTCATTGAGGAACTTGTCGGTTTCTGTTCCTATTACATCGCAATATGCACGACCCAATACACCGCCGAATATCGGAGCCTGACATGTATCGAAAGTACATGCTATCGATGCCGCATTGGTCATAGGAACAGTAACTACCGCCGAATCATTAGCCATTCCGACAATACCGCCCACGTAAATAGAGTAAGCATCCTTTCCTATGATGGTTACACCTCCGCCGGTTGTATGGCAGTTCTCTATCGAACCGTTCAGTATACCTACGATACCGCCGGCGATATAACGAATGCTCGTACTAACCGCAACAGGTGCATCGGCACTGCCGAAAGTAAGCGTCGCACCGCTGGTAACATTCTCGATTCGACCGTTTACGATTGCAGCCAAAACTCCGTATCCGTGATCATCCTTGCCCTCGGTTTCCACTTCGCTAATATTAACCTTGCAGGAAGCATCAATTTTCAGGTTCTTAATCACACCCGTTTCGGATACGACACCGAATATCGGGTTCGACGAAGTGAAATTACGGATGGCGAAATCCTTTCCGTTGAAAATACCGTCGAAACCGGCGTTTTCCGGACCGGTAATCGCCGTCCATTCCACTCCCGACATATCGATATCACCGCCGAGAACAACTTCGCCTTCGCTATTGATGAACTTCTTGTAACGACCGTTATTAACACACTTCGCAAACTCGACGAACTCTTCGGCAGTGGTGATAGCCTCTATCTTGACATCGGTATACTCTACCGTTTCGAGTTCGGTCTCGACACCGCGGGTAACATTCAGACCGCCGGCAGGAGTGCAAAGGATGTCGGTCTGGTTCTCGACATTGGTATACACGTCGAGCGTAAGTCCTTGCGGGAATTTGCCTTCCGGAACGACAGCGTAAACATAAACCTTTTCGCCGACAGGAATCTCGATACCCTTGCTGCCCTCCTCCGGAACGAGCGTCATCGTATCGACAGCCGAAACCAGCGAAAGGGTCGCGTTTCTGTAATTGATATTGTATTTACCTGCCAGCGGGCTTCCGTCGTTCGAGCGAATGCAAACTTTCTGCAAAGTTACAACCTCACCCTCGAAATTGTTGAACACCGGAATCTTGATAAGACCGCAGACATTGTGGAGCGTAACATCCGTATCGAACGAGTAGCCGACCATGGCGAGAGCCTCGCGGTCGAACTCGTTTTTGAGCAGACGCTGCTCGTCGTAGAAACGGAGACGACCGCTGGTAGTGTAGAGGTCGCTCGGATAGAGGACGGTGTAAGGATAAGCGACCGATTTCAAATCGAACGAAGCGGTCGATTTGCCTGCATCAGCATCAGCGAGAGCCGACGAAAGAACGCCGTTAACGACAACCTCGTCGCCGGCAGCCCAAGTGATTGCAGGCTCGGCGATGGTGATGTTCAGCGTTGCGTCAGCCTTCTCGATAATCTTGAAATCCATAGGTTCGAGAGCGGTCTCGGCACCTGCGACAACCGTAAGTGCTTCTTTGTAATCGCAGACAAACTTATGACCGTCGGTCGTAGCAGCCTCGATGATAACGCCTTTCGCGTATGCAGCGGCAGGAATCACGAAACGGAAATCGACAGCCGAAGCACCGAGTGCCACGCCGTTCTCACCGCAATCGAGAGCAACGGTGCTGAACACCTTCTCGGCAGTTGCGGCACCGTTCGTGAAATCGAACTTCCACGAACCTGCAACAGCCTCCTCGTTGGCAGCCGTCAGCGAAATGCTGCTGATGACAGCCGAACCCTCGGCGATAGCCACCGGCAACTTCACGATACCGCAGGCGGCATGCATCTCGACCTCGGCGGCAGCGGTCTTGTTTTCCTCGGTCTCCTCGCTCTCTTCGGTCTCGACGAACTTCGCGGCGTAACCGTACATCACGAATGCGTCGGCATCGTAACCGCCCGCAACGTACTTCTGCGTATCGGGAACCGTAACGACATCGCCGGCACCGTATGCCTTGAACGGAGCAACGACTTTCAAAGGTGCGGAAACGTTCTTAATCTCGAACGTTGCGGCTGCCTCGCCGCCCGTGGCGAGTGCGGAAGACTCGAAACCGTTAATCGCTACGGTCGCGCCTTCGCTCCAAAGAAGACCTTCTTCGGCGATAGTCGCCGTAACCTTCACGGTAACGTCGTCTTTATCCACCGGACCGACCGGATTATCAATCGGGTCATCCTTGGAACAGCCTCCGGCTAACATGCTTAATGCCAAGCCGATAAATAAGTAGATTTTTTTCATTATTAATATGTTTTAGGTAAAGAAATATTATTTCCGATTTCAAAGTTAAAAATAAATTTTTAATTAGAATCAAATTTGCGCTTATTTTCTAATAAAATGTTGAATTTTCTTCTTCCTTTTCTCGCCGCGGCAAAGGCAAAACAGAAATAAATTTTGGCTTTGCCCGTCCGGCTTAACGAAAAGGTTGCAAAATCTCGCGTGCGAATTATTAAAATTTTTACATAATTCGCGCGTGCGCTCCGATTTTGCGGCAGCCGGCAGCCGGTGTCCGGACACGAGAATACGGCTGGGGAGGGTAAAGGAAATAGGGACTTTAACGACATTAAAGTCCTTAAAGTCGTTAAGGTCGCCAATCATTCAGGGCGGAGAACCAGAAAAGGGTTCTCCGCCCTGAATGACGAAACAGCAAATCGGCATTGCGAAAGCCGCGTCAGATTACCGTTCGCGCTTGAACTCGCCGGGGGTCTTGCCGGTTATGCGCTTGAAATACTGTCCCATGAACGACGGATTCGGGAAATTGAGTTCGATTGAAATTTGCTGGATGCTCAAATCCGAATAGCGCAGCAGGTTCTTGATTTCGAGAACCACGATATTGTCAATCCACTGATGGACGGATTTTCCCGTGAAATTGCGGATGACGCGGGACAGATGCTTCGGCGTAAGATTCATCTTGTCGGCGTAAAATTCGACACTGCGTTCAGTGCGAAAATTCTCGCTCAGCAATTTCATCAGCCGCTCGAAATATTCGGCACTGCGGTCCTTGACACCGAGTGCGGGTTTGGTCGGCGCATTGAGCGAAACGGACTCGCAGATGCGGTAGATGATTGCACACAGGGTATGCCCGATTATCAGATTGGAAAAGCGGGTTGCAGGACGACCGCCGAACTCGTTGTAGAATCCGTCGAATGCCTTGATTATGCGCTCGATATGGTTGTCCGAAACGCGCAGTATCAAATCCTTGTTAATGGACGGAATCATCGGCATCACGAGTTGCAGGTCTATATTCTGCTCCGCCACGAAATTGCCGTCGAATGCCAGCATGTAGATTTCGCAGTCGCGGCTCGCATGGAATTCGAGAATCGTCGCGGAAGAGACGAACATCATGTTCTTTTCGAGCCGGTGTTCGGACAAATGCGACGAAAACGCGATTTCGCCGCGGGTGCATATCATGGCGATAAAGGCATTGATGCGGCACGGGTATTTCAATTCCTTGGCAACTATGTCGTTATCGACGCTCATGTGTGCCACGACGGCACCGCTGCACTCCAAAAATTCGACATTGCCGAATTTACGTTTCATATCGTCGATATGATATTGAAAAAACGCATTCTTTCCCATAAGCAACATATTTTCGGCAAATATAGCACTAATTTTGGAACATTATATCACCAATAGGACAAAATACGACTTTATGAACATCTGGGGGGGGGTAATCCAAGAGATACGGCATGCGAAACGATATGCCGATTCGCGAATTGCCGCCAAATAAAAACAGACAATTATATACAATTATTCATTACAAAATTACCTCTAAACACCACATCCAAACTGCCGGAAAATACAAGAAATATATCTGAGACGATACTATGGTTGAAAGTAATATCACAGAAATCCCCAATAATAAATTTTCTCGCCACTATTCTTCTCATAATGACGAATAAATTCGACTCTTGGTTTATAAAATCGCCCGCCTTTCCGTTATTCGGAATACCGGTAGCCGACGCCTTTCAGGGTCGCGATGCGGTCGTCGCCTATCTTGCGGCGCAAACGGCGGATATGGACATCGAGCGTCCGCTCCCCCACCACCACCTCGTCGCCCCACACCGAAGCGTAAATCTCCTCGCGGGTAAAAATGCGGTCGGGCTGCGAGCGCAGCAGTTTCAATATCTCGTACTCCTTGCGCGGCAGCACCTCCTCGCCGCTGTCGGTTACGACGGCATGGCGCGCTTCGTCGAGAACCACCCTGTCGGAATGCACGGATACGCCGTTGTCGTCGAGACGCTTCATTATGGCGTTTATACGGCTGCACAGCAGACGCATGCGCACCGGCTTCGTGATATAGTCGTCGGCACCGGCGAGATAACTGCCTATCTGCTTCTCCTCCTCGTCCACAGCCGACAGGAATACGACCATCGTGTTTTTCAACTGCGGATGACTGCGTATAGCCTCGCAGGTCTGTCTGCCGTCCATCACCGGCATCATCGAATCGAGCAGTACCAGATGCGGACGCACGCGCTCCGCCGTTTCCAGTCCCTCCTTTCCGTTGCAGGCGGTGTAGACCTCGTAACCCTCTTTGGCGAGATTGTAGCCGACGAACTCCAAAATGTCGCGTTCGTCATCGACGATAAGTATCCGTTTGCCCATTGCGTTGCGGATGTGTCGTTAGAACTCCACTGTCGGAACGGTCGCCGCGCCTTCGGAAGCCGAGAAGAACTCCTTTTTCGAGAATCCGAACATGCCCGCCACGACATTCGACGGGAAAGTCGCGGTCTTGACATTGAACCGTTTCACAGCCTCGTTGTACTCGTTGCGGGCTACGGCGATACGGTTCTCCGTACCCTCCAACTGCGCCTGCAATTCGAGGAAATTCTGATTCGCTTTCAGGTCGGGATAGTTCTCGGATATGGCAATCAGACGACCGAGAGCCGAGGTTACGCCGTTCTGTGCGGATACATACGAGCGGAACTGCTCGGGCGTCATATTGTCGGCATCGACGTTCACCGACGTTGCCGCGGCGCGAGCCTTCACCACGTCTTCGAGCGTCTTCTGCTCATGCGAAGCATAGCCCTTCACGGTATTTACGAGATTCGGAATCAGGTCTGCACGACGCTGATACTGCGTTTCGACGTTCGACCATTTGGCGGCGACCTCCTGCTGCGCCGTCGCAAGACCGTTGTAGGTAGTCCACATGAACAATACGATTACGGCGACGATTGCACCGATGATAATCCAAGTACTCTTTTTCATGACATTTATTCTTTTGTGTTTGTATTCCGTTATAACTTGTTGATTTGTCGTTCAAATATCTTATTCGCTTCGATGCCGAGATTGATTCTCCATATCGCGTCCTGAAAATTGATGTACAGGTCGCCGTCGTATGTCGAAACCCCCTGCGGTTCACGGTCGATGACCGATATGTCCTGCCTTACAAGATGTTTTCCGGTTCTCTTGTCGAAGATGCTTAAACCGGCTTCCCTACCATACTCTGCGGGATAGATGCCGTTCACCTCGAAAAGCAGGTCGCCGACGATTTCCGCACCCTGATAGAGACGCAGCCACACCGGAAGTTCGTAACTTTCAAGCACGTCGGCAGCGGTGAACGTAACGTCGCCCTCGTCCAAACGAGGCAGGCGGAAGCGGCAGACGACAATCGTATTCTCGTCGGTGTTTATCTTTTTCAGTTTGCGCTGCATGTAGAGTATGCTATTGCGCTCATGGTCGATAACTACCTGCGAGCCGTTGTATCCGTTGTCGAGGTCGAACTTTATGGTCTGTATCAGTTCCGCCGACGTCGGCGTTACCTTCTCGACATAGCAACTGAACGTCGTCAGGTCGCCCGAAACATAAAGTGCGGGGAACTCGCTGCCCTCGGGAATCTCTACACCGAAATCGAGGTTGCCGCAATGGTTGCTCGGCACATTGCTGCCAAGCGGGAACTCGCCGACGACAGCCATGTCGGACATCCGCAGAGTGCGGCAGTATCCGCCGTCGAACCCGACGAAAGCGTAGCCGTTGCAGATGTCCATCGCCTGCACCACGCGTTGCGTACCGTCCGGCGCGGCAAATTTCGGCAGGTCGGCGACCTTTTCATATGTGTACATGTCAGAAAAATCTTCTCCCGTTATAGGATTCTCCCCATCAACCATGACGTGAATCAAATCCATTTCCGGAGGTTGCTGTACACCGTCTGCCGCATGTGCCGAAAATACGATTGCCGTTACGGCAAATATCGCCAATATTGTTCCCAATACGTTTTTCATAATCCTTTATCATTAGAATTTCGAGCCTGCACCTCCGCCGCCGAAATGACCGCCTCCGAAGCCGCCGGCCATACTGCTTCCGCCGCCGAAACCGCCGCCGCCCAAGAAGATTCCGCCGCCACACCGCCGTCCTTATATATCTTTTCGCGTTCGCGTCTCGCATATCCGCAGTTGCGACATCTGTATACATACTCGACAAAATCGTATTTGCGATTGGATGCCAGCAATATTGTGTCAGTTTTGCCGAGTTTGTGCTTGCCGCAGTTCGGGCATTTCGACTTCGCCCACACGTAATACGCCACACCGCCTATCGCCAATACGAAAAGTGCGGTCATCGACAGCAGCGCGACAAGCAATCCCGTTTCATCATCGGGCGACATCGCGTCATCGAAAATGTCGTTACCGGACAATATTTCGGCGACCGCCGCTACCCCGTCCACCATTCCGCGGCTGAAATCGCCACGCGAGAACGGCTCTACCATGTATCTCTGCTGAATGCGCTTGCAGAGCGCGTCGGGCAGTATGCCTTCCAGCCCGTCGCCCGTAACGAACCGTATTTCGCGCTTGTCCTTGACAAGCAGGATGCCCAGTCCGTTGTCCGCGCCTTTCGAGCCTACGCCCCACTCGGAAAACAACCGGTGAGCGAACGTGAACACGTCGTCTTCCGCGATGTCGTCGATGGCGACGACGGCAATCTGCGCCTTGCCCGCACGGCGCAGCGAATCGCATGCGCGGTCTATCGCCGCGACGGCTTCGGCGGAGAGGATTCCGTCGGGATTGGAAGTATAGCGTGTACGGTCGGTGCGCTGGACATTCGGCACGCTCTCGACGGTGTATGTCCTGCCGAAAACGGTTGCGACGCATGCGACCGCAAGAATCAGTATCGGAATTATTCGCTTCATAATATCGCAAATATACGAATAAGCGAGAGGAAAAGCAAAAGTTCTTTTGATTTTCCCGAGCGGGAGTATATAACGTCCGCCAAATATCCTTAAAGTCCTTAAAATCTTTAAGGGCCTTAAAGACCTTGAACCTGCCTTACAGAAAATATCCGCGGGCAGTTGAAAAACACGAAAAAATTGCTACCTTTGTGCTGATTATACCCGAGAGTCCGGGTATGTAATTAAAACGCATTGAGATATGGCAACTGAAAAATCTACCGCGACTCCTGAATTGGAGTCTGTCAGCAAGGCTGAGGATATGTCGAAGGAGAATGTCGTCGAACCGCAGGAGGAATCCGCTCCAACAGAAACGCAACCCGTTGCGGATACGCCGGTTGCAGCCGCAGAACCCGATACGGAGGTGAACGGCGGCGAAGGGCTGGACGATGAAAATACGGTAGAGGAGGATGCCGATTTGGCGGACAGCATTTCGGACAAGACCAAAGGGGAACTGCTCGAAATGCTCGCCCGAATCATCGCCGAGCGTCCGGTACAGGACATCCGCCGCGAGGTCGAGGCGATAAAAATCGCGTTCTACAAGCGTCATCGCGCCGAGGTGGACGCGCTGCGCAAGGCATTCGCTGCCGAACACGGCGAGGATGCCGAATTTGCGATGGAACCCGATGCGGACGAATCGCGGTTCAAGGATTTGCTCCGCACCTACCGCACCAAGCGCGACGAATTCGCTGCCGTGGCTGAAAAGGCGAAGGAGGAGAACTACAAAATCAAACTCGAAATAATCGAGGAACTCAAAAATCTCGTCAAGAACGAGGAGACGCTCAACAACACTTTCGCGAAGTTCCGCGAACTGCAAGCCCGCTGGAAAGAGACGGGACCGGTTCCGCAGCAGTATGTCAAGGACTTGTGGGAGACCTACAATCTGCACGTGGAGAACTTCTACGACTTCGTGAAGATAAACAAGGAGTTGCGCGACCTCGACTGGAAGAAGAACCTCGAACTCAAAACCGCGCTCTGCGAGCAGGCGGAACGTCTTGCCGAGGAGCCGTCGGTAGTCGAGGCGTTCCGCAAGTTGCAGAAACTCCACGACGACTGGCGCGAGATAGGTCCGGTTGCGAGCGAGTACAAGGAGGCTCTGTGGGAGCGTTTCAAGGAGGCTTCGAGCAAAATCAACCGCAGTCATCAGGAATTCTTCGAGAATCTGAAAGCCGAGCAGTTGAACAATCTGGAACGCAAGACGGCTCTTTGCGAGCAGGTCGAGGCTCTCGCCGCCGATTCGCTCTCGTCGCACAAGACATGGAACCGTGCGAGCGAGAAACTGCTCGAAATCCAGAAAGAGTGGAAGACCATAGGCTTCGCACCTAAAAAGGACAATACGAAGGTCTACGAACGTTTCCGTGCGGCATGCGACGCATTCTTCGCCCGCAAGCGCGAGTTCTACTCCGAAGTCAAGGACGACATGGAGAAGAACCTGCGTCTGAAAGAGGAGATTTGCGAGGCTGCCGAAAAGTTGCAGGAGAGCGAGGAGTGGAAAGCGGCGACGGACGAACTGTTGGCGTTGCAGGCTCGCTGGAAGGAGATAGGTGCGGTATCGCGCCGCCACTCCGATGCGATATGGAAGCGTTTCCGTGCGGCTTGCGACAAGTTCTTCGAGCGCAAGTCGGCTCACTTCGCATCCGTCGAGAACGAATATGCCGAGAACCTGCGCAAGAAATCGGAACTCATCGAGCAGATGCTCGTCGCCGACATAAAGGAGGGCGGACACGACATGATAAAGGAGTTCCAGCGTCGTTGGAGCGAAATCGGCTACGTGCCTATCAAGCACAAGGACGAGTTGCAGAAGCGTTACAAGGAGGCTGTGGACAAACTCTTCGGCGCATTGAGAGGCTCGGACCGCGAACAGTCGATGTCGCGGTTCAAGGAGAAGGTCTCGTCGCTCCGCTCGTCGGGCGACAAGCGACTGCGCACCGAACGCGACAAACTCTACAACAGGGTACGCCAACTCGAACAGGAGATAGCCCTGCTGGAAAACAACATAGGATTCTTCTCCAAATCGAAAGGCGCGGAGACGCTCATCGCCGACGTGCAGGAGAAGATAGCGCGCGCCAAACGCGACATGGCGGACGCGATAGCGAAAGTTAAACTGATTGACGGCGAGCAATAATCGCCGTCAATCGGTTTTTTGAAGGTCAAAACGATTAGGAAACAAATTATATAAATATAAGTATGAAATTGTCGAAACCCAAATATATTTTCGTTACCGGCGGTGTGGCATCGTCGCTCGGAAAGGGAATCATCTCGGCTTCGCTGGCGCGTCTGTTGCAGGCGAGAGGCTACGTTACCACAATCCAGAAACTCGACCCCTACATCAATGTAGACCCTGGTACGCTGAATCCTTACGAACACGGCGAATGCTATGTTACGGAGGACGGAACGGAAACCGACCTCGATTTGGGACACTACGAGCGTTTCACGTCGATAGCGACGTCGAAGAACAACAACGTAACGACCGGAAAAATCTACAAGAGCGTCATCGAGAAGGAGCGCAAGGGCGAATTCCTCGGCAAGACGGTGCAGGTCATCCCGCATATCACCGACGAAATCAAGCGTCGTGTGCAGTTGCTCGGACACACCAAGCAGTACGACGTCATCATCACCGAAATCGGCGGTACGGTCGGCGACATCGAGTCGCTGCCGTTCATCGAGTCGGTGCGCCAGTTGCGCAACTCGCTCGGATTTCAGAACTCGGCGTTGATTCACCTCGCATGGGTACCTTACATGGCGGCTTCGGGCGAGTTGAAGACCAAGCCTACGCAGCACTCCGTCAAGGCGTTGCTCGAAAACGGATTGCAACCCGACGTACTCGTCCTGCGTGCCGAACATCCGCTCGAAGCGTCGCTCAAACGCAAGGTTGCGCTGTTCTGCAACGTGATGCCGGAGGCGGTAATCGAATCCATCGACATGCCTACGATTTACGAAGTGCCGCTGCGCATGTACGAGCAGCATCTCGATACGGTCGTATTGCAGCGTCTGGGTCTGCCGGTGGACGACACCGAACCCGATTTGGCGGCATGGCGCGGTTTCGTGGACAAAATCAAGCATCCGAAACACAAGGTAGACATCGCTCTGGTCGGCAAGTATACCGAACTGCCCGATGCCTACAAGTCGATAAGCGAATCGTTCATCCACGCAGGCGCGATGAACGACTGCAAGGTCAAACTCCACTATGTCAATTCGGAGAAGATTACGCGCGAGAACGTCGCCGAAACGCTCGCCGGCATGTCGGGAATACTCGTCGCACCGGGATTCGGCAACCGCGGCATCGAAGGTAAAATCGAAACGGTGCGTTATGCCCGCGAGAACAAAGTTCCTTTCTTCGGAATCTGTCTCGGAATGCAGTGCGCCGTAATCGAGTTCGCCCGCAACGTGCTGGGACTCGAAAACGCCAATTCGAGCGAAATGGAATCGGCTACGAAATATCCGGTCATCGACCTTATGGAAGACCAGAAGGGCGTTACGGCAAAGGGCGGAACGATGCGTCTGGGCGGGTATGCCTGCACGCTCGCCGAAGGTTCGCACGCCGCGGCGGCATACGGCACGACCAACATCGTCGAGCGTCATCGCCACCGCTACGAGTTCAACAGCGACTACCGCGAGATGTTCGAGAAGGCGGGCATGAAGGCTGTCGGCGTAAATCCCGACACCAATCTGGTCGAGGTAGTCGAAATCGCCGACCATCCGTGGTTCGTCGGTACGCAGTATCATCCGGAGTACAAGAGTACGGTCGAGCGTCCCGCTCCGCTTTTCGTCGCATTCGTGGCGGAAGCGATGAAGTATGCCAAAAAGAAGTAGTATTTACACAGAGTTTAGTCGAAGATGAACGAAAACAAACAATCTGTCATAGGATTCGTCCTTATCGCCCTGATATTTCTGGGCTTCATGCTCTATACCAATCACGAACAGACTGAATACCGCGCTTCGTTGGAGGCGCAGGAGGCATTGGTTATCGCCGACGAGGCTGCACCGCAGCCTGCGGAGAGTGCCGCAACCGACGGGAACGCGACCGCAACCGAACAGCCCGCACAGCCGCAGTCGGTTCAGTCCGACGGCTTTATCGCCGATGCGGAGAGTGTCGAGGAGGTCGTCGTGGAGAACGACGTTCTCAAAATACGGTTCACGACCAAGGGTGCGCAAATCGCCGACGTTACGCTGAAAGAGTACACCAAATACGCTCCGAAAGACGAGCGAAATACGCTCGTGCAGTTGTTCGACCCCGAGACGGCGCGTTTCGACATGTCGTTCTATCTGAAAAACAATCTGCGCAATGTCAAGGTAAACACGATAGAGCATAATTTCGAGTTGCTGCCGATACGCAACGCCGACAAGTCCAAAATCGTTACCATGCGTCTGCCGGTCGGCGAGGACGCTTCGCTGGACTACGTCTACACGATTTACGACGAACTCCGTCCGGAGCGCGACTACCTCGTCGATTTCGAGGTGCGCCTCAACAATCTCGCTCCGATGATGGCTAACCAGACGAGCATCGGCATCGATTGGAGCAACCGTTCGTACCAGAACGAGCGCAGTTACAAGACCGAGAATACCTACACCACCATCGCATATCATTTCCCGAACGAAATCGGAATCGAGGATTTGGGCATGGCGACGGGCGACAAGGACAAGAACGTTTCGTCATCGGTAGACTGGGTTTCGTTCAAGCAGCAGTACTTCTCATCGACATTCATCGCGCGCAGCACGAAGTTCACCTACGCCGACATGATGTTCGACACCGAAGCCGACAAATCGGGATTCATAAAGGATTTCTCGCTCAAAACCGCCGTCGCCTACACTCCGCAGACCGAGGATTACAAGTTCTCGTTCTATCTCGGACCGAACAAATACGCCGTTCTGCGCAAAGTGGCGGACGACAACGGCTCGTCGCTGTCGCTCGAACGCATAATCCCGCTCGGCTGGATTATATCGAGTTTCATCAGCCGCTGGGTGGTGATTCCGGTATTCGATTTCCTGCAACAGTACATCGCGTCGTTCGGTCTTATAATCCTGATACTGACGATACTCGTGAAACTCGTCATCTTCCCGCTCACCTACAAGAGTTACCTTTCGACGGCGAAGATGCGCGTGCTGAAACCCGAAATCGAGGCTATCAATGCCAAGTATCCGCGTCAGGAGGATGCGATGAAGAAGCAGCAGGCGACGATGGAACTCTACAAGAAAGCGGACGTGAACATCATGGGCGGCTGTATTCCGGCACTTATCCAGATGCCGATACTCATCGCGATGTTCCGCTTCTTCCCTGCAAGTATCGAGTTGCGCGGGCAGTCGTTCCTGTGGAGCGACGACCTCTCGTCGTATGACAGCATCCTGCAACTGCCGTTCAACATTCCGTTCTACGGCGACCACGTGAGTCTGTTCGCACTGCTTATGGCACTCGTATTCTTCGCGTTCTCCTACATGAACTACCAGCAGAGCGCGTCGTCGCAGCCGCAGATGGCGGGCATGAAGTTCATGATGGTATACATGATGCCGGCAATGATGCTGCTGTGGTTCAACGACTATGCGAGCGGACTCTGCTACTACTATCTGCTGTCGAACCTGATAACGATAATCCAGACCGTCGCTATCCGCCATCTTATCGACGACAACAAGATACATGCGCTCGTCCACTCCAATATGGCGAAGAACAACACGAAGGGAAAGAAATCGCGTTTCCAGCAGAAATACGAGGAGTTGATGCGCCAGCAGGAGCAGATACAGAAACAGCAGCACAGAAAGAAATAGGGAGCAATCGTGACAAAATTCGCATCGACCATATCCAATGAGGATGTCGCACAACTCGAACCAGTGCGCTTCGACGGCGAAATAGTCGTCGTCGATACCGTCCGCGACCTGCTGCGTGCGTGCGAGGTTCTGTCGGCACAGAAGATTATCGGATTCGACACCGAAACCCGCCCGTCATTCACATCGGGCATGGTGAACAAGGTCGCATTGCTGCAACTCTCGACCGACGACGTATGTTTCCTTATCCGGCTCAACAAGGTTCCGCTCGACAAGGCGTTGATAGCCATACTTCAAAACGAGAATATCGCGAAAGTCGGTGCGGCGGTTCAGAACGACATCGCCGCTTTGAGCGCGTTGCGGCACTTCAAGGCGCGCGGCTTCATCGACCTGCAAAACGAGGTCGGACGGTTCGGCATCGAGGACCGCAGCCTGCGCAAACTTTCGGGTATCATCATCGGCAAGAAGGTGTCGAAGGCGCAGCGGTTGAGCAACTGGGAGGCACAGACGCTTACTCCACAGCAGCAACAGTACGCCGCGACCGACGCTTGGGTGTGCATCGAACTTCTGCGCCGCCTGCAAGCAGCGGAAAAAGGAAAAGCCAAACGACCTTAAAGACTTTAAGGTCTTTAAGGAATTTAACGCGGGCGGAATCTCCGCCCGCGTTTTTTATGCCTCTGATGCTTCCGCCTTGCGGTAGACGTCGCGCAGACGGTGCGACATGAAGTACTGCACGACACCTCGTATCGCCATATAGAGCGTAAAGGCGAGCCATAGGGCGTCGTTGCCGATAAACGGCGAGAATCCGTAGAATATCGCGAAATATGCCGCTGTCGAAATCAGCATCGAATTGCGCATTATGCGGGTAAGCGTCGCGCCCGTCATCACGCCGTCGAGCGTGAACGGTACTGCCGCAGCGACCGGAATAGCCATAATCCAACCGATATAGCGGTGTGCCGTGTCGAGAATCGCCCCTACGTCCGAAGCGTCGCTGCGCAGGAAAAGCATGAACAGGTCGCGCCACCATCCGACGTAGATTCCTATACACAGAACCGACATGGCGAACGACCATGCAACGCACATCCTTACGCAGCGGTGCAGCGATTGCGTGTCGCGTGCGCCGACGAATCGTCCCGTCAGAGCCTCGGCGGCGAATGCGAAACCGTCGTTCATGTACGAGAAGAGCGTGAAAAGTTGCATCAGCATCGTGTTCACCGCCAGAATTATCCCGTTGTCCAGCCGAGCCGACGCCGCCGTGAAGAACGTGTAGACGGATACGATGCAGAACGTGCGGATGATGATGTCGATGTTGACTTTGAAGAACTCCTTCATCGGTCGCATGTCGAATGCCGAACGGATGTCGATGCGCCGCAACTTCTTGCGGAATACGGCGACGAGCAGCAGAACCGAAATCAGCAGTCCCGACCATTGGGCGACGACCGAAGCGTATGCGATGCCGACGATGCCCATGTCGAGTCCGAAGGCGAACCACAGACTGCACAGAACGTGTACGATATTGACGATTATCGACGTACACATCGGTATGACGGCATTCTGCATTCCCGTGAACCAGCCGTTCAGCCCGAATAGCATGATTCCGGCAGGCACCGCCCAGATGCGGGCATAGAAATAGTCGGCGACCATGTCGTTGCCGTTCATCATCCATAGCGACAGTTCGCCGAGCGGATATTGGAGTATCAGTACTATTGCGCCGAGCAGCAGCGACACCGCGACGGCTCGGGCGAGCATGACGGTCGTTTCGCGGAAATCGCCCGCGCCGAATGCCTGCGCCGTGAATCCGCTGGTTCCCATGCGGATGAACGAACAGTTCCAGTAGATGAAATTGAATATCGAAACGCCGATGGCGAGTGCGCCTATCGTCTGCGACGAGTCGCCCCAGTGTCCGGCGATTGCGGTCGAGAAGATACCCATGAGCGGTACGGTGATGCTCGATATTATGTTGGGTATCGCTATGCGGAAAATCTCTTTGTTCATCGCCGACAAAATTACAAAAAAGAGGGCAAATGTATCCCCGTACTCCGAAATTTGTGCCGTCCGCCGCGCTGCCGGAGCGTAATGCGCTGCGGAACAGACGGTACGAACGATTGCAGGACGATTAAAAACGGAATATTTCGTATTTTAATCCATATTTGCCCCGACGTTTGGATGCGAATCACGAAAATTAGTTTACCTTTGTCGGCGTAAAACGACTTATATATGAAAGATTTCAAAAGCGATGCGACTTCGGCGTTGTCGAAGTTCGCGAAAGACAGACGCTTGCGGCAGGTGCGCACGGAACGAGTGGAACGCACCGTGAAGAGAGACGATGAACGCCGCAGTTACGACGACAAACCGAGAAGAAGTTCCTATAATCCGAACTTCACATCAGATAACAAATTGAAGAACAGAACGAACGACGGCAACGAACGCCGGTTCGGCGACAAACCTCACAAACCGTTCGGCGAGCGCAAGTTCGGCGACGACAAGCCGCGCAAGTCGTTCGGCTCGAAATCTTTCGGCGACCGTAAGTTCGACGGCGATAAACCGCATAAGTCGTTCGGAGACCGCAAATTCGGCGATGGCAGATTCGAGGGCGACGGCGGTCGCAAACCTTACGGAGACAGAAAGCAGGGCGACAAGAAATTCGGCGACAAGAAATTTGGCGGCGAGCGTCCGGCATACGGCGACAAGGGCGGCAGGAAATCCGGTCGCGACGAACGCCGCTTCGACGACAAACCCAAATCGTATCCGAAATACAATCCGAACCGCGTAACCGGCGAAATCCGTCTGAACCGCTTCGTGGCGCAGTCGGGACTTTGCTCGCGCCGCGAGGCTGACGACTTCATCACGGCAGGTCTCGTCAGTGTGAACGGAGTAGTGGTAACCGAACTCGGAACGAAGGTGAAGCCGACGGACGAGGTGCGTTTCAACGACGAGCGCATCCGCGGCGAAAAGAACGTCTATCTGATTCTCAACAAGCCCAAAGGCTATGTTACGACGCTCGAAGACGAACACGCGAACAAGACCGTAATGGAACTCGTCAAGGATGCCTGCAAGGAGCGCATATATCCGGTGGGACGCCTCGATAAAAATTCGCTCGGACTGCTGCTCTTCACCAATGACGGCGACATTACCCGCCAACTGACGCATCCGTCCAACAAAAAGAAGAAGATTTACGAGGTGGAACTCGACAAGCCGCTGACGCGCGCCGATTTCGACGCTCTTGCCGAAGGTATAACCCTCGAAGACGGCGATGCGTTCTTCGACGAAATATCCTATCTGAAAGACGACAAGAAGTCGGTCGGCGTGGAGATTCACTCGGGACGCAACCGAATCGTGCGACGCATGTTCGAGCATCTGGGCTATTCGGTAACCAAACTCGACCGTGTATACTATGCCGGTCTGACGAAAAAGAATCTCAAACGCGGTGCATGGCGATTCCTCACCGACGACGAGGTGAACCGCCTGAAATCGGGACGCTACGAATAATCGGACAATAAAACAAACTCCGGCGACACTTTTTATGAAAGTGTCGCCGGAGTTTTTAGTTTTTTTTAACGACCTTAAAGCCGTTAATGATTCTCTGTCAGTGTGTCGCCCGGTACCATGCGGTCTGCCGCCACTCCTCGATATATGAGGATTTGGGGTCGAGTTCCATCGGCGCACTCGTCGTGATGCCCGAGTAGTAATTTATATCATTCGCAAGTCCGTTGTATGCCGAGTAGAACCTCTCGGTGTGGTAGCGCGACGAAACGGTCTTGTCGAGTTGCTCCGAGAATGCCTTTACGGCATCGGGGTCGGCGCATGAACGGCGCACGTAATCCTCCAAGTCATAGAATATGTGGGTCGGATTGTAATACGAACTTATGCCCTCGTATGCCTGCAATTCGTTCAGGTCGAACTCCTGCGTTCCCGCCTCGTTCACCCGCTTCATCGCCTGCGCGAGCGCATCTATCTGCGAACAGTCGACAAGCGCGGAGCAGGCCGAACGGTATATAGCCGTCGAATTGGCTTCGTAGTAATCGACGAATGTACGGCACACGGCATCCAAGTCGTATCCCGTGCCGCCGTTCGTCAGCAGCAGCGGCATTATCACCTTGTACGGAAATCCCGTACCCATCACCTCGCACGGCGACGCGACTATACGGTCGGCGGTGCGGCGCATGTCGTACAGCGATTCGATATTCGACATGAAGCAGGCGTCGAAAATTATATAGTCCATCTTCACGCCCGTACTCTCGACCGCTGCGGCGAACTCGTCGGTATTGAACTGCGTCGTCGCCGAATCGCCCATGTGTCGCATCTGCGGCGCGCCGTCCACGGTCGTCCAGATACGCTCCTGCGCCAGTCTGCGGGCATTGCGGGAGAACGAACCTGCACCCGATTTCGGAATCCAGCCCTTGCCGTGAGTGCCGATTATCAGTCCGTAACTGCGGGCGGGGGCGAACGCTATCATATCAGCCAGATTGTCGGCGAGCATCTGCTGCGTGAATTTGGCAGGCACGGCGTAATCCCTGATTTTCTCGCGGATGCCCGCACCCGACTCGGGGTCGTACTGCAACTCGTAGAGCGATGCCGACGTGGTCGAACTCTGGATGAATACGAGAACGCGCGACTTGCCCTGAATATTCGCATCGAGAGCCTTCACGGCATTCCCGATATTGTTGTTGAAATGGGATTGCAGGCTCGTGCCGATAAAGTAGAAAAGCACGGTCTGCGGAGCGATGCCCGTGCGCTGGAACACATCGACCGACGCCGAACACGAACGGTCGGCGGCGAGGTATACCTCCGCCTTGCCGAGCGGAACATCGTCGTCCGAACCGTTGGCGGCATTCGCGGTAACGACCACCGTGTTTCCGTTGCCCGAAGTCATCGAAAAGTTCTGCGACGACGCAGCAACACCGAATTCGAACGGGGTTATGACTTGAAAAGTATTCTGCGCTCCGGCATATCCCGACAGCATCACGCGGCTTTTGTCGATGCGTATCGCCGGCTGCTGGAAGACCTCGACGATGCCGCTCTGGCGGATGCCGTTCACCGAGAATCCGATTTCGCCGACCTTGACGGCTTCGTTCGTGAAGTTGTCGCTTCGAGCCGACACGGCAATCCGGTATTTACCCTTCTGCGTATCGCGCTGCGTGAACTCGTATCGGAGACCGTCCGACGGTTCGACCTTGAAATCGGGCGTGGACGACGAGAACCTTATCGTTGCCTCGGAACCCGCATTCGCTTCGGCGTACACCTTGTCGTAACCGTATTCGACGATTATCTGCGGCTGCTGGTAAACGCTGATTCCCGAAAATTTGGTCGATTTCAGTTTGAACGTCAGTTCGCCGATATACACCGCTTCCGAGGTGTTGTTGGCTTGCGTGGCGGAAGCCGTTATGGCGATGTCGGTGCCGGCATAGCCCTTTGACGGAGTACACACGAAACCGTCGGTACGCAGAATCTCCCAATCGTACTTCGCCGTAATGCTGAACGTGGCGGTCGAACCTTCGCTGCCTCCTATAAGCAGCGTGCGGTCGGAGATTCCGCCGACGACAATCGAGCCCTGCTCGGCGGGTTCGGTCTTTTCGCATCCTGCGAACGACAATCCGACGGCAATCAAAAACAGTATGTACGATATTCTCTTCATGTTTCGGGAAAGGAATTTTTACAAAGGTACCGAAATTATTTGTATTCCCGCGGCTTCATGTTGTTGATTTGCCACGTCCGCTCGCGCTTGAACGTGTAGTTCTCGGGCTTGTTCCAGTATATGCGGCTGTAATCGAAGTAGTATCCTTTCACCTTGTTGTGGGGCGTGGCGAAAGGCACGAACTCCACTGTGCGGCTTATGATACGCGATTTCAGATATTTCCAGTCTTTCGACGCGATATAGTCCAGTCCGTGCGAGAACATGATGATGTGCATCGGCGATTTCTCCTTCAAGCCGTCGCCCGAACGCTCTATGCAGCGCAACACGCCGTTCAGACGGTCGTAGAACGCCTGCTCCCGCGCCTTGTCGCCAGCCGTGCCGTAGGCGTATGCCATTATATTGAGCAGTTGCGGGCTGAACGGGTCCTGCTGCATCGCCTCCGTTCCGGCGGCTATCAGTTCGTCGATGTCCGATACCGACGGTTCGTCGATGGCTATACGCGCCATGATAGCCTGCACGCGCTCCATACCCTTGTTGGCGACGAGCGGCTTGTAGCCCTCCTGAAATGCGTAGCCGTAGTAGAGATAGTGATACTCGTCGTCCGACAGTTTGTCGCTGCCGTTGTAGCGCATCAGCAGATTCGGATAGTAATACGGCGACGCGGCATCGGTTATCCTCGCGAAAACATCGTCGTTGTCGGGCGTCTGCGCAATCGCCGCACAGATTCCCGACACGAGAAGAAGTATCGTTGCGAAAGTCTTTCTGAACATAAAAATCGTTTGTTTTCCAATAAACGTCGTTACGCGCGGTTTTCGTATTCGGCAATCGAACGTTTCATCTTTTCGGCGAGTGCCGCGCTGCCCTCGACGAGCGGCAGGCGCATTACCGGACGACAGACGCCCTTTATCGACAATGCGGTCTTTATGCCTACCGGATTGCCCTCCTCGAAGAGTTCCGAAGTGATTTCGCCGAGCGGCGCGAGCAGGGCATCCGCCTCGTCGAACCGACCGTCAGCCGCGGCACGCACGACCGCAGCGACCTCAGCGGGATACAACTGCGCGAGTACCGAAATCACGCCCGCTCCGCCGCGGCGCATGGCATCGACCGTCAGTCCGTCGTCGCCGCAGATAAGGGCGAAACCCTCCGGAGCGAGTTCGTGGACGCGCGCCATCTGGTCGATATTTCCCGAAGCCTCCTTGATTCCGATGATGTTATCGCACTCCTTGGCAAGTCTGGCGACGGTTTCGGGCAGCATGTTCACGCCCGTGCGACCCTGAATGTTATACAGCACTATCGGCAGCGGCGACGCCTCGGCGAGTGCCTTGAAATGGCGGTACAACCCCTCCTGATTCGGCTTGTTGTAGTACGGGCAGACGCTCAACACGGCATCGTAGCCGTCGGCGATGCCGCTTTTCAGCGTCGCGACCACCTCGCGGGTGCAGTTGCCGCCGATGCCTATCATGAGCGGTACGCGCCCTGCCGTTCTCTCCTTTATGAATTTCGCCACCGCCCGTCTTTCGTCGGCGGTCAGCGTCGGCGATTCGGATGTGGTGCCGAGAGCGACTATATAGTCCGCTCCGCCGGCTATTATGCGTTCGACAATCTGCGCGAGTGCCGCGAAATCGACCGCTTCATTCTTGTCGAACGGCGTTACTATCGCCACTCCGACGCCCGAAAAATCATGTCTCTTCATATCTCCGTCAATTAAAACAGACTGCCCTGCAAAGGCTTGTCATTCATTTTATCGTCACTTTCCGCAGGCTTCTCCGGCACCGTCGCCGCACTGCCCGCGCCGCCTATCATCTCGACGAACTCCCTCTCCGAAAGTATCGTTACGCCCAGTTTCTGCGCTTTCTGCAACTTGGCGGGACCCATGTTGTCGCCGGCGACTATGAAATCGGTGTTCGACGAGACGCCCGACTGGTTTTTGCCGCCGTGAGCCTCTATCAGTTCCTTCAATTCGTCGCGGGTATGGTCGTAGAATTTGCCCGACACGACCACGTTCCTGCCGGCGAGCGTATCGGACTGCAACTCCTTCTGTTCCGATTCGAATTGCAATCCAGCCGCACGCAGGCGGTCTATTATAGCGCGATTGTCCCCGTCGGCGAAATACTCGATAATCGAATCGGCGATTTTCGAGCCGACCTCGTCCGACTCCATCAACTCCTCGGGCGTCGCCTGCATCAGCGCATCGATATTCTTGAAGTGCGCCGCCAGATATTTGGCGGTAGTTTCGCCCACGAAGCGGATGCCAAGTCCGAAAAGCACGCGATTGAACGGAACCTTGCGCGAAGCGTCGATGCTGCGCACGATATTTTCGGCAGACTTGTCGCCAAGCCGCGGCAGCGTCGCAAGGTCTACCGCCCGCAGGTCGTAAAGGTCGGCGATATTGCGTATCAGCCCGCTCTCGAAGAGCAGTTCCACCGTCTCCGCGCCCAGACCGTCGATGTCCATCGCCTTGCGGCGGATAAAATGGATTATGCGACCCAGAATCTGCGGTCGGCAGTGGCTCTGATTGGGGCAATACTGCTTCACCTCACCCTCGAAGCGTTCGAGCGGCGTTCCACACTCGGGACATGTCGTGATATACTCGAACTCGCGGCTGTCAGCCGGACGCTGCGAAATCTCGACGCCGGTAATCTTCGGAATTATCTCGCCGCTCTTCTCCACGTAGACCATGTCGCCTATGCGGATGTCGAGGCTCGCTATCTGCTCCGCATTGTGGAGCGTGGCGCGCTTGACGGTCGTTCCGGCGAGTTGCACCGGAGCGAGATTAGCCACCGGAGTTACCGCTCCCGTGCGTCCTACCTGAAAATCGACGCTCAGCAACTTCGTCAGTGCCTGTTCCGCCTTGAACTTGTAGGCTACCGCCCAGCGCGGAGCCTTCGACGTGAATCCCAGCACGCGCTGGTCGGCATATCTGTTCACCTTAATCACCACTCCGTCCGTCGGGAACGGCAGCGACTTGCGCTCGACATCCCAATATTCGATGAAATCCTCGATTTCCGCCATCGAACGGCATATACGCATCTTGTCCGAAATCTTGAATCCCCACTTGCGCGCCTCCTGCATATTCTCCCACTGCGACTGGTGCGGCAGCGTCTCGCCCGCGAGTTGATAGAGCGTGCAGTCCAGCCCGCGTTTCGCGACGACGGACGACTGCTGCTGTTTGAGCGTTCCCGCCGCGGCATTGCGCGGATTGGCGAACAGAGCCTCACCGTTCTGCTCGCGCTCGGCATTCAGGCGGTCGAACGATGCGTAGGGCATCAGAATCTCGCCGCGTATCTCGAAAAACTGCGGATAGGTGTCGCCGGCGAGCGTCAGCGGAATCGAACGGATGGTCTTGGCATTCGCCGTAACGTCGTCGCCGTTCTCGCCGTCGCCGCGGGTTACCGCGCGCAGCAGTCTGCCGTTCTCGTATGTCAGCGAAATCGCCGTGCCGTCGAATTTGAGTTCGCAGACGAACTCCGTTTCGCCAATCTCCTTTTCGACCCGTTCGACGAACTCGCGCAACTCCTCTATCGAATAGGTGTTCGACAGCGAGAGCATCGGAAAACGGTGGCGCACCGTCGCGAACTCGGTCGTTATGTCGCTGCCGACACGGACGGTCGGCGAATTCGGGTCGGCGAACTCGGGGTGAGCCGCTTCGAGGTCCTGCAACTCGCGCATCATGGCGTCGAACTCGAAATCGGAGATTTCGGGCGCGTTGTCCACGTAATATCTGCGGTTATGATAGTCGAGCCGCTCGCGCAACTCCTTTATTTTTTCGTATACCATATATTTATGACGTGTCGCGCATAAAGGTACATATTTTGTTCTTAATTCGCATCGGAAAAGAAAAAAAATCAAAAAAAATATGAAGAAGCGTATAGATATGCTTTTTTTGCTTATACTTGCGGAAAATTTCCGAATTACTTATGGCAACAGTTAATACCAAGAAGAGATTAGTAGTAAGTTTTCACAACCTTCCCGCCGATATGCAGGAGGCGGTAAAGGCTTTATATCCGCTGGGTTACGCCGATGCGATGATGCGTATCGACAAGCCGAACGGCGACTTTTTCTATGCCGTTCCGTTCGAGACCGACGAAATCAGTTACCTTGTCAAAATCGACGTGAAGATAGACGATTTGTCGGAAGATGACGACGACAAGGATTATTACGACGAAGATATAAAGGGGGCTGACGACATTCAGGACGACGGCTCCGACGACGAAGAACCGGCGGAGGAATCGTCGGATTTCGGCGACGACGCGATGTAATACCCCCGTTCCGCCACAATATTGCGCGCTCTCGAAAGAGGGCGCGTTTTTTTTGTTGCAACAGCAATGCTCACCGAAATAGTACTCTACCAAAACTATCATACGATTGAAAACAGGGATATGTTTTGCCGATAAAAAACATTTCATTATATTTGCATAAACAATAAAAAACACCTGCCTATGAAATATTAGCGTATTCGATACGCACATTGTAAATATTTTGGAAAGCGTTACGCTTTATTCTTGCCATCTAAAACTTCGACAATTTTAGCATTTAACCAAGAAAGAGCGGTAATGTTCACGTTATACGTGGACTTTACTCGTTATTTGGTTAAATGGGTAGTCGAAGACCTTAGATGGCGGATAACAGAGTTTTGTCCGCGTTTTTTTTGTGTGTATCTCTCAACTCTTTTCAGGACAAGAGAATTATATTAAACAAACTTAAAAACTTAAAAAGATGAAAAAGTATTTGATATTATTATGCTTTATTTTGTGTATAAGTGCAGGAATACTTAAAGCCGACAACAGCAATTTACAACTTACAGAGATGAATTATGCCGCATCCAGTAACGATATGGAGTCAATACATCACACAACGGCACATAATTGGAATGCAGTTGCATGGTTCGACCATGATGCGGAAGTTTTGAGAGATAACGGAGGTAATTTTTGGATAAAAATATCTATTATCGCTACGCCAGGATATGTAATATGCGAAATCGAGGACAATCCTGATTATACAGGCGGCATAAGAGGCGGATACAGAACGTCGTGTAAATATAAAGCAGTAGGCAATGGTATTACTTACTATTTTAATTGCAAAATACACTGATTATGGGGTTTCTTTGGGGAAATGACAAGAAGAAATGTCCCGATTGCGGAATGGACATCCCGTCATCTGCAAAAGTATGTCCGTATTGCCACAAGGCATTTGGTAGCAACTCACTCGCAGATGATATTCATGAATTCGGATGTCTCGGTTATCCGTTAATGCTTATACTTATATTAGCAGTATTTTGGCTTCTTGGCAAGTGCTCGTAAAAACGAATTATTACCGAACAAATGTCTAAATATTGTTAGTGGTAAAGATATTTCAAAGTAACACTTATAAGATTGTACCGAAACGGGGAGAGAATGATTATATTCTCTCCCCGTCATTCAAAAATTTAAGCGATTATATAAACTTTTTTATAACAACATCATTACAAAGAGCATAGCGACGTGGCGACCGATGCTCGAAACACGGGCAGAGACTGCTTGCAGACTATTCAGCGCAAGGAGGAAGAAAGCGACAGTTAATCTACCGTTGTTCGTCATTATCACTGGGTATCAGTCAGATTTCCCAACAATGGCAGATCGCCACAGCATCGCATAAAATTATTTCGGGTATCTGTCTGCAACTCGAATACACTGCTTAACCCCGCATATGAGTTTTTTCCTCCTTCGCACTTTGGCAGTCCGCACAAGTGCGACTGCGCTCGGTTTGTCGTCGGTTCGCGATGACTTTTTAGTGTAAAGTTGTATATAGTTACCAAAATTTATTAGCCGAGAAAGTTCCGGATGCATTACTGCGTTTTGTTGCAGGAAATAGGGACTTTAAAGTCCTTAAAGTCTTTAAGGACCTTAAAGAAATTATCAGAAGTGGGTGAAGCCATGCCAGTCGGGGGTGATGCGGCTGCCAGATTTCAGCCAGACAATCTTATGGACTGACGACGGGACGATTCGTCCTATCGGATAAATCTCTCTGCCGAATTCGCGGCGGAACCGTTCGGCAAGGTCGCCGGCATGTTCGGGAGCGACCGTAAACAGCAACTTGTAGTCTTCGCCGCCGCACAGCGCGTTTTCGAGCGTAGTATCGGTCGGGACGAGGTCGGTTTCGACCTCCGCGCCCACGCCCGACGCTTCGAGGATATGGACGAGGTCGGATGCCGTGCCGTCCGAAATATCCATCATCGCATGGACGCACTCCTGCCCGCCGAGCCACTGCCCCTCCGCGACCTGCGCCTGCGGATTGCGGTGCGCGACGGCTCCGGGCGTCGAAAGGTTGCCCGCCAATATGTCGTGCAAGCCCGCAGCCGATGCTCCGAGCCGTCCGCCGACCATTACGATATCGCCCGCACGGGCATCGCTACGGCGTTTGACATTGCGCGTCGGTATGCGCCCTATCGCGGTAACGTTCACCGATATGCGCTCCTCGGCAAGCGTCGTGTCGCCGCCTATGAGAGCCACGCCGAAACGCTCCGACACATCGCGGTAACCGCGCATGAACTCCTGCACCCACTCGCCGGCGGCATCGGCGGTAACGCCGAGCGAAAGCAGCGTGGCGACGGGTTTTCCGCCCATTGCGGCGATGTCGCTCAGATTCACCATAAGCGATTTCGCACCTATTTCGTATGGAGATGCGGCATGACGCAGGAAATGCACGCCTTCGCCAAGCATGTCGGCAGTGAATAGCAGCGATTCGGAATCATCTATCGGATATACGGCGCAATCGTCGCCTATGCCCTCGAACCCGTTGTCGGGGATAGCGGCAAAGGCTCTGCGCACGGACTCTATGAAACCGAATTCCGACATGTTCACTCCTCTATTATATATACCTGCTCGTTGCGACGCTGCATGTGGAAATTTTCGCGCGCGTACTGTTCGAGATACTCGTCGTATTTCAGACGCTCGATAAGCGTGCTGTCCTCGGCTATGCTCTGCAAATAACGCTCCTTTTCGCCGTTCAGACGGTGTATTTCGGCGTATGTGCGTATGATTGTCAGACACGTGCGACCGATGATGAAGAGCGTGAACAGGATGACGGCAGCCGTCAGCAACCGCCAGATGTTCGGCACAATCTTCTCTTTCAGAAACTTTTTCATCGCCCGCAATTCTTCATGTTTTAAGGGATGCGCATGAATTTATGGCTCTGTATCGATATGTTCCACCGCGGATTGCTCTTGGCGTACTCGACTATCGACGGCATCATCCGCTCCGAAACGCTCCACTCGGGTTGGAGGTAGAGCATGCAGTCCTCACCGACCTTGGCGGCATTGCTCTCCGCCCACTCGAAATCGGCTTCGCTCCCGACAATCACTTTCAGTTCGTCAGCCCTTGCGAAAGCCTCCTCCAACGGCGGCTGTTTGCGTTTCGGCGACAGGCATACCCAGTCGAACACGCCGCTGAACGGATGCGAACCCGACGTTTCGAGGAATATCTTCAACCCCCGTCCGCGCAATTTCGCCGTGAGCGCACCGAGAGGATACATCAGCGGTTCGCCGCCCGTGATGACTATCGACTGCGCAGCGCAAGCCACTGCACGTTCGACGACGACATCTATGTCGGTCGGAGGATACAGACGCGGATTCCACGTGTATTTGGCGTCGCACCATGCACAGCCGACGTCGCAGCCGCCGAGACGGATAAAATAGGCGGGCTTGCCGGTATGGAAGCCCTCGCCCTGTATCGTGTAGAAATCCTCTACCAGCGGAAGCCGTTCTCCGCCGAGCAGAGCATCGTCGCTAATCATTGGCAAGCACGTAAATGTCTTTCAGTCCGCGACCCAACTGGTCGTAATCCAGACCGTAACCGACGATGAATTCGTTGCCGATTTCCATCGCGCAATACTTTATCGGCAACTCGTAGAGATACTTCTCCGGCTTGAAGAAAAGAGTGCATACCTCGACGCTGCGCGGATTCTTCCCGAGCAGGTATTTCACCATGTGGTCGATGCTGTGTCCCGTTTCGACGATATCCTCGACAATGATTATGTCGCGACCCTCGATGTCGAAATCGATGCCCAGATGCTGCGTGATTTTGCCCGTGGACTGCGTGCCTTCGTAAGACGAAATCTTGACGAACGCCAGTTCGTTGTTGAATTCGATTTTGCGCATGAGGTCGGCAAGGAACATGAACGAGCCGCTCAACACACCTACGAAAATCGGCGGACGCTCGCTCGACGCATAGTCGGCATTGATTCTCCCTGCGACAGCCGCAACGGATTCGTCGATTTTCCCGGCAGGAATCATCACCTCGAAGGTACGGTCTTTAAGAGTTACTCTCTGCTTCATTTTATCGTGGTTTTGTAGTTAAATATCATCAAATATAAATGCAAATTTAATATTTTTTGGCGTATCGCGCACAAATAGGCGGGCAATTTTAACCTAAAACATACGGTCGCGGGAAAAATTTCCCGCGACCGCAGATTCGATGCCGGTTGCCCGACTATTTGGTAACACGTTCGAGCCACTTGACCATCGAGAGCATTACGCCCATCGAAATCAGGCAGATAACGAGGAATACCATCCAGCACTGCCAGATAGGCCATGCGTTGTACATGAGCGGACCTATGAAGATGAACAGGTTGCCGATAGCCGTTGCGCCGAGCCACAATCCCTGGCACAGACCGACCATATGGCGCGGAGCGACCTTCGATACAAACGACAGACCGAGCGGCGAGATGAACAACTCGGCGACCGTAAGGAAGAAATAGGTTACTATCAGCACCCACGGACCCGCTTTCGCCAGTCCCATCGCGCCCATCTGCTCGGCACTCAAAGCACGGAACTCTTCGCCCGACGGATAGCCGCACACGTAGGAGTAGACCATGAGGAACAGGTAAGCCAGTCCGGCGATGAACATGCCGACCGCGATTTTGCGCGGAGTGGAGATGCTCTTGCCGCGTTTAGCCAGCGCACCGAAGATGAACATGATAATCGGCGTGAGGATGATTACGAATCCCGGGTTCAGTGCCTGCCATATTTCGGGAGCGACCGAATCGGTCTGCACGAAGTCGCGTGCGAACACCGACAGCGACTGTCCGTTCTGATGGAACGAGAGCCAGAAGAATATCGCGATGCCGAGTACTGCGAACAGCGCGTACAGACGCTGCTTAATCTCCTTCGCCATGGCGATTTTCTCCTCGGCGGTGTACGACACCACGTCCGCCTGCTCCTTCTTGGCAGGCTGCGGGAAGATATGCTTGGTGCAGAAGAATATCACGAGCGACACGAGCATGGCAGCCACCGATGCGAAGAACGAGAAGTGGATACCCGTATTGAACGCCTCGATATAGTTCGAGCAGAACGATGTCAGATTGTCGAACTCGGCAGTGGTAACGAGAGCCATCGTTTCGGTGAACTTGGTCGTTACGACTCCGTCGGCAAGATACTGGTGGCACAGAGCCGGCATATCGGAGTTGTAGATGAATCCGTGGACGCCGAGCCACCACTCGCGCAGCAGCGGAGCGACGAACGGAGCGATAAGACCGCCGATGTTGATGAACACGTAGAATATCTGGAAGCCCGAGTCGCGCTTGTCCTTCGCCTCTCTCAAAGCCTCCTCGCCATGTTGGGCGGCATCAGCCTCCAATTCGTCGTACATCTTGCCGACGATAGCCTGCAAGTTGCCCTTGAACAGACCGTTGCCGAAAGCGATGCACAACAGCGCGAAGCAGGTGAACACGAGGATGCCCCACCACTCGCCGCCGCCGTCGAGGATGACGTTGCCGGCACTCTTGCTGAACAGCGGAATCGCGAGGGCGACATAACCTATCGCCATGACGATAAGTCCCCACTGAATGGTCTTGTTGTAGTTCTGCGTCTTGTCGGCGATAAGTCCTCCGACGAGGCTCAACACGTAAATACCGCAGTAGAAGACCGAATAGATGATACCTGCCGTCGTGTCCGACAATCCGAATTTCGATACGAGAAACAACAGCAGCACCGCATTCATAATATAGTAGCCGAAACGCTCTCCCATATTACTCAAAGCCGCGGCAAGCAGACCCTTTGGGTGTCCTTTGAACATAGAATTATTGGGTTTTTGGTTAATAAATTATCAAAATCAGCACAAGATACGAATAAGAGAGCGGAAAAGCAAAAAAATCTGCGGCATTAAGGACTTTAAGGTCGTTAAAGTCGTTAAGGACATTAAAGTCCCTCGGCGACCTTAAAGACTTTACCGCTCCGGCTTGGACTTTCGGGAAAAAAGCATTATTTTTGTAAAAACCGTTGCAAAATGAGCGAAATGGACAAGCGATTGCCGATGGTGGAGCAGGACGAGTGGCTTCATCCGGTCGAAGAGGAGATAAATCTCCGCCACCGACTTTTCAGGGAACGTCTCGACGACATCGAAAGCCGCTGCGGCTCGATAGTCGATTATGCCAACGGCTACCGCTACTTCGGCTGGCAGTACGACGACACGCTCGCCGGCTGGTGGTTCCGGGAGTGGCTGCCCGAAGCGACGGACGTGTTCATTTTCGGCGACTTCAACAACTGGCAGCGCACCCAGTTGCGGCTCGACAAGGGCGGCGACGGCGTTTGGAGCATATTTCTGCCCGATGCGATGTACGCCGACCGGCTGACGCACGGTTCGCTCTACAAAATCCACGTACACGGCAGGAACGGCTGGCACGACCGCATTCCGGCTTACGCAACCCGCGTCGTGCAGGACGAGGCGACGAAGAATTTCACCGCGCAGTTCTGGATTCCGCAGCCGTTCGACTGGTCGGGCGACGATTTCGACATCGCCCGCAACACCCCGCTGCTTATCTACGAAACGCATGTCGGCATGGCACAGGAGCGCGAGGGCGTCGGCACCTACGCCGAGTTCGAGAAGAAGATTCTCCCGATAGTCCGCCGCGACGGCTACAATGCGATACAGATAATGGCTGTCGCCGAACATCCCTACTACGGGTCGTTCGGCTACCACGTTTCGAGTTTCTTCGCGCCGTCGTCGCGATTCGGCACGCCCGAGGAGTTGAAATCGCTTGTCCGCAAGGCGCACTCGATGGGCATCGCCGTAATCATGGACCTTGTCCACGCCCACTACGTCAAGAACCTCAACGAGGGCATCAACGAACTCGACGGCTCGCCGCACCTCTACTCCAAGGAGGGCGAAGCGGGCTATCAGAAATACTGGGACTCGAAACTCTTCGACTACGGCAAACGCGAGGTGCAGCACTTCCTGCTATCCAACGTCAAATACTGGCTCGACGAATTCCGCTTCGACGGCTTCCGCTTCGACGGCGTAACGTCGATGATATACCACCACCACGGCTACGTCGATTTCGACTGCCGCGAACGCTTCTTCGACGAGGGCGTCAATCGCGACGCGCTCGTATATCTGTCGCTCGCCAATACGCTCGTCCACTCGTTCCGTCCGTCGGCGGTAACCATCGCCGAGGATGTCAGCGGAATGCCGGGCATGTGCCGCACCACCGCGGACGGCGGCATAGGATTCGACTACCGTCTGGGAATGGCGATTCCCGATTTCTGGATAAAACTGCTCGAAGACATTCCCGACGAGGATTGGAGCATCGACGAGATGTGGTCGGTAATGACCAACCGTCTGCCGGCGGTAAAGACCGTCGCCTACGCCGAATCGCACGACCAGGCACTCGTCGGCGACAAGACCATCGCGTTCCGTCTGATGGACAAGGAGATGTACCACTCGATGAACCGCGAATCGCAGAACATCGTCGTCGAACGCGGCATGGCACTGCACAAGATGATACGTCTGATGACGATTTCGACGGGCGGCGAAGCGTACCTCAACTTCATGGGCAACGAATTCGGACATCCCGAATGGATAGATTTTCCGCGCGAGGGCAACGGTTGGAGTTACGCCCATGCCAGACGGCAATGGTCGCTATCGGACAACGGTTTCCTGCGCTACTCGCAACTCGGCGACTTCGACAAGGCGATGCTGCGGCTCGTGAAGCGGCACAAGGTGCTGTCCGACGGCTATCCTTATCTGTGGCAGACGGACAGGGACAACAAAACGCTCGTCTTTTCGCACAAGGGGCTGCTGTTCGTCTTCAACTGGCATCCGCAGGCATCCCTGCCCGATTATGTCGCACAGGTTCCGTGGGCGGGAAAATATGTTATGGAACTGTCGACCGACGAGGAGCGTTTCGGCGGCTTCGAGCGCGAAAAGGTCGGCACGGAACACTTCTCGTTCTCCGAAACCGACGCCGACGGCACGGTGCGGCACTATATCCGCATCTACAACACCTCCCGCACGGCAACGGTATTCCGCTGGAAGAGATAAATCATAGGGTCTTAAAGTCCCTAACGACCTTAAAGTCGTTAAGGTCGTTAAAAAATCATCAGGGTGCGACATTCTGTCGCACCCTGATGATTTATGACAAACCCTCTGTTACAGAAAGCCCTCTTTCACGAGCCACTCTCTGACCCTCACCCAATCGACATACGGTCGGGAGCAGGTCGCCGAGGTCGTCAGCGGACAGCCGAGCGCACTGTCGTCGATATAGAGGTCGGCATAAGGTTTCGGCGATTGCGTCCACTTTTTCTGCTCCGGATTCTGGTTCACGGCAAAGAGCGGAATCCCGTTCTTCCTGAACCATTCGACCGCCTCCTTCTCCAACTTGCCGCTGCGCATCGTATACAGAATCAGTCTGCAACCGGCATCCGCAAGGTCTTTGAGTACAGGTGCGGCACCTATGTCCGTTCCCATATAGGGATATTCGTGCGTTACGCAGGTTCCGTCGAAATCGACCGCTATTACCAATCCTGATGCCATATTAAGTTCGGGTTAAAAAGTAGTCTAATCAAACTTTATCAATAAATCGACCTTCTCGAATCGTGCTTTCTCAACAGACGACCGATGCCGATTTTATTGAGGAATCTTCTGAATGCCGACTGCGGTTCATCGTCGCTGTCCGCATCGGAATAAGTGTACGTATAGCCGTAGCCATATCCGTAACGATGGCTA
This sequence comes from uncultured Alistipes sp., assembly GCA_905213895.1. Lineage (GTDB taxonomy): Bacteria > Bacteroidota > Bacteroidia > Bacteroidales > Rikenellaceae > Alistipes. Next base: position 95,297 of record CAJMKE010000008.1, read on the forward strand.
TGCTCGCTCGAACCGTTGAGAATGATACACATGTTGCGCAATTTCTTCTCGCGGTACAGTGCCTCGATATCCGGCAACTGACGGCGGTCAAGCAATCCCTCGCGGACGACATAAAGGCTCAAATCGGCGACACGGCTAGTGATGAGCGCATCGGCGATGACCATTGCCGGCACGCTGTCGATGATGATGTAGTCATATTTCTCGCGGCATGCGGCGATAAGTTCGTCCAGACGGCTCGAAAGCAGCATCTCGGCAGGGTTAGGCGGTTGCAGACCGGCATAGATGAAGTCGAAATTCTCGTGCATTTCGCTCTTCGCGATAATGTCGGAGATTTTTACGCTCTTGTCGCTGATGAACTTCGACACGCCGTTAGGATTGTTGCGCTGTCCCATGTGCTTGGAAAGCGTGCGGCGGCGAAGGTCGAGGTCTATCATCAGCACCTTGTTGCCCGAGAAGGCGAGCGTCATACCGAGGTTGGTCGAAACGAACGTCTTGCCGGCATGGGCGTTGGACGAGGTGATTTGGAGTACCTGCTGCTTGCCCTCGATAGTATTCATGAATCCCATATTGGTACGGATGATTCGGAATGCCTCCGAAACGTTGTCGCGACCGTTCTCGCGGACAGCCACGCCGCGTTTGGTGCGACCCTCGAACAACGGAATGTCGCCCAGATAAGGAACTCTCGTATAACGCTCGATGTCGCGCTTGCCGCGAACCGTCGTGTCGAACATTTCGCGCAGGTAAAGAATCGTAAACGGAACCGCAAGTCCGAGAACCAGCATAATCAGCATGATGAACGGCTTGCGAGGCGCAACCGGACGAAGCGGACCGAACGCCGAATCGATTATGCGCGCGCTGTTCTCGGTAATCGCGAGCGAAATGGCGTTCTCCTCACGCTTGTTGAGCAGATAGAGGTACAACTCCTCCTTGATTCGCTGCTGACGTGCGATGGAGAGGTACTCCTGCTCCTGCGACGGTACGGAACTGATTCGCAGATTGGTCTTGTTCTCCTCGCGGCGCAGGTTGCCGAGTTTGATTTCGAGCGTCGCGATGGTGGAGTCGAGCGATGCGAGAATCGCGTTCTTCATCGCGATACGGTCGCGGTCGAGTTGCTGGATGACCGGGTTGTTCGTCGCTCCGTTCTGACGCAGTTTCTCGCGGCGCAGGATAAGTTCGTTATAATCGGAAATCTGCTTCGACAGAATCGTTGCCGTGGCACCTTCGCCGAAATTGGTTACCGGAATAAGGTTGTACTCCTTCTCGGCGTCGTTCAGATAATCCTTGATGAACTTCGCCATCTCGATTTGGCTGTCCACGCTCAAACCTTCTGTCTTGTACTGCGAACTCTCGGTGATGCTGCGCTTGGTCTCGGTTTCGATGTCGACCATGTTGTTGCGGCTCTTGAACGCCTTGATGTCGTTGTCCACCGAACCCAGTTCCTTGCTTATAATCGTAAGGCGGGCATCGATGAAATCCGCCGTAGCCTCGGCAATCTGCTGCTTGTCGTACACGGCATCGTCGTTGTACACCTCGATAAGGGTGTTGATGACATCCTCGGCACGTTTAGCCACCACGTCGTTGAGCGAGATATTGATGATGGACGACATCTTATTCGCCACCGACGACTTGGTCGCCGTGCGGTAACGGGTCGCAACCGCCTCCTTGTTGCTCTTGGAAACGTTGATGGTCTTACCTATATATTTGTCATCCATGTAGAGCGTCTGCTCGACGATGATTTGCCCGTTCGGAGTTACGATAGGCTCGCCGTAAGGAGCGGATGCGACGAAATCCTCGTCGGCACTGCTGTCCACACCGGTCTGTTTCGGACGCTTGAAATGCGAAATCTCGACCTCGTTTTCGAGCAGTTTCACACGGAACGCACAACTTGCGTTGTCGTTGTCGTTCACAAACTTGACGTTGATAGGCGAACGCTTGTAGAGGTCTACGGTGCGCAGTCCCTGACGGGTCGAATAGTTGATAGTCAGATTCAGCCGCTGCACGACGTCGAGCATCAGGCGGCGCGCCTGCAACACGAACAACTCGTTATCGACGTTGCGCCGTGCCGACAGTCCGGCAAGTTCGCTGAACGCAGCCATCTCGGTCGAACCGCTGCCCTTTCGGCTGTCCTTGACCATGATTGTCGCGTTGCGCTGGTAGACCGGCGACGTTTTGAGAATATACAGCGCGCCAATCGCCAAAAATACCACGACCGAAATCGCGAACCAGTACCACTTGCGCAGCACTATGTCGATTATGTCATGCAACGTGAACGCCTGTACGCCGTTCACATCGCCGTCCTGAGCGGCATTGACGCCCATTTCGTTCGGATTCTGTTCTGCCATTTATCTTTGTGTTTTTTAATTTCTACTTCTTCGAATAAGCCAGAATCGAGATTACGAGCGAAGTCGCCGTGAGGAGCGTACTTGCAATCGAAATCCAGAAACTGCGGTTCTGGTTGATTTCCGCCGTAGCCGACTTGTAGCGGTTAGGCTGCACGTAAACCACGTCGCCCTGTTGGAGGAAGAACGCCGGCGAGGTGAACATGTCCGATTTGAGCAGGTCCAGAACATATACCTTGTTCACTCCGTTTTCGTTGCGGTGGACGCTGACATTGGCGCGGTTACCGTAAATCGTCATGTCGCCCGCCATGGCGAGTGCTTCGAGAATGGTTATCCGGTCGCGCGTGATGTCGAACTGTCCCGGATGTGCGACCTCGCCCAGTACGAATACCTTCATGTCGGCGAACTGGATATTTACAGTCGCGTCGCTGATATAACCGCCGGCAATAATCTTGTTGGCAATCTCGTCCGCGAGTTCAGAACGGGTTTTGCCGACGCAATACACGTCGCCTATGATAGGCATGTAAAGATAACCCTGCTCGTTTACCGTACGGACTTGCAGCGACTGCGCACCGTTGGCATTAGCCGAGCCGTAAGGATTGTTGGTAAGCGCATTGTAAGAGGTAGCCGTATTGAACGGATACGCGAGTTCATTATCCTTGCTCGATACCACGACCGTAAGCCTGTCGAGCGGCTTGATGCGAATCTGGGATTCGTTCGGGAGTTTGATTTCAGAATTGTTCACGGCATCCTGCATATAGATGATTCGCTTTTGAGGCGAACATGCACAGATACCAATCGCAATGATTCCCAAGAGGAGTAATTTGGTGTGTTTCATTTCCTTATTTGTTTGTTTCAATTTTCAATCCATTGCATGCGCGCATATTCACACACATGCGCAATTACACAAAGTACCGCAAAGGTATCATTTTATATTCAATTTACAATATGAACGTACAAAAAAATCCGAAACTTTTACAATTCGTTTCTTTTGCTTAATTTTGGACACCGAAACCAAGAACCAGATATTATGAAACACCCGATATGGAGTTACGATGCAGTAATTTACGAGATGAATGTCCGTCAGCAGACGGCGGAAGGCACCCTGCGTGCGGCGGCGGAGCGGCTGCCGCTGCTTAAATCCGTCGGCATCGACGCCGTGTGGCTGATGCCGGTATACCCTATCGGCAAGGCGGGGCGCAAAGGGTCGTCAGGCTCCTATTACTCCGTCCGCGACTACTGCGCCGTGAACCCCGAATTCGGAACCATGAAGGATTTCGACGCCTTCGTCGCCGAGGCGCACCGGCTCGGAATGAAGGTGCTGCTCGACTGGGTCGCCAACCACACGTCGCGCGACGCCGTGTGGCTCACCGAAAAACCGTCGGGCTGGTACGAGCGCGACGAGCGCGGCGAAGCGAAAATACCGTGGGATTGGAGCGACACGGCGAAACTGAACTATGCCGACCGCGATGTCTGGCGCGGTCAGGCGGAGGCGATGAAATTCTGGCTCGCACACCACGCCGTGGACGGTTTCCGATGCGATATGGCGATGCTCGTGCCAATCGAGTTCTGGCAGTACGTCCGCACCGAACTGCAAAGCGTCAAGCCCGACGTCTTCATGCTCGCCGAAGCGGAGGAAACCAATCTGTTCGACAACGCATTCGACGCTTCGTACGCATGGGAGATGCACCACATCATGTGCGACATCGCGCAGGGTCGCAGACGGGTGTGGGATTTGCGCAACCACATCTACGCCGACCGCGAAAAATATCCGTCGTGGGCGATGCGGCTAATGTTCACGTCGAATCACGACGAAAATTCGTGGAGCGGCAGCGAGTTCGCCCGTTTCGGAGCGGCGGCGGAGATTATGGCGGCACTCACCTTCCTGCTTCCGCAGGGGCTGCCGCTGATATACACGGGACAGGAGTTCGGCTACGACCACTCGTTCGAGTTTTTCGACAAGGACCCGATGCCCGCCATGCCCGAAAACCGGTTCACCGGACTGTACCGCCGCCTGTGCGCCATCCGTCATGAAAACAACGCATTGCGGGCTACCGATGCGGGAGGCTCGTTCATCGAGATAAACAACAACGCTCCCGACTGCATGATGACATTCGTGCGCGAAACGGCGGACGACAGAGTGGTGGCGCTGATGAACCTCTCGCCGTACACGATTTTCCGCGATTTCCACACGGGAATCTACGCCGGCGAATACACCGATGCGATGACCGGCGAGAAATACGTGCTGAACGAACACGTATGGGGCGAAACCGAGCCTTGGAGTTACAGAATCCTCGTGCGCGGATAAATCGTTTGTCGATATAAAACATCCCGTCCGCAGAACGCCGGAAACCGCAAAAAAAACGCCGATAATTATAATTTGAGGAAATTATAACTATCTTTGCGCAGACAAACCGTCCGTCGGGACGTGTCGCGGCGCGGCATAATCTATCGCAAGGTCGTTTATGCCGGTGTCGTACACGCTCTTCGCGGATATTACGTATGACGCAAATTCGAAGGAAAAGCAGATGAAAATCGCTCTCGCACAACTCAACTATACTATCGGCGACATCGGCGGCAACACCGCGAAAATCATCGATGCCGTGGAGCGCGCCAAACGCGAAAAGGTGGATGCCGTAATCTTTGCGGAGCAGGCGGTCAGCGGAACGCCGGCATTCGACCTGCTGCGCAAGACGACATTCCTCGAATTGTGCGACGACGCCCTCTCCGAAATAGCCTCGCACTGCGATACGGTCGCCGCGATAGTCGGACTTCCGGTTCTGTCGGAGAACGGCACGCGCAGCGCAGCCGCAATCATCGAAAAGGGCGAGGTCGTGCGCTGCGTAACCAAGCGCAACATCACCGCCCGCCGCGAAATGGGATTCCTCAGCAGCGGCGACGGCATCGAGAGCGTCGAAATCGCCGGTGAGCGCGTCGCGGTAGTCGTCGGCGACGATTTCCGCTTCCTCAAAGAGGTCGACTGCGACGTCGATACGCTTATAAGCATCAACGCGCGCCGCTACGGCAAGGGGCAACTCTCGTCGCGCTACGAGTCGATGCACAATCTCGCATTCGTCGAGTCCAAGAACATCATACTCATCAACCAGGTCGGCGGTTCGGGCGAAATCGTCTACGACGGAACGTCGGGAGTCATCGACAAACGCGGTCGTCTGACGCTGTTGATGAAGAGTTTCGAGGAGGATTTCGCGGTCTACGACACGAACGCCGACAATCCGGAGGTCGAGTTGCCGGAATCGCTTTACAGCCACGACCGCACGCCGATGCACTACCGTGCGGCGGTACTCGGGCTGCGCGACTATTTCCACAAGAACGGCTACACGAAAGCCTGCGTGGGTCTTTCGGGCGGTATCGACTCGTCGATTGTCACCTGCATCGCCGCCGACGCCCTCGGCAAGGAGAACGTGCGCGGACTGCTGATGCCGTCGCAGTTCTCATCCGACCATTCGGTAACCGACGCCACGATGCTCGCCGAGAGCCTCGGAATAGAATACAGCGTGCTTCCGATTACTGAGGCTTACATGTCCATCGTCGATACGCTCAAACCTGTCATCGGCGGTCGCGACTTCGACTCCACCGAGGAGAACATCCAGGCGCGAATCCGCACCATAATGCTTATGGCAGTGCAGAACAAGACCGGTTACGTGCTGCTCAACTCGTCCAACAAGAGCGAGAACGCGCTCGGTTTCTGTACTCTGTACGGCGACACGGCAGGTGCGTTCAGCGTTACGGGCGACCTCTACAAGACCGAGATGTACGACCTCGCACGCTATATCAACAAGGAGTTCGACAACGTGATTCCCGAGAACATTCTCGACAAGGAGCCGTCGTCCGAGTTGCATCCCGACCAGAAGGACAGCGACATTCTGCCGCCTTACGAGGTCGTGGACGCGATTCTGATACGAATGATTGAGCAGGGGCAGCACCGCGAGGAGATAATCAACGCCGGATTCGATTCGGAGGTCGTCGAGAAGATACACTCGATGATTATGAACAACGAGAAGAAGCGTTACCAGTTCCCGCCGGTTCTGCGTCTTTCGTCCTGCGCATTCAGGCACGAACTTCTGATGCCTTTAATCAATAAGTACGACTGCTGATTCCCCGTCTGCGGATGAGACATAACGGTACCATAGAACACGACGGAACGGTTGTTTCCGTGGAGCGCGGCAGGGTGCGTGTCGATGTGGAGGTCGGCGAAGCCTGCGGAGCGTGCGCCTCGCGCAGACAGTGCGCATTGGGGCAGGCGTCGCAGCACCGCTCGATAGAGATAGCGGCGTCGGACGCGTCGTCGTATTCGGTCGGCGAACGGGTAACCGTCGCTGTCCGCAAGGGAGCGGGCATCAGAGCAGTGATATTCAGTTACGTAATCCCGCTGGCGGTACTCGTCGCGGCACTGGTCGCATGCGTCTGTGCCGGCACGGCGGACGGTACGGCGGCAATCGTCTCTCTTGCGGCGGTTGCCGTTTATTATGCCGCTCTGTACGCATTCCGCGACAAAATTTCGGAAAAGATAAGTTTTACAATATCAAAATTCGAGAGGTAGACAATGAATACTCTGATTTTTACAATTCTAACACTATGCATTCTGGGCATCGTCGCAGCGGTCGTGCTGTATTTCGTCGCACAGAAGTTCAAGGTCGAGGAAGACCCTCGTATCGACGACGTCGAGAAGATGCTGCCGGGTGCCAACTGCGGCGGATGCGGATTCGCAGGCTGTCGTGCGTTCGCCACCGCAATGGTCGAGAACGACGACATTTCGAATCTCTACTGCGCCGTCGGAGGTGCCGACTGCATGTCGCGCATAGCCGGCTATCTGGGCAAAGCCGCTCCAACGAAAGAACCGCTCGTGGCTACGGTGCGCTGCGGAGGAACATGCGAGAAACGTCCCCGCACCAACACATACGTCGGAGCATCGTCGTGCGCCGTCGTTTCGTCGCTCTACGTCGGCGAGACGGGCTGTTCGTACGGCTGTCTGGGCTACGGCGACTGCGTTGCCGTATGCGCGTTCGACGCCATACACATCAATCCCGAAACGGGACTCGCCGAGGTAGACCCCGACAAGTGTACCGCCTGCGGAGCGTGTGTCAAGGCTTGTCCGAAGGGAGTGATAGAGTTGCGCAAGAAGTGGGTGAAGAACCGCGCCATTTACGTATCGTGCGTCAGCAAGGACAAGGGCGCAGTGGTGATGAAAGCCTGCAAGGCGGGCTGCATCGGCTGCGGCAAGTGCTTCAAGGTATGCGAATTCGGTGCGATTACAATCGAAAACAACCTCGCGTTCATCGACTCGACCAAATGCCGTCTGTGCCGCAAGTGTGTAGGCGAATGCCCGACGGGCGCGATAAAGATGATAGGTCTTGCCCCGCTCGTGAAGAAGGAGGCGGCTGCCGATGCGCCGAAGCCTGCTCCGGCGGCAAAACCGGTCGAGAAAGCCGAGCCTGCAACGAAAACCGAAAACAAAGAATAATCAAGATTGACACAATATGAGGAGTTTCCCTATTGGCGGAGTACATCCGTCGGATAACAAGAAATGGAGTCGCGGCAGTGCCATCGAGCCGATGGATTTGCCCGACGTCGTAAACATTCCTCTTTCGCAGCACATCGGCGCACCGGCTGTGGCGAAGGTCGCCAAGGGCGACAAGGTGCTTGTCGGACAACTGATTGCCGAGGCGGGAGGATTCATGTCGGCGAATATCCATGCTCCCGTTTCGGGTACGGTTACGGCTGTCGACGCACAGCCTAACGGTCAGGGTCTGCGCCAGCCGATGATTACAATCAAACGCGAGGGCGACGAGTGGATGCCCGAAATCGACCGCAGCGAAACGCTGGTCGAGAAGTGCGACCTTTCGCCGAAAGAGATAATCGACAAAATCAAGGCTGCCGGCATCGTCGGCATGGGCGGTGCGACGTTCCCGACCCATGTCAAACTCATGATTCCCGACGGCAAGAAAGCCGAAGCACTGATTATAAACGGTGTCGAGTGCGAACCGTTCCTCACGTCCGACTATCGCACGATGCTCGAACGCGGCGAACGCCTCATAGCCGGCACACGCATTCTGATGAAGGCTGTCGGCGTCGAAAAGGCATTCATCGGCGTCGAGAACAACAAGCCCGACGCAATCGCCCATCTCCGCTCGCTGCTCGGCAGCGACAGCGGCATTTCGGTGGTCGCGCTCAAAACGCGCTATCCGCAGGGCGGCGAGAAGCAACTCATCGCAGCCGTTACCGGTCGTCAGGTTCCGCCTCCGCCGGCACTGCCTATCGACGTCGGAGCGGTTGTCTGCAACGCCTCGACCGCGGTCGCAGTCTACGAAGCGGTGCAGAAGAACAAGCCGCTTATCGAGCGTGTCGTTACCGTAACTGGCAAGAGCCTTAAAGAGCCTAAAAACCTGCTTACCCGCATGGGTACTCCGGTCGAGTCGCTCATCGCCAAGTGCGGCGGACTGCCCGAAGGCGACGTGCGCGTGCTGAACGGAGGTCCGATGATGGGTCGCGCGCTCGTGAATCTCGCGATGCCGGTCATGAAAGGTTGTTCGGGAATCGTCGTTATGAGCGGCAAAGAGGTTCTGCGCGGCGAGGAGAGCGCATGTATCAAGTGCGCCAAGTGCGTTTCGGCATGTCCTATGGGTCTCGAACCGTATCTCATCTCGAAACTCACGCGCAAGAGAGCGTGGGACGACGCGGAGCGCAACGACATAACGAGTTGCATCGAGTGCGGATGCTGCCAGTTCACATGTCCGGCGAACATCCCGCTGCTCGACCATATCCGGCTGGGCAAACAGACGGTGATGGGTATAATCCGCGCGCGCAACGCAAAGAAATGACCTTAAAGTCGTTAAGGTCGTTAACCGACGCCAAGCCGAGAGCAGTCGAACTTGTTCGGACTGCCGAGGCGCGAAGGAGGAAAAGACCGCGTATGCGGGATTAAGGACTTTAAATGAAATAAACAACAAAGAGATATATGGCAAACAGATTTTTCGTTTCACCCTCGCCGCACGTGCATAGCGACAATTCGACGGTACGCATCATGGCGGACGTTCTCGTCGCACTGCTGCCCGCGCTGGTAGTGTCGGTGCGGGTATTCGGATGGAACGTACTGGCGGTTACGGCTACCTCCGTCGCCGCGTGCGTGCTGTTCGAGTTTCTGATTCAGAAGTTCGTCGTCAAGGGCGGACTCACCGTAAACAATCTGTCGGCGGCGGTTACGGGCATGCTGCTGGCATTCAACCTGCCGGCGAACATTCCGCTGTGGATAGTCGTCGTAGGTGCGCTCGTCGCCATCGGCGTCGCCAAGATGCCGTTCGGCGGACTGGGCAAGAACCCGTTCAACCCCGCTATCGCAGGTCGCGTATTCCTGCTTATCGCCTATCCGGTGCAGATGACCTCGTTCCCTGCTCCGCAGGTTGCAGGCTATGCCGACGCCTATTCGGGTGCGACGCCGCTCGCGGCTGCCAAAGCCGGACTGGTCGATTTCGCCGAGTTCGATGCGCAGGGCATGTTCGTCGGCGCAATGGGCGGTTCGTTCGGCGAGGTCGCGGCATTCGCACTGCTGTTGGGATTCGCCTACCTGCTTTGGCGCAGAGTAATTTCGTGGCACATTCCGGTTGCGGTACTCGGCACGATGGCTGCATTCGCATTCTGCGTCGCACTATCGCGCGGCGGCAATGATTTGCTGTGGCAGTACCCGCTGTTCCACCTGCTCGGCGGAGGCGCGATACTCGGTGCGGTATACATGGCGACCGACTACGTTACGTCGCCTATGACGCACCGCGGAATGCTCATCTACGGCGTCGGCATCGGCGCGATTACGATGTGCATCCGTCTGTGGGGCGCATATCCCGAGGGCATGTCGTTCGCGATACTCATCATGAACAGCGTGGTGCCGCTGATAAACAAATATGTCAAACCTGTGCGTTTCGGCGCGAAATAGCGGAGGGCATAAGAATATGAAAAGTTCACTCAAAAACATGGTTCTCGTGCTGTTCACGATTACGCTCATCGCTTCGGCTGGTGTCGGCGCAGTGAACATGATAACCGAAGAGCCGATAGCCGCCGCGAAAGCCAAGGCGGTTCAGGATGCGTTGAAGCAGGTGCTTCCGGCGTTCGACACGACGGAGGATGCCGAGCAGACAATCGACGGTCTGACGATAAAGACCTACAAGGCTCTCGCCGCAGGCGAAACGGTCGGATACGCGGTGGAGACCGCCACCAAGGAGGGTTTCGGCGGCATGGTGCGGCTTATGGTCGGTTTCGATGCCGAGGGACGCATCCTCAACATCAACGTACTCGAACAGAGCGAAACCCCGGGTCTCGGCACCAAGATGTGCGACGAGGGAAATCCTCTGATTACGAGTTTCAAGGGCAAAAAGCCAGCCGAGATGACGCTCAAAGTCCGCAAGGACGGCGGCGACGTCGATGCGCTTACCGCCGCGACCATCTCGTCGCGCGCATATACCGATGCCGTAGCCCGCGCCCACAAGGCGTTCACAATGGCTGACGGCGGACAGACGGAAGCCGAGACTGCGGCGACCGGCGAACCTCAACAAACAAAGGAAGGAGGCAATGATGGAGAATAATGTTCAGAACGTCGAGGCTGCGGGCGGTTCGAAAGCCGCGGCAATGCTTCGCGAGAAACTGCTGCTCGTATGGAAAGGCGTGATTCGCGAGAATCCGACATTCGTTCTCGTACTCGGAATGTGTCCGACGCTCGGAACGACGACCAGCGCGGCAAACGGATTCGGCATGGGTGCGGCGACGATGGCTGTGCTTATCATGTCGAATGTCGTGATTTCGCTTATCAAGAATCTGATTCCCGACAAGGTGCGCATTCCGGCATTCATCGTCGTAATCGCATCGTTCGTAACCGTCATCCAGATGCTGATGCAGGCATACGTGCCGTCGCTCTATGCGTCGCTCGGCGTGTTCATCCCGCTTATCGTCGTGAACTGCATCATCCTCGGTCGTGCGGAGGCGTTCGCATCGAAGAACGGAGCGTTCGACTCGGCTCTCGACGGAGTGGGCATCGGACTCGGATTCACGCTGTCGCTGACGGTCATCGGTGCTGTCCGCGAGATTCTGGGCAGCGGCTCGATTTTCGGAGTGTCGCTCGGCATCGGCGACTACATGCCGCTGGTATTCGTACTCGCACCGGGCGGATTCCTCGTGCTGGGATTCCTTATGGTATTGTTTAACAAATTCGCAAAGAAATAGGCTATGGAGATTTCGTATTTCGCAATAATAATAGGTGCGATATTCGTGAACAACGTCGTTCTCGCACAGTTCCTCGGAATATGTCCGTTCCTCGGCGTGTCGTCGAAGGTCGAGACGTCGCTCGGCATGGGTGCAGCCGTTACGTTCGTAATGGCGTTGTCGTCGCTCGTCGTATGGCTTATCCAGACCTATATTCTCGCGCCGCTCGGCATCGAGTACATGCAGACCATCGTCTTCATACTCGTCATCGCCGCTCTGGTGCAGATGGTCGAGATTATACTTAAAAAGGTGTCGCCGTCGCTCTATCAGGCACTCGGAATCTTCCTGCCGCTCATCACGACCAACTGCGCCGTACTCGGTGTGGCGATTCTGATGATTCAGAAGGAGTTCAACCTGTTGCAGAGCGTCGTTTACAGCGTATCGACCGCAATCGGATTCGCCCTCGCGCTGGTGATTTTCGCCGGACTGCGCGAGCGTCTGGAATTCGAGGAGGTGCCGAAGGCGTTCCGCGGAGTGCCTATCGCGCTGATTACGGCTTCGCTGCTGGCTATGGCGTTCATGGGATTCTCGGGAATGGTTTAGCGACCTCCCCCCCCCAAAAAAACGACCTTAAAGACTTTAAAGACTTTAAGGTCCTTAAAAAAAACCGGTGCAACATGTTGCACCGGTTTTTTACAACGGATTATCACTCGATAATCCGTTGTATTCTATTGGCATGCCTTATAGCATTGCCCAGCCCCTCCGCATCGTCGTTCTCAATCATCTTGCGCATGATTTGGAGTTGGTGGATATGCTCGCGCAGGACATCCAGCACGTTGTACTTGTTTTTCAGCAGTATCGGTACCCACGTCGCGGCGGACGACTTGGCAAGTCGCACCGTACTCTCGAAACCGCCGCCGGCAAGGTTGAAAATATGCTTGTCCTCGCGCTCCTTTTCGAGTACCGTCAGTGCCAGCGCAAACGACGTGATGTGCGATATGTGCGAAACGTACGCCGTGTGGAGGTCGTGTTCCTCACCGCTCGCCATCTCCGTTCTGTTCATGCCTATCGTCGCATAGATATGCTCGACGAGCGACACGGCATCGGGCGCGCTGCGCTCCTTTTCGAGAATCACGACCGTGCGCCTCGCGAACGCATCGTTGCGGGCAGCCGCAGGTCCGCTGTACTCCGTTCCCCACATCGGGTGGGTCGCGACGAAACGGCATCTGTTCGGGTGCATCGAAATCGCCTCGCACAGTTCGCCCTTCACCGACCCCATGTCGATAATCGTCTGGTGCGGCGAAACACGGTTGAGCAGTTTCACGGCGAGCAGCGGTATCTCGTCCACCGGAATCGCAATCACGATAAGGTCGGATTCCGCCATGCAGCGGTCGGGCGTTACGATTTCGTCCACAAGACCGAGCCTCAACGCCTCCTCGGCATTGGCAGCCGAAGCCTCGACACCCCAGATTCTGTCGGCGAGCGCATGTCTGCGCAATGCGAGGGCGAATGAGCCGCCAATCATTCCCACGCCTATAATGGTAGTCGTCATAGTTGCGTATTATCGTTAAAAAGTTTCATCTGCGCGCTCACCGACTCCTCGTGGACGGCACGCAGCACCGTTTTCACGAACTCGGGATTCAGACCCAACTCCACCGCCTGCGCGCCGCGCTTGTTCAGTATCTCGTCGTAACGCCGAGCCTGCAACACGGGCATGTTGTGTTCCTTCTTATAGAGTCCTATTTCGTGGCAGACGCGCATTCGCTTCGCCAGCAGGCACAACAGTTCGTTGTCGAGTTTGTCTATCTCGCGGCGCAAATCGGTAAGGTTCTCGGTAGTCTGCATGGTGTCGCGGATTACCAGCCGCTCCACGATGACGGACAGCACCTCCGGCGTAATCTGCTGGTTCTTGTCGCTCCATGCACAGTCGGGATTGCAATGCGCCTCTATCATCAGTCCGTCGAATCCGAGGTCCATCGCCTCCTGCGACAGAGGAGCGATAAGTTCGCGGCGTCCGCCCATGTGGCTCGGGTCGCAGAATATCGGCAACTCGGGTATGCGGCGGTGCAACTCTATCGGTATTCTCCACTGCGGCGCATTGCGGTAGAGCGACTCGTCGTACTCGCTGAACCCGCGGTGAATCGCGCCGAGACGCTCGACACCCGCATTGTTGAGCCGTTCGAGCGCGCCTATCCACAGTTCCAAATCGGGATTCACGGGATTCTTGACAAGCACCGCGACATCCTTTCCCTTCAAGGCGTCGGCAATGTCCTGCACCGCGAACGGGTTCGCCGAGGTACGCGCGCCAATCCACAGAATATCCGTTCCCGCTTCGAGTGCGTCGCGGACGTGGGCGGCATTCGCCACCTCGACCGCCGTGTACATGCCGAATTCGCGCTTCACGCGTTTGAGCCATTCGAGGCTCGGCTTGCCGCTGCCCTCGAATCCTCCGGGTTTGGTGCGGGGTTTCCACACTCCCGCACGGAATATCTTCACGCCGCGCTCGGCAAGGCGTTTCGCGGTATCGAGTACCTGCTCCTCGGTTTCGGCACTGCACGGACCGGCAATGACCATGGGGCGTTTGGATTCCACCCCGTCGAATGTTATAGGCGACAGTTTCATCGTATTTACAGTTTCAGTTTTTCTATTCTTTCCAAAGCCTCCGTCATGCGCTCCTCGGTCGCGCACAGCGAAAGCCGTATGTATTTTCTGCCGTTGCTGCCGAACACGAACCCCGGCACGACGAATATCCCCGCTTCGTAGAGCAGTCTGTCGGCAAGATGCGCTCCGTCCGTCTCCCCTGCCGGCACCTCGCCCCAAAGGAACAGTCCCGTCTGCGACGGGTCGAAGCGGCAGCCGAGGGCAGTCATTATCCGTTCGGCTATCGTGCGACGGCGGGCATACACGCGGTTCAACTCCGTGTACCAGTCATCGCCGCAGCGCAGAGCCTCGACCGCAGCAAGTTGCAGCGGTCGGAACATGCCCGAATCGATATTCGACTTCACGCGCAATATCCACTCCACGAAGCGGCTGTTCGACGCGAGCATCCCGATACGCCAGCCCGCCATATTGTGGCTCTTGCTGAGCGAGTTGAGTTCGATGCAGACCTCCTTCGCCCCCTCGACCGACAGAATGCTCGTCGGAGAGTCGTTGAGAATGAAACTGTACGGGTTGTCGTTGCATATCACGATGCCGTGTCGATGTCCGAAATCGACGAGCCGTTCCAGCGTCTCCCGCGACGCCTTCGCGCCGGTAGGCATGTTGGGATAGTTCACCCACATCAACCTGATGCGCTCCAACGGCAGCCGTTCCAGAGCGTCGAAATCGGGCTGCCAGCCGTTCTCCGCGACGAGCGGATAGTTAAATATCTCCGCTTCGGCGAGCCTGCTCACGGAAGAGTAGGTCGGATACCCCGGGTCGGGAACCAGTACGCCGTCGCCCTTGTTCAGAAATGCAAGCGTAATATGGAGTATACCCTCTTTCGACCCCATCAGCGGGCGAATCTCCGTCGCGGGGTCGAGCGTTACGCCGTAGCGGCGTCCGTACCACTCTGCGAATGCCTCGCGCAGTTCGGGAATGCCGATGTACGACTGGTAGGAGTGCGTGTCGCTGCGCCGGCTCTGCCCGCACAGAGTGTCTATAACCGCCTCGTGCGGCGGACGGTCGGGACCTCCGACACCGAGACTGATGATGTCGCGACCCGCAGCCCGCAATTCGGCTATTTCGCGCAGTTTCGACGAGAAATAGTATTCGGTTACGCTGCCGATACGGTCGGCAGGCACTATTTTACGATTTATATTCGGCATACTCTCCGAGGATTTTAAGGTCGCTCACGAGCGGCAGTATCGCCGCCACCGACTGGCGGTAGCGCGTCGCGTCATCGAACGCGACATCCACATAGAAACGGTACTCCCACTCGCGACCGATAATCGGCAGCGACTGGATTTTGGTAAGATTTATATCGTAGAACGAAAATATCGTCAGCACTTTCGCCAGACTGCCGCGTTCGTGTTGAAGGCTGAATACGAGCGACGCCTTGTCGGGACGCTCCGCCGCCGCGGCATCTTCGCGCGCAATCGCCAGAAAACGGGTGAAATTATGCTTGTTCGTCTCGATTCCGTCAGCCAGAATCTTCAATCCGTAGATTTCCGCCGCGAGCCGACCGCAAATCGCCGCATGACCGCGCAGACCGCGTTCGGCAATATCCTTCGCGCTGCCCGCCGTATCCTCCTTTTCGACGACCTTGAACGACGGATGCCTTTTCAGGAACTCGCCGCACTGCATCAACGCTATCGGATGCGAATCGACCTCCGCAATCGTCTCCATCGTATCTTCGGGCAGCGCGCACAGCGTATGCGATATGCGCAGTTTGTATTCGCCGATTACGCGCAAGCCGCTGCTGCGCAACAGTTCGTGATTCTGCAACAGACTGCCCGCAATGGTATTCTCAATGGCGACTATCCCGTATGGCGCGTCGCCGTCGCAGACACGCTCGAACAGCGCGTCGAACGTCCTGCACGGAACAATCTCGATATTCTCGCCGCCGAAATACTCCCGTGCCGCCGTTTCGTGGAAACAACCCGTTTCTCCCTGTATTGCTACCCTTTTCATATAAAAAAGTCCCATTCTTTCGGAACGGGACTATACATCGGTTTATGTTATCATTGCAATCGCATACAATCCCTTTTTACTTCTGCGGATAAAAGTAAAAATAATAAAAGTATGCGAATGCGAAATTGCTCATCTGTACTGAATAACTCTTTATTCGACCGTAAAGATAATCAAAATTCGTATGCGGCGGCATCATTTCACGATATTTTTTATCGGCAACGGCAGTTTTCGCCGATTCCGAGGCATAAAGAGCGCACGACCTTAAAGTCTTTAAGGACCTTAAAGACCTTAAATCCCCTCTCCTCCGAAAAACGATTCCGCCCCGCGACGAAATTCGCTGCGGGGCGGAATACCTGAAATACCGTAGGGATTAGAGCGTTCCCTCGACCTCCCACCAGAATGCGCGCAGACCGAGTTGCTCGTTCGCCTTGTCGATGCGGCGCAGAGCCTCGATGAACTCGCTTGCCTTCGGCTCCTCGACCATGGCTATCATCGCCGAGTTGAGCGTAGGCCATGCATAGTCGCCCAGGTGAGGTTCGCCGCCGTACATGCCGCGACCCGTAACCTCTTCCCAGCCGGTGAAGCCGTGAACGCCCAGACGCTTCATCTCCTGATGCACTTCATCGTAGAGTGCCTGATTGCACGATAAGAATATTGCTTTCATAACTTTTTACGCTTTGTTTTTTGCAAGTTTTTTAGCCAGCCGGCGTTCCTTTCTCACTGCGAGCGAGGTGAACAGCACCGGAATAAGGAACAGCGTGATGAGCGTCGAGAACGAAAGTCCCCAAGCGACCGCCATACCGAGCGAGTTCCACATCTCGGCACCGACACCGTTGCCGATAGCCATAGGAATCATACCGATGACCGTGGTAAGCGTCGTCATGAGAATCGGGCGCAGACGCGAACGACCCGCTGCGACGACAGCCTCGTAAATCGGCATCTCGCGGGCAATACACAGTCGCGTGTAGTCGACGAGTACGATACCGTTGTTCACCACGATACCCACGAGCATCAGCACGCCCAACAGACCCATGACACCCATCGCCGTACCGGTAATCCACAGTCCGATGAACACTCCGACGAGTGCGAACGGCAGCGAGAACATAATTACGAACGGATATGTCAGCGACTCGAACTGCGATGCCATAATCACGAACACGAGAATAATCATCAGCACCATGAGCGTAATCAGGTCGGTGAACGTATCCTGCTGGTCTTCGAACGTACCGCCGAGACCCCATGTGATGCCCACCGGCAAATCCATCTTTTTCAGACCTGCGACGGTAGCCTCGACAATCTGCGACATGGCGTAGCCGTGTCCCACCGAACCCGAAATGGTTACGTAACGCGAACGGTCCTTACGCTCGATGGTAGGAGGCGTCGTGGTCTCGAACACCCGACCGAGGTCGCGAACCTTCACCGCACCGCCGGCAGACGTATAGAGAGTAACGTTCTCGATATCCTCGACCGACTCGCGGAACTTTCTCTGATAACGCACGATGATGTCGTACTCCTCACCGTCCTCGCGATAGTACGAAGCCACCGAACCGTTCACGCGGTTGCGCAGGAACGATGCCGCCGTAGCGACGTTGAGTCCGTTCATCGCCAGTTTCTCGCGGTCGAACTCGACCTGAATCTCCGGCGTATACTCGTCGCGCGAAATCGTAACCTCCGTACAGCCCTCGATACCGAGCATCATCTCCTTGATTTCCGATGCGATGCGGTCGGTCTCGGCAAGGTCGTAGCCATAGAGTTCGACATCCACCGACGCACGACCTCCCGCGCCCTTGCTCTGTCCGGTCTCGGTAACCGTGAACGTGCGGATTTCGGGATACTGGCGGAGGTCTTCACGCATCATATCGCCGATTTGGGTCAGCGTACGCTCGCGCTCCGTCTTCTTCGTCAGCGAAATGTTCATCGATATACGGTGAGTACCGTTATCCTGAATGGCTGCGAAAGTGTTGTCGGTATCGGCGACACCCTCGGATATACCGATAGTCTTTATCTCCGGATATTTCTCGCGGAACTGTTGGTCGATTCGCAGTGCCAAATCACGTGTAATCTCCTGACGTGTTCCGACCGGCAACTGAATGGCTATCGAGATACGGGCATTGTCCTGCGTCGGGAAGAACTCCGTTTTCAGATTGGAACCCACACCGATTACGACTGCGAAGAATACCGCAACGGCACCCAGAACCGTAATCTTGCGGTGATGCACCGTCCAGTCGAGCGCACGTCCGTACACATCGTTAAGCCAGTTGAAGCCGGCATCGACGTATTTCTGCAACGGCGACTTCTTCGGGCTCTGTTTCATCATGAGCGAGCAGAGAACCGGAGTGAACGTCAGTGCGGCAGCGGTCGAGACCGTCAGCGTAATGGTTACCATCCAGCCCATCGGCTTGAAGAGCACGCCCGCCATACCGGTAATCATCGTCAGCGGCAGGAACACGGCTATGGTAGTCAGCGTGGATGCTATGACCGACACGCCGACCTCCTTGGTCGCGAAAATCGCAGCCTGCTTCGGACGTTCGCCGCGGTCGATATGGCTCGTTATGTTCTCCAACACCACAATCGCGTTATCGACGACCATACCGATGGCGATGGAGAGCGAACTCATCGTAATGATGTTCAGCGTATCGCCCGACGCGAGGATGTAAATCAGCGCGGAGAGCAGCGATATAGGAATCGTCAGCACGATGATAATCGTGGCACGCCAGCGACCGAGCGACATCATCACGACAATCATCACGACGATGAACGTAATCATAATCGTATCGACCAGCGAATCGGCGGTATCGAGGATGTTGTCCGAGGTATCGATGAACGGAACGACGCTCACGTCGGAAGGCAGCGTAGGCAGAATCTCCTCCAACTTCTCCTTCACCTTCTGGGAAATCTCCACGGAGTTCGCGCCGGTCTGCTTCTGCACAATCATTATACCGCTTCGCTTGCCGTTGTTGAAACTCTCCTGCGTGCGCTCCTCCTGCGTATCGGTAACGGTGGCGACGTCGCGCAGATATATGTTGGCTCCGTTGCGCGTGCCGATGACTATGTCGAGCATCTCCGCCGCATCGTCGAACTCCTGGTCGACACGGAGCGAATAGGTATTGGAACCGATATCCATCGTACCGCCCGGAATCGAACGGTTTTCGTAGGCTATCACCTGGGCGATACCCTCGATAGTCATTCCGTAGGCTTCGAGTTTGTACGGGTCGCAGTAAATCTGAATCTGACGCTCCGGAATACCCTGCACCGACACCGTACCTACGCCGCTGACACGCGCCAAAGGCGTCGAAACGCGGTCGTCGATGATTTTGTAGAGTCCGCTCCAACTCTCGTTTGCCTTGATGGTCATCAGGAGAATCGGAATATCGTCCGTACCGAACTTGAAGATAATCGGCGTAACGACATCGTCAGGCAGGTTGTTGCTTACCATGTCGAGTTTGTCGCGGATATTCGCCGTAGCGACCTCCACGTCCGTTCCGTACTCGAATTCGAGCGTAACGATGGACAGGTTCTCCTTCGATTTTGAGGTGATGTGTTTGAGGTGGTCCACACTGTTGAGGACATTCTCCATCGGTTTGGTAACGTTCTCCTCAATATCCACCGCACTCGCACCCGGATATGCGGTGATTACCATAATCTGCGTGGTATCGATATGCGGGAACAAATCGATAGGCAGTTTCATGAAGGAGAATATTCCGAATATGGCGATTGCAGCGAATATCAGAATCGTCGAAATCGGATTATGTACTGCTGTCTTGTAAATATTCATCGTCGGATGTTATTTAAGTTCGACTTTCGCACCGTTCGACAATGCGTTCTGACCGATAACGACCACCTTGTCGCCGTTCTCGACACCCGAAAGGACCTCGTACTCGGCATCCATTCTGCGACCGAGTTCGACCTTGCTGTAACGCACCGTACCGTCGGTCGGATTGTAGATATATACGTAGCGGTCGCCCGAACCCATCAGTTTGAGAATAGCACGGTCCGGAATCACGACATGCTTCGCAACGTCGTAAGGCAGCGTAACGCGGGCGAACATACCCGGACGGATGCGCTCGTCGCTGTTAGGCAGCGAAACCTCGACCTGGAACGTGCGCGTGGAGTTGTCCACGGTCGGATAGATGCGCGTTACCTTGCCGGTGAACTGCTCGTCGCCGTAGGCGTCGAACGTAACGTAGATTTTCATGCCGCGCTTCACCTTCGGGAAGAGGCTCTCCGACACGTTAATCATGATTTTCACCGGACGAATCTGCTCGACGACGAGAATCGGGCTGCTGCCCGCCATATCGCCGTTATCGTAGTTGCGGGCGGAAACGATACCTGCAACCGGCGAAACGAGCGTCGTATTTTCGAGCAGATTGTCGTATGTCGACTTGGCTACGTCGTACTGCAAGCGGCGTGCGTCCCACTCCGACTTGGATGCACCGCCGAACTCGTAAAGTTCGTTGGTACGCTCGTACTCTATCAATGCGTTATCCATCTGTGCCTTAGCCTGCACCAGCGACGAGCGGTCGAGTTCGACAAGCAACTGACCCGCCTTCACACGGTCGCCGACATCCACCAGAATTCGGGAAATACGGCGCGGCTGCTGCGGCGCGATATTGTTCACCACGTCAGCCTCGACCGTACCGGTAAACACGGTCTGTTGAATTACATCGCGGCTCGATACCGTTTCGACCGCTACCGACGGAATCGTCTCCGTCTGCTCCTGCACAGCCTTTTTCTCCTTGCACGAAACGCCTGCCATCGCAACAGCGGCGATAAGCAACGACTTGAAAATTGTCTTCATAACTCTTTATCCTGTTTTTATTTATTTTCGAATTTTCCCAAAACCTTATCCAAAGCGACTTTCGAAGTCAGGAAGTTGTACACCGACTGGTTGCGGCTCAACTCCGCCTGCGTGAGAGCCAACTGCGAGTTGTCCACCTCGACGAGCGTGCCGCTTCCGATTTCGTAACGCTTGACCGAGATGTCGTATCCGTGCTGCGCCTGCTCGACCGTCGCATTAGCCGAGTGGAACTGCTTGACGCTCGTATCCATGTTGTTTATGTACTGCACGATAGCCACTCTCAACTGGCGTTCGGTATTTTCGCGCTGCAACTGGATGTTCGACAGGTTCAGCCGCGCCTGACGCGTTGCCGCACGCTTGGAGTTGCCGGCGAAAATCGGAATGTTGAGTTGCACGCCAGCATACGAATAGGGATTCCATGCGTCGCGGACGAAGAACTTGCCGTCGTTGCCGAGCGCTGTATAAAGATACGCCGCGTTTATCGACAGTGTAGGCACGTTAGCCATCTTGGTAAGTTTCAACGCCTTCTGCAACTGCTGCTCCTGAATGTCGAACTGCTTCATCGTCGAGTTGTCTTCGAGGTTGAGTTGTGCCAAATCGTAGCCGTAACTCATAGCCGCCTCATAATCCATGAGCGAACCCGCCACGTCGATATTCTTCTGCAAGTCGATGCCCAACAGAGCCTTCAACTGCCACAGAGTGAGCGTAACGCTGTTCTCCGCCTCGAACACGTTCGGAATGGCGTTCTGCACCGAAACGTTCGACGTGATGAGGTCGTATTCCGACACCGAACCGACGTCGTACTTCTTCTTCACGTTCTTGTTGTTCTCCACGGCATTGTCGTACACGCGCTTGTAGAGCGAGAGCGACTCTTTCGCCATCAGAGCCGAATAGTACGCCTTCGCAACCTGCTCGACCATGTCCAGACGCGACGAGCGCGCCTTCTCGACCGCGAGTTCCACGTCGAGAGCCGATATTTTGAGGCTCGTCCACAACTGCGCATTGACAATCGGCATCGCGGCGGTAACGCCTCCGTTGAACGAATTGTCGCTGCCGACCTTTATGGACTGCGTCTGACCGCCGAAATCCATGCTCATCGTCTGCTTTTCTATCACGCGCTGGTACTGTGCCGTCGCGTCGATTTGCGGATAGAGGCTCGCATAAGTCCCCTGCTTCGCATAACGCTTAATCTCAATCTCCTGGTCGGCGATTTTGATTGTCGGGTTCTCGCTCAGCGCAATCTCCAACGCCTGCTCCAAAGTCAGAGTTACGACCTCGCCCTGCGGTGTCTGTGCCGCTGCGGCGAACACGGTCATAACCGAACCTAAAACTAAAACCAATCTTCTCATATTCATTCTGTCTGTATAATATGTTCCGTAATTAAAAGTCGTACAGTTTTTTCTCCTTCACGAGCCTGTCTATCTGCCGCACGCCCTCTTCGGTCGCTATTCCGCGGAAGAAATTGACTATCGTATACATGAATGCACCCTTTTCCGTAACGCCTTCGGGCAGTATAATATTGTTCCTCTGTCCGAAAACTCCCGTTGCGGTGTAGTAAAAAATCGTTATGGAGAGGTCTACATTGATATTGCTGTTGATAAGACCGAAATCGATGTAACTCAATATCACCTCACGTAGACGGCTTACCCCCCCCCTTATATGTTCCACTCTGATGCGGTCGAAAACCGCCGGATAGAACTTTTGGAGGTTCGTCATCATGCGGTGATGGCGTTCGCCGCCGTCGAGCATCAGTTTGAATCCGTTGAACAGTGCTTCGAGTTTGTCGTCGCACGCCGCAGTGGTTTCGGCGACCATGCGCAACTGCTCGTCCATCAGATACTTCATGCACAGGTAAATCAACTCCTCCTTATCGGTAAACATCTCGTACAGCGTACGTTTCGATATACCGAGCGTATGGGCTATATCGTCCATGCGGATAGACTTTATACCCAGTTCGACGAACATCCGTGCGGTCTGCTCTATGATTCTTTCTCGCTGCGACATAATTTCACCTTATTCCGACTGCAAATATAGGCAAGAAAACTTTATAAACAATAAAAGTTTTCAAGTTTTATGCGTTTTTTCACCGCACAAACTGTTCCGTTTCGCGCATACGCGCAAAACGGAGTTGCTGTCATAAGGTTGTTGGGGGGGGGTAAGGCAGAGTCCTTAAAGTCCTTAAAGTCCTTAAAGACTTTAAGGTCGTTAGGGGCGCAGGGAGATTCGCCCGTCGGCTACCTGCGCCGTATTTTCCGGAAAGGCAGTTTCAGCACCCCGAAGAACGCTTCGCCGAATATTCCGCCCGACATCTTCGACGTTCCGGCTTCGCGGTCCACGAAGATTATCGACTCCTCGCCGATGCGGAAACCGAGTTTCCATGCCGTATACTTCATCTCTATCTGGAATCCGTAACCGACCATCCGCACACCGTCGAGGTCTATCGTCTGCAACACCTCGCGACGGTAGCCGACGAAACCCGCCGTTGCGTCGCACACGGGCATTCCCGTAACGATGCGGACGTACCGCGACGCGAAATAGGACATCAGCAGCCGCGACAGAGGCCAGTTCACGACATTCACGCCGCGCACGTAGCGCGAGCCGACGACGACATCCGAATCGGTTTCGAGCCGTCGCACGAGCCGCAGCAGGTCGTCGGGATTGTGCGAAAAGTCGCAGTCCATCTCGAATATCATGTCGTAGCCGTGTTCCAACGCCCAGCGGAATCCCGCGATATACGCCGTACCCAGACCCAGTTTGCCGCTGCGGCGGATAAGGTGGATGCGGTCGGAGGCAATCATGCGCTCGCCCTCGATGATTTCGGCAGTGCCGTCGGGCGAACCGTCATCCACGAAAAGCATCTCGAATCCGCCGTCGAGCGAAAGCACCTTCTTTATCATCCGCGCGACGTTCTCGCGTTCGTTGTATGTCGGAATAATGACGAGTTTACGCATAATTACATCAGTTTATCGAATCGGCGCATGCCGAACAAATATCTCAACACAATCGTACCTTTATATATATACGGCGACTCGGCGACCGCACCGCCCCTTATCGCCCGCCGTTCGCGCGCGAGCCGACGATGCCACTTCGCGAAATCGCGATACGCCGCGAAAACCGCCTTGAACCCGCCCGTATTTCCTCCGAGCAAATAACCTGCCGCCGCCGCCAGGTCGAGCAGCGGTCGCACCACTGCCGCGACTGCACGCTGCACGGGCGGGGCGCAGCGGTAGAGCATCGCAAGGTTGTTGCGGTGGTTCAGAAATATCTTGCGCGGCGAGCCGTTCGCCAGAGTTCCGCCGCCGAGGTGGTACACCCTGCTT
>CAJMKE010000009.1 GCA_905213895.1 uncultured Alistipes sp.
AGCCTGCCGCTAGCGTTCATCCTGAGCCAGGATCAAACTCTCCATTGTAAAAATTATAATGTATCGTTAGAGTCCTGACTACTTCTTTTTCCTTAAAGGAAATTGACAGATAAATACTACATTTTCTCTCAAAATATAACCAGTAAATCAAAGAACCGTTTCAAAAACTTGCTTCCGTTTTTTCATCGCGGAAAGTGGTGCAAAGATAAAGCATCTTTTTTGAACCACCAAATTTTTAAAGAACTTTTTTTGCAATTTTTTCATCTCTTTGTTTTACCCTTTCGGAATTTTCCTTTCGGAAACCACCTCCCAGCGTATTCCGCAGAGGTTTTGTTCTCAATTGCGGGTGCAAAGATACGGACAATTTTATATTCTGCAAATATTTCCCGACATTTTTTCTAACTTTTTTTAATAAATCTTTTATACCTATATATAATATAAAGGGGCTTTAAGGTCGTTAAAGTCGTTAAAGTCGTTAAAGTCATTAAAGTCGTTAAGGTCATTAAAGAGGCTGCGCCAAATATACTCCCGCTCGGGAATGTCCAAATAAGTTTGAGAAAAAACAAGTCCCCCGCACAGACGGGGGATTTAGGGGGTAGGTAACAAGAAAAAAAGCAAAAGCAAAAATTTGCTTTTGCTCGCTTATTCGCAATTTGGCTGCGCCCAATATACTCTCGCTCGGGAAAATCAAAAGAACTTTTGCTTTTCCCCTCGCTTATTCGTAATTTGGCTCCGCCCAATATACTTCCGCTCGGCAATGCTCAAATAAATTTGGCATTGCCCTCGCTTATTCGTATATTTGTCAGCACAAAAAATTGCGAACATGAATCTGAAACACGCATCCATACTTATAATCGTCCTCGTGATTATAGACCAGGCATTGAAAATCTGGATTAAAACCAGTTTCCATCTCGAAGAGACAATCGTCGTAATTCCCGACTGGTTCCGGCTGCGGTTCGTCGAAAACAACGGCGCAGCCTTCGGAATGCAACTTTCGGCAGGCAGCGCATTCGACTGGGGCAAACTTCTGTTGAGTCTGTTCAGGGTCGGAATGGTAGGCGCACTGATATACTATCTCCGCTACATCTACAAGCGCAATGCCCCGAAGGGCGTCATCGTCGGTCTGGCACTTATCATCGCCGGAGCAATCGGCAACATCATCGACAGCGCATTCTACGGAATCCTGTTCTCGGCTTCGACGCCTGCGACGGTAGCGCATTTCGGCGGCGGCTACGCTCCGTTCATGATGGGTCGCGTGGTGGACATGCTCTATTTCCCGCTGTTCCGCTGGGAGAGTTGTCCGCAGTGGCTCGATTTTCTGGTCGATTCGCAGGGTTATTTCTTCGGACCTATTTTCAATCTCGCCGACACCTACATTTCGATTGCCGTCGTCTATCTGTTAATTTTCCAATACCGGTTCTTCAAATAACGCAATACAACCTTAAAACTTCAAATACCTAAAAAGACAAAGACATGAAGCGACTTATCATTTCGGCGGCTGCTACCGCCCTGTTCGTCGTATCCATGGCGCAAGAGAGAGTGTGCGACCCGTCGGCATTCGACATCGGTAGAGAACCCATGCGCGCAAGTTTCATCGTATCGCCGAAAGCGGAGCAGGCTGTCGCCGAAAACGACTTCCGGCACTCGCCCCAATACCGCTCGCTCGAAGGCGAATGGAAATTCCTGCGTGCGGAGCGTCCGGATGCCGTACCGGTAGGTTTCGCTGCAATCGCATTCGATGATTCGGCGTGGGGAACAATGCCCGTACCAGGCATCTGGGAACTCAACGGCTATGGCGACCCCGTCTACACCAACCAGCCCTACCCGTGGCACAAGTTCTTCAAGAACAATCCGCCCTACGTGCCGTTCGAGCAGAATTA
This sequence comes from uncultured Alistipes sp., assembly GCA_905213895.1. GTDB lineage: Bacteria > Bacteroidota > Bacteroidia > Bacteroidales > Rikenellaceae > Alistipes. Next base: position 1,881 of record CAJMKE010000009.1, read on the forward strand.
CACCGGACTGTACCGCCGAACCATAACCGTTCCCGAGCAGTGGCGCGGCAAGGATGTATTCGTCCACATCGGTTCGGCGACATCCGACATAGAGTTGTGGGTGAACGGGCGTGAGGTCGGCTACGGCAAGGACAGCAAACTCGAATCGGAGTGGAACGTTACCGAATATCTGCGCAAAGGCGAGAACCTGCTGGCGATGAAGATTCATCGCTGGTGCGACGGCTCGTATCTCGAAGACCAGGATTTCTGGCGGCTGTCGGGCATCGCGCGCGACTGCTACATATATGCCCGCGACAAACGGCGCATAGCCGATGTCGTGCTGACACCCGACCTCGACATCGAGTACCGCAACGGCACGCTCGATGCGACGGTAACCGTAACGCGCGGTGTAGACCGCGTTTCGCTGTCGCTCGCCGATGCCGACGGATGCCGTGTCGCCGGTGGAGATTTCATACCGAAGCAGGGTGTGGTTAAAACAGTATTCGCAATAGAAAATCCGAAAAAGTGGAGTGCGGAGGCACCCAATCTTTATACCCTCACCGTAACCGCATCGGCGAAAGGCGTCGAAACCGAGTCGACGGCATTCAACGTCGGGTTCCGCAAAGTGGAGATACGCGGAGGGCAACTGCTCGTAAACGGCAGAGCGATTCTGATAAAGGGAGTGAACCGCCACGAATTGAGCCACATCAACGGCTATTGCGTTAGCCGCGAGGAGATGCTGCGCGACCTGCGCATAATGAAGCAACTGAACATCAACGCAGTTCGCTGCTGCCACTACCCGAATTCGCCGCTCTGGTACGACCTGTGCGACCGCTACGGAATCTACGTGGTCGACGAGGCGAACATCGAGTCGCACGGCTACCACATCCACGACCGTGAACGCACGCTTGCCGCCAACCCGATATTCAAGGCTCAGCATCTCGCGCGCAACAGCCGTATGGTTGCCCGCGACCGCAACCATCCGTCGATAATAATTTGGAGTACCGGAAACGAGGCTGGCAACGGCATCAACTTCGAGAAATGCTACGACATGATAAAGGCGACCGACCCGTCGCGACCGGTAATGTACGAGCAGGCGACCCGACACAAGGGGCGCAACACCGACATCGAGTGTCCGATGTACCGCTCCTACGACAAGTGCGAAGAGTATCTGCGCACCGACCCGTCGAAACCGCTCATCCAGTGCGAATACGCCCATGCGATGGGCAACTCGCTCGGAGGGTTCAAGGAGTATTGGGACATGATTCGCCGCGAGCCGAGATATCAGGGCGGATTCATCTGGGATTTCGCCGACCAGGCACTCGCCCACCGCAATGCCGACGGCAGCATCACCTACCGTTACGGCGGCGACTACAACGCCGTAGACGCATCCGACAGCACCTTCTGCTGCAACGGACTCGTCGCGGCAGAGCGCACATGGCATCCGCACGCATACGAAGCGCGCCACCAGCACCGTCCCGTCCACACCTCCGCCGAGTCGCTGCGCGAAGGTCTTGTACGGGTTTTCAACGAATATTTCTTCATTTCGCTCGACGATTTCCGGCTCGAATGGCGCATCGAATCGGACGGACGCAACGTTCTGTGCGGTGCTGTCGAGAATCTCGACATCGAACCGCAGCAGACCCAAACCGTCGCTCTCGGCTACACGCTGCAGCAGTTCGACGCAATCGGCGGAGAGGATGTGTTCCTGACCGTAACCTACCGGCTAAAACGCGCATGCGGACTGCTCGACGCGGGCGAAGAACTCGCCTGCGACCAAATAGCAGTCAGGACGAAAGCGCAAAAAGAACGGTTCGCCGCATCGCGAGCCGATGCAGGCTGCCCGAAGACGGAAGGATACGTCGTGAGCGGCGATAATTTCCGGATTGCGTTCGACCCGACGACCGGATTCGCGACTTCGTATGTCATCGGCGGCACCGAACTGCTCGCACGACCGATAGAGCCGAACTTCTACCGCGCGGCGACCGACAACGACCTCGGGCTTCAACTCAACAAAAAGATTGCCGACATCGCGATGTGGCAGAATCCGCAACTGTGTCTGAAAGGCATGAACATCACCGAGCATGAACGCTACGTAGAAATCGAAACGTCATACGAACTACCGCGATTCGGAGCGACACTCACGATGAACTACCGCATCGACAGCGACGGACGCATGGAGATATGCCAGAAGATGTCCGCCGACAAGTCGCGCCGAGACATCGCCGACCTGACGAGGTTCGGAGTAAGATTCGCCGCCGACGGACGGTTCGACACGCTGCGGTTCTTCGGTTACGGACCGTTCGAGAACTATCCCGACCGGTGCAGCGCGGCACTCGTCGGTCTTTACGACCAGACGGTCGGCGAACAGTTCCACGACAAATACGCAAGCCCGCAGGAATCGGGGCTGAAATCGGGATTGCGGCGGTGGCGGCTGTCGGATGCCGAGGGCAACGGGATAGAGGTCGTCGGCGAAGAGTATTTCGCCGCATCGGCACTGCCTTACGACACCCCGCAACTCGACGGTCGCAGCGCAGCCTACAAGGCGCATCCCGACGAACTCGTCGCCGACGGCTGCACCCACGTATGTATCGACGGCGCGCACGGCGGCCTGGGCTGCATCAACAGTTGGCGGGCGCAGCCGCTGCCCGAATACCGGCTGCCCTACGGCGACTACGAATTCCGCTTCGCGATAACGCCGCTCGGGAAAGCGGAACGCCGCAAACCTTAAAAGTCTTTAAGGTCATTAAGGACTTTAAGGGTCTTATAATCCCGCCCGCCGAACATTCGGCGGGCGGGTATCGCATCTGCCGGACGCCGCGATTTTGACGATTCGGAATTTTTCGTTATTTTTGGACAATCCAAAACCTTAACGGAAGATGAATTCCAAACCATTTTTGCTCTCGGGACTGGCTATCGCGACGAACGCATTTGCCGAGGTTTGCGCCGGCACACCGCCCAACATCCTGTTCTATATAGCCGACGATGCATCCTACGCCCACTTCGGAGCGAACGGCTGCAAGTGGGTGAACACCCCCGCTTTCGACCGCGTGGCATCCGAAGGCGTCGTTTTCGACAACTGCTATACGCCTAACGCCAAGTCGGCACCGAGCCGCGCCGTGCTGCTTACGGGACGGTATTCGTGGCAGTTGGAAGCGGGCGGCAACCATATCACCAATTTCCCGTCCAACTACAAGGTCTTCACCGAGGTTCTCGGCGAGCAGGGCTATGCAGTCGGGTTTACGGGCAAGGGCTGGTCTCCGGGCAATCCGGGTGAGGTAGACGGAAAACCGCGCCGACTGACGGGAGAACCTTACCAGAAGCGTAAGACCCAGCCGCCGACGAGCAAGATATCGAAGATAGACTATGCCGCCAACTTCCGCGATTTCCTCGACGACAGAGCCGCCGACGGCAAGTCGTGGTTCTTCTGGGCGGGGTCGCGCGAACCGCACCGCGGCTACGAATACGGGGCGGGAGCGGCATTGGGAGGCAGGAGCATCGATGAGGTGGACTGCATACCGCGATTTTTCCCCGACAACGAAATCGTGCGCAACGACATGCTCGATTACGGTTTTGAAATCGAATATTTCGACCGTCATCTGGTCGCGATGCTCGAAGAACTCGAACGTCGCGGCGAGTTGGACAACACCGTCGTCATCGTTACGTCGGACAACGGCATGCCGTTCCCCCGAGCCAAAGCCAACCACTACGAACAATCGCACCACCAGCCTTTGGCGATTATGTGGCGCAACGGCATACGGCACACGGGACGGCGCATAGCCGATTACGTGAATTTCGTCGACATCGCACCGACGATTCTCGACATGGCAGGCATCGAACCCGACGGCATGCACCCGATGAGCGGCGAAAGCATACGTCCGCTGCTCGAAAGCGACAAGTCGGGACGTATCGATGCGAAGCGGGACAGGATAATATTCGGTCGCGAACGCGATGACTACGGACGTCCTGCCAATCAGGGATACCCCATTCGCGGCATCATACGCGACAGTCTGCTGTATATATGGAATTTGAAACCCGACCTCTATCCCGCATGCGACCCCGAGACGGGTTATGCCGAGATAGACGGTTCGCCGACGAAAAGCGTGATACTCGACTTGCACCGCTCCGGCGAAAGCGATTTCTATTACGATTTGGCAATGGGCAAACGACCGAAAGAGGAACTCTACGACCTAAAATCCGACACCGACTGCATGCACAATCTGGCGGACGACCCGAAATATGCGATGCGCAAGAGGGTGATGCGCAGGGAGTTGCTCGGCGTTCTGCGCAAACAGAAAGACCCGCGGATAACCGGCGACGGCGATATTTTCGACCGCTACCCTTATAACGAGGCACAGAACTGGAATTTTTACGAGAAGGTCGTCAGCGGCGAAATCGAACGACCGTGGGAGATTACGAAATGGATAAACCCCACCGACTACGACGAGTATGTACGGCAGCAGAAAACGTCAGACGGGAAGGGCGGAAAATGAAAAAGGTCGTCATTTATATGACGACCTTTTCAGTGCCCAGAATAGGAGTCGAACCTACACGTCTCTCAACACTCGCACCTGAAACGAGCGCGTCTACCATTTCGCCATCTGGGCATCGGCGGTACAAAGGTAATAAATTTTCATCATTTACAAAAAACGGAGGCAAAAAATTAACCGCATTGCGCTTTTTTAGGGCTGCTCCCGCCGCCGAACGACGGGATAAAGGCAAAAAACGCCACGTCCGCAGGCAGTTTCCACAAAAAGCAACCCGAATATTCGCAATTCCGTTTTTTTTGCTATATTTGTAAGTATGAAAACCTTAAAACTATCGACCCTGACCGTCGCCATAGTTTGCTCGGTCATATTGTCCGGTTGCGGAAAAGACGCGCAGCCGAAAGAAAAAGATTCGTCCTACGTCTTTGCCAAGGGAGCGGACATCAGTTGGGTAACGCAATTGGAGAACGAGGGGCGCACGTTCGCCACGGCAACCGGCAAACCCATGGAGTGTACGGCTCTGATGAAGGAACTCGGCATGAACGCAATCCGCCTGCGCGTGTGGGTGAATCCCGCCGACGGCTGGAACGCCGAAGCCGACGTGGTCGAAAAGGCGAAACGGGCGCATGAACTCGGATTGCGTCTGATGATAGATTTCCATTACAGCGACACTTGGGCTGACCCTGGGCATCAGACGGTACCCGCCGCATGGTCGGGATACGACATCGGGCGGATGAGACAAGCCGTCGCCGACCACACGACCGGAGTTCTGTCCGCGCTGAAAGCCGAAGGTATCGACGTCGAATGGGTTCAGGTCGGCAACGAAACCACCTACGGGATGCTTTGGGAAATCGGTCGTTCGTGGACGGAGCCGGCGAACTACTCGGCACTGACGACCGCGGGCTACAACGCAGTGAAGAGCATCTATCCCGATGCGAAAGTCATCGTCCATCTCGACCGCGGACAGCAACTCGACCTCTACACCTATCTTTTCGGCGACATCCTCAACAAGCACGGCGGCAGGTACGACATCATCGGCATGTCGCTCTATCCGGATGCGACCAACTGGCGCGGCTATGCCGAATCATGCATCGCCAACATCAAAGACCTCTACGGGCGATACGGCAAACCCGTCATGATTTGCGAAGTCGGCATGCCGTGGGACGACGCCGACACGTCATATCAATTCCTGAGTTATCTGATACGCAACACACGCTCGCGCACCGACGGACATTGTCTGGGCGTATTCTATTGGGAACCCGAATGTCCGCCGAACTTCAACGGCTACACCAAAGGGGCATTCGACGAGCAGGGACGACCGACAAGGGCTATGGACGCATTCAAATAGAACGGAACGATGAAAACGAGAACCATATTTACGGCACTGGCGATTCTCGCGGCAGGCATCGCGACCGCCGCAGCGCAACCGCGAACGGTTACGACGCTCAAATCGGGCTGGGAATTCCGCCGCGGAGAGAAGAACGGCGACGGCGAATGGATGAAAGTAACGATACCGCACGACTGGGCGATATACGGACCGTTCGACCGCAGCAACGACCTGCAAACGGTAGCCGTCATACAGAACGGCGAGCGCGAGGAGTCGGTAAAGACCGGACGTTCGGGCGGACTGCCCTACGTCGGCAAGGGCGGATACCGGCTCAACCTACCTATAATAAATAAAGGCGACCGACGGTTCACGCTTCTGTTCGACGGAGCGATGAGCGGAGCGCAGGTCTTCGTGAACGGCACAAAATGCGGCGGGTGGGCTTACGGCTACAACTCGTTCGCCGTGGACATAACCGACGCTGCGACCGATGGCAGCAACCTCGTCGAGGTCGAATTGGAGAATCTTCCGCAGTCGTCGCGCTGGTATCCGGGTGCGGGGCTCTACCGCAACGTGCATCTTATCGCCACCGAGCGTATCCACGTTCCGGTATGGGGTACGCAGATTACCACGCCGTATGTCGGCGACGACTATGCGTCGGTATGCCTGCGCACCGAAATAAGCAATCTGCCCGACGGGGAGATGCTGCGTATCGCGACAGTGATACGCGACGCCGAGGGTCGGACAGTCGCCGCGAAGGACGATACGCGCAAAGTGTGCCGTTCGATGCCGTTCGAGCAGCACTTCACGGTCGATAATCCGCGGCTCTGGTCGCCCGAATCGCCGACGCTCTATACAGCCGAATCGAAAATTTATCACAACGGACGTCTCACCGACGAGTACACGACCCGTTTCGGCATCCGCACCGTCGAGTTGCGCGCCGACAAGGGATTTTTCCTCAACGGCAAATGCCGCAAGTTCCGCGGCGTATGCCTGCACCACGATTTGGGTCCTCTGGGTGCGGCGGTGAACAAGGCGGCGATACGGCGGCAACTGACGCTGCTGAAAGATATGGGATGCGACGCGATACGCACCTCGCACAACATGCCTGCGCCCGAACTCGTCGAACTGTGCGACGAAATGGGATTCATGATGATGATAGAGCCGTTCGACGAATGGGACGTAGCCAAGTGCGACAACGGTTATCACCGACTGTTCGCCGAGTGGGCTGAACGCGACATGGTGAATATGCTCCGCCACTACCGCAACAATGCTTCCGTCGTGATGTGGAGCGTGGGCAACGAGGTGCCGACACAATGGACTGCGGGCGGCTACAAGGTCGCATCGTGGTTACAGAGCATCTGTCATCGCGAAGACCCGACACGCCCCGTAACCTGCGGCATGGACCAAATCGACAGCGTACTCGAAAACGGATTCGCGGCACTGCTCGACGTACCGGGGTTCAACTACAAGGTGTCGCGCTACACCGAAGCCTACGCCAAACTGCCGCAGAACCTGATTCTCGGCAGCGAAACGGCATCTACCGTCAGTTCGCGCGGCGTCTACCACTTCCCGAACGAGGGCGGAGCGCAGAAAATCCACGCCGACAACCACTCGTCGTCCTACGACACCGAACATTGCAGTTGGTCGAACATTCCCGACCTCGACTTCGCGGCGGACGAAGACCTGCCATACGTCATAGGTCAGTTCGTCTGGACGGGATTCGACTATCTCGGCGAGCCGTCGCCCTACGACACCGACGCATGGCCCAACCACAGTTCGATGTTCGGCATCATCGACCTCGCGTCGATTCCGAAAGACCGCTACTGGCTCTACCGCAGCGTCTGGAACAGCGAAAGCCCGACGCTTCACATACTCCCACACTGGACATGGCGCGACCGCAAGGGAGAGCCGACACCGGTCTATGTCTACACCTCCTACCCGTCGGCTGAACTGTTACTGAACGGCAGAAGCCTCGGCATCCGCACCAAGCACAAGGGCGGCGACGTGAAGGAGCGTTACCGTCTGATGTGGGATGATGTCGCCTACGAGGCTGGCGAACTGCGCGTCGTCGCATACGATGCCGACGGCAAGGCGGCAGCCGAAAAGAGCGTCCGCACGGCAGGCAGAGCGTACCGGCTCGAAGCCGTAGCCGACCGTTCTCGCATCGCGGCGGACGGCGAAGACCTCGTCTACATCGAGGTACGCGCGGTGGACAAGGATGGCAATATAGTGCCGACCGACGCGCGCGAAGTGCGGTTCAAAGTTTCGGGCGCAGGTTCGTTCCGCGCCGCAGCCAACGGCGACCCCAAGTCGCTCGAAGCGTTCCATCTGCCGCACATGCACCTTTTCGGAGGACGTCTGACTGCCATCGTGCAGGCGGGCATCGAAGACGGCACGATGACATTCGAGGCTTCGGCGAAAGGACTGAAACCGGCAGTCATAACCATAAAAGCAGAATAACAAAACCATAAAACACAGACAAAAATGGACATCAGAATCGTAAAACAGACATTCGCCGACCGTTTCGGCGGCGAGAGCGCGGTTTATGCATCACCGGGGCGCATAAACCTCATCGGCGAACACACCGACTACAACGGCGGATTCGTATTTCCGGGTGCGGTGGACTGCGGCATCGTCGCCGCGATACGCTCCAACGGCACCGACCGTGTGCGCGCCTACTCGATAGACCTCGGCGAAAGCAGCGAATTCGGGCTCGAAGAGAAGGACGCGCCTGCCGAGGGCTGGGCGAAATACATCTTCGGCGTATGCCGCGAGATGACGAAACTGGGAGTGGAGGTTCGCGGCTTCGACTGCGCATTTTCGGGCGACGTGCCGTTGGGAGCGGGCATGTCGTCGTCGGCAGCACTTGAAAGCACGTTCGCTTACGCGCTCAACGACATGTTCGCCGACAACCGCATCGACAAATTCTCGCTCGCCAAGGTCGGGCAGATGACCGAGCATCACTACGTAGGCGTGAACTGCGGAATCATGGACCAGTTCGCCTCCGTTTTCGGCAAGAAAGGCAATCTGATGCGTCTCGACTGCCGCTCGATGGAGTTCGAATACTTCCCGTTCGACCCTAAGGGCTATCGTCTGCTGCTCGTCAATTCGGTCGTCAAGCACGAACTCGTCGATTCGCCGTACAACAAACGCCGCGAATCGTGCGAGCGCGTCGCGAAGACGCTCGGTATCGAAACTCTGCGCGATGCCGATTTCGCCGACCTCGAAGCGGTAAAGGATAAGATTTCGGAGGAGGACTACAAGCGCGCACGCTACGTCATAGGCGAGAAGCAGCGCGTACTCGACGTCTGCGAGGCGTTGGAGAAGGGCGACTACGAGACCGTCGGCGCACGCATGTACCAGACCCACTGGGGCATGTCGCGCGACTACGAGGTGAGTTGCGAGGAGTTGGACTTTCTCGTCGAACTGGCTGAACGCTGCGGCGTAACGGGTTCGCGCATCATGGGCGGCGGTTTCGGCGGCTGCACAATCAACCTCGTGAAGGAGGAGTTGTACGACAACTTCGTCGCGACAGCAAAACGCGAGTTCAACGAAAAGTTCGGACACGAGCCGAAGATTTACGACGTCGTGATTTCGGACGGCGCGCGAAGACTGGAATAGGCGTCTGCGCCATAAAACGTCATCGGCGGAGAGAAGAACTCTCCGCCGATAACATTTTATTAAGGTCCTTAAAGACTTTAAGGTCGTTAAGGTCGTTAAGGTCGTTTTTGGGGGCTACCGCTTCAACACGAGAGTGCCGCTTTTGCCTTCGAGCCGCAGCACGCCGTCGCCGCCACGCGACATACGGTAACGTCGGACGACACAGTTCTGCTCTACGCGCAGTCTGTCGCCCCTGACGGTGAACGCAAATGTCTCGACCATTCCGCCGGCTTCGCAATATCCCGCACTGCCCTTGCCGAACACCATGAATTCGTCTTTTCCCGACACCCGCCAGCGACCGACGAGAAATTCGGGACACTCGGCTTTACGCCCTCCGACCGAACGGAGAACGAGCATGGCGACACCGACAATCAAAACCACTAAAATTATCGAACCCAGAAGTATTATCATAACAAATCTTTGAGCATCGGATAGTGCAACTTTCGGCGCAATTTGATTTTCCGCACGAGATTCAGCGGTCGTTTTTTCAGTACCGAGCGTCCGCCCGCCGCGACGAAATCGTCGACGGCATCGAGTACCCGCGCCGAGCATCGGCAGTCGCGGTGCGGCTCGTGGCGCATGGTGTGTTTGCGGATTTCGTCCATCAACTTCTCGGGGCGCGAGAGTGCCGTTTCGAGAGCGGGAATCACCTCATCGGGGTCGGTTACGTCAAGCAGATGCGCCCCGGGCATGGTGTTGCGGAACGAAACGACCGGTTTGTCCATGAACATGAACTCCAACATTATCGATGACGCGTCGCACAGCATCGCATCCGCCCGCCGCATGGCATCAGCAGAGAAGGTGTTGCCGAGAAATTCGGCATTCGGGTATTTCGCCGCGATGCCGGCGTAACGCGCAAGTATCTCCTTGTCATCCAATTTGGGATGGAACATGAATATCCAGTCCCAGCGGTTCTCGGCAACCGCCTTTTCAATCGTATCAGCCAATATGGGCGTCGAAGTCAGCGACCGTGTGAACGTCGAGGAGTACAGCACCACCGGTCGCGAGTGCGGTACGCGGCGAAGCATCTCCTCCGAAAAATAGGTGTCGGCTTTCGTCCAGCCAGTCTCGTAGACGCGGAACGTCCCGTCCGCCGCCTCTATTTTGCGGAAAGGTTCAGTCGAAGACGCTCCCTGCGTGCAGTATATGTCGAACCAGCCGCGAATCGCGAAGTGGTCGTCCTTGCGTTCAGCGCGCTTGTTTATCGGATAGCCGTGAAACAGGCTGACTTTAACTCCCTTGAAAAAATCAGGAATATAATTCCCCGGGGCGAACACAGCCAGCGGGTCGTACTTCTGTGCCTCCTCTATCGAGCACAGCAACTTACGCGAAGCGACCGGCTCGGACGGACAACGCTCCTCGACGAACCATGCCGCTTCATCGCCGCGGCGGACAATCTCCGCTTCGAGCGGAAACAGTATCGAATAGGCGTAATAGTCGGTTACGTACAGAATATATCGCTTTCCCATAACTTTTACCGCTTTTATCGGTGAATATATTTTTCCCAGTACCAACGCCGCGCCGGTTTCGACCAGCCGTGGCAGCCGAACGGCAGATTGCCAGCACCAATCAGTTTCTCGCAGCGGTCGGGATGATTGTCGAACGAAAATTCGGTGGCGACCTTCATCGGCGGATAGACGAAATCCTTCGGTTCGACCGCCCAGAATATATCCTCGCTGTACATGTGGTGGGTCTGTTTCAGATAAAATTCCGCCCTGTCGCGCAGTTCGCCGCACGCCCTGCGAAACGACTCCACGCGCCGCAGCGAAAACCCTCCGTTGCCGACCCTGCCGTACAGTTTCCGGTTTTTCGGAAAGAACAGACGAATAACCGGCAGCGACCATACGCCGCGCCGCCACCACACACCGCCGATGCAGTCGTATCCGCGTGCGCACCACTCCGCCAACTCGTCGCGGAACACCCACGCATCGGTCTGGCATATCAGAATGTATTCGCAGTCGGCGAACATATCGTAGAATTCGCGCGACAGACACATGCGGTTGTAGCCCGCAATTCCGTTTTCGCGCCCAAGCCACTCGCTGCCTACCTCCGTTACCGTCGCATCCATGCCATCGGGCAGCGCGCCGTCCAGAATACCGTCGGTCGGCATCCCCCTCGGCACGAGAAACACATGCGGATAGCGGCGCAGCACCTCGGCATTGTGCGACAGCGACAACCGCTCGTCATCGCCGAGTTCCGGCTTATAGAGCGGAACGACCACCTTGACTAACTCCTTGCCCATAATCCGTAGCGCAGATATTTGATGAACAAAACGTAAGACAGTCGGTCGAACATGTCCCTGCGGATATAGTCCTCCGTCAGACGCCACAACTCCCTGCGCGAAAGTACGTGCCGTTTGAACAGAAATTTGAGCATCCTCATTTCGGCTTCGCGGTTCATCCGCTCTATCTGCCGAGGCGAAAATCCCCCCCCCGAAGCGAACATCGGAAGACGCGACCGCCATTTTTCATGACATATCTTGGCATTTTCATACCACTCGCGACCGAAGTTGCCTATCGACGCATGAAAAACCTCCGCCAGATTGCATACGTAATTACGGTAATTGCATGCGACCGCAATCGTGAAATCGATATCGTAGGCATGGAATCCAGTGAACAGTTTCTCGTCGAACGGCGAACGCTCCCACACGTCGCGGCGCACGATAAGGCACATTCCGTCGAGGCATATCACCGGCGAGAAGTCGAGACCGTCGGGATTTATGCTCTTGCGCTCGACCTTTCCATCGGGCGTTCCCTGATAATAATTGAATCTCGTATGTTCGCGCAGCGAGCCGAAGCCCGTCAGCGGCGACAACTTGGAAACCGAACCCGCAAAACCTATGACGCCGCAGTCGGGTTCGCGCAGTTTGCGGGCGATGATTCCGCCCCAGTTCTGCGTCCGGAACTCGACGTCTTCATGCACGAAGCACAGCATGTCATAACGGGCGTTGCGCGCACATTCGTTGTATATGCTGCATATTCCGCGATGCGCCTCGCGATTGTCGAACGCCGTGAACTCGAACGGAACGCCTATCGTCGCTTCGACGTTGGCTTGCAGTACCGCCGCGGAATCGGGATTTATGGAACAGGTTATTACGGTAAACATTTGTGGGTATTTTTCACAAAGATAGCACTTTTTTCCGAAAGGTCGCCTATCGTCCCCAGTTCTCGCGGTCGAGCGTGCGGTAGGTTATGGCTTCGGAGATGTGCGACGCACCGATTTCGGCTGCGCCGTCGAGGTCGGCAATCGTGCGGGCGACCTTGATTATACGGTCGTAGGCGCGTGCCGAAAGGTTCAAACGCTCCATAGCCCGTTCGAGCAGACTGCGCGCTTCGGCATCCAGACGGCAGAATTCGCGCAGCATACGGCTGTTCATCATCGCGTTGGAGTGGATGCCCAGTCCGGCGAAACGCTCCGACTGGATATTGCGCGCACGGATTACCCGTTCGCGAATCGCAGCACTCGTCTCCTCCTCGCGCGGAGAGTTCATGTCGCCTATCGCAACGGGCGTTACCTCGATGTGCATGTCGATACGGTCGAGCAGCGGACCCGAAATCCGCGAAAAATAGCGGTGAATCGCCGACGGAGCGCACGAACACTCCTTGGTCGGATGGTTGTAGTAGCCGCACGGGCAGGGGTTCATCGCCGCCACGAGAGTGAAATTGGCGGGATATTCGACGCTGTATTTCGCGCGCGAAACGGTTATGGTCTTGTCCTCCAACGGCTGGCGCAGCACTTCGAGGACGTTGCGCCCGAACTCCGGCAGTTCGTCGAGAAACAGCACTCCGTTATGAGCGAGGCTCACCTCGCCGGGTTGCGGCGACTGTCCGCCGCCCACGAGCGCGACCTGCGACGTCAGATGGTGCGGCGCACGGAACGGACGCTGCGTCAGCAGTCCCGCGCTGTCGCCCAGTTTTCCCGCCACGGAGTGAATTTTCGTGCATTCTATCGCCTCTTCGAGCGTCATCGGCGGCAGAATCGTAGGCAGCCGGCGCGCGAGCATCGTCTTGCCCGACCCAGGTGCGCCTATCATCAACACGTTGTGTCCGCCCGCCGCGGCGATTTCCATCGCGCGCTTGACATGCGCCTGCCCCCTCACGTCGGCGAAATCCTCGGCGAAACGGGTTTCTCCCCTGAAACCCTCCGCATCGAAGCGCGCGGCTGCCGACGGCACTATTTCGCGTTCGCCGTTCAGGAACTCTATCGCCTCGGCGAGCGTCCGCACGGGAATAATGTCTATACCACCGACCACAGCCGCTTCCGCCGCATTGTCGGCAGACACGACCATGCGGCGCAAACCACGCTCCTTCGCCATAACCGCCAGCGGCAATACTCCGCGAACCGGTTTCACGCCGCCGTCGAGCGACAGTTCGCCGACGAACATCGTATCGGCGAGCATCTCCGGCGCGACCTGCTCCGTCGCCGCGAGAATCCCGACGGCGATAGGCAAATCGAAGCCCGAACCCTCCTTGCGCAAATCGGCGGGAGCGAGATTGACGACAACCTTTTTGCCCGTCATCCGTCGCGACGAGTTCTCGAATGCGGCGCGTATGCGCTGTTCGCTCTCCTTCACGGCACTGTCGGGCAGACCGACGAGATAAAGCCCCAAGCCTCCGCCCGCGACATTGACCTCGACCGTAACGCCTACGGCACGTATCCCGACTATCGCTCCCGCGAAGCACTTTACGAACATGGTATACCTATATTATATATAGTGTCATTTTAGAACGGATCTACGTTTATCGGTGCACCGGGCAGTCCGAACTCGGTATTCTGAACAGAGCGCAATGCGTCTTCGGCAGCCGGTGCAGCAGGCACATCCCCGCCGCCGCTGTAATAATCTTCTAACTGCTCTCCGCTGCCGGCGGATATGTCCTCCATGTCGGCGAACTGCGCCTGGTCTTTGAGGAATTTCAGACGTATGTCCGTTACCGCACCGTTACGGTGCTTGGCAAGGATGATTTCGGCAAGACCAGCCGTAGGCAGACCGTCCTCGGTCTGAGTGAATCCGTAATACTCGGGACGGTGGATGAATGCCACGATGTCGGCATCCTGCTCGATTGCACCCGACTCGCGGAGGTCGCTCAACTGCGGACGCTTCGAGCCGCCGCGCGCCTCGGTCGTTCGGTTCAACTGCGAGAGGGCGAGAATCGGCACGTTCAACTCCTTCGCGATAGCCTTCAACGTTCGCGAAATGAACGCCACCTCCTGCTCGCGGTTGCCCTTGTTGTCCTGCGTACCGCCAGTCATAAGTTGGAGGTAGTCGATGATTATCAGTTTGATGCCGTTGTGCGTGTGCAGACGCCGCGCCTTCGAGCGGAACTCGAATACCGACAGAGCCGGCGTATCGTCGATATAGAGAGGTGCCATACCGAGCGGCTTCACCTTGCTTTCGAGCAGTTTCCACTGCTCGGGCGAGAGTTTTCCGCTTCGGATGAGCGTGCCGGCAAGTCCCGTTTCAGCCACGATAAGTCGCGTCATCAACTGCGTGGACGACATTTCGAGCGAGAAGAACGCTACCGGCGTCTCGTAGTTCACCGCCATGTTGCGCGCCATCGAAAGCACGAACGCCGTCTTACCCATCGAAGGACGGGCGGCGATAATCACGAGGTCGGACGGCTGCCAGCCGAGCGTAATGTTGTCGAGCGCGGTGAAGCCCGAGCAGACGCCGCTGTATCGCGAATCGTTCTTGCCCGCCTCCTCGATTTGGAGAATCGTGCGGCGGAGGATGTCGGACGCGCTCTGCACCGAACGCTTGACATGTCCCTCGGTGATTTTCAGAATCTCCGACTCGGCGAATCCGATAAGGTCGGTAACGTCGGTGGCATTGTCGTAAGAGCGTTTCTGAATCTCGACCGCCGAACGTATCAGTTCGCGCTGGACGTATTTCTGGGCGATGATTCGCGAGTGGAACTCCACGTTCGCCGCCGAACCGACCTTCTGCGTCAGTTGGGCGAGGTATGCCGCACCGCCGACCTTCGTCAGTTCGCGTTTCGATTTGAGACGTTCGGTAACGGTATAGAGGTCGATAGGCTTGCGCGCCTGCGACAACTCCTCGATAGAACGGTATATCAACCGGTGTTCCTCGGTATAGAACGCCGGTTCGGTCAGATACTCCTGCACGGTCGTAATCGAATCGTTTTCGAGCATCAACGCACCGAGTACCGCCTCTTCGAGTTCGACCGCCTGAGGAGGGACGCATCCCGCTTCCGGAACGAGAGCCTCGTAGGCGTCCCTGTTTCGCGAAGACTGCTTGTATTCTTTTGCCATATCGGAAAATATTCTTTTGGAAAGACAAATGTATGAATTTTTTGTCGTGCGGGCAAACTATCCGACCATTGACTGACAAAATAATGGCAACTACGTGCTATTTTCCAATAATCTATTGTTACTCCGTACATTTACTCCGATTCGTCATTCTGAGTGAAACGAAGAATCTAAGAAATCTCAAATCGGTCGAAACAGATTCTTCGCTCCGCTCAGAATGACGTTGGCACTAACAATCAATAATATCGCCGCTACTCCTCGCCCAACTCCCTGCGCGACGCCGCAACCGTGGCGACGCTCACCCGCACATCGCCACCGCATGCCGCGAAAATCGCTTCGGCGCACGAAATCACCGTCGCTCCCGTCGTAAAGACATCGTCCACCAGCAGGACATGTTTCCCGCGCAGCCGCTGCGGATGCCGCACCGCGAATATGCCGTCCACATTCCCCCAGCGGTCGCCGTGCCGCTGCTGCGTCTGGCTCGGATTGTTCACCCTGCGTCTGACGCTGCGGAAATCGCACGGGACTCCGAGCGAGTTCGCCACGCCCTCGGCGATATACTCCGACTGATTGTAGCCGCGCGAGATTCTCTTGCGCCAGTGCAGCGGAACCGGCACCACGACATCGACATCGCCGTACAATCCTCCGGCAGCGAGTTCCGCGCCGAGCCAGCGACCGATGCGTACCGCCAGAAGCCACCTGCCGCCGTACTTGAAATCGTGAATCAGCCGCCGCCAGTCGCTGCCGTCGATAAACCAGTAGAGAGCCGCCGCGCGTTCGACCGGAACGAGACCCCAGAACTTGCGCCACATCGGGTTGTCCGCCTCGCGGCAGAAACCCGTCAGCGGAATACGGTAGCGGCAGGCTGTGCAGACGAACCGTTCGCCGTCCGACATCATCGAGCCGCAAACGGGGCATACATCGGGAAAGACGAGCGACGCGAGGTCGGACACCGCCCGTTTCAGCATCCGCACCAACCTACTGTACATCGACATCGCAGATTATCGTTACGCCGCGGCAGTCGCTGCGCGCCCTCACCTCGGCTATCTCGTTGCGGAGCAGCGCGCGGGCGCGGGCGAACGACGCCGAAGCCTCGATTTTGAGCATTATTTCGAGAATATGTTCGTCGCGCACACGGTCTATCATCGGTGCCGCAGGACCGAACACGCGCGTGCCGAACCTCCGGCGCAACGCCGTATCGAGCGACCGTGCCGCAGCAGCCAGCCGCTCCGCCGCCGGGCTGCGCATCGTAATGCGTATCAGCCGCGTATACGGAGGATAGGAGAACAGCCGCCGTTCGTCGAGCATCGAAGCCGCCATAGGTTCGTAGCAGCACTCGTCTATCCACGCGAAGAGCGGATGGGTCGGTTCGGCGGTCTGCACGACCACTTCGCCCGCGGCATCGCGGCGTCCGCACCGTCCCGCGACCTGAACGAGCAGTTGCCAGGCGCGTTCACCCGCCCTGAAATCGGGCGCGTTCAGCAGATTGTCGGCATTGAGAATGCCTATCAGCGTAACTCCGTCGAAATCCAGTCCCTTCGAGATTATCTGCGTGCCGACCAGAATATCGGCTTCGCGGCGTGCGAATGCGGAGATTATGCGTCGGTACGCCGCATCCGAAACCGCCGTTTCGCCGTCGAGCCGCAAGACGCGCGCCTGCGGAAAGAGTGCCGATATTTCGTCCTCGACACGCTCCGTGCCGAATCCCATCGGCGCGACATCGGCTTTGGCACACGACGGGCAACGCTTCGGAGTCGGCATCTGCCAGCCGCAATAGTGGCATCGCAGCGTACCCGAACTCCTATGGAGCGTCAGCGTAACGTTGCAGTGCGGACATCGGGCGGTCCAGCCGCACTCGGGACACTCGACGTAGGGCGAATAGCCGAGCCGGTTCTGGAACAGCATCACCTGCTCGCCCCGCAAAAGGCGTTCGCCGATTTTGTCGAGCAGAACTTTGTTGAAACGCGACTTGCGCTCGCCGCGTTTCACGGCAAGCATCGTGTCGGATATTATCACCCGCGGCGGAACGCTGCCTCCGTAGCGTTCGTCGAGCCGCACGCGGACATATTTGCCCGCCAAGGCATTGGCATAACTCTCCATCGACGGTGTGGCACTGCCAAGCACCGCTTTCGCGCCGTGTATCGAAGCGAGCATCACGGCGGCATCGCGACCGTTGTAGCGCGGCGACGGCTCGCTCTGCTTGTAGCCCGAATCGTGTTCCTCGTCCACTATCACCAGTCCCAGCCGGCTGAAAGGCATGAACACCGCCGACCTCGCACCGACCACGAGATTGCCGTCCGACGAGTTGAGCAGGCGCATGTAGGCAGCCGTGCGGCGGGCGGGAGTGAGTTTGGAGTGATACGGAACGACCCGTTCGCCGAATGCCTTGCGCAGACGCTCGACGAGTTGCGTCGTAACCGATATTTCGGGTACGAGGTAGAGTACATCCTCGCCGCGGGAGAGCGCGGCGGCGATAAGGTGCATGTATATTTCGGTCTTTCCCGAACTCGTAACGCCGTGCAGCAAAACCACTCCGCGCGACGAGAATCCCTCGCGCACCTCGTCGAGCGCATGCGACTGGGCGGGCGACAGTTCGGGCAGAACGGCAGCGTCGGTTACGGCTTCGGGGACGGTTTCGCGCTCCGACACCTTTATTATACCGGCATCCGCCAACGCCTTTACCGTCGGCGCGTCGGCATCGGTCTCGCGGCGCAGCAGAGTGCCGCCCGCCGACCTCAACGCCAGAATCAGGGCGTGGCGTTTCGGCGCACGGCGGCGCATACGCTCCTCGATTTCGCCGGCAAGCACCGATTCGTCGAGCGTCAGCACCTTTTCGCGGCGCGGCGAATAGGCTGCGAACTCCTCTTCGGTGCGGGCATGAGGCTTGACGGTCGCAGGCAGAGCCATGCGCATCACCTCGCCGACGGTACACATGTAGTAATCCGCCATCCACTCCCAGAACCGCATCTGTTCGGGCGTTACCAGCGGTCTGTCGTGCAGCACCCGCAGGATGCTTTTCGTGCGACCGCTCTTGGGCGCATCGTCGTGCAGCCGCCACACGATGCCGGTATAGACACTCCGCGCGCCGAACTGCACCGCGACGGCGGCACCCGCGACGGGGTTCATACCCTCGCCGACGGCGAAAGTATAGAGCGGCTGCGCAAGCGGCAGAAGTATGTCGGCATAATGTGGCATAATCTACCGCAAAGATAGCGTATTTTTTCCACGAACGCCCGATTTTCAAAAACGGTTCGTTGATAAATTCCGGCTGTCGAATCGGACGAATCGCCGGTTCGTTGAATATATTTTCGGCAGGCATGGCGTTGCCCTATATTTGCTGCGAACAACTGTGCAAAACAACATTCAACAAATACTCTGATACTATGACAAACTATCGCAAAATCAGTTACGAAGCACCCGAACTGGATGTGCATCGGGTTACATTGGAGCGCGGTTTCGCCGCGAGCGACCATTGGACAGGCGGAGACGCGGAACCGCTTGCGTTCGGATTCTATCTTCCGGAAGGAGAAGATTATTAACCATCAAAAATCGTAAGGACATGAAAAACGGAATGAAATACACAGTCTGCATCGCCGCAGCCGCAATGGCGTTCGGCGGATGCGTCAAAACGGACGAACAGTCCGCAATTCCTTCATCGGCAGGCAAGGTCGCCGTATCGTTCGCCGCACAGAGCGAGCATATCGGCGGCGATTCGCGAGCCGCAATCGACGAAGGTTATGAAAACGGGACTTTCAGCGGAGCATGGGAGGCGACCGACCGCATCTCGGTCGAAGCGACGCTCAACGGAACGGGCGAACATCTCAACTTTTCATACGACCCCGAATCCCGCCTGTTCAAAGGCGAAATGACCGAGGGCGTCGGTCGCCGTACCTACCGCGCCGTATATCCCGCAACCGACGACCTCAACTCGATTCCGTTCGGACGCGAACGCGCACAGAACGGCAAATCGTTCAACAGCGCATACGACGCGATGATGTCGCCGCTTATCACGGTTGAGAACGCCGCAGCAGGCAAGACCGACACCGGCGACGGAATCGCATTCGGATTGCAGCACCTGACGGCTATCGTCGCTGCGGGATTCACCTCCTCCGACGCTACGGCGGGCGGTGAAAAAGTCAAGGCGATAGTGCTTTCGGCGGACAAGGCGGTTTCGGCATCGACACTCGCCCTCGACACCGAGACCATGACCGCCGTCCTCGGCAGCGAAGGTCAGTCGGCGCACATAGCAGCCATTTTCGATGACGCAGCGGCATCAACGGCAGCCGACGCCCGCGCATTCTTCAACGTTCCGGCAGGCGAATACGGCGCATTGACGCTCGACATCGTAACCGAGAACCACGTGGCGACCGTCGAAATCGACCGCAGCGGCAAGCCGCTCGAAGCGGGCAAACTCTATTTCCTCAACCGCGCCGTCGGCGAGTGGACGGAAATCACCGAGCCTGCGGCTGTATGGAAAGGCAACGATGATTTCGCCCCGATGGAAATCGAGGACGACATGACGGGACGCTGCTCGCTCGACATCACCGTCTCTGCGGGTATCCGCAAGATGAGCATCGTAATCGATTCGCCGATACTTACGCCCGAAGAGTTGGGCAGACTCGGACTGGCAGCCGAAATGAACCTTATCGACAACCCGACCTACGCCGAGGTGCTCGGCGGCATGGGTCTGACAACCGGCGACTCGCTCGTAAACAGCCGCAGCGTACTTTTCGACATCGGTACGCTCGTTCCGCTCATCAACATGATTTCGGGCGGCATGACTGCGACGAACAACTTCACGATAACGCTCGAAGACTTCTCGGGTCGCACATTGGTTCGCACGATGTCGTTCACCTGCAACTCGCCGAAAGCGACCGGCACAATCGCCTACAACAACGATGCCGATTTGTGGTTCAACACCGCCACGCTGACCGCCAAGGTCGAAAATGCGGGGGGGGGAACGGTTGCCGTCGAATATAAATCCGCAAACGGAACCGAGTGGCAGACCGCCGAACACGTTTCGGGCGACACTTACAAAATAGCGCCTGAATTCGCCGATGTCGCAGCGACCGACGACCGTCTCGCCTACAAATCGCACGTCGCAGGAACAGGCGTATGGCTCGGCAACACCTACGACATCCGACTGACGGTAGACGGCGCGGAGATAGCGACCGCGACATTCGATGCCGGCGGCACGAAAGACGCTATTCAGGACGCGTCGATGGATAATTGGAGTACGCACAAGGTTACGGGTATGTTCGTAGCCGGCGACGTAAAATATCCGAATACGGACGACGGTAATCTGTTCTGGTCGAACGGCAACAACAAACAGACGCCGAGTCTCTGTTCGCAGGATAGTTCAATCGCAGGATTCAACGGCGTTTCTTGCGCCAAACTCAAAGGAGGAACTGCTCTCAATATATTCGCCGCAGGAAACCTATTCTCCGGACAAATGGCGGTAGAGGGCATCGGCGGAGCGCTGGCAAAATTCGGACAGAAGTTCGCATACACGGCACGTCCGTCTGCAATCAAATGCAGGTACAAGGCAACCATAAGCAAAATGACACATGTCGGAAGCAAGGACACCGGCAACGGACATGTGGTAAACGAAACTATCGACCCTGCACGCATCATGTTCTGCATTGTCGATTGGAGCGACCGCCACGTCATCAAATCCGGAACATCGGTAGACCCAACCACTTTCTTCAATCCCGAAACAGCATCATCGGTGAATGAGGGCAAAGTGATAGGATACGGTTCTCTGCTCGTTACCGAGACCACTGCCGCCGGAGTGAACGGAGCGGACGAGAACGGATGGGTGGAACTGACGCTTCCGGTATGCTGGTACGACACGGCAGCGGCGAATCCGTCGGCAAGCAACTTCTCAATCGTAATCTCGGCAGCATCGAGTGCCTACGGCGACTACCTGACGGGCAGCACCGGCAATGAACTCTACATAGAGGATTTCGAGTGGGTGTACTAAACCAAGGTCGTTAGGGTCATTAGGGACTTTAAGGTCTTTAAAGTCCTTAAAGTCCTTATCCTGACAATGCAAATCGGGCAGACATAAATTATGTCTGCCCGTTTCGTCAATTGCAACAAGCCCTATTGCAGGCACTCGTTCAGCAGTGAGGCAAGGCGGTACGACGCACGAGCCAAACAGCGGTCGAGAATCGGTTCGAGGCGTATATCCTGTTCGCGGGTCATGAAATAATCCTCTTTCGCCCACTCGTACAGCGGCTTGCACTCGCGACCCATATCGTAAGCCCAGTCGCGCGGAGTTCCTGCGGCGAGCGCATCTGCTTCGGCACCGTGGCAGACCGCGACATCCTCGGCGTACATTTCGGGCGAGAATGCTCCGTGGCGGTTGATAATCACGCCGTCCCAATACTTCTTCCACGAACATTTGGTTTCAGCCTTTTTCTTTCCGGTATGTCCGTTGGAGAGCAGGAAATTGAAGTTGCGCTGCGATGCGGCTATGCCCGAGATGCGCACATGGGCTATGCTGTGCATGTCGCCCACGAGGTGAATCACCGTGCGGAGTGCGGCTACCACCGTCGAATCGCTGTGCGACGCACGGTTGCGCAGCACGTCGGCGGCACGCTCTATCTGCACGACGGCATCGTTATCGGATTTCGGAGCGGATTTCAAATCGGCATCGAGCGACACGTAGTGCCAGCCCGCAGTATGTCTCGCATCCTTACGGATGTCGTCGAGCCACATGGCGTTGTCTTTCAGCGAACCGCCCAGAATGCGCTCCGCCTCGGCTTTCGCCGCCGGTGTCAGACGCTCCGCGGCGAGTACGGCTATCGTTTCGTGTCCCTGCTTGTTCCATGCAAAGGCTTCCGCTGCGGACATGACTATCGCCGCAGCCAATATGTATTTCAATGTATTCTTCATTTTACAGTCGCTTTCGGGTTATTTGGCAAAAATCGCATTCAGTATCGCGGCAAGACGGTATCCCGCCTTGACAGCCTGTGCTTCGGACAACTCCTTCATACGCGCTTTGGTCGCTTCCGGCACATCGTTGTACTCGCCATGACGCGGCAGCAGTTCGAAAGTTTCGCGCATCGCAAGAGCGTTCTCGTGCGCCCAGTCGGCAGGCGTTCCCTTGCAGATTTCGGCTATCTGCTCCGGAGTGGCATTGTCGAGATTGCGATAGTAATCCTCGCATTTCCACCCCTTGTGGAACGTCGAGAGCGACGCATCCCAAAAGTGGTGCGAACTGTTTTTCTTGCCGTTAATGTAAATCGAATAACTCTTGTACTTCGGCTGGTCTTCGTAGCGCGTATGCGACGGACAGTGCATGTCGCCGACGAGGTGAATCAGATATTTCAGATTGTCGCGCACGAGCGAATCCTGCATCTTGTTGTACTTCTTCATCTTCTTCTGAATGCGGATGATGTGGTACACGGCGTTTTTCTCGTCGTTCTTGATATGGCGGAACGTCTCGTCCACCGGCACGCCATGGGTTTTCGACGTAGCCTCGAATCCCGGGCAGTTGCGCCAGTAGTCCATCCACGACGCATAGTAAGGCAGCGTGTGGTGGAGATAGCCGCGGCACTTCTCTTTCGCTTCGGGCGTGAGGTGCTGCTCGGCGATGTAGGCGATGACGGAGTGTCCGACATTGTTCCAGCCCTTGGCAGGCATGATTGCGGCGACGGCAAGAACCGCAGCGGCAATCGGCATCAGTAGTTTTCTATTCATAAATTATGGTTTTAGGTGATTATTTTCGGTTTCGGTACATATAAATACATATAAATAATAGATACATCTATGTCGAAAAGGTTAAATGCGCTCACTCTCTTTTTTTGGTGTCGATGCAGATTGTTACCGGTCCGTCGTTCACGAGTTCGACCTTCATGTCGGCTCCGAATCTGCCCGTCGCGACCTTGCGACCGAGCATCGATTCCAGCGCGGCGACGAACTTCTCGTACATCGGACGCGAAACGGGTTCGGGAGCGGAGCGGATATACGACGGGCGGTTGCCCTTGCGGGTCGAGGCATAGAGCGTGAACTGGCTGACGACCAGAACGTCGCCGCCGATTTGGTTCACATCGAGGTTCATTACCCCGTCGGCATCGTCGAAGATGCGCAGGCGGGTGATTTTGCCGCACAGCCAGTCGATGTCATCCTGCGTGTCGGCAGCCTCGATGCCGAGCAGGACAAGCATACCGCGACCGATTTTGCCGACTGATTCTCCGTCTATTCTCACTTCGCAGCGGGCGGTTCTCTGGATAACGGCTCTCATGGCTACTCCTGCGTGGATTCGAAATAACGCCACAGATTGTCGTCCTGCGGTACCGGAGCGACGATTCGCACATGCTCCTTGCGCACCGGATGCACGAACTCCATCGAGCGCGAGTGGAGCGAGATGCCGCCGCCCGCGTTGGAGCGTTTCGCACCGTATTTAAGGTCGCCCTTTATCGGGCAGCCGATTTTGGAGAGTTGTGCGCGAATCTGATGGTGGCGACCCGTCAGCAACTCCACTTCGAGCAGCGTGTAGCGGTCGCCGCACGCCAACTCCTTATAGCGCAGACGCGAGAGTTTCGCATCGCCCTTCGGCTTGTCGTAGGCATACGAACGGTTGCTCCGCCCGTCGCGCAGAATGTAGTGCGTCAGTTCGTCCTCCTCCTTTTCGGGGCGCGACTCGACGACCGCCCAGTATCGCTTGTGGATTTCGCCGTTGCGCAACATCTCGTTGAGCCGCACCAGTGCTTTCGATGTCTTGGCGAACAGCACGGCTCCGCTCACCGGACGGTCGATACGGTGGGCGACGCCCAGAAATACGTTGCCCGCCTTGGCGTCACGCACGCGGATGAACTCCTTTATCTCGTTTTCGAGCGCGGAGTTGCCCTCGGGGTCGGGCTGCACCAAATCGCCGCAGCGTTTGTTCACGGCAAGCAGGTGGTTGTCTTCGTACAGAATATCTTTCGGTTCAAACATGGTTTCTTCCTTTTGTGGCGGATTACAGCCTGAACGTGAACGGCAGCAGAGCCTCGGCATTATCGACCACGGAGGCTGTACCTCCGCCGCTCATGATTATCCGTATCGGCGTTCCCTGACGGCGTTGGACGTCGAGAATCACCTGGCGGCAACCGCCGCACGGATAGCACTCGCGTTCCGACGGGTCGGAAGCGATTGCAAGTGCCTCGACGGGGTCGTTCGGAAAATTCGCTTCGGCATAATAGAGCAGCGACCGTTCGGCACAGATTCCCGACGGGAAGACCTCGCTTTCGCTGTTCGCGCCATGCAGGACAGCACCGCTTCGCAGGCGTGCGGCGGCACCGACGCGGAATTTCGAGTACTCGGCATACGCCTTTCCGACCGCTTTCTGCGCCTCGGCAACCAGCGTACGGTCGTCGGCTGCGAGTTCGTCGAGCGAATCGACATGAAGATATCCGATTTCAAGTTTTTTCTCCATAACTCCTTATTTTATCCAAGGTGTAATCTTTACAAAGGTATCAATAATTCGCAATATTCGCAAATTCCGCGCAAAAACGGAGAGCAGCGGCGACGGAATAAAGCCTCCTTAAAGACCCCTAACGACTTTAAGGACTTTAAAGTCTTTAAGGTCCTGCGCCCCTCAAAAGCAAATAAATTTGCTTTTGAGGGGCGCATACACTACCTTTGCTAATCATGTATGCTTGGGGAGACGACAGACGGTACAACAGTTACGCGGCATATTTCCGCCGAATCATGGGCGGTCGCGTGCAGAAGGTCGCAATAAATGCGGGCTTCACATGCCCCAACCGCGACGGTACGGTCGGTACGGGTGGCTGCACGTTCTGCAACAACGGAGCGTTCACACCCTCCTACTGCATGTCGCACAAAAGCATCACCCGCCAAATCGACGAAGGCATAAAGTTCCACCGCAACCGATACCGTTCGGCGGAGCGGTTTCTCGCCTACTTCCAGTCGTTCTCCAACACCTACGCGCCGCTCGACCGTCTGCGCGAACTCTACGACGAAGCCCTCGCCCATCCGCTCGTGGCGGGAATCATCGTAGGCACGCGCCCCGACTGCGTGGACGAAGCCAAACTCGACTACTTCGCCTCGCTCGCCCGAGACCATTACGTGGCGTTGGAATACGGCATCGAATCGACATACGACGCCACGCTGCGGGCGATAAACCGCGGACACGACTTCGCGACGGCGCAGCGGGCTGTCGCGATGACTGCCGAACGCGGACTGCACGTCGGCGCGCACTTCATTCTCGGTCTGCCTGGCGAAAGCGACAGTATGATTGTCGAGCAGGTCGGGCGTATCAACGCACTGCCGCTGACGACGGTCAAGTTCCATCAGTTACAGGTCTTCGCCGGCACGGCTATGGCTGCCGAATACGACCGCGACCCGTCGCAGTTCCGGTTCTGGGAGGTGGACGAATACATCGACCTCTTCATCGAGATTCTGCGCCGGCTGCGCCCCGACATCGTCGTGGAGCGTTTCGCGAGCGAGGCACCGCCCCGCTACCACTACGGGCGCAACTGGGGACTGATACGCAATCAGACGCTTTGGGCGATGCTCGAAAAAAGATTGTGCGAAACAAATGCACACCAAGGCGAAAAATTCGTAAATTTGTAGCGAATATTACTTTACCCCATGATACAAATAGGCAAAACGAGTGTACTCTCGACTTTCAAGGAGTATTTCCTGATGACATTGGGAATGTGCATCTATGCGTTCGGCTGGATAGGCTGCATTCTGCCCGCCCACTGCGCGGGCGGCGGTGCGAGCGGACTCTCGCTGCTCGTCTACTATCTCACCGGAGGTGCAATCTCGATAGGCATGATGGTATTGATACTCAACGCCGTATTATTGCTTATAGCGGGCTTTATAGTCGGCTGGAAATTCGGTATCAAAACCATCTTCTGCGTCATCGTACTGTCGCTCGCCATGTCCGCGATGCAGAAAATCTTCACCTTGCCCGACGGCACGATAATGGACGTGTTCCGGCTCGACAACCGGCTGCTGTCGTCGATTCTCGGCGGCATCTTCTCGGGAATCGGCGTCGCCCTCTGCTTCATGCAGGGCGGCTCGACGGGCGGAACGGACATCGTGGCGATGATAATCAACAAGTACCGCACTGTCTCCTACGGCAAAATCGTCCGCATGTCCGACTCGTTCATCATCGCGGCGGCGATATTCACCCCGCAGGTCGGCATCGACGGCGTAATCTACGGATTCGTCATGGTCGCCGTATTCAGTTACACGGTCGATATGATAATGGCGGGCAACCAGCAGTCGAGCCAGATTTTCATCATCTGCAAGGACTACAAGGCTATGGCGGACGCGATGAACAACGTCGCCCACCGCGGAGCGACCGTCATCGACGCGACGGGCTGGTACTCCAAGACCAATTCCAAAATCGTCATGGTGATATGCCGCAAGCGCGACATGCATTACATTCTGAAAGTCGTAAAGAGCGTCGACCCAGAAGCGTTCATCACCGCAGGTTCGGTCATGGGCGTCTACGGCAAGGGCTTCGACGCGCTGAACAAAATCTGACACCGGTTCAGCCTTAACACAGTAAGGTCATTAAGGACTTTAAGGTCTTTAATGACCTTTTTTATGTCAAAATAGGCGAGAAATTTGCATAATAACAAAAAACACACTATTTTAGTAGGTCGAAACTTCGATAAACGGAAACTGAAACTAAATATTTTAACCAAAAACCAACTAAACAAAATCTAACTTCTTATGAATTGCAAAAGATTCGTCGGGGGGGGGAAGTCGTATTCCGCGCCCGAATTTAAGGAAATGCCCGTCCGCATCGAAACGGGTTTTGCCGCAAGCGGCATCGAAACAGAAGACATCTACGAAAAGGATGGCGAATGGGATTAACGCAATGTCGAACTGAAAACAAAGAAAAACCATGAAAAAGATTTCAATGATTCTCGGCTCGGCATTGATGATGCTGACCGTAGGCTGTACGACCGACACCACGAAAGAGGTCGTGAACAACGACAACAAGGTTATCATAGGTTTGAGCGTGGACGCAACCCGTACCTCGCTCGGCGACAAGACCGGTACCGAATATCCCGTACTCTGGTCTGCCGGCGACAAGGTTGCCGTGAACGGCGTCGTTTCCGAGCCGCTCGCTGCCGAATATGCAGGCAAGACCGCCGCTCAATTCGCCGTAACGGGCGTTGCCGCTCCGTTCGACGTCATCTACCCTGCCGGTGTGCTTTTGGAAGACGGCACAGTAGGCATCTCCGAGATTCAGGAGTATGTCCCGGGTTCGTTCGCCCAGGGTTCGGCTGTAATGGTCGGACACTCCGACACTCCTAACGGCGTTATCAAGAACCTTTACGGTTTCGTCAAGATTCCGATTCTCAAAGGCGACGAGAAGGTTGTCAAGAGCGTTACGCTCCACTCGAACAACCTCGAAGCGATGACGGGTACGTTCGCCGTAGACTATGTGAACGCCGCTCTCGAACCGCTTTCGGGTATGGATTTCGTCAAGGTTACCGCTGCCGACGGAATTCCGTTCGTAAACGATAAAGCCGAAGTCGTAATCGCAGTTCCTGCCGGAACGTACGCAAAGGGCTTCTCCGTGAAAATCGTCTCGACCGACGGCAAGGCATTGACCAAGAAGGCTTACGAGGCTAACGGAGTAACAATCGCCGCAAGCACGCTGCTGGCGATGCCGGACGTAGAGTTCTTCCCTAACGAGAACGTTTCGGAAATCACCGACGCAGCACAGTTGCAGGCATTCCTCGACGCTGCCAGTGCAGGCGACTACACCAACTTCAAGAACGAGAACGGCGAAGTACTGCTCGGCTCGGACATCGACATGACGGGCGTTACGCTCACTTCCGCAACACAGTTCGACGGAGTGTTCAACGGTCAGGGTTATGCGTTGAAGAACTGGAAATCGGACGGCGTCGCTCTGTTCGCTGCAAACAGCGGCACAATCAAGAACATCCTTATCGACGATACTTGCGAACTGACATTCCCGACGGATCGCGGAACTTTCGGATTCGTCGTATCCAGCAATACCGGTATCGTTTCAGGATGCGCCTGCAACGGCACAATCAATCCGTTAACGGTAGAATCCAGTTTGGCTGAAAAATATTACATGGGAGCCATTGTGGGAATAACGGATTGTACGAACGGCGGATTAGTCGTCAATTGTATAAACAACAGCGACATTGACATGTCGTTCGGAACGCTCAACGAGACCCAGTATATAGGAGGAGTCGTAGGCAGCACGAAAAACGGTCAATCCGGTGTGGCATGTATGGCTAACTGCATAAACAACGGCAACATAAAAATAATCATTACAACCAAAGCGAAAAATGTGTATTTCGGCGGTGTAAGCGGAACTTGCAACACCGGAGGAGTAATCGATAACTGTACCAACAACGGCAATCTGTACTACGAATACACTCCGGGCGGAACCGGCGCATATCCTAACATCGGCGGTGTTACCGGTTATACGGCAGCGACAATCAACAATTCGAGAAACTACGGCGATGTTACTTGGAAAAGCGGTTCTGCATCCGTAACCCGTCCTTGCGTCGGAGGTGTAGCAGGCTATGTATCCGGCGGAATCAACAACAGCAGCAATGCCGGTAACGTTTCTGTTACAGGATTATTCGGCAGCACGAAAACGAATCCGTATCCAGATCCGGCAGGCAAGATGGCTTATCCTTGCTTCGGAGGCGTAGCAGGATGTATCGGTCATTCATCGAAACGCCCAGATTGCAATAACTGTGAGAACTCTGGAACATTGACTGTAAACGCTGCCACGGCTTCCTCCGGAAAATTCCACATCGGCGGTGTCGGCGGTTATATCGGCGGCGATGTTATTGACTGCCATAATTCAGGAGTAGTAGATATACTTTCGACAGGAAAACAAAGTTACATCGGAGGTGTAGCCGGCTTTGTATTGAGTTCGAGCAACAGCATTACCAATTGCTCCAACACCGGAGAAATGACCCTTACTGAGGCAAATGTATCGTCCACATATAGTTATATTGGTGGAATCCTCGGCTCTTACTCGGCATCCATTACAATGTCAAATTGCTCGAATACGGCAGCCGTAACATCGAATACCCCATCGACAATGCGTGTCGGCGGTCTGTGCGGAGCATTCAACGGAACAATGACCGATTGCGTAAACAAGGGAGCCGTAACAATGAACAATGCAATTTGCACGACCGGAAAGGATTACGAAGTACAATATTCGAGTTGCGTCGGCGGTCTTGTAGGATACGCGAATGCAAATCTGCAAACATCCACCAACTTCGGAACAGTAACCAACGCTTCTGATGCGCAGACATCTACCGGAGGTTTGTGCGGTGGCGTCGGAGGTGTTCACGCATGGGACGGAGATAAAATCGATTGTACCATTGTCTCGGCAGACGGTACGAATGCCGGAGCATTTATCGGAACCTATATCGCTGCATCTGGCGTTGCATACACGCTCGGCACTGATGCGTCGCCAATGATTGTCAGCAAGGCAACGACCATGAACGGAACGCCTTATACGGAAGCAGACATGACGGATGTCGCAAAATTGGGCGGATATACATTCAGTGATAACGGAATTACCATTACCAATGTAGTTCTCGAATAATTTTACGAGCAATATTTTCATCAATCGCCGTCCGCGTAATATGCGGACGGCGTTTTTTCTTGCAGGGAGAGCAAAGACCCTTCTCAACGACTTTAAGGTCCTTAAAGACTTTAATGACATTAGGGTTGTTAAGGTCATTAGAGAGAACCTACACCGCCGAGCAAAACAGTGCGCAGTGCGCCAACACGCCAGCCGTCCGCGTAATATGCGGACGGCGTTTTTTTTGCAAGAGAGGGCAAAGCCCCTCTCAACGGCTTTAAAGTCCTTAATGACTTTAACGACCTTAGGGACTTTAAGGACTCTAAGGTCCTTAGGCGAAGCCGCCCCCACCGAGACCAACAAATTCGCAGCACTGCATCCAGCCCAGCCCCGGCGAAACGAAAAAAGAGATTGCCACGACTGACAATCTCTTTTTTGGTGCCCAGGACGAGACTCGAACTCACACGACCCTAATTAGTCACTACCCCCTCAAAGTAGCGTGTCTACCAATTCCACCACCTGGGCTTGCACACTGTTTTCCGAAACAGCAGGGCAAAGGTAGGCAAAATTTTGGTTCCGACAAAATTTATCGCCACTTTTTTGAGAACACCCACAAAAAACATTATTCCTACCGCTGCGTTTTTCGTCATTCTGAGCGAAGCGAAGAATCTGAAAAGCGACAGATCCTTCGCTTCGCTCAGGATGACAAAATCACTTTTCCCTCGCCCGCGGCTATCGCAAATCCATCTCGTCGAGCAGGTAGCCCGCGCCGCCGAGCCGCTCGACGAGGAACAGCACATAGCGTATATCGACCGAAATATTGCGGCAAATCGTCGGGTCGAACGCCATGTCGCTCATAGTCGAACGCCACGTGCGGTCGAAGTTGATGCCGACCAGTTCGCCGCGACCGTTGATAATCGGCGAACCCGAATTGCCGCCCGTAGTCTGGTTGGTCGCGAGGAAACATACCGGAACGCTCCGTCCCGACGGAGTGTCGATACCCCAGCGACCGTAGTCCTTCGCATCGTAGAGGTCGCGCAGAGCCTGCGGCACGTTGTAGTCGTAAATCTCCGGATTGTCCTTGGCAATCACGCCGTCGAGCGTCGTGAACGGCAGGTGGCGTTCGCCGTCGGCATACTCGTAGCCCGCGACGCTGCCGTATGCGACACGCAGTGTCAGGTTGGCGTCGGGGAAGAACGCGCGTTTCGGGTCGAACTCGCGCAAAGCCTGCAAATAGGGTTTGTACCAGCGGCTTATCTCGCCGACGTCGCTCAAATTGCGCACCCGATATTTGCCCACGCGTTTTACGATGCCGGCGAACAGGTCGTAGAACTCGATTGCAGGGTCGCCCGTCGTGTCGGGCGAGAATCCCTCGGCGCGGACGTATCGCGAGTTGTCGAAAATGTAATCGATATAGGCGTCCGGCGAGCCGTATTCATCGATTTTCGCAGTCAGACCGGCAGGAATCTCCGACTTCGGCATACGGTCGAGGAACTCGGCGAGCATCCTTTTGGCGACGGCGCAATCGACCGACGGTTCGTAGTCCTTATAGAAATTGCGGCTCGCGCGGGCGAACAGCGCATCATCGTCCTTGTGTTTCCGCGCCGCAATGCGCACCTGACGGACGAACGAAACGAGTTCGATGGAGTTGATGCTCTCGGCGAAGAGTTCGCCCATGAAATAGAGGTCGTGCACACGCGAATAGGATGCGTGCATCGAGTCGAGCAGCGCGGCATATTCGGGTCTGTCGGCAGCCCACGCCGCGAAACGGCGTTCGTAGTCGCGCTTCCTGTCCACCGTACCCAGCCGCGCGAGACCCAGCACCTCGCCCTGCCACTTCTTCCACGCATTGGCTATCGAGGCGTGCTTCGCCGCATATTTGATGCGCACCGCAGGGTCGGCAGCCTGCGCCGCCGAAATTATGTCGAGTCGCGCGGTGCGCAGCGCAATCTTCATCGGGTCGCTGTCGCGCAGCGTATATTCGACGGCATCCGACAGCACATATTGCTGCGTGTTGCCGGGAAAACCGTATATCATCGTGAAGTCGCCCTCGCGCACGCCCTTGGTAGAAATCGGGAAACTGCGCTTCGGAACGTAAGGTCTGTTGTCGGGCGAGTAGTCCGCAGGCTCGTTGTCGGCACCGGCATAGATGCGGAAAATCGAGAAATCGCCCGTGTGGCGGGGCCATATCCAGTTGTCGGTATCGCCGCCGAACTTGCCTATCGCCGATGGCGGAGTGCCGACCAGACGCACGTCGCGGAACTCCTTGTAGACGAACAGGAAATATTGGTTGCCGTAGTACATGCGCTCCACACCTGCTCTAATGCCTTTCGACTTGTCGGTCGCCCGTCCGGCAATCGATTCGGGGGTTTCGCCGCCGGCGACACGCTCCGTAACGTCGTCCATGCTGACGAGGATACTTACCGTAAGTCCCTCGCAAGGCAACTCCTCGGCTTTCGATTTCGCCCAGAAGCCGTAGGTCAGCAGGTCGCGCTCGACCGACGAAAGTTTCTGGATGCTGCCGTAGCCGCAATGGTGGTTGGTGAGCAGCAATCCCTGCTGCGACACGATTTCGCCCGTACAGCCCCTGCCGAACAGCACCACAGCGTCTTTGAGCGAAGCCTTGTTGACGGAATAAATATCATCGGCGGTGAGGCGGAAACCCTTGCTGCGCATATCCTTGATGCGCGCCGAGATAAGCGACGGAAGCCACATTCCCTCATCGGCGACAGCCGACAGCGAAAATGCGAGCGAAACGAACAGGACAACGAATCTTTTCATGGGTCGGTAATTTATTATGGCTCAAAGATACGAATAAGCCGAATACAAAAGCGAACTTGTTTGCAATTTTGTTGAAGCGAAGTATCTAAAACGAAGTTAAAGATAGTAAATTTATCGGCAATGCCGCCCTCCCTAAGGTCCTTAACGACTTTAAGGACTTTAACGACCTTAAAGGACTTAACCGACGCCAAGCCGAGAGCAGTCGAGTTTACTCGGACTGCCGAGGCGCGAAGGAGGAAAAGCCCGCGTTCGCGGGCTTAACGAAAATTTTACTATCTTTGCAGGAAAGTTGGTTAGCACATTACATTAAACTCATATTACCATGAAAAAACTCCTGTTTTCGTTAGCCGTAATCGCCGCGCTGGTCGGTTGCGACGAAAAGACCGACAACCCAATCGTCTACGACATAACTCTCGAACCGGCTGCGGTAACGCTGTTCGCGGGCGACACCCATACCCTGAAAGCGGAAATCACCCCCGCGACCGACATGCCTCTTATCTGGACATCGTCCGACGAAGCGATAGCCAAGGTTGCCGACGGCGTAATCGTGGCAATCGCCGCTGGCAACGCAACCGTTACGGCTGCACTCAACTGTGCTGACGGATACTTTGAAAGCACATGCGAGGTCTCGGTAATCGATGTGCCGACCGTTACGCTCGACATCATGTCGGCTGTAATCGGCACTGGCGACACCAAAACCGTTACGGCGACCGTCGTTCCCGCTCTCGGGGGGGGGATTTCGCTCGACTGGAAGTCGTCCGACACGTCGATAGCCACGGTTACCGACGGCGTAATCACCGCAGTCGCAGCAGGTAACGCGACCGTTACGGCATCGGTTACGATAGAGGGTCGCACGTTCGGCGAGAATTGCGCCGTAACGGTTCAGAATCCCGTAATCACGTTCGACAAAACGGCGGCATCGCTCGCCACGGGCAAGACGATGACCATCGAAACGACCGTAGCACCAACCACCGAGCGCGCACTCGTTTGGGAGTCGTCCGACACGTCGGTAGCCACGGTTGCCGACGGCGTAATCACCGGAGTCGCGGAAGGCACCGCGACCATCACCGCCAAACTCTCGGCAGGCGACAAGACGTTCGAGGGCAAATGCGAACTGACTGTAAAGCAGGGCTACGAAATCGGACAGATTATCGATTTCGACGGCGTGAAGGGCATCGTATTCTGGCTCACCGACGGCGACACTGCGGGCAAGGCTGTTTCGCTCGACGAATCGGGAGCGATACTCTGGGCGACTACCGAACTCAACTGCAACGCCGGCAGCGAAGATGACGGAGAGGAGAATACCGAAAGAATCAAGGAGGTAGGATTGCAGTTCCACCCTGCCGCCAAATGGTGCACCGACCTCGGAAGCGGATGGTACATGCCGGCAATCAACGAGGGTATCGCGTGGGTTACCAAAGCAGGTATCCTCAATCCGACAATCACGGCTAACGGCGGCAAGGCGATAAAGGACAGTGCCTACGACTGGTACTGGTCGTCCACCGAGGGCGAACACTCGCCGGAAGCGGAGGCGATATGTTTCTACGGCGGAACGAGCAGCGGTCATTCCTACGGCGACTTCAAGAAATATCCGGAAGCGGACAATTTCGTGCGCGCCGTGCATAAATTCTAATCCGGCAGACCGAAGATGAAGTTAAAATACTTGCTGCATGCACTGCTGTCGCTGACGGCGGCGGCAATGCTGTCGGGTTGCGAAACGACATGTCCGCCGCATGAACCGTATCCAGACCCCGAGCCCGAGGAGGGGCTGACATTCATACTTTCCCTCGATGACGTAAACGACAAAGGGTTCTCCGTCAAGTGCGTTCCGTCGGACAAGGAGCAGCCCTACGTCGCGTTCGTCATAACCAAATCGTATTACGACACCGAACTCGGGACGGATGCGGACCTGCTTGCCGACGACATGATATTTTTCGACGGAGAGGCGGTCTCCAAAGGCAAGACGATTGCCGAAATCATCGCGTCGTACCAGCGAAAGGGAGATTGCGTGTTGTCGTACTCGCAACTCGCACCCGAAACGCAATACTATCTCTATGTTTACGGACTGGGAACGGACGGCGTCGCGACGAGCAAAGTCGAAAAGATGCTCATCGCCACCGACGCGACGGTAA
Source organism: uncultured Alistipes sp. (assembly GCA_905213895.1). Classification (GTDB taxonomy): domain Bacteria; phylum Bacteroidota; class Bacteroidia; order Bacteroidales; family Rikenellaceae; genus Alistipes. The sequence goes on from CAJMKE010000009.1 coordinate 37,077, forward strand.
AGGTCGAATTCGGACTCGCCGTCGATGCTACCGACATCAGCCAGTCGGGCGCGACGATTCTCGTTACGCCGACCGACAAGAGCGCGACATTCTTCTACGACATCGTAACCAAAGCCGCCTACGACAAGTGGGGCGGCGACGAAAACACCGTTGCGCAGAACATCGAATACATCGAGCAGGCAATCTATATCTTCGCGATGCAGGGCTACGACTACACCTACGATGATTTCATCACCCACGGCGACATAGCGGAGGTCAAGACGGGTCTGGCATCCGACACCGAATACGTCCTCTTCGCATTCGGGCTCGACAATCAGGGCAACCCGACCGCGCCGCTGGCGAAAAAGGAGTTCAGGACCGAACCTTTCGCCGCGACCGACGACTGCCGCTTCGAACTCTCGGTATCCGACGTAACCGCGACATCGATGAAAATCGACGTCGTGCCGACCTCGGACGCAACGCGATACTACATAGGCGTCTGCCGCTCATCGGTACTCGGACAATACTCGCTCAACGAACTCGCCGCCAGACTTATAGCCGACGAGAACAGCCAAGGCATCGACTGGGCGACATCGCCGTATCTGTTCAGCGGCAAACGCAGTCTCGACGTGGTGAACGACCTGCAATACAAGCCTCTCGTCGGCAGCAGCGAGTATGTCGCGGTCGTATTCGGCGTGGATGCGAAAGGCGCACGCACGACGGGCATTGCGTATATCGTACAGCGCACCGCCGACCCACAGCAATCGGACATGACGTTCGAAATAACCGCGCATTCGATAACCTTCAACGGCGCGAAAGTGCTGTTCGAGCCGTCCGATGCCGATGCCACCTACTTTACCGACGTCATCGACTACGAGACCTACGCGACGTTCGGCAGCGACGACGAACTGATACGTCGCATGGTCGATACCGCCGGAGACTCGATGTCCGCATACCTGACCAAGGGCAGACACACGGTGGACTGCACCAACATGCTGCTCGCCGACACGAAATACGTGGCATATTGCTTCGGCTTCGACAACGGTGCGACGACGCGCGTTTTCAAACAGGAGTTCACGACCGACAAACTCGACTCGGGCAGCGATGCAGCCGTGGCGATGCAATACGTAATCGAGGACGGAAAAGATTACGGCTACGACAACCAAGCCGTCATCACGTTCCTCATGTCGCCTAACGCATCGGCAGCCAAATGGTATTTCGCAGCCACGCGAAGTTCGCTCGACGACATGTCGGACAGCGACATTACGCAATGGCTGATGACATCGTCCAACGTGAACAAGAAGCAGGTGTCGTATTACATGGATTGGGGGACGAAACTCCAAGCCGCGACCGTCGCATTCGACAAAGCCGGCGTTGCAGGCGTTCCGTCGCGCTACAAAATCGACGTAACCAAGGATAACGCCGCCGCATCCGTACCGCTTTCGCTTTCGGCGGCGAAGAACATGCCTCGCGCGAAATCCGCCGCACCGGCATCCGTCCGCGATGCCGAAACGGCAGGTACGATAGACCGCGCGCTGCCGCAACCGCGCAAAAAGTAACAGCGGCTTTAACGACCTTAAAGACTTTAAGGACTTTAAGGAAAACTAAAACGGGCGACCTTTTATGGTCGCCCGTTTTAGTTCACTCAACAAACCTACGCCTTCGCAGCGACAGGCTTGCGTTTCTTCTTCGCGGCAAGAGCCTTGTCTACCTCGATTTCAAAGTCGGAGAACACGTTCATATAGTTGATGAACGCCTCGTAGGACGAACCATAAGGGTTGAAATAGGAGTGTACGTCGCCGTCCGAGAGCCACTTCGTCGCCATATAGTAGAAGTGGTCGGATGTCTGCAAGAAGTTCCACACGTAGTCGAAATCGGCATTGCGCAGCGCGCGCACCTTCTCTTTCAGCGAATAGAGTTTGCCGAACGCCTCGTTTTGGAGGTCGTTGCCGAGCCATGCCGTAACGTCGCGCTCCTCGTCGGCCCACGACATCACGTGAGGGCAGTGCAACACCGCTACCGGCTGATGTTTGGCGGCAGCCTCCGACACGGTCGCGAATTCGAGGTCGCCGCGTTTGAGAATCGCTTTCGGCAGGTTCTTCATGAACTCGAATATGCCCGTCGATGCCTTCTGATGTTCGCCGAACGTCTCGTAGTCCATGAACAGATTCACCACCTCGCCGTTCTCCTGCGACAGCCAGCCGGCGAACTTGTCGGCGGTAAGCGGATATTCGCTCCAACCCTGATTGGAGAAGCGGAACGCGATGTCGTCCGAGAGTTTGTAGTTGCGCAGCAGCAGACGCAGGCTCTGGTCGCCCGCGCCGGCATATACGAAATCGGGCGATTTCCAGCCGAGAACATGCTTGGCACCCTCGGCGAGCATGGTCTTGAATCCCATTTCGCCGACCATTGCTCCGATGTCGTCGGAATAAATCAACTCCGTATTGCGGAACGCCTTCGGCTTGACGCCGAATTCGCGTTTGAGCATCGCCGAATGCGCCTTCACCTGCTCCGCAAAGTCCTCTTTCGACGACAGCGCGGCGAGCGAGTGCGAATAGGTTTCGCCGAGCAGTTCGACGCAGCCGGTATCGACCAGCGCACGGAACGAATCGAGAACCTCGGGGGCGTACAGGCGGAACTGCTCCACGACCGTTCCCGTCAGCGAGAACGAGCAGCGGAACGCGCCTTTGCTCTCCTTGATGACTTTCAGGAACAGGGCGTTCATCGGCAGATAGCACTCGCGGGCGATTTTCTGCATTATCGCACGATTGGTCAAATCGTCGAGATAGTTGTGGTCCTTGCCGATATTGAAGAACCGGTAGGTCTTCAACCGCCACGGCTGATGCACCTGAAAATATAAGCAAACTGTTTTCATATTCTTGTATTTTATCTATTTTTCAATCCGTTCGTACGCTATTTGGCGGATGCCACGGCATCCTCGTAAACACGCTTTATCTTCGCCGCCGCATCGTTCCATTTGAGCGACGTTACCTCTTCGAGACCTTTCTTGGCGAACATCGACGAGAGCGCAGGATAGGTAATCAGCGCGTACATCGCATCCGCCATCGCATCGACGTCCCAGTAATCGACCTTCACGGCGTAGTCCAGCACCTCGGCGACACCGCTCTGCTTCGAGATTATGACCGGCACGTTCGACCGCATCGCTTCGAGCGGCGATATTCCGAACGGCTCCGACACCGACGGCATCACGTAGACGTCCGACAACTGGAACATGCGGTGGACATCCTCTCCGCGCAGGAATCCAGTGAAGTGGAAGCGGTCGGCGATGCCCAATCGTGCCACGCGGCGGATGATATGGTTCATCATGTCGCCCGAACCCGCCATAACGAAGCGCACGTTCGGCACGCGTTTCAGCACCTTCGCGGCAGCCTCGACGAAGTAGTCAGGACCTTTCTGATAGGTGATTCGCCCGAGGAACGTAATGATTTTGTCGCTCACGCCGCGTTCGGGAGCGGCTGACCCGTTCTCGGCAAAACGCACGGCGTTATGCACCGTAACTACCTTCTCGGCAGGCACGCCATACTTTTCGATAACGATGTTGCGCGTGAGGTTCGACACCGCGATGACGCGGTCTGCCGCGTGCATTCCCGCACGCTCGATAGCGTATGTCTGCGTATTGATATTTTCGCCCGAACGGTCGTACTCCGTGGCGTGCATGTGGACTACCAGCGGCTTGCCCGACACCCGCTTCGCCGCGATGCCTGCGAAATATGTCAGCCAGTCGTGGGCGTGGATGACATCGAACTGCCCCTCCAAGTCCTTGGCGACCTGCGCCGCGACAATCGCATAGCGGGCGACCTCCTCCATCAGGTTGGCACCGTACTTTCCGGAGAACGTATACCGCTGGCTCCAAGCATCGGTGGTTTCCCAATGCTTCTCGCCCGTCTTGACGAACTCGTCGTGGTAGGATGCGTAGTCCTCCGGCGAAAGGTAAGGAACGAGGTTGGAGTCGATATGGATGAACGACATCTTCTCGATTATGTCCGCCGCATCCGCATCGACCTTGCCGAACACCGCCTCTACATCGCTCGCATTCACGACCTTGACGAACCGTTTGTCCTCGTCGCCATAGGCTCGCGGCATTACGAACGTTACTTCGACGCCGTTACGCGCCAATCCGCGGGTCATACCGTAGCATGCCGTTCCCAGACCGCCTGCGATATGGGGAGGAAACTCCCATCCGAACATCAAAACCCTCATCTTATTACTGTTTTTTATTGTTTTTCACACTCGTTTTTCCTGCATCCGACTTCGCCGACCTGCGTTTCGGCTTCGGTTCGCAACGCTCTATGATATCCTTTATGTAGAGCAGTCCGCCGACGCTCGACGCCTGCGAAATCGCGCCGCGCGGTGCGAACGGCGGATTCGGGTCGAAATATTCGGCTATCGAACCGATGCAGTAGTACTGGATATTTTCGTCGAAATTCGCCAGTATCTCTTTCGCCGTCGGCAGGAACCGCGCGCCTTCAAGCGATATGCCGCACTGCACGTAGAACATCAAAGGCCATACCCACACAGCACCGTTGCGGCTCGCAGCCTCGCGCTCGATAGGATTCTCCTTGTATTGCGACTCGAACATCTCGTCCTGCGGAGAAAGCGAACGCAACCCTTTGGGCGTAAGCAGATGCTGGCGCACCGTCATCAGCACGTTCACGCGCTGTTCGTCGTCGAGCATCGTATAGTCGAGTCCGCATGCGACAATCTGGTTGCAGCGCACCGAGCGGTTCTGCGTCCGTCCGTCGGTATAGTCGGCGAGCCAGCCTTCGCCCCCGATTGCGAAAAGTTCGACGAACGACTTTTTCGTCAGTGCAGGCAGCCCTTTCCAGACCGAAACGAACTCCTTGTCGCCCATCTTCGATGCGAGGGCGAGCGTATATGAAACGGCATTGTACCACAATGCGTTCACCTCGACGGCATAGCCCTCGCGGCGAATCACCGGCACTCCGTTCTCGACATTGTTCATCCACGTAAGCGCGTAGCCCTCCCGCGAAGCCCATATCAGACCGTTGTCGTGCAGGGCGACGCAGCCGCCGAAAAATCCCCTGCGGTAAGCCGTCAGGATGCTTTTCATCGCCTCGCCGTACTTCTCCCACAACGTCTTCGCGCCGATATGGCGTTCGAGTTGCTGCAAAGTCCAGAAGAACCACAGCGGAGCGTCGGCTGCGACCTCGGCGGATGCCTGTCCCGCGAAATCGCCGTTGCGCATGTCGCCGACCATCGTGTCGAGTACCGCCATGCAATCCTCCTTGTAGCCCTGTTCGAGCGTCAGACCCGGCAGCGAAATGAATGTCGAGCGACCGCCCGTACCGTACCACGGATAGCCGGCGACGACCTCCGTCCGGTCGCCCGGGCGGCGGATGATGAACTGTCGCGCCGAGTGGTGCAGGCAACTGAGGAAATCTATCTTGTGCGTCCGTCGCGCAATGGATGTTTCGTATGCCGAACGAATCTCCTCGCCCGACGCCATCTCGTCTACCGAAGCCGAAAAGATGATGCTTTCGCCCTTGCGGATTTTCATCTCGAAATAACCGGTCGTGAGCAGGTCTTCGTGTCCCTCGTAGCCGCGCTCTATCTCCTTCTGATACTCGAAGTCGTAGTACCAGTCCGGAGCAGGAACGAACGAGGAGTCATCCTTGCTCAACTGCATGTAGAGCCACGGGAAGCCGTCGTACAGACGGTTTTTCACGCCGTTCTTCACCGGATACGAACGCGCATTGGCATACATGTTCGCCTTCGAGAGTTCGTGCTTGTTGCGGAACGCGAGGAACGGGCGCAGACGCAGCGTGGTCTCGGAGTGCGCATCCACCAGCGTATAGCGAATCATCAGGTGTGTGCGCTTGTGAATCCACAGCAACTCCTTGCGGAGTATCACTCCTCCCACGCGGTAGGTTATCGTCGGTGTCGGCGTATATCCGAAATCGGTGATGTATTTATGACCGCGCGGCTCGTAGGTTCCGCGATAGCGGTGCAACGCCAGATTGAACGACTGGTCGTGCTGCACGATGGTCTCGTCGAGCGACGACAACAATACATAGGTATTGTCGGTGCTGTCGATTGGAGCGACTATCAATCCGTGATATTTGCGCGTATTGCAGCCGACTATCGTGGTACTCATATAGCCGCCCCGACGGTCTGTCGCCAGCATTTCGCGTTGGAGCGAATATTCCAAATTACCCAACTCCCGTTTATCAAAAGTAAGTCCCGGCATATTATCGATAATGATTTTTTGCTTCTGCTATTGTAAAGATACTAAAATTTTGCGAAAAACATCACGAATAGCATAAATTTTATCAAACATCAGACCTTATGGAGCATTTTCCGCGACTTTTCGCCGCATCGTTTTGCAGAATTAAGGTCGTTAAAGTCCTTAAAGTCTTTAAGGATGTGCGCGCCGCAGTTTGGCGGCGCGCACAAACGGAAAACAGCCGCTCTCCGGCACTCCCGTCGGCTACGCCCACTTCACGAGGGCGAAATCCATACGGTGCGGCAGACGCGGATTCTTCGGATAGACGCGCAGCGCGACATCGAAGATTCCGGTGCGGTTCGGAATGTAGTCGAGCGAATAGGTAACCTTGCCGCCGTCGACGTTGGTCTGCGACAACGGCATCGAATAATCGACGTTGGCTGGCTCGGCAGCGACGATAGGTTTCGCCACAACGAGTTCCACGCCGATATCCTCCGGCGAAAGTCCGGCGATGTCGAGCGTTACCTCGAAATGGTATGCAGCACCGACGAGCATCGCCTCGTTGTCGATGCGCGCGCGCTGGACGTCGAGCACCTTCACATTGTCCCATGCCGCCGAAACCTTACGCTTCCATGCCGCCACCTCGCGGGCGAGGATATAGTTGTCGGCGACCATCTCGTGCTTGCGGGCGGCGAGTTTGTTGTAGAAACGCTCCTCGTAGTCGGTGAGCATACGGTTGGTCGTGAAGTTCGACGCGATGTCGGCGATGCACTTCTTCACCGACGCAATCCAGTCGGTCGGCACGCCCATTTCGTTGCGCGAATAATATTTAGGCACAATCTGCTCCTCGATGGTCGAATATATCATCTCGGCGTCGAGTTCGTCCTGATGGCTCTTGTCGGCGAACGTCTGCTCCATAGGCAGCATCCAGCCTGCGCCCTCCTTGTAGCCCTCGACCCACCAGCCGTCGAGCACCGAGAACTGCATCACGCCGTTCATCACGCACTTTTCGCCCGACGTACCCGACGCTTCGAGCGGACGGGTCGGCGTGTTGAGCCATACGTCCACGCCCTGTACCATGCGGCGGGCGAGTTCCATGTCGTAGTTTTGCAGGAAGATGATTTTTCCGACGAACTCCGGCATCGACGACACCTCGACGATACGTTTGATGAGGTCCTGACCCGGCTTGTCGTTCGGGTGAGCCTTGCCGGCGAAGATGAACTGTACCGGATGCTCCTTGTTGTTCACGATAGCCGACAGACGGTCGAGGTTCGTGAAGAGCAGGTACGCACGCTTGTACGTAGCGAAGCGGCGCGCGAAACCGATTGTCAGCACCTCCGGTTTCAGACGGTCGGAAATCTGCACGATTTGGCGCGGCGAGTCGAAGCGCACCTGGCTCGGGTCGCTATAACGACGCTTGATGGTCTTTATCAGGCGGTTTTTGAGGAACATGCGCTCGCGCCACAACTCCTCGTCCGATATTTCGTAGACCTTCTGCCACTCCTTGATTTCGTACTGGTGTCCCTCGAATCCCTTAGGGAAGTAGCGGGCGTAGAGACGCCGCATGTTCGACGCCGCCCATGTCGGGAAGTGTACGCCGTTGGTAACATATCCTATATGGAGTTCGTTCTTGAAATAGCCGGGCCACATGTTGCCCAGAATGTCTTTCGACACCTCGCCGTGCAGCCACGACACGCCGTTCACCTCCTGCGAGAGGTTGCATGCCAGCACCGACATCGAGAACCGCTCGTTCGGGTCGTTCGGATTCACCTTGCCGAGGTTGATATACTGGTCCCACGTGATGCCCAGCACCTCCGGATAGTGCGACATGTACTGGCGAATCATCGATTCGGGGAATGCGTCGTGTCCCGCAGGCACAGGCGTATGCGTCGTGAAGAGCGACGACGAGCGGATAACCTCCAAAGCCTCCGAGAACGAAAGTTTGTTGCGTGCGATGAGGTTGCGGATGCGTTCGATGCCGATGAACGCCGCATGACCCTCGTTGCAGTGGTAGACATCCTGCTTGATGCCCATCTTCACGAGAGCGCGGATACCACCGACACCGAGCAGAATCTCCTGCTTCAAGCGGTTCTCCCAGTCGCCGCCGTAGAGATAGTGGGTAACCTGACGGTCCTCCTCGATATTCGCCTCGTAGTCGGCATCGAGCAGATAGAGCGCGGTGCGTCCGACCTGACAACGCCATACGCGCGCGCTGAGCGTACGTCCCGGGAACGCCACATGCACGGTAACCCAACTTCCGTCATCGTCGCGCACCGGCGAAATCGGGAGTTTGAAGAAGTTCTGCGCCTCGTAGGTAGCCTCCTGCGCGCCCTGTGCCGAGAGACGCTGGGTGAAATATCCGTAGCGGTAGAGCAGTCCGACGGCGACCATCGGCACGTTCTTGTCCGAAGCCTCTTTCAGATAGTCGCCAGCAAGGATTCCCAGACCTCCCGAATATATTTTGAGCGTATGGTGCAAGCCGTACTCCATCGAGAAATATGCGATTTTCGGAGCGTCGGCGTTCGGCTTCTCGTTCATGTACTCCTTGAACTGCGCATAGACGGCATCGAGCATTCCGAGGAATATCGCGTCGTCTTCCAGTTCGAGCAGACGCTCCATAGGCAGTTTGTCGAGCAGCGCGATAGGGTTGCGGTCCACCTCGACCCACAAATCCTTGTCGATATACTCGAACAAATCGCGCGCGCCGAGAGTCCAACTCCACCACAGGTTGCGCGACAACTCCTCCAACGGATGCAGACGCTCCGGCAGCGACTTCTCGACCATCATGCGCTGCCACGTCGGACGTTCGGCGACGAGTTGCTGGCGGACGAAGTTTATCTGCTCGTTGTATGCGCCGCCGTCGCCGAGTACGGCACGGTTGGTACGAGCCACGCAACTCTCGATTGCGCATTCGTAAGCCGCCTGATAGTGCTTGAACATGTTGCTCCACAACGCGCGCTTCGATATTTCGTATGCCGACGCACGCACCGCACCGACCTTGTCGTCCGGCAGGGCGATAAAGCGGCGGACGGCATCGGCGACGGCATCGGCGACGGCATCGGCAGCCTGCCCGATGTTGTCGTCATTGCGCTCCACGACCTCGATGCCCTCGTGTTCGTCGAGCGACGAAATCCACGCGCCGAAACCGGCGAGCGACGACGTTACGGTCGGAACCGAGAACGCGATGGATTCGAGCGGAGTGTAGCCCCACGGCTCGTAGTACGACGGGAACAGCGTCAGGTCCATGCCAACGAGCAGTTCGTAGTAGTTCTTGTTGAACACGCCGTCGTTTCTGTTGAGATACGTCGGCACGAAAATCACCTTCACCTTCGACTCGGGACGGTCGAGTACGCTTCCGTTGATAGCCTGCGCAATCTGGTCCCAGGCGACGTTTTCGAGATAGTGGGTCGAATAGCGGTACTGTGCAGGGTCGATAGGCTGCGACTTGTCGCGCAGATGCGCCTGCAAATCGACGCGCGCGCCGTGATTGGCGGCAGGCACGGTAACGTAGGCGAGAATCTCGCGGTCGAGGTTGCCCGACGCAAGGCGTTTGAGAGCCTCGAAGAATACGTCGAGACCCTTGTTATGGAATTCGTAGCGACCGCTCGTACCGACAATCAGCGGCTCTTTCCCGAACTTGCAGTTCAGGCACGCCTCCGCAACCTCTATCATCGCCTTGCGGGCTTCGCTGCGCTTCGCGTCGTACTCCTCGCCCGTCCAGACGAAGTCGTTCTCGAATCCGTTCGGCGTAACCGCGTCAGGCTCCTTGCCGAGCAGGTATTTGCACTCGCGGGCGGTGATGTCGCTCACCGTAACGAACGCATCGTGGTACTTCGCGCCCATCTTCTCTATCGAGTGTTTCGCGACGATATTGAACTGGCGCGCGAGGTCGTCGGCGTTGAATCCCGCCAGACCTCCGTAGAGCGGCAGGCGGTTGCCGGCGATGCAGCGACCCATGACAGTGGCGTGGGTAGTCATCACGGTAGCCACATAAGGCGAGTGCTTGCGCAGGTACAGACCGCCCGCGGCAGTCATCCACTCATGGAAATGCGCCACGACCTTGTCCGTCGCCGAGCAGAAGTTTTCCACGTATGACTCTATCACCTGACCCGCAATATAGCCGAAAAGCACCGGCTCCACGTAGTCCCACTGACCCGATATGGAATCGACGTTGTAACTCTCCCACATCATCTTCAATATATCGTCCTTCTGCGAGAAGAGCGTCGTGAAGTCTATCAGAATCGCAACCGGCGAACCGCAGACCTTCCAGCGACCGATACGCACGCGGATTCCCTTGTCGTAAAGGCTCTGCCGCCACGCCTTCATCAGCGAAGCGTCCTCCTCGAATTCGGAAACTCCGCTGTCCTGCGAGAAATCGGGACCGACGGTGATGTACTTGTCGCCCAAAAGTCCGGTTACGGTCAATGCCTTCGTGGCAATCACGGTGTGGATGCCGCCGACCTTGTTGCATACCTCCCAACTTACCTCGAACAAGGTGTCGGGCGAGAATTTAGTTTCGTTCATAATTATCTGATTGTTTGTATCTTCTTTCGAATATCGGGGGCAAAGATAATACTTTATGCCGACAAACGGAAGAATTTATTAAAAATTTTTAATATTATTTTACCTTATATATAATCATATCTCAAAAAACGTGCTTATGACGGCATCCGAGAGCAGGAATTTCTCGGGCGGCATCATCAGCCGGTCGTCATCCGCCGTCGCCTTACGGACGAGCAGTCCCGAATCGACGAACCCGCGCGCCGCCGCTTCGATGCGCTTCGCCTCGTCCTCGCCGAACCCGTCGGCAATACGGCGCAGCGACAGCCCCTCGATGCGCCTCAACGATGTCATGACATATTCGTTCAGCCGGTCGCGACGCGACAACCGCTCCTCTCCGTAGACGATTCCCGCCGCATATTCTTCCGCCGGCTGCTCGCACCAATGCCGCACGTCGCCCGCATACGAATGCGCGCCCGCGCCGATGCCCAAATATTCGTCGCCCGTCCAGTAAGAGGAGTTGTGGCGCGAGCGGAAGCCTTCGAGAGCGTAGTTCGACACCTCGTAGTGTTCGAATCCCGCGACAGTCAATGCGTCGTGAACGGCGAGAAATTCGCGTTCGCTGCGCTCCTCGTCGACCTGGCGCATAGTCCCCGCAGCGAGCATCCGACCGAAACGGGTATCGGGTTCGATAGTCAAATGGTATGCCGACACATGCTGTACGCCGAGCGAAAGGGTGCGGTCGAGCGTGCGGCGCAGCGTTTCGTCGCCGAAGCCGTCCACGCCGAATATCAAATCCACCGATATGTTGTCGAATCCGCCGTCCTGCAACAGTCTCACCGCCCGCTCCGCCTGCTCCGCCGAGTGGCGGCGACCCATGAACCGCAGTTCCCCGTCGTCGAACGACTGTATGCCGAGCGAAGCGCGATTGACGGGCGTGGAGCGCAGACGCGCGACATATTCGGGCGTAACGTCATCGGGATTGAGTTCGACGGTTATCTCCCCGACGCCGCTGCAATCGAAAAGCCTCGCGGCATGGTCGACAAACCCGCCGAACACCGACGGGTCGAGCAGCGACGGAGTGCCTCCGCCGAAATATATGGTCCTGATTTTGCGGTCGCCGAGAAACCCGCACTGCGAATCGAGTTCTTCGTGCATACACTCAACGACCTGCGGAATATGGTGCAGAAGGACGCTGCGACGGAAATCGCAATATCCGCACAAGCGTTTGCAAAACGGAATATGGAAATATATTCCAGCCATATCTCTACAAATGTAAAAAAAATTAAGCGAACGGAGAAATAAAGTTTCGATTTTTGCACGAATAACACGACGAACCGTCGATTATTCAGCGTGAGCGGTAACGGCGGAATCCGAAAAATCGCATGAAAAGATTTGTTTGTAATTTTTTTAAATATTTAGTGTTATTTATTTCACAATTCAAAATAAAGCGATATATTTGCAGTCGGAAAAGAAGGCGTCAGACCGCTGTACGACGTAAATCGGAAGCGGTGGGACGCAACGGAAACAGAAGAGGTTAATCATTAAAATAGAAAAGATTATGGCTTTCAAGAAAGAAGATTTGGCTAAGTACGGCATCACCGGAACGACCGAAGTAATCTACAATCCTTCCTACGAGCAGTTGTTCGAGGAGGAGACCAAGCCGGAACTCTCCGGCTACGACAAGGGCGTAGTAACCGAGTTGGGCGCAGTGAACGTAATGACCGGCGTCTACACCGGACGTTCGCCTAAGGACAAGTTCATCGTAATGGACGAGAATTCGAAAAACACCGTATGGTGGACTTCGGAGGAGTACAAGAACGACAACAAACCGGCTTCGGAGGAGGCTTGGGCTGCTGTCAAGGCTATCGCACAGAAGGAATTGTCGGGCAAGAAACTCTATGTAGTGGACGGTTTCTGCGGTGCCAACAAGGATACCCGCATGGCTGTCCGCTTCATCATGGAGGTCGCTTGGCAGGCTCACTTCGTGAAGAACATGTTCATCCGCCCTACCGAGGAGGAACTCAAAGAGTTCGAGCCTGACTTCATCGTATACAACGCATCGAAGGCTAAGGTCGAGAACTACAAGGAACTCGGTCTCAACTCCGAAACCGCAGTCGTATTCAACATCACCTCGCGCGAGCAGGTAATCATCAACACCTGGTACGGCGGCGAGATGAAGAAGGGTATGTTCTCGATGATGAACTACTATCTGCCGCTCAAAGGCATCGCTTCGATGCACTGCTCGGCGAACACCAACGAGAAGGGCGAGACCGCTATCTTCTTCGGTCTGTCGGGTACCGGCAAGACCACCCTTTCGACCGACCCTAAACGTCAGTTGATTGGCGACGACGAGCACGGCTGGGACGACAACGGCGTCTTCAACTTCGAGGGCGGCTGCTATGCGAAGGTCATCAAACTCGACAAGGAGTCGGAGCCGGACATATACAACGCAATCAAGCGCGACGCTCTGTTGGAGAACGTTACGGTGGACGCAAACGGCAAAATCGATTTCGACGACAAGAGCGTAACCGAGAATACCCGCGTTTCGTACCCTATCTACCACATCAACAACATCGTGAAGCCGATTTCGGCTGCTCCTGCCGCAAAGAACGTAATCTTCCTGTCGGCAGACGCATTCGGCGTGCTTCCTCCGGTTTCGATTCTCACTCCGGAGCAGACCAAATACTACTTCCTCAGCGGATTCACCGCGAAGTTGGCAGGTACCGAGCGCGGCATCACCGAGCCTACCCCGACTTTCTCGGCTTGCTTCGGTCAGGCGTTCCTCGAACTCCACCCGACCAAGTACGCAGAGGAACTCGTCAAGCGCATGGAGAAGAGCGGCGCGAAGGCATACCTCGTAAACACCGGCTGGAACGGTACAGGCAAGCGTATCTCGATTCGCGACACCCGCGGTATCATCGACGCTATCCTCGACGGTTCCATCAAGACCGCTCCTACGAAGAACATTCCTATCTTCAACTTCGAGGTTCCGACCGAGTTGCCAGGCGTAGACCCTAAGATTCTCGACCCTCGCGACACCTACGCAGACGCAGCGGAGTGGACGAAGAAGGCGGAAGACCTTGCGGGACGCTTCATCAAGAACTTCGGCAAGTACACCACCAACGAAGCCGGCAAGGCACTCGTTGCAGCAGGTCCTGAGTTGAAATAATATCAGACCGCATACACGACAAGGCAGGACTTTACGGTCCTGCCTTGTTTCTTTGTCGGCATTCTCCTATCCTTAAAGTCTTTAAGGTCCTTAGAGTCCTTAAAGACCTTATGTCGCTACGCTCTTTCTCCTCCCGCCCCCACTTTCGAGCGTTTTTCGATTTTCGTACACCATTTTTTTGTACCTTTGCGCTCGTACAAAACACAATTGCAATGAAAAGCGATTTTCTGGTAATCGGTTCGGGTTCGGCGGGACTGAGTTTCGCGCTCAAAGCCTCGCGCATCGGAAACGTTACGCTCGTAACGAAAGGCGAACTCGTCGAATGCAACACCAACTATGCACAGGGCGGCATCTGTTCGGTAACCTATCTGCCCGACACGTTCGAGAAGCACATCGAGGACACGCTCGTCTGCGGAGCGGGCAAGTGCGACCGCGACGCGGTGGAACTCGTCGTAAGACGCGCTCCCGAGATGGCGAAAGACCTCATCGAGTGGGGCGTCGATTTCGACCGCACGGAGGACGGACGGTTCGACCTTCACCGCGAGGGCGGACACTCCGAACACCGCATACTGCACCACAGCGACCTTACGGGTGCCGAAATCGAGCGCGCCCTCATCGAGCAGGTACGCAACAACCCGCGAATCACGGTTCTCGAACACCATTTCGCCATCGACCTGCTGACGCAGCATCATCTGGGCGAAATCGTTACGCGCCACACGCGCGGACTCGCATGCTTCGGAGCCTACGTACTCGACACCGAGACCAACGACATCAAGACGATACTCGCCAAATTCACTGTCGTTGCGGCAGGAGGCTGCGGCAACATCTACAACACCACGACCAATCCGGTCGTCGCGACGGGCGACGGCATCGCCATGTGCCACCGCGCCAAAGCCATCACCCGCAACATGCAGTACATCCAGTTCCACCCGACGTCGCTCTATCACCCCGGCGAACGTCCGTCGTTCCTCATCACCGAGGCGATGCGCGGCTACGGCGGCATCCTGCGCTTGCAGAACGGGCAGGAGTTCATGGACAAGTATCACCCGATGCGCTCGCTCGCTCCACGCGACGTCGTGGCGCGCTCGATAGACCACGAATTGAAAATCCGCGGCGAGGAATTCGTCTACCTCGACGTTACGCACATGCCTGCCGAGCAGACGCGCCACCACTTCCCGAACATCTACGAGAAGTGCAAGTCCATCGGCATCGACATAACGAAAGACATGATTCCCGTATGCCCTGCTGCGCACTACTGCTGCGGCGGAGTCGCGGTGGACAGCAACGGCGAGAGTTCCATCAAGCGTCTGTACGTCCTCGGCGAGAGTTCCTGCACGGGGCTGCACGGCGCGAACCGTCTGGCGTCCAATTCGCTTACCGAGGCATTCGTCTACTCCGACCAGGCAGTCCGCCACGCGGCGCAGTCGATAGACAAGGTAGGTTTTCAGGAGGGTATTCCCGACTGGGACTTCGAGGGTACGGCATCGGCGGAGGAGATGGTACTCGTACTCCAAAACCGCAAGGAGTTGCAGAACATCATGTCCAACTACGTCGGCATAGTCCGCTCCAACCTGCGTCTGGAACGCGCCTTGAAGCGTCTGGCGATAATCTGGCAGGAGACGGAGGAGTTGTACAACCACACCAAGCCGTGCCGCGAGTTGTGCGAACTGCGCAACATGACTGCCGTCGCCTATCTGACGGTAAAGCAGGCGCGCGAATGCAAGGAGTCGGTCGGACTGCACTACAACATCGACTATCCGCCGCAGAAAAACTAACAGAAAAAACAGCAATATACGAGAAATGACATTACGAGAGGAAATCGACAGAAGACGAACGTTCGCGATTATTTCGCATCCGGATGCCGGAAAGACCACACTTACCGAGAAACTGCTCCTGTTCGGCGGCGCGATTCATGTCGCCGGCGCGGTCAAGAGCAACAAAATCAAGCGCGGAGCGACCTCCGATTTCATGGAAATCGAGCGTCAGCGCGGAATCTCGGTGGCGACGTCGGTCATGGGTTTCGAATACGAAGGGGTGAAAATCAACATTCTCGACACCCCCGGACACGAGGATTTCGCCGAGGACACCTACCGCACGCTGACAGCCGTCGATTCGGTAATCATCGTCATCGACGGTGCGAAGGGCGTCGAGACGCAGACGCGTAAACTGATGAACGTCTGCCGTATGCGCAACACTCCCGTGATGGTCTTCATCAACAAACTCGACCGTCCGTGCAAGGACTCTTTCGACCTGCTCGACGAGGTCGAGAAGGAGTTGCAAATCAAGGTGCGTCCGCTGGCGTTCCCGATTTCGAGCGGACCGACGTTCAAGGGCGTATACAATCTCTACGAACACAACATAAACCTCTTCACCTCCGACGAACGCCAGACGGCGGACGCCTCGACGGTCGAAATCGACGACATCGCATCGCCGCAACTCGACGCGCTCGTCGGCGACAGATATGCCGCGCAACTGCGCAACGACGTCGAACTGGTGGAGGGCGTCTACGAGGAGTTCGACCGCGGGGAGTATCTGAAAGGTCGTCTCGCGCCGATATTCTTCGGTTCGGCAATCAACAATTTCGGCGTCCGCGAACTGCTCGAATGCTTCATCCGCATCGCGCCGTCGCCGCGTCCGTCCACGACGCAGACGCGCAAGGTCGAGCCGGACGAACCGAAACTGACGGGCTTCGTGTTCAAGATTCACGCGAACATGGACCCGAACCACCGCGACCGCATCGCCTTCATGAAGATATGTTCGGGCGTCTTCGAGCGCAACAAGAACTATCTGCACGTCAGCAGCGGCAAGTCGCTGAAATTCTCGTCGCCGACGGCGTTCATGGCGGAGAAGAAATCGGTGATAGACTTCGCCTACCCGGGCGACATCGTCGGTCTGCACGATTCGGGCAACTTCAAAATCGGCGACACCTTCACCGAGGGCGAGAAACTGAAATTCACGGGCATTCCGTCGTTCTCGCCGGAGTTGTTCCGCTATATCGAGAATGCCGACCCGCTGAAATTCAAGCAACTCGCCAAGGGCATCGACCAACTTATGGACGAGGGTGTCGCGCAACTCTTCACCTCGTCGCTCAACGGTCGCAAAATCATCGGCACCGTCGGAGCGTTGCAGTTCGAAGTCATCGAGTACCGTCTCGAACACGAGTACGGCGCGAAATGCCGCTGGGAGCCTATATCGATTCACAAGGCATGTTGGATTGAGAGCGACGACGCGGCGCAACTCGCCGACTTCAAGCACCGCAAGCACACCAACATGGCTGTGGACAAGCACGGACGCGACGTTTTCCTCGCCGACACGAGTTACTCGCTGGCTCTCGCGCAGGAGAAGTTTCCTGCCATAAAGTTCCACTTCACGAGCGAGTTTTAGCAGAAATCAATTAAGGACTTTAAGGACCTTAAAAAGCGTTATCGCCGTATCAATCGATACGGCGATAACGCTTTTTATGAGAAGCAGATTACGCCTCCTCGTAGCCGTCCGCCTTCGCGCTCCACATCAGCATGAACACGAGCATGCCGACGACCGCAATGGCAATCATGCCGAGGAACACGTAGTTCCAGCCGAAATGGTCTACCAGGACGCCGACACCCAACGCCGATACGAACACGCTCAGATACCCGAATATGCCCGTAAGTCCGTTTGCCGTCGCGGCAGCCTTCT
Organism: uncultured Alistipes sp.; assembly: GCA_905213895.1. Lineage (GTDB taxonomy): Bacteria > Bacteroidota > Bacteroidia > Bacteroidales > Rikenellaceae > Alistipes. Next base: position 54,608 of record CAJMKE010000009.1, read on the forward strand.
TGGTAGCCTGATTGGCTGCGGCGATGCCGATAAGAGCCTGCGGACCGTAGATGCAGAATCCTGCCATGGCGAGTACGCAGATAAGCACCAGCGGATGAATGTCGTTAGGCAGCATGTAGAACGCCGTCATGAACACAGCCGTGCCGAGCATGCAGAACACGCAGGTGCGGTGCGCGCGACCGGCGAAGAACTTGTCCGTCGCCCAACCCGCGAACAGCATGCCGACGATACCGAAGATTTCGAATATCGCCACCGTCCAGCCCGCATACGAGTACGACATGTCGCGAGCCTCGGTGAGGAATTTCGGTCCCCAGTCGAGAACCGAGAAGCGGACTACGTATACGAAGAAGTTTGCGAACGCGAGAATCCATATCAGGCGGTTGCGATAGACCTTCTCGCGCACGAAGCGTTTGTACTCGGCAGGGTCGGTATCGTCGCCGATGGATGTTTTGGTGTTTTCGAGTTCGGGCAGTCCGACCGACTTCGGCGTATCGCGCAGGAATGCGAACAGACCTATCGCACCCGCAAGCGCGATGAGAGCCGGCAGCCAGAAGCACCACTGCCATGCGCCCGCATTGGTCGTCAGCGAAACGATGCTCTGCATCGCCTTCGCCTGCACCTGCGGCATACCCGTATCGGCGGCGATTTGTTCTGTCGAGATGTCCTTGTCGGCATCGACGAGGTTCTTCACCGCCATGTAGTTGGCATGGTCGAACGTGAAAACCTGCTGCACGGAGCGACCCTCCTCGTAATTCGGTTTATAGACGTAATCGACGTATGCGATTGTCTTGCCGTCCTCGTCGGCTATCTCCACGCCGGTAACCTTGGCGATGCGTATGTCCGATTTCTTGACATCCTCCTTGAAATTGGCAGACAGATAGTTGCGCGTCATCTTCTCGACGGCGGCACCGTCGCTGCTCAAATCGCTTCCCATGTTGCCCATGACGAAACCGCACAGAATCGCGAGCAGACCCGCGCCTATCGAGTGCGAGGTGTTCCAGACGGACATCTTGGTGGCGAGTTCGTGCGGCGGAATCCAGTGCGAGAGCAGACGTGCGCACGGCGGGAAGCCGCTGCCCTGAAACACGTTGTTCAGCACCAGCAGCACGCCGAACGCCACGACGAGCGAGTGCGGCGCAATGCCGATTTCGATGCCGAGAATCTTCGGCACGAATCCGAATGCGAGGCTCGCCAATGCGCAGAGCAGCAAGCCCATCGACATGTGATAGCGTGCGTTCATGCGGTCGGCGATAAGTCCGTTCGCGAAACGCGAGAATCCGTAGACCAGTCCGACAATCGAAAGGATGATACCGAAACTCGTGTTAGAGATTCCGTATTCGGCGGCAAGACCGGGCATCGCGAACGAGAAGTTCTTGCGCACGAAATAGAACAGCGCGTAGCCAATCATCGTTACGATGATGGTGCGCCATTGCCAGTATTTGAATTTTGAAGTTTGTTCAGCAGTCATGGTCGGTAGTTTTGCAGGTTATTTATGCGCCTCGGCAATCAGTTCGCCGAGAACCTCGATACTGTCGCAGATAAGGTGCGGCTGCTTCGGCGCGGCATCGGCGACTTCGAGCGTCGTTTCGCCCGAAAGGACGAGCACACCGAAAGCGTTGGCATTGTGCGCCATCTCGATGTCGGTATAGATGCGGTCGCCGACCATCGCGATTTCGTCCGGTTGCAGACCGTAGCGGTTCACGATGCCCGAAAGCATGTTCGGGTCGGGCTTGCCGAGCGTTATGTCCGGTTTGCGACCCGTCGCATGTGCAAGGCACGCGCAAATCGAACCGCAATCGACCAGCACGACCTTCTGGTCGGTCGGGCAGACGCGGTCAGGGTTGGTCGCGATATAAGGCACACCCTGCGAAATCCACCATGCGGCACGGCACAGACGGCTGTAAACGAGCGACATGTCGAACGCGGCGACAATCACGTCCGGAACATCGTTCGGGTCGTCGGCGGTCGATTCGAAGCCCGCTTTTTCGAACTCCGAAATCATCGACGGCGTACCGAGCAGGAACAGACGCTTCGCCTGCGGATAGTTGGTCTTGATGTAGTCGATAGTGGCGAGAGCCGTCGTGTACATCTCCTCCTCCGTCGCGGCGATACCCATGTTTTCGAGTTTGTGGAGGTAGTCGGCGATACATTTCGACGGATTGTTGGTGAGGAACGAATAGTTGACGCCCTGTCCCTTCAAGCCTGCGAGGAACGGTTTCGTGAACGGGAACAGCGACATTCCCATGTAGATTGTTCCGTCCATGTCGAGTGCGACATGCTTGATTTTGCGCAGACGGGACATAAGTTCATCGTGCGGATAAATCGAACGATATTTGTGAAATTCTGACATAAAACGTTATTGTGTTAGTAAATTTTATTCAGCAACATTATTCCCAATCCTCGGCAGCCTCGTCCGTCATGTTGAGCGCAGCGAAACATCTGTTTCAGATTCTTCGTTTCACTCAGAATGACGAACCGTTTATGCTCTCGGCTTAACGGAATTTTCTGTTTCGCGGCAATGTCCGCTTATTAGATGTAAAATTAGCAATATTTTTTCGTTTTGCAAAATATCGGCGCAATATCCCTCCCCGACGCTACGCAATCGGAAAGCAAAAGATATGAAACGAAAGCAGAAAAAACTGCCCTATGGCGTAACTGCCATAGGGGTTTGTCAGATTTACGAATTACATCCCGTCCAATTCCTGATAAAGTTCGAGCCGAAGTCCGCAGCAACTTTCGATAATCTCCGCCGCTTTCGTCGTCCTTTCTATATGCACCGCCATATCTCGCGGGCTAACATCGAAGCCCTTGTCGTAAGGCGATGTCAGCAAATAGTGCTTTAACGAGGCAAGCGTCTGGACGCTGCGGATATTATCGTCGTCATATATAAGCATAAGCCTTGTCGACAGCGTCCGCATGCGTTCGTGCATTATCAGCGGGTCGTGGCTGTCGAACTCCATCTGGTGGTATACATAATACAGCGTATGGTAGAAATACACCGCCGCCTGCGCAGCGAACATTCCCGCAAGGCGCATGTTGCGGGTCTCTGTCAATTCGTGGTTGGCTTGTTCCAACAACTCGAATCCGAGCGTTCTGAACGTGTCGAAATGAAATCTCGCATCGGCGTATGCCTTCGCGAAATCGGGTTTGTACTTCGGTCGCTGAAAATGATAACGTTCGCTGCAATAAAGCAACTCACCCTCTTTGCGGGCGAAATACAGAAACGGTGTATTGTGCGAATCGATATAACTCAACGGAATGATGTATAGGTTGATATACGTTATTTTCCGTTGTTGGAACGGCATTTTGTACCGCAATCGCCGTTTCGTCTGCAACCAGTCGAATTCGGGAGTTTCGCGAACGGCGATAAGCAGGTCGTATGCCGTCGCATCGCTGTGGCGTGCTCCTCCCGCAAGCGAGCCGAACAGCAGGATGTATTCGGGGACTATGAAATCGTTGTCCATTATATGTTCCACGATTCTTGCCGCTTCGGCAGAATCGTATTTCGGTTGTGTTGTTTCCATTTTTCGGGGATTTTTCGTTAGACATTTGCGTTAAGGTCATTAATGACCATAAGGTCCTTAAAGTCTTTAAGGTCTCTAAGGTCGGGACTGACTGTCGCCCTGTCGGGCGGATGCGACGAAAAACGGATAATCGGATTGCTCGGCGGTATCCGCCGGCGATGTGCCTTTCGGCAAGCCTGCATCGTAATGCTGGCAATGTGTGTAGTTCGCATAAAATAACAAAAGTGCGCAGCTGCGAACTACACACTTCACTCTGTTACAAGGTCAGGCAAGTACCATTCGCGGGTCGCTAAACCCCAATGGTTCTGCGCACATTTGTTATTGCCAATGCTTGCTTGCCTTGGTGATAACAGATAAATCGTATGTAGTTCGCAGGAGCAAAGGTAGAAAAGTTTTCGTAAATTGCAAAAACGACCTTAACGACTTTAAGGTCATTAAGGACTTTAAAGACTTTAAGGACCCTAAAAACTTTAAGGACCCTAAAAACTTTAAGGTCTCAAACTCCGCACTCTCACCGCCGCACCCCGTCCCACAACAAAAAAGACGACACCCTTTTCGGGGTGTCGTCTATCTGAAAAGTCTTATAAACGGTGCATTTGCAAGGCTTGCGAAATATCTTGATGCGGAACACAAAAAAGCAGACACCGAAGTATCTGCTTCTTATCTCAAAAATCGTTTCGGAGTGAGGAATTTCAAGGCTCGCGAAGATTTTTAATGCGGAGCATACTTGCGTATGTGAGCAATTAAAAATCGAGCATAACGCAGAAATTACCGCTCCGAACAATTTTTGTCTTACATTTTCTTGCCGACGTTGGTCTTCTTGGCAACCTTCGGAGCCGCAGCCTTTACATTGGCAGCCTTGGTCGCTTTCGGAGCGGCGGTCTTCTTTGCCTCCACTACGGTTGCGTCCTCTACCGCGTCGGTGTTCTTCTTGGCACGCGAACGGCGGGTCTTAGGTTTAGCCTCGGCAGCAGCGGCAGCAGGAGTTACGCCGAGAGTGTAAGCCTCGTTGAAATCGACGAACTCGATGATGCACATGTCCGCACCGTCGCCCAAACGGAAGCCGGTTTTGAGAATACGGGTGTAACCGCCCGGACGCTCTGCGATTTTAGGGGCGATTGTACGGAACAACTCCGTAACAGCCTCCTTCTGTTTGAGGTACGAGAAGACAATACGACGCGAGTGCGTGGTATCCTCTTTCGAGCGCGTTACGAGCGGCTCGACGAACTGCTGTACCGCTTTCGCCTTCGCAACGGTGGTTTCGATACGCTTGTGAAGAATCAGCGACGACGCCATGTTCGACATCAAAGCCTTGCGGTGTCCCGCCTGTCTTCCGAGGTGATTGAAATTCTTATTGTGTCTCATAATTAATCTTTATCAAGTTTGTACATAGATACGTCCATTCCGAATTTCAGTTCGAGCGACGCCAACAGAGCATCGAGTTCCGTAAGCGATTTCTTTCCGAAATTGCGGAATTTCAGAAGGTCGTTGCGATTGAGTTTCACCAGGTCGCCCACCGTCTCGACATCGGCGGCTTTCAGGCAGTTGAGCGCGCGAACGCTCAGGTCCTTGTCCACCAGTTTGGTCTTCAACAGTTGGCGCATGTGCAACTCCGGTTCGTTAAGGTCGTTTTCGGTAGCGGTATCGTCGAGATTGATAGTCATCTTCTCGTCCGAGAACAGCATGAAGTGCTGAATCAGAATACGTGCAGCCTCTTTGAGCGCATCCTTCGGCTTGATTGAGCCGTCGGTCGTAATTTCGAGATTCAGTTTCTCGTAGTCGGTCTTCTGCTCGACACGGTAGTTCTCTATCGAGTACTTGACGTTCTTGATAGGGGTATGAATCGAGTCGATAGGAAGAGTACCGAATTCGCAATTCTCCGGAGTGTTCTCCTCGGCAGGCACATAGCCGCGACCCTTACCGATAGTAATGGTCATCTGCATTTTCGTACCCGGTGCGAGATGACAGATTACCAAGTCCGGATTGAGCACCTTGAACGACGTAAGGAAGTTCGAGATATACCCAGCCGTAAGTTCCGTAACACCTGCAACGTTGATGGAAGCCTTCTCGGCATCCTGATTTTCTACGGTACGGATAAAGCGGATTTGTTTGAGTTTCAGAACGATGTCGATCATCCCCTCCATCACGCCCGGAATAGCGGCAAACTCGTGGTCAACTCCGGCAACCTTCACCGTCGTAATCGCATATCCCTCCAACGAAGAGAGCAGAATACGGCGCAAAGCATTACCTATGGTCATTCCGAAGCCAGGCTCCAACGGACGGAATTCGAACTTTCCGAACGAAGCGGTGGATTCGAGCATAATGACCTTTTCGGGTCTTTGAAACGCTAATATTGCCATAAATTTATTGTTGTGTTATTGATTACTACTTGGAGTACAACTCGACGATTAACTGCTCCTTGATATTCTCAGGAATCTCCTCGCGCTCCGGTTTTTGGAGGAACTTGCCGCTCATCGATGCGCCGTCCCACTCCAACCATGCGTAACGGCTGTGGTTTGCGCCTACGAGCGACTCGGTGATAACCTCCAAAGACTTCGACTTCTCGCGAACCGATACCACGTCGCCGATTTTGAGCGAGTACGACGGAATGTTCACTACATTGCCGTTCACGCAGATGTGGCGGTGAGATACCAACTGACGGGCAGCCGCACGGGTCGGAGCGATTCCGAGACGGAACACTACGTTGTCGAGACGGCATTCAAGCAGTTTCAGCAGGTTTTCACCCGTGATACCGCCCATACGTGCAGCCTGCTCGTAGGTGCGGGAGAACTGCTTCTCCAAAAGTCCGTAGGTGTACTTCGCCTTCTGCTTCTCGGACAACTGGACACCGTACTCGGAAACCTTTTTACGCTTGCGCGCAAGACCGTGCTGTCCCGGTGGAACGTTGCGCTTATCGAGAGCCTTGTCCGCACCATAAATAGCCTCGCCGAATCTTCTGGCGATTTTCGTTTTAGGTCCTATATATTTTCCCATTGTATTAACTGTTTAATCTGATTTGTAAATTAAGTCGTTTGCTGCGCCTGAACGTCCGGCGAAATTATACGCGGCGACGGTTAGGAGCGCGGCAACCGTTATGCGGCAGCGGAGTTACGTCGATAATCTCGGTAACCTCGATTCCTGCGCCGTGGATTGTGCGAACTGCGCTCTCACGACCCTGACCAGGACCCTTCACATAAACCTTAACCTTACGCAAGCCCATATCGTAAGCAACCTTTGCGCAATCTGCTGCTGCGGTCTGCGCTGCATACGGAGTGTTCTTCTTAGAACCGCGGAAACCCATCTTACCAGCCGAAGACCAACTGATTACTTCGCCGACCTCATTGGTGATGGTTACGATAACGTTGTTGAAAGTCGAATGAACGAATGCCATACCGGTATTGCCGACCTTAACAACCTTCTTCTTAACTGTTCCTGTTTTCTTTGCCATAACTCTCCAATATTACTTAGTTGCCTTTTTCTTGTTTGCGACCGTCTTCTTCTTTCCCTTGCGGGTGCGGGCGTTGTTCTTGGTGCTCTGACCGCGAACAGGAAGACCCAGACGGTGACGGATGCCGCGGTAGCAACCGATATCCATCAGACGTTTGATATTCAACTGAACGACGGAACGGCATTCACCCTCCACCTTGATGCCCATTTCGGCAATGGCAGAACGGATTGCGCCGACCTGCTCGTCGTTCCACTCCTCGACCTTGGTATCGTAACTGATGCCGCACTTATCGAGGATTTTCTGAGCCGTGCTGCGACCTATACCGTAAATGTAGGTCAAGCCGATCTCGCCTCTTTTATTTTTTGGTAAATCTACACCGACTATACGTGCCATAAATTCTCTTTTTCTTTAATTTTAATCGTTTTCAATTTTACCCTTGGCGCATTTTGAATTTAGGATTCTTCTTGCAAATCACATAGAGTTTGCCCTTGCGTTTCACAATTTTGCAATCCTCGCTTCTTTTCTTGATTGATGCTTTTACTTTCATAATTTTCAAGCAATCTTTTGTTATTTGTACCTGAAGGATATACGACCCTTACTCAAATCGTAAGGAGTCATCTCCACTTTTACTTTATCCCCGGGCAGAATCTTGATATAGTGCATACGCATCTTTCCGGAGATATGCGCGGTAATCACATGACCGTTGTCGAGTTCGACGCGGAACATCGCATTGGACAACGCTTCGATGATTGTACCGTCGCGTTCGATAGCAGTTTGTTTTGCCATAGAGTCTTTCGCTTTCGTTAATGAAGTGAATTTTCGATTATTCCGAAATCCGTCAGCACATCGGGACCGTTCTTGCGGATTGCAACCGCGAATTCGAAGTGCGCCGCCGGCTTGCGGTCGCGCGTGCGAACCGTCCAGCCGTCGCGCTCGAACACCACTGCCCGACTGCCCATCGTAATCATCGGTTCTATACAGATGACCATGCCCTCTTTGAGGAGCGGTCCCCTGCCGCGCGAGCCGTAATTGGGAACACCCGGGTCTTCGTGCATTTTTCGACCCAATCCGTGTCCTTCCAGTTCGCGCACCACGCCGTAACCGAAACTCTCGACGTAGTCCTGCACGGCAGCCGAGACATCGCCTACGCGATTTCCCGCCTTCGCCTGTGCGGTACCTCTATAAAGAGCTTCTTTGGTAACTTCCAGAAGTTTGCGGACATCGTCCGAAACCTCTCCGACGGCAAACGTATATGCCGAATCACCATTGAACCCCTTCATAAACGTACATAAATCGACCGATACTATATCGCCCTCCTTTATTACGATTTTGTCCGACGGAATACCGTGAACCACCTGCTCGTTGACCGAAATACATGTCGCGGCAGGATAGCCTTCGTATCCGAGACAAGAGGGAATTGCGCCGTGAGAACGGATGAAGTCTTCTGCGACTTTATCCAGATACTTGGTCGTAACACCGGGTTTGATGTGGCGACCCACCTCGGCGAGCGTCTCGCTCACGAGGATGTTGTTCTCGCGGAGCAACTCTATCTCTTCGTCCGTTTTCAGATATATCATCTTCGGCTCTTGCTAAACGTTTAGTGGCGACCCTGAATGCGTCCGGTCTTCATCAGACCGTCGTAATGACGATTCAAAAGGTGGCTCTCTATCTGCTGCAGAGTGTCGAGTATCACACCTACCATAATCAGCAGCGACGTACCTCCGTAGAAATATGCGAAAGCCTGCTGAACGCCGAGCAACTTCATCGCCAGTGCCGGAAGAATCGCCACGATAGCGAGGAATATCGAACCCGGAAGGGTGATTCTCGTCATAATGTTGTCGATATACGTAACGGTAGCCTTGCCCGGCTTTACGCCCGGGATGAAGCCGCCGTTGCGCTTCATATCGTCAGCCATCTGTTGAGGGTTGATGATAATCGCCGTATAGAAATAGGTGAAGGCGATTACCAGCACCGCAAGCGTAAGGTTGTACCACACACCCGTCATGTCGGCGAACGCGCCGGCGAATTTAGGTGCGACATTGACAAAAAGCATCGGGATGAACATCAACGCCTGGGCGAAGATAATCGGCATCACGTTAGCCGCGTTCATCTTCAACGGGATGTACTGACGCACACCGCCGTATTGCTTGTTGCCGATAATACGCTTTGCGTACTGCACAGGCACCTTGCGGACTGCCTGCACGACTGCGATAGTTGCCATAAATACCAGGAAGAGAAGCACCAGTTCGAGGATTACCATTATCAACGAACCCGTCGAGGTGTTGAGTCTTGCACTGAACTCTGCCAGCAGGGCGTGAGGCAGACGTGCGACGATACCTATCATGATGATAAGCGAAACGCCGTTGCCGATACCCTTGTCGGTAATCTTCTCGCCGAGCCACATGATGAACATCGTACCTGCAATCAGAATCACGGTCGCGTAGGCGGTAAATCCGAACGAATTGCCGTACACGAATGCCTGCGGCATCTGGTGGTACAGGTTGGCGACGTAGGTCGGACCTTGGAGCAGCAATACTCCGATGGTCAGCAGACGCGTCCACTGGTTCATCTTGCGGCGACCGCTCTCACCCTCCTTCATCAACTTCTGCACGGCAGGAACCATCATGCCGAGCAACTGGATGATGATGGAAGCGGTAATGTACGGCATAACTCCGAGTGCGAAAATCGCTGCGTTGGCAAATGCACCGCCAGAGAATACGTTGAGCAAGCCCAAGAGGCTGTTGCTGTCCATCTGGTTCGCCAAAGCCGACCCCTCGCCGAGAAGGTTGGGGTTGATACCCGGAATTACCACATAACATCCCAAACGATATATCAGAATCAGAAGAGCGGTGTAGCCGATACGACGGCGCAGGTCTTCGATTTTGAATATATTTTTGAGTGTTTCCACAAGTTTCTTGTTGGTAGCCAGCAAGGCGATAATCACCAGTACCAGAATCCCAACATAAAGATAACTTTTCATAAATTTAGGTTTTAGCCTGTTTTACAATTTAACTACACTTCCGCCGGCAGCAGCGATTGCAGCCTCCGCGCTCTTCGAGAAAGCGTGAGCCGTAACCGTAAGAGCCTTGGTGAGCGTGCCGTTACCGAGAATCTTCACCTTGTCGTTGCCCGAAACGAATCCGGCAGCAATCAGGGTGTCGATGTTAATCTCCGCAACGCCGTTCTTCGAAGCGAGTTCTTCGAGCGTCGAGAGATTGATAGGCTTAAACTCTACTCTTTTCAGGTTAGTGAAACCGAATTTAGGAAGACGACGCTGCAAAGGCATCTGACCGCCCTCGAAGCCCAACTTGCGCGTGTAGCCCGAGCGCGACTGCGCACCCTTGTTACCGCGGGTGGAGTATCCTCCGTGTCCCGAACCTGCACCGCGACCGATACGCTTGTCGTGATGTGTCGAACCCTTTGCGGGTTTAAGATTATTGAGTTCCATCTGCTATTCCTCCTTGTTAGTCGTTGTTTCTGTATTTGCAGGAGCAGCCTCCTCCGCCTTGGCAGCCTTCGGAGCACTCTTCTTTTTAGGGGCTTTGTCGGCTACGGTCTCGACCTCCACGAGGTGATTAACACGCTCCAACATACCTTTGATTATAGCCGAGTCGCTGTGGGTTACAGTCTGGTTGATTTTATGCAGTCCCAGAGCATCGAGATTCTTGCACTGCTGTGCAGTCGCACCGATGCGGCTCTTCACTTGCGTTATTTTCAATGTTGCCATAGTAGTTCTTCACAAATTAACCGTTAAACACCTGATTCATGGAAATTCCGCGAACCTTGGCAACGCTGTAAGCATCGCGCAACTCGCAAAGCGCACCGACGGTAGCCTTGACGAGGTTGTGAGGGTTCGACGAACCCTTGCTCTTCGCCAGCACGTTCTTCACGCCTACCGACTCCAATACGGCACGCATCGCACCTCCGGCGATGATACCCGTACCGGGAGCAGCCGGACGAATCATTACCAGCGAGCCGCCGAAGCGCATCTCCTGTTTGTGCGGAATGGTTCCGTTGATGACCGGAACCTTGACCAGATTCTTCTTTGCATCCTCAACTCCCTTTGCGATGGCCGAAGTAACCTCCGATGCCTTACCCAGACCGTAGCCTACGACACCGTTTTCGTTACCAACAACGACAATTGCAGAGAAACTGAATGTGCGACCGCCCTTCGTTACTTTGGTAACGCGGTTGATGCTCACGAGTCTGTCTTTCAACTCGAGGTCGCTTGTACGTACTTTCTTTACATTCGTATTTGCCATATCGCATTAGAATTTAAGGCCGCCCTCGCGAGCAGCGTCAGCCAACATTTTTACTCTGCCGTGATAGAGGTAACCGTTACGGTCGAACGATACCGTTGCGATGCCCTTCTCGATTGCGCGCTTGGCAGCCAACTGACCTACCATTGCGGCAACCTCACTCTTATTCTTTCCCGCGGTCTCCGCAGCAATGTCCAACGACGAGGCTGTTGCCAAGGTTACTCCGGCGAGATCGTCGATAAACTGCACGTAGATTTGCTTGTTGCTACGGAATACGGTCATACGAGGACGCTCAGATGTTCCGCTGACAATCTTGCGGATACGCATCTTGATTCTCTCTCTTCTTTCAATCTTATTCAATGACATAACTTATTCCTCCTTTACTATTTAGCATTTGCAGACTTACCTGCCTTACGACGAATCTGCTCGCCTACGAACTTGATACCCTTGCCCTTGTACGGTTCAGGCTTGCGCAGCGAACGAATCTTTGCGGCAACCTGTCCCACGAGTTGCTTGTCCGCACTTTTGAGCGTAACGATAGGATTTCCCTTCTTCTCGGTTACTGCGGTTGCGGTAATCTCCTTAGGGAGTTTGAGATATGTGTCGTGCGAGTAGCCGAGGCTCATTTCGAGGATGTCGCCCTTCACTTCGGCCTTGAAACCTACGCCGACCAGTTCCTGTTTGATTTCGTAGCCTTTCGACACGCCTATCACCATGTTGTTGATAAGCGCACGGTAGAGACCGTGCAGCGAACGATGACGCGGCTGATTAGTAGGGCGCGTGACGATAACTGCTGGCAACTCCTTACCGCTCTCCTTGCAAGTAGTAGTACCGACCTCAACAGTAATATCCGAGTCAACCTTCTGGCTCAGTGTCCCAAGTGGCCCTTTCACGCTTACCGTGTTGTCCGGAGCGACGGTTACTTCGACGCCGGCAGGTAAGATTACAGGTAATTTACCAATTCTTGACATTTTGTTTGAGTGTTTTGAAAATTAATAAATGTAGCACAATACCTCGCCGCCGACATTTTCCTTGCACGCCTGTGCGCCGGTCATGATGCCTTTGGAGGTCGATACGATTGCGATGCCCAGTCCGTTGAGTACGCGCGGCATATCGGCTACCGACGAGTACTGGCGCAAACCCGGACGCGAAACGCGCTTCAAATCCTTGATGGCGTTGGTCTTGGTTGCTGCGTCCCATTTGAGCGCAATCTTGATGGTCGGGTGTCCCTTCTCATCCTTGTCGAACTTGTAAGCAAGGATGTAACCCTGCTCGTAGAGAATCTTAGTGATGGCCTCTTTAATTTTTGAGCCAGGAGCTTCAACCACTTTATGGTTGGCTTTCACTGCGTTTCTAATTCTCGTCAGAAAATCCGCTATTGGATCTGTCATGGTTGTAAAAGAATTAAAAGTTAAAAATTAAAATTAGTTATTTGTTTTCGCTTTCATCGTCCGAGGGTCGTCCGCCGCCGGCATCGGGTCTTCGGGGTTTCGGGTTAAAGTCTTTAAGGTCCTTAATGACCTTAACGTCGTTGAGCCGAACCTGCATCCCGTTTCCGAGCCGTTTCCGTTCTGTCCGTCCTCTTCCGTCTTTTCCTCTTGCCAGCGCTTCGCGCTCTCGGCGATTTACAGCATTTTTTCGCTTTTCAGCACCCGTTGCAGGGAGTTTCGCCGCGCAAAATCGCGCTCTTCACCCTGCGACGCGCGCAAAGATAGTGATTTTTCGGCAATTAATCTACTGTAATTTGCCAAAAATCACATCTTTTTGCATCGATTTCGTATAATAAAACCGTTTCGGATTCATCCGACGCCGCCGATTCCGCCTTTTCACGGTCGTATCTCCACGACTTCCGCGTCCGCGCGACAACCGCCGCACGCACCGAAAACCGGTCGAAAACAACCGCAAAACCGGCACTGAAACCGACTTCGCGAATATATTCCGAACGACAATATGTCCGAAACCGACCGAACAGCGGGGAGCAAATCCGCAAATGCGGAGATGCCCCTCGTCGGTCTATCTGCTACCAACTTGCCTTCTTGACGCCAGGGATAAGTCCTGCGGAAGCCATCTCACGGAACTGGATACGGCTGATTCCGAACTGACGCATGTATCCCTTAGGACGACCCGTAAGTTTGCAACGGTTGTGCTGACGAATCGGGTTCGAGTTGCGAGGCAACTTCGAGAGGGCAATCCAAGCCTCCTCGTGGTCGATTTCGCCGGCTTTGAGAGCCGCAGCAATCTCCTCACGCTTGTGAGCGTAACGGGCAGCAAGTTTCTCGCGCTTTACCTCGCGAGCCTTCATTGATTCTTTTGCCATAGCCTATTGGTTCTTTTTAGCGTTCTTGAAAGGCAGTCCGAACTCGCGGAGCAGTGCGTAAGCCTCCTCGTCGGTCGGAGCCGATGTTACGAAAGTAATCTCCATACCGAAGATTTTGGTAATCTTGTCGATGTCGATTTCAGGGAAAATAATCTGCTCGGTGATACCGAGGGTGTAGTTGCCCTGACCGTCGAACTTGTCGTTGATACCCTTGAAGTCGCGGATACGAGGCAGAGCGACTGCAATAAGACGCTCCAAGAACTCGTACATGCGGTTCTGACGAAGGGTTACACGAACGCCGATAGGCATGCCCTTACGGAGTTTGAAGTTCGAAATATCCTTTCGCGACTTGGTCTGAACGGCTTTCTGTCCGGTTATCTGGGTGAGTTCCGCCTGTGCGACGTCGATGAGTTTCTTGTCGGCAACAGCCTGTCCCATACCCTGATTGATAACTATCTTCTCGAGTTTAGGACACTGCATAATGCTTTTGTATCCGAACTCTTTCATAAGGGCAGGAACAATCTGCTCCTTATACTGCGTTTTGAGTGATGGTACGTATGCCATTATTTAATCTCCTCCCCTGATTTTTTAGCGTAACGAACTAATTTGCCTTCTGCCGTAGCCTTGCGTCCGATGCGGGTTGGTTTGCCGCTCTTCGGGTCGAGCAACTGCAAGTTAGAGATGTGTATCGGTGCCTCCTGCTCGACGATACCACCCTGAGGATTCTTCGCATTCGGTTTGGTCGCCTTCTTGACGATATTCACGCCCTCGACGATTGCACGCGACTTCGACACCTCGACTTTCAGGACCTTGCCCTGCTTGCCTTTGTTGTCGCCCGCGATGACGCAAACCGTATCCCCTTTCTTAATATGTAATTTAACTGACATATCTGTAACTCTTTTTTATTATTACAATACTTCGGGCGCGAGGGAGATAATCTTCATGTACTGGTCGCGCAACTCACGTGCGACAGGACCGAAGATACGGGTTCCACGCATTTCACCCTGATTGTTGAGAAGGACTACGGCATTGTCGTCGAAACGAATGTACGAACCGTTGGCACGCCGGATCTCCTTGGTTGTTCTCACTACGACCGCTTTCGACACGGCACCCTTCTTGACGTCGCCCGAAGGGGATGCGCTCTTGACGGCCACCACGATTTTATCACCGATAGATGCGTAGCGGCGTTTCGTTCCGCCCAGCACCCGGATGCAAAGGACCTCCTTCGCACCGCTGTTATCGGCTACTACGAGTCTGCTTTCTTGTTGTATCATAACTACTTCGCTCTTTCAATGATTTGTACTAATCTCCAACGCTTCGTCTTGCTCAGCGGGCGGGTCTCCATAATGCGTACGGTATCGCCCTCCTTGACGGTCTCGTCCAGGCACTCAGCCACGAACTTCGTGGTCTTGTTCACGAACTTACCATAGATAGGATGCTTCACCTTACGAGCGACAGCCACCACGATGGTCTTCTCCATCTTGTTGCTGACAACGGCTCCGATACGCTCTTTTCTAAGATTTCTTTCCATAATGTTTCTTACTTTTGGCGCAGAATCGTCAGCATGCGAGCTATATCTCTGCGGGTTTTCTTAATAATCGAAGGATTTTCGACCGGGGATACGGCGTGTTGAACCTTCATCGTTGCGAGTTTTGCTTTCTCGGCAGCGATGCGTTCCGTCAAATCCTGAACTGACATGTCTTTGATTTCGGCAGTTTTCATATCTCTAATCCTCCTTTTTTACAATGATGACGCCTCGTCGTAGTCGCGACGTACAATGAACTTGGTTGTGATAGGCAGTTTCTGCGCACCCAGACGAAGAGCCTCCTGAGCGATTGCCAACGGCACTCCCTCTGCCTCGAAGAGGATACGTCCCGGAGTAACAGGCGCAACGAATCCTTCCGGATTACCTTTACCTTTACCCATACGCACCTCGGCAGGTTTCTTCGTAATAGGTTTGTCAGGGAAGATGCGAATCCATATCTGTCCCTCACGCTTCATGTAACGCGTAATTGCCTGACGCGCGGCCTCGATTTGGCGACCCGTAATCCACGAGCATTCGAGTGCCTTTATGCCGAACGAACCGTATGCAAGTTGGTTACCCCTCTGAGCAACACCCTTCATACGACCCTTTTGCATTCTTCTGAACTTGGTCTTTTTTGGCTGTAACATAACTGTTTCTTGCTTTTAGAAGGTACTACTTGTTGTTATTGCGTCTTTTCTTCGGTGCGCCGCCCTTGCGGGGACCGCCGTGCTGCGAAGGACGCTGCTGCTGCGAAGCCGCACCGGCGAACTCGAACAGGTCGCGCTTGCCGTAAACGGTTCCGTGGCAAATCCACGTCTTGATTCCGAGGATTCCGACCTTGGTCAGAGCCTCTGCGAGGCAGTAGTCCACGTCGGCACGGAAAGTGTGCAACGGAATACGACCCTCCTTGATGGTTTCGGAGCGAGCCATTTCGGCACCGCCCACACGACCGGAGATTTGAACCTTGATACCCTCGGCACCCATACGCATCGTCGATGCGATGGCGGTCTTGATTGCGCGGCGATACGAAACACGACCTTCGAGTTGGCGCGCGATGGTCTGAGCGACGATGGTCGCGTCAACCTCCGGACGTTTAACCTCGAAAATGTTGATTTGTACCTCCTTGCCGGTGAGTTTCTTCAACTCCTCCTTCAATTTGTCCACTTCCGAACCGCCTTTGCCGATGATGATGCCCGGACGGGCGGTCGAGATGGTTACCGTAACGAGTTTCAGCGTGCGCTCGATGATGATTTTCGAGATGCTCGCCTTAGCCAAACGGACGTTCAGGTATTTACGAATCTTTGCGTCTTCGACCAATTTCTCTGAGAAATCCTTGCCACCGAACCAGTTGGAATCCCAACCTTTGATGATGCCCAGACGATTTGCTATTGGATTAACTTTCTGTCCCATTTGTCTACTTGTTTTCTTCGGTTACCAATTTGTCAACTACAATCGTAACGTGGTTCGAACGCTTGCGGATGCGGTGCGCACGACCCTGCGGCGCAGCCTGAATGCGTTTGAGCATTCGTCCTCCGTCGACCATAACCTCCTTTACGCAAAGGGTTACGTCTTCCAGACGCTCGTTCTCGTTCTTGGCCTCCCAGTTGGCGATAGCCGACTTCAAGAGTTTCTCCATTCTGATAGATGCCTCCTTCTTAGAGTAGCGAAGGATACCCAAAGCCTTGTTGATCTCAACGCCGCGGATGATGTCTGCAACCAGACGCATCTTGCGGGGCGAGGTCGGGCAATCGCGCATGATGGCGATGGCTTTCTGCTTCTTTTCAGCCTTTAATTTCTCGGCTCTTATTGCTTTTCTTGAACCCATTGTCTACCTATTTTTTCTTGTTACCTCCATGACCACGGAAATTACGGGTAGGGGCGAACTCGCCGAGTTTGTGTCCCACCATATTCTCTGTTACGTAAACCGGAATAAACTTATTTCCGTTGTGGACAGCGATCGTCTGACCTACGAAGTCAGGAGAAATCATACTTGCTCGCGACCATGTCTTGATTACAGACTTCTTGTTGCCCTCAGCCTGCGCAACGACTTTCGCTTCGAGTTTCGGGTCAATGAATGGTCCTTTTTTTAATGAACGGCTCATTATGTACTCTTTTTAATTATTTTTTCTTTCTTGAAATAATAAACTTGGCTGACGTCTTCTTAGGGTTACGAGTCTTATAGCCCTTAGCCAACAAGCCCTTACGCGAACGCGGATGACCTCCGGACGCACGTCCTTCACCACCACCCATCGGGTGATCTACCGGGTTCATTACGACACCACGGTTGCGCGGACGACGACCGAGCCAGCGTTTGCGACCGGCCTTACCCGAACTTTCGAGGTTGTGGTCGATGTTCGACACAACGCCTACGGTCGCGCGGCAGGTTACGAGTATCATACGAGTCTCACCGGATGGCAACTTGATGACGGCGAACTTGCCCTCACGTGCCAAAAGTTGAGCATACGAACCGGCAGAACGAGCCATAGCCGCGCCCTGTCCGGGGTAGAGTTCGATGTTGTGAATAAGAGTTCCGAGCGGAATCTCGGCGAGCGGAAGCGAATTGCCCACTTCCGGAGCGACACCCACACCGCTGACTACGGTCTGACCTACTTTCAGTCCGTTAGGAGCGATGATGTAACTCTTTTCGCCGTCGGCGTACACGATGAGTGCGATGCGAGCCGTACGGTTAGGGTCGTATTCGATAGTCTTTACAGTAGCGGCGATGCCATCCTTGGCGCGCTTGAAGTCCACCAGACGGTACATCTGCTTGTGTCCGCCGCCGATATAGCGTACGGTCATCTTGCCCGAATTGTTACGTCCGCCCGTGCTCTTCTTAACACTCAGCAACGACTTCTCCGGTTTGTTCGTCGTTACTTCGTCGAACGTACCGATAATCTTATGTCTTGTGCCGGGAGTTACCGGCTTAAACTTTCTTACTGCCATCTCCGTTAGATATTACTGTAAAAATCTATCTTATCTCCATCCTTCAAGGTGACGATAGCCTTCTTGAAGTTATTAGCGCGACCTTCGAGCAAACCTGCCTTGGTGTAGCGGCTCTTCTGTTTGCCCATGTAGTTGATGGTATTGACGTCGGTTACGACGACATTGTACATCTGTTCTACGGCATTGCGAATCTGCAACTTGTTAGCCCGTACGTCAACGATAAAACCGTAGCGATTCAACTTTTCGCCCTGAATCGTCATCTTTTCGGTCAAAATAGGCTTAATGATAATTTCCATCTTTCCTTCGTTTTTAAGCTAACATTACATTCAACATATTTTCTGCGCCCTCTACCATCACCAAAGCCGATGCGTTCATAATCTCGTAGGTGTTGAGATTCGAAACGAGAATCGCCTTTACCGACGGAATGTTGCGGCAGGAGAGTTGAAGGTTTACGTTCGATTCCGGCAGAACGAGCAGAACCTTCTTGTCCGCTACTTTGAGAGCATTTGCCAAAGCCACTACGCTCTTGGTTTTATGAGCGTCGAGGTTGATGCCTTCGACAACGGTGATTGCGTTGGCGCGAGCCTTGTAGGTCAGTGCGCTGCGACGAGCCAGTCTCTTCAACTTCTTGTTGAGTTTGAAACTGTAATCGCGCGGTACCGGACCGAAGATGCGACCGCCGCCCGGGAACAGAGGGCTCTTGATGCTGCCGCAACGTGCGCCGCCCGTACCCTTTTGTCTTTTCAACTTGCGAGTCGAACCTGCAACTTCGTTGCGCTGCTTCGACTTGTGAGTACCCTGACGCTGGTCAGCCAAATACTGCTTCACGTCGAGGTAGATAGCGTGGTCATTAGCCTCCACGCCGAAAACTGCATCCGAAAGGACTACCTTACGACCAGTTTCTTGTCCCTGTGCGTTCAATACTGCTAATTCCATACTACTTCTCAATCGTTAAATAAGAACCTTTTGCACCCGGAATCGAACCCTTCACGAGGATGAGGTTGTTCTCCGGAATTACCTTTAATACTTTCAGGTTAAGAACCTTAACCTGCTCGCCACCCATCTGACCGGGCAAACGCTTACCCTTGAAGACGCGCGACGGATAGGATGATGCACCGAGGGAACCCGGTTTGCGCTGACGGTTGTGCTGACCGTGGGTCTGACCGCCGACACCGCCGAAGCCGTGACGCTTCACAACACCCTGAAAGCCCTTACCCTTGGAGATGCCCGTTACGTCGACCCAGTCTTCTTCGTTGAAGAGGTCTACGGTAAGGGTGTCGCCCAGGTTCACTTCCGGCATACCCTTGAATTCAGCCATTTTGCGTTTAGGGGTCGTGCCTGCTTTCTTGAAGTGACCTAACAAACTGTTGCTGGTGTGCTTTTCACTCTTGTCGTCATAGGCAATCTGAACCGCTTCGTAGGAGTCCTTCTCCACGGTCTTGATTTGCGTAACCACACACGGACCAGCCTCAATGACAGTGCATGGTATGTTCTTACCCTCGGCACTGTAAACGGAAGTCATTCCGATTTTCTTTCCAATTAGTCCTGACATTTTGTCTAATTACGTTTGTTAATAATAAGTGAATTTTTGTTTTTTATACCTATATATAATCTATATATACATCGTTGGACGGAGGAGTGTCGCTCACTTATGCGGCACTCCGTCCGCGTTTTCCGGTCTTTCGGCGTATCAGCACTTGATTTCGACCTCGACGCCCGAAGGCAGTTCGAGTTTCATCAGTGCGTCAATCGTCTTCGGCGTCGAAGAGTAGATGTCGATGATACGCTTGAAAGTGCAGAGTTGGAACTGCTCGCGCGCCTTCTTGTTCACGAAGGTCGAACGGTTCACCGTGTAAATCTGCTTGTGCGTCGGGAGCGGCACCGGACCGCTGACCATTGCATCGGTGCTTCTTACGGTCTTGACGATTTTTTCGGCGGACTTATCTACCAAATTATGGTCGAAAGACTTCAATTTGATTCTAATTTTCTGGTTCATATTCTTTACTTTTACTCTAAATCCTTACGTTTACCCGATTTCTCGATAATTTCCTTGGCAAGGTTTGCCGGAACCTCCTCGAAGTGCGAGAACTCCATCGACGAAGTTGCACGACCCGAAGAGATGGTACGCAGCACGGTTACATAGCCGAACATCTCCGAGAGCGGAACTTTGGCTTTGACAACACGCGCAGTACCCTTCGATTCCATACCCTGAACCTGACCGCGGCGTTTGTTGAGGTCGCCGATGATGTCGCCCATGTTCTCCTCAGGAGTTACGACCTCCACGGACATGATAGGCTCCATAATCACCGAACCTGCCTTAGGCGCAGCAACGCGGAAACCGTTGCGGGCAGCGATTTCGAACGAAAGTTGGTCGGAGTCCACTGGGTGGAACGAACCGTCTTTCAGAGTAATCTTCATCGAATCGATTTTGTAACCTGCCAATGCACCGTTCGACATTGCGGACTCGAAGCCCTTCTGAACGGCTGGGATGAACTCCTTAGGGATGTTACCGCCCTTAACCTCGTCCACGAACGTAAGACCCGGTTTGTCGTCGTCGGCAGGACCGATTTCGAAGATGATGTCGGCGAACTTACCGCGACCGCCGGTCTGCTTCTTGAATACCTCGCGATGCTGAACGGTCTTGGTGAGTGCCTCCTTATAGTTGACCTGCGGTGCGCCCTGGTTGATTTCGACACCGAATTCGCGACGCAGACGGTCTACGATGATGTCGAGGTGCAACTCGCCCATACCGCTGATGATGGTCTGACCGCTCTCCTCATCGGTGCGAACCGTGAAGGTCGGGTCTTCCTCAGCCAGTTTGGAGAGAGCGATACCGAGTTTGTCGAGGTCCTTCTGCGTTTTAGGCTCGACCGCCAGACCGATAACCGGTTCAGGGAAGGTCATCTGTTCGAGAACGATAGGTGCGTTCTCGGCGCAGAGGGTATCTCCGGTGTGAATCTCCTTGAAACCGACAGCGGCGCAGATGTCGCCCGCACCTACGGTCTCCATAGGATTCTGCTTGTTGGCGTGCATCTGGTAGATACGGCTGATACGCTCGCGCTTTCCGCTGCGTGCATTCAGCACGTAAGAGCCCGCGTCGAGTTTACCCGAGTAAACGCGCACGAATGCCAGACGACCTACGAACGGGTCGGTGGCAATCTTGAACGCAAGACCGCAGAACGGCTCGTCCTCGGATGCCTTGCGGACTTCCGGCTCGTCCGTTTTAGGGTTGATACCCTCGACGGCAGGAACATCCAGCGGCGACGGCAGGAATGCCATAATGGAATCGAGCAACTTCTGAACGCCCTTGTTGTGGAACGACGAACCGCAGAGCATCGGCACGAGCGACATGTTGATTGTCGCGGTGCGGATTGCAGCGATGAGTTCGTCCGGAGTAATCGAGTTAGGGTCCTCGAAGAACTTCTCCATGAGAGCGTCGTCGGTAGAGGCAACCTCCTCGATGAGTTTGTTGCGCCACTCCTCAGCCTCGGCTTTCATGTTCTCCGGAATTTCGCGCAACTCGAAGTTGTCGCGAACGGTCTTGTCGTCGAAGTAGTAGATAGCATTATTATATATAAGGTCTATCAATCCTTCGAACTTGTCCTCCGAGCCAATCGGCAGAACCACCGGAAGGGCGGTAGCACCGAAATGCTCCTTAATCTGCGAGCAGACGGCGAGGAAGTCGGCACCGGTACGGTCCATCTTGTTCACGTAGCCGATACGCGGAACGTTGTACTTGTCCGCCTGACGCCATACGGTTTCCGACTGAGGCTCGACACCGCCCACGGCGCAGAACGTAGCGACAGCACCGTCCAGCACGCGGAGCGAACGCTCCACCTCGACGGTAAAGTCCACGTGTCCCGGGGTGTCGATAAGGTTGATTTGGTAAGTCTGGTCCTTGTAGTGCCAGAATGCGGTCGTGGCAGCGGAAGTAATGGTGATACCGCGCTCCTGCTCCTGAACCATCCAGTCCATGGTCGCGCCGCCTTCATGCACCTCACCGATTTTGTGAGTCTTACCGGTGTAGAAGAGAATACGCTCCGACGTGGTCGTTTTACCCGCGTCGATGTGAGCCATGATACCGATATTACGCGTAAAGTGTAAATCTCTTGTTGCCATCTTGAATTTCTCCTCTTCCTAAATTAAAATCTGAAATGTGCGAATGCCTTGTTCGCCTCTGCCATACGGTGCATCTCCTCCTTACGTTTGAACGCTGCACCCTGCTGGTTGTAGGCATCCACTATCTCGCCTGCGAGTTTCTCAGCCATTGACTTGCCGGAACGCTTGCGTGCGAAGAGTACAAGGTTTTTCATCGAAATAGAAATCTTGCGCTCCGGACGAACCTCCATCGGAACCTGGAACGTCGCTCCACCGATACGCTTCGATTTTACTTCGACCTGCGGAGTGATATTCTCTAAGGCTTGTTTCCAAACCTCGATTGGAGATTTATCAGCATCCTTCATCTTCTTGCCCACCAATTCCAGCGAATCGTAGAAAATGGCATAGGCAATACTCTTCTTGCCATCCAACATCAGGTTGTTCACGAAACGGGTTACTGCCACGTCGTTGAACTTCGGATCAGGAAGTAGAGTGTGCTTCTTTGGCTTAGCTTTTCTCATTGTAATTTCCTAAATTAAATGTTCTGAATTTTCGTTGTCGATTATTTCTTACCGGCAGTCTTTCCTGCTTTCGGACGTTTTGCACCGTACTTCGAACGACGCTGACGGCGACCGTCTACGCCTGCCGAGTCGAGCGCACCGCGCACGAGGTGGTAACGTACACCCGGAAGGTCCTTCACACGACCTCCGCGAACCAGTACGATTGAGTGTTCCTGCAAGTTATGACCTTCTCCCGGGATATAGGCGTTGACCTCCTTGCCATTGGTCAATCTTACACGTGCTACCTTACGCATAGCCGAGTTAGGCTTCTTCGGGGTCGTCGTGTACACACGGGTACAAACGCCGCGACGCTGAGGGCACGCTGCAAGCGCAGGCGACTTACTCTTGTCTTCCATCTGCGCTCTGCCGTTTCTAACTAACTGTTGAATAGTTGGCATTTTAACGTTAAACCTTTAATTTGTTAATACTCCGAGGATTGTAATCCTCAATTTCTATTTCTACTGCCCAAAAGGCTTGCAAAGATACTAATTTTTTTCGGTTCACAATATATATATGCGGATTTTTTACCGCTTTTTTGCCTGATTTTCCGCATAATCAGCCCATTTTCACCCCGTTTTCGATTCTTTTTTCTTATTATTTCCGAAACAAAATAATTTTTGCTTATCGTTTAATTTGCAACAGACAGATTATCATCGTATTGCAAAGCGCGATTTTCGCCGCGAACCGGATAAAGTCTTTAAGGTCCTTAAAGTCCTTAACGACCTTAAATCTGTACGAATTTTTTCTGTTCCGCGACCTCTTTTCCGCATCGTTAGTCGATATTGAAACAGCCCTGCAAAATTATCGCACAACGATATAACAAATCGCCATAAAAATTGGTATCGGGAAAAATTATTTATAATTTTCAGCGGCATCATACCTATTTTAGTGAAAGAAAGCGTAAATTTGCAGATTGTCGGAGCATGCCCTCTCCCAAAAAGTCTTTAAGGGCTTTAAGGACCCTAAGGACTTTAACCGACGCCAAGCCGAGAGCAGTCGAACTTGTTCGGACTGCCGAGGCGCAAAGGAGGGAAATCCCGCGAACGCGGGATTAAGGGCTCTAAGGACTTTAAAGACCCTAAGGACCTTAACCCACAACAGTCGGCAGCGCGGACCGGCAAGAAACTGCAACAGCAGCGATTAACGACATACAGCCCCAAAAGTCCCCCGCACAGGCGGGGGATTCAGGGGGTGGGTAACACGGAGAAAAGAACTCCCCGACGGTCGGCAGCGAAACGAGATAAAGAACTAAAAAATAGGATAATTAAAGATATAAAACATGGAATACGATTTCAGAAAAATCGAAGCCGAATGGCAGAAAAAGTGGAAAGAGCGCGGCACCTACAAGGTCGAAATCGACCCGTCGCGACCGAAATACTACGTCCTCGACATGTTCCCGTATCCGTCGGGAGCGGGTCTGCACGTCGGACACCCGCTCGGCTACATAGCGTCGGACATCTACTCGCGCTACAAGCGTCTTTGCGGCTTCAACGTGCTGCACCCGATGGGGTACGACGCGTTCGGACTGCCGGCGGAGCAGTACGCGATACAGACCGGACAGCATCCGGCGATTACGACCGAGCAGAACATCGCCCGCTATCGCGAGCAGTTGGACAAAATCGGTTTCTCGTTCGACTGGGACCGTGAGGTGCGCACCTGCGACCCCGAGTACTACAAGTGGACGCAATGGGCGTTCCTGAAAATGTACGACCACTACTACTGCAACGACACGCAGAAGGCGCGTCCGATTTCGGAACTCGTCGACGCGTTCGCGAAATACGGCAGCGAGGGACTGAATGCCGCCTGCACAGCCGAGCAGCACTTCACCGCCGACGAGTGGAATGCGATGGACGAAGCGGAACACGAACGCATACTGCAAAACTACCGTCTGGCGTTCCGCGCCGACACGATGGTGAACTGGTGTCCGCAACTCGGAACGGTACTCGCCAACGACGAAGTCAAGGACGGTCTGTCCGTCCGCGGCGGCTATCCGGTCGAGCAGAAGCGCATGAAGCAGTGGCTGCTGCGCGTTACGGCTTATGCCCAGCGCATGCTCGACGGTCTGGACACGCTCGATTGGAGCGAGTCGCTCAAAGAGATTCAGCGCAACTGGATTGGTCGTTCGGAGGGCGCACAGATGTTCTTCGACGTCGAGATGCCCGACGGCTCGACCCGCAAACTCGAAATCTTCACTACACGCCCCGACACCGTTTTCGGCGTAACGTTCATGGTCATCGCGCCCGAACACGAGTGGATAGGCGACCTCACAACCGCGGAGCAGAAAGCCGACGTCGAAGCCTACATCGAGCAGACCAAGAAGCGTTCGGAGCGCGAGCGAATCGCCGAGACGAAGCGCGTCAGCGGCGTGTTCACCGGCTCCTACGCCATAAATCCGTTCTCCGGCAAGCGCATTCCGATTTACGCTTCGGACTACGTGCTGGCAGGCTACGGCACGGGGGCGATTATGGCTGTTCCGGCACACGACTCGCGCGACTACGCCTTCGCGCGCCGGTTCGGACTCGACATCGTTCCCGTAGTTGCGGGCGGCGACCTTTCGGAGTCGTCCTACGACGCCAAGGCGGGCGAGATGATAAACTCCGACTTCCTCGACGGCAAGGATGTCAAGGATGCGATAAAACTCATGTTCGCCGAGGTCGAGAAGCGCGGCATAGGCAAACGTCTGGTGAACTACCGTCTGCGCGACGCGATTTTCTCGCGCCAGCGTTACTGGGGCGAGCCGTTCCCGATTCGCTACGACGGCGAAATCGCGCGTCCGCTCGACGAGAGCGAACTGCCGCTCTGTCTGCCGCCAATCAAGGATTTCGGACCGACCGAGCAGGGCGAACCGCCGTTGGCGCGCGTCGAGGGCTGGGAGTACGAACTCTCGACCATGCCTGGTTTCGCAGGCTCGTCGGCATACTACCTCCGCTACATGGACCCGCACAACGACAAGGCACTCGTTTCCAAGGAGGCTGACGAATACTGGCGCAACGTAGACCTCTACGTCGGCGGCATCGAGCATGCGACGGGACACCTGATGTACTCGCGCTTCTGGAACATGTTCCTCTACGATTTGGGCTATGTCTGCGAGAGCGAGCCGTTCCGCAAACTCGTCAATCAGGGCATGATTCAGGGTCGCTCCAACTTCGTCTACCGCGTCGTCGGCACGAACAAGTTCGTTTCGCTCGGCTTGCGCGACCGGTATCAGACGCAGGAGATTCACGTAGACGTGAACATCGTCAAAAACGACATTCTCGACCTCGAAGCATTCCGCAAGTGGCGTCCCGAGTTCGCCGACGCCGAGTTCATCCTCGAAAACGGGCAGTACGTCTGCGGCTGGGCGGTCGAGAAGATGTCGAAGTCGATGTACAACGTCGTGAACCCCGACTTCATCGTCGAGCAGTACGGAGCCGACACGCTGCGCATGTACGAGATGTTCCTCGGACCGCTCGAACAGTCGAAGCCTTGGGACACCAACGGCATCGACGGCGTACACAAGTTCCTCAAAAAATTCTGGCGCATGTTCCACGACCGCAGCGGCGAGTGGGCATTGACCGACGAAAAGGCGACGCCGAAGGAGTTGAAGACGCTGCACAAGACCATCCGCAAGGTGCGCGAGGATATCGAGAACTTCTCGTTCAACACCTCGGTGGCGGCATTCATGATATGTCTCAACGAGTTGGGCGAGTGCCGCAAGCGCGAGATACTCGAACCGCTCACCGTCCTGCTCGCACCGTTCGCTCCGCACATCGCCGAGCAGTTGTGGTCGATGATGGGACACGCGACAAGCGTCTGCGACGCACGCTATCCGGAGTTCGACGAGAAATATCTGGTCGAGGATTCGTTCGAATACCCCGTCATGGTGAACGGCAAACTGCGTTTCAAGCAGGAGTACCCGCTCTCGATGACTGCCGGGCAGTTGCAGGCAGACATCGTAACGAAAGAGGAGGCGCAGAAGTGGCTCGAAGGCGCGACGCCGAAGAAGATAATCGTCGTACACGGCAAAATCATAAACATCGTAAAGTAACGGCAATGAAACGCATATTCCTTACGCTCCTGCTCGCCGCAGCGACGCTCGCGGCATCGGCACAGAAGACCGTCGAGGTCGAAAACACCGCCGACGAAGTCGTCAAATGGTGGGACAACGCGACCGCACCGCACTCCAACGAGGAGACGCGCGACGAGCGGTTCGACGCATCGAAGCACCTGGAATGCACCTCCGAAACGGTATTCTACGTCTACAAGGCAGACCCGTCGAAAGCAACGGGGCAGGGCATTGTCATCGTCCCCGGCGGCGGATACCACAAGGTGTGCATCTCGAAGGGGCTGTCGCTGGCGGAGTGGTTCCGCGAAAACGGCATCACGACGATAGTGCTGAAATACCGTCTGCCTAACCTCGGGCACAAGGAAGTTCCGCTCGAAGACACGCAGGCGGCGTTGAAATACATGCGCGACAACGCCGCTCGGCTGGGCATCGACCCGTCGAAAGTCGGCATCTGCGGAGGTTCGGCGGGAGGACATCTCGCCGCCGCAGCCAACTATCTGCTGCCCGCCGACGAGAAACCGGCATTCTCGATTCTGTTCTACCCAGTAATCTGCGGCACTACATGGTCGAACCTCGGACAGTTCAACACGATACGCCAGTTTCTGGGCATCGACCGCACTCCGGCGGAGGTGGAACGCTACTCGGCAGAGAACATGGTAGACGGAACGATTCCGCCGACGATGCTGCTCCTGAGCGACGACGACTACATCGCGCCGGTGCTCAACTCGACGGTTTACTACAAGGCGTTGAAACGTCATGGCGTCAAGGCGACGATGCACATTTATCCGTCGGGCGGACACGGATGGGCAGGCAAGAACAGTTTCGAGTACGATGCCGACTACAAGGCGGCGATTCTCGACTGGCTCGCCGGAATGAACGAAACGAACTAAAAAACTGCTAATAACATGAAAAGATTCATCACTGCACTGGCTATTGCCGCTCTTTGCGCATCCGGTGCATCGGCACAAAAGACTATTTCGGTCGAGAACAACGCCGACAAAGTCATCAAATGGTGGGACAACAAGACCGCTCCGCACTCCAACGAGGAGACGAAGGATGAGGAACTCAACAAGTCGAAGCACTTCACGCATACTTCCGAAACGGTGTTCTACGTTTACAAGGCAGACCCGTCGAAGGCGACGGGGCAGGGAGTGGTCGTACTGCCGGGCGGCGGATACAGCAAGGTCTGCATCGCCCACGAAGGCTTCGCCATGGGCGAATGGTTCAAGGCGAACGGCATCACGGCGGTAGTCGTCAAGTACCGTCTTCCGAACCTCGGACACAAGGAGGTTCCGCTCGAAGACGCACAAGCGGCATTGAAATACATGCGCGACAACGCGAAGAAACTCGGCATCGACCCCGCGAAGGTCGGCATCTGCGGAGGTTCGGCGGGAGGACACCTCGCGGCTTACACCTCGACGTTCACGTCCGACGCCGAAAAGCCCGCGTTCTCGATACTGTTCTATCCAGTAATAACGGGAACTACGTGGCACACCCACCAGAACACGTTCCGCTATCTGCTGGGCGACAAGCGCACGCCGGCAGAGCAGGAGTACTACTCGCTCGAAAACCGCGTCAGCGAGACCACGCCGCCGACCATTTTGCTTTTGAGCGACGACGACCAGGTAGTACCGCCGATAAGTTCGATTCGCTACTACGAGGCTCTGAAACGCCACGGAGTGAAGGCGTCGATGCACATCTACCCGTCGGGCGGACACGGCTGGGCAGGCAAGGATACGTTCAAATACGCCGAGGATTACCGTCGCGCATTGCTCGACTGGCTTTCGACGCTGGAATAGGAATAAAACTTAAACGCAAGATATGGCAGACAATTCGATTTTAATGCGTCTTGACGGACTGAAAATCAAGTACGAGGAGTTGGGACAGAAACTGACCGATCCCGAGGTGATTTCGGACGTCAAGTCGTTCGTACAGTACAACAAGGAATACAAGGAACTCGAACCGATTATCGAGACTTCGGAGCGTTACCGCAAGGCGATAGCCGACCTCGCCGACGCCAAGGACATTCTCGCCAACGAAAAGGACGAGGATTTCCGCGAAATGGCGCGCGCCGAGGTAGCCGAACTCGAACCGGCAATCGAGAAGATGGAGGAGGAGATAAAACTGCTGCTCATCCCGAAAGACCCGCAGGACGCGAAGAACGCGGTACTCGAAATCCGCGGCGGCACGGGCGGCGACGAAGCGGCGATTTTCGCGGGCGACCTGATGCGCATGTACACCAAATACATCGAGTCGAAGGGGTGGCGATACGAAATCACCTCGTTCTCGGAGGGTGCTGCGGGCGGCTACAAGGAGGTAATCCTCAAAGTCACGGGCAACAACGTCTACGGAACGCTCAAATACGAATCGGGCGTCCACCGCGTGCAGCGAGTGCCGCAGACCGAAACGCAGGGTCGCGTCCATACGTCGGCGGCGTCGGTGGCGGTGCTTCCCGAAGCGGACGAGTTCGACGTCGAGGTTTCGTGGAACGACATCCGCAAGGATATATTCTGTGCTTCGGGACCGGGCGGTCAGTCGGTCAATACGACCTACTCGGCAATCCGTCTGACACACATTCCGACGGGTATCGTCGTGCAGTGTCAGGACCAGAAATCGCAGTTGAAGAATACCGACAAGGCGTTCGAGGAGTTGCGCACGCGAATCTTCAACCTCGAATACCAGAAGTATCTCGACGAAATCGCGTCGAAGCGAAAGACGCTGGTTTCGACGGGCGACCGTTCGGCGAAAATCCGTACCTACAACTATTTTTTTTTTTTTTTTACGGAGAACAGCTTGATCTACACGATTTACAACCTCGCGGCATTCATGGACGGCGACATTCAGGACTGCATCGACCACCTGATAGTAGCCGAGAACGCCGAACGACTGAAAGAATCGGAACTGGGATAAAAATAACGACCTTAAAGACTTTAAGGACTTTAAGGACTTTAAAGACCTTAAAAAAGACAAGCGATATGCTCCGCCCGCTCTCCATACTTTTCGCTTCGCTGTGGCTCGCGACAGCCGCAGCGCAGAAGCCTGCGCCGCTCTACATAGTGAACGGCGTGGAGATGGAGAGCGTCGCCCATATCCCGACCGCCGACATCGAGAGCATAACGCCGCTCGAAGCCGACGAGGAGACCGTCGCCAAATACGGCGAACGGGCGAACAACGGCGTAATAATCGTAACTCTGCGCTACGACCGACCGGCACGTTTCACGGGCGGCGACTCGTTCAACGACTATATCGCCGGACACGTCAAGTGGGCTGACCACTACCCCGCCGCGAGGGTCGTCATGCGGTACACCGTCGCAGCCGACGGAACGCTGACATTGGGAGAGACGCTCGAATGCACCGACGCGCGGCTGCGCAAAAAGGTCGTCGCGGCGGTGAAGAACGCTCCCGCATGGGAACCCGCGACAAAGGACGGCAAGGGAGTGGAGAGCGAATACATCCTGTCGGTTCAACTGCCGAAAGGCAAGCCGATGCCGACCGAACCCTATATAATCATAATGTAGGACGCGGCATGGCGGAGCGCAAATACATAACGCTTTCGGAGTTGCAGTCGCACATAGCGTCCGCGCTCTGCGACGCACTGCCGCTGCCGCTGTGGGTGAGTGCCGAAATCGCCGAGATGAAGGTGAACTACTCGGGACACTGCTATCTCGAACTCGTCGAGAAACCCGCAGGGACGGAAGCCGACGGCGTGGCGAAGGCTCAGGCGCGCGGCGTAATCTGGCGGAGCGCGTATCCGCGCATCGCCGCATACTTCGAGCAGGAGAGCGGCAGGCGGCTGGCTGCGGGAATGAAGATTCTCGCCAAGGCGACGGTGAACTATCATCCGCTCTACGGACTGTCGTTGCAGATTACCGACATCGACCCCGCCTACACGATAGGCGACATGGAGCGGCAGAAGCAGCAGACAATAGCGCAGTTGCAGCGCGACGGCGTGTGGGACATGAACCGCGAAACGCCGATGCCGGAAGTAGTGCAGCACATAGCGGTCGTTTCGAGCGCATCGGCGGCAGGCTACCGCGACTTCATGCGCGAGACGGACAAAAGCCCCTACCGGTTCCGCATCGAACTTTTCGAGGCGGTGATGCAGGGTACGGCGAGCGAACGCAGCATAATCGACGCCCTGTCCGCCGTCGCAGCCCGCGAAGAGGAGTTCGACGCAGTGGCGATAATCCGCGGAGGAGGTGCGACGAGCGACCTGAACTGCTACAATTCGTACCTGCTCGCATCGTATGTCGCGCAGTTTCCGCTGCCGGTGCTGACAGGCATCGGACACGACAAGGACGTGAGCGTCGCCGACATGGTCGCCCACACGATGCTCAAAACGCCTACCGCCGTCGCGGCATGGCTCAACGAGCGGGCGGCGGATTTCGACGGAGCGTTGGAATATGCGGCGGTACGGCTGCGCGAATCCTGCGCACGGACGACGCACCGCCACACGCTGCGGTTGCAGTCGCTCGCCGGCGAGATACGGAGCAGAGCGCGGTTGAGGCTCTCGGACGCCGCGGCGCGCACGACAGCCGCCGAAACGGCATTGCGGCAGTCGGCGACCGACACTCTGCGGCGCGAGACGCAGCGCATCGCGTCGCTCGCGGCACTCGCCGAGGGATATGCCCCCGAGAGAATCATGCGGCTGGGATTCGCCGTCGCACGGTCGGGAGGGCAGGTTCTGCGCAGCATAGAAACGGTGAAAACGAACGACAAAATAGAACTCGAAGTTGCCGACGGCACGATAATCGCCACGGTAATCGGCACGACGGGCAGATAACACGACCGACAAGATGGCTAAAAAGACTTCGGACAAGATGAACTACGGCGAAGCGATGGCTGAAATCGAGAAGATTCTGGCATCGCTCCAAAGCGAGAACGCCGATGTGGACACGCTCGCCGAACGGGTGAAGCGGGCATCGGAACTCATCGCCGCCTGCCGCGCCAAACTGCGCAAGGCGGAGAGCGACGTGAACGCGATTTTCGAGAAAGAGAACGAATAATAGGACGACCTAATGGGGGTGATGAAACATACGGTACACTGGGCGTTGAACCACCTGCCCCGCACGTTCCTGCAACGTGTGGCGGACTTCTCCGTACCCATGTTCGGACTGTTCTACCTCGGTCGCGGGCGCGAATGCCCGATATGCGGCGTACGGCGGCGCAAATTCCTGCCCTACGGCTACGTCGTCTCGCGCGAGAACGCGCTCTGCCCGCGCTGTCTGTCGCTCGAACGGCACCGGCTGCTGTGGCTCTACCTGCAACGCGAAACGTCGCTGTTCGACGAGTTCTCCTACCCGACGATACTCCATATCGCCCCCGAAGTATGCCTGAAACGGCAGTTCGAGGAGCGTTACGCCGAATCGTCGCACCCCGAACGCTACATCACGGCTGATTTGGAAAGCCCGCTCGCGAAGATGCACTTCGATGTGCAGGCGATACCGCTCGCCGACGAGAGCGTCGACGTCGTAATCTGCAACCACCTGCTCGAACACGTCGAGGACGACCGCAAGGCTCTTGCCGAACTGCGGCGGGTGATGAAGAGCGGCGGCTGGGGAGTGCTGCTCTCGCCGGTAGACCTTTCGCTCGCGGCGACAATCGACGATGACGGTACATCCACGCCCGAGGAGCGCACGCGCCGATTCGGGCAGTACGACCATCGCCGTGCCTACGGGCGCGACTACCCCGACCGGCTGCGCGAAGCGGGATTCCGTGTCGAGGACATCGACTACTCGGCGACGCTGTCGGTCGAGGAGCGCGAAAACTACGCTCTGACGGGCGAACATTTATACATAGTCAGAAAACCCTGACGCAAAAAGAGAAAGGAGAAGAGATGGAGGAAGCGAAAACAGGCAGAGAGGTACTCGGACGGTACGGCAGACTGCGCACTGCGGTGGCGTCGTCGTTCTCGGAGAGGACGCAACGGCTGGTGGACGAGGCGATAGAGTACGCCGACCGGCATATCGGCACGCTCGTGCGCTACGACGGCTCGCCGATGCTCGACCACGACGTCGAGGTGGCGCGCATCGTCGTCGAGGAAATCGGGCTGGGACGCAACTCCTCGGTGGCGTCGATACTGCACGACACCGTCCGCATCGCCGCCAAGAACGATGACGGCTCGCTCGAAGGTCTGCTCGCCGAAATCCGCGAAAAGTTCGGCGACGAGGTCGTCGGAATCGTCGTCGGACTGTCGAACATCTCCGAACTCAAACTCAACATGCAGTCGGAGCAGGCGTCCAATTTCCGCGACATGCTCGTCGCATATTCGGAAGACCCGCGCGTGATACTCATCAAACTCGCCGACCGCCTCGAAGTGATGCGCTCGCTCGCGATGTTTCCGGGGAACAAACGGCTCAAAAAGAGTTGGGAGAGCATGAACCTCTATGCGCAAATCGCCCACAAACTCGGTCTGTACAACATCAAGAGCGAACTGGAAGACCTCGCATTGAGTTGGCTCGAACCCGACGACTACCGCCACATCAGCACCAAACTGAAAGACAGTGAGCGCGAGCGTCTCGACTTCATCGCGCGTTTCGTCGAACCTATCGAACGCGGGCTGAAATCGGCGGGCATACAATATCACATAAAGAGCCGCACCAAGTCCATCTACTCGATATGGAACAAGATGCGCAAGCAGCACGTCCCGTTCGAGGGAGTCTACGACATCTTCGCCATACGCATCATCATCGACTGTCCGAAGGAGCAGGAGAAGATGCAGTGCTGGACGGTCTATTCCATCGTCAGCGACATCTACACGCCGAACACCGAGCGTATGCGCGACTGGATAACGATTCCGAAGTCGAACGGCTACGAATCGCTGCACACGACCGTTTCGGCGGGCGACGGCAGGTGGGTCGAGATACAGATACGCTCCGAGCGCATGGACGACGTCGCCGAACTCGGTATCGCGGCGCACTGGCGTTACAAGGGGGTGAATCAGGGCGCACGCACCAGCGAACAGTGGCTCTCGCGGCTGCGCGAACTGCTCGACGAGACCAAGGAGGGCATCGCCGAGCGTTTCGACGCCAAGCCCGCTTCGGACGAGATATTCGTCTTCACGCCCAACGGCGATATCCGCAAACTGCCCGAGGGTGCGACGCTGCTCGACTTCGCGTTCGACATCCACACCAATCTCGGCACGGCATGTTCGGGCGGAAAGGTGAACGGGCGCGCCGTACCTATCCGCGAGCCGCTGAAAAACGGCGACATCGTCGAGATTTTCACCCAGAAGAACCAGTCGCCGAAGGCGGACTGGCTCAACTTCGTCGTAACCGCCAAGGCGCGCGGCAAAATCAAATCGTTCCTGCGCGAGGAGCAGGCGAAGAACGCCAGACTGGGCAGGGAGGAGTTGGAGCGCAAACTCAAAAACTGGAAGTTCCCGAAGAGCATCGACGAGGTGGTAGCCTATCTGTGCAAGTACTACAAGCAGCGCACCGGAACGGCACTCTACGAACTCGTCGCGACGCAGAAAATCGATTTGGGAGTAGTCAAGGAGTTGCTCGCCAAGTGGATTTCGGGCGAGGCGGACGAACTGCGCCGCGCCGCCGAGCGGGCGAGGAGCAAGAACATGGCGGCTCCCGCATCGCAGTCGGGCGACGCGCTCGTAATCGACGAGAGCATCAACAACATCGTATACAAACTCGCAAAGTGCTGCAACCCGATAAAGGGCGACGACATATTCGGATTCGTAACCATCAATTCGGGCATCACAATCCACCGTTCGGACTGCCCGAACGCCAAGCGCATGCGCGAGAACTATCCGTACCGAATCATGGAGGCGCGCTGGCGCGAGCAGGCGCAGGGGGCGTTCCGTGCGACGATAGCCATCACCATTCAGGATTCGGCGGGCGTGGTGAACCAGATTACCGAGACCGTCAGCCGCGACCTGAAACTCAACATCCGTTCGATAAACATCACCTCGCGGGGCGACGGGACGGGCGTGGGAACGCTCAGCGTCGAGGTGCCGTCGGTCGGAATCGTCGATTCGCTGATACACGCGATAATGCGCATAAAGGGCGTCCAGAGGGTATACCGGGTGAACAATTAAACGAAAAGATGAAACAATTGCATATCAGCCCTATTCGTCATCCTGAGCGTAGCGAAGGATCTAATCATCAAAACCGATTGAGACAGATTCTTCGCTTCGCTCAGAATGACGCTGTATGTATAAAATTCATAGACAGTTATAAAAAATCGATTTAACCTTTCGCCATAAAAAGTATCTATCAATAATCTGCCGAAACCGAAATTACACATTACCAACACAAAAACCATAATGAAAAGACTATTACTATTCTGTGCCGCAGCGACGATATTCGCATTATCGGCATCCGCACAAAGCACTTTCTCCTCGCAACTGCCCGTAAAGGCACGCAAGGGAGCGACCGTAGTCGGCGTGGTCGAAGCCGGCGGCAAGCCGTTGCAGGGCGTGGTCGTATCGGACGGCTACGAGGTTACGACCACCGACAAGAAGGGTTGTTACCACCTCAACTCTGCTAAAAAGAACGGCAACGTATTCATCACCATTCCTTCGGGTTACGAAGTCAATGCCGAGAACGCGATGCCGCAGTACTGGGCTGCGCTGACCGCACCGGCGACCGAGACCGAACGTCATGATTTCGCGCTCAAAGCCGTCGAGAACGACAAGCACGCAATCATGGCTATCACCGACATCCACCTCGCCAATCAGGCGGAGGACCTGAAACAGTTCAACGGCAAGTTCATGCCGCGCTTGAACGAGGAGATTGCCAAATACCGTTCGCAGGGCATTCCGGTCTACACAATCTGCATGGGCGACAGCAGTTTCGACATGTTCTGGTATGATTTCCTCTACGAAATCGAGGATTTCCGCGCCACGCTACGCGACTCCGAATACCCTACGCCGGTATTCCACGCCATGGGCAACCACGACAACGACGGCGCGACGCCTGCCGATGCCGACACCGACTTCAACGCCACCGCGAAATACCGCAAGGCGTTCGGTCCGACCTACTATTCGTTCAACATCGGCGGCATCCACTACGTGATGCTCGACAACGTGGTCTACCACAACGAGAAATCGCCGTCGATGAAGAAGTTCAAGGGCATCTACGGCGCACGCAACTACGACCGCTACGTCAGCGACGAGCAGATGGAGTGGCTCAAAAAGGATTTGGCGTTCGTCGCCGACAAGAACACGCCGATAGTAATCGGCATGCACTGCCCCGTTTACCGCTACAAGAATCTGATGGACGGCAAGGTCGAGACCCGCTTCTCCGTTCCCGAAAAGGCGGCGGAACTCTCCGAAATCCTCAAAGATTTCAAGCAGGTTCACTTCGTAACCGGACACAACCACAAGAACAACACCAGTTACGGCAAGGACGACCCGTCGCAGCCGCTGATTGCCAATACCGTCGACCATAACATCGGTGCCGTATGCGGCGCATGGTGGTTCACGGGCGCGCACGGAGGTCTGACGCTCAGCAAGGAGGGAACTCCTGCCGGCTTCGAGGTCTTCACCGCCGACGGACAGAACCTCGAATGGTACTACACGACCGTCGACGACGGAGCCGACAAGCAGTTCCGCTCGTTCGACCTCAACCGCGTGCGCGAGTATTTCCGCACCGACCCCGAAGTGCGCGTATTCTTCGACCACTATCCTAAGCGTCAGAATTACGCCAACGTCAAGGACAACCGCGTGATGATAAACGTCTGGGCATGGGAGCCGACGTGGAAAATTTCGGTCAAGGAGAACGGCAGGGAGTTGGCGGTGGAGCGCAAAAAGGCTGAAAACCCGCTGGCTATACTCTCATATTTCATCCCGAAGACCGTATGGAACCGTGATTTCCCTGCCAAGTACGGCAACCGCGTGAAGACCCCGCACATGTTCTTCGTAACGGCATCTGCACCCGATTCGACGCTCGAAATCACCGTTACCGACACTTTCGGCAAGGAGTACAAGGAGACGATGATTCGCCCGAAAGAGTTCTCCAAAACGATGAAATAAAAAGTCCTTAACAACCTTAAAGACTTTAAGAACTTTAAGGTCATTACCCGAACAACCAACTTAACTTACAATAACTATGAAAAGACTATTTACATTCTGTGCCGCAGCGACGATGCTCGTATCATCGGCATTCGCACAAAGCACATTCAGTTCGCAACTGCCCGTAAAGGCTCGCAAGGGAGCGACCGTCATGGGTGTGGTCGAAGCCGACGGCAAGCCGTTGCAGGGCGTAGCCGTATCGGACGGTTACGAAATCACGACAACCGACAAGAAGGGCTGCTACTACCTCAACTCCGAGAAGAAGAACGGCAACGTCTTCATCACCATCCCTTCGGGCTACGAAACCTCGCTGCGCGAGACCGGACAGCCCGACTACTGGGCATTGCTCACCGAGCCTGCGACCGAAACCGAACGCCACGACTTCGCGCTGAAAGCAGTGGACAACACGAAGCACGTCATGCTCGCGCTGACCGACATCCACCTCGCCAACATGTACAACGACGTGGAGCAGTTCAAGACCATCGCCATGCCGCGTGTCCGCGAGGAGGTCGAGAAATACCGTTCGCAGGGCATTCCGGTCTATGCGATGTGCATGGGCGACAGCAGTTTCGACATCTACTGGTACGACTTCCTCTATGACATCGACTCTTTCCGCTCGACGCTCGGCGACGTGAAGTTCCCCGTACCGATTTTCCACGCCATGGGCAACCACGACAACGACGGCGCAACGCCGTGCGATGCCGATACCGACTTCAACGCCACCCGAAAATACCGCAAGGCGTTCGGTCCGACCTACTATTCGTTCAACCTCGGCGGCATCCACTACATAATGATGGACAACATCGTCTACAAGAACGAGCCGGGCGGCAAGAAGGCGAAGAACATCGCCGGTGCGCGCAACTACGACCACTACGTGTCGCAGGAGCAACTCGACTGGCTCGCCAAGGATTTGGCACTCGTAACCGACAAGAAGACTCCGATAGTAATCGGCATGCACTGCCCCGTTTACCGCTACAAGAACCGCATGGACGGCAAAATCGAGACCCTCTACCGCACCAAGGACGCCAATCCTAACGACGAGTTGGCGAAGAAGTTCTCTGAGGTTCTGAAAGATTTCGCCGAAGTACACTTCTTCACCGGACACACCCACCGCAACGCGACCTGCTACGGCAAGGACGACCCGTCGTGGCCCAACATCGCCAACACCATCGACCACAACATCGGTGCAGTCTGCGGTTCGTGGTGGCGTTCGAGCGCGCTCGGCGGAGCGAGCCTCGGTCCTGACAGCGCACCTTCGGGATTCGAGGTGATACCGGTGGACGGCACCCGCATGGAGTGGTACTGGACATCGCTCGACGACGGTTCAAGCAAGCAGTTCCGCACGTTCGACATCAACTCGGTACGCGACTACTACCGCAACTCGGGCGAGATGCAGGCGTTCCTGAGCCACTATCCTAAACGCACCGATTTCGGCAAGGCGGAGGACAACCTCGTCTACATCCACGTCTGGGCATGGGAGCCTACGTGGAAAATCACCGTCAAGGAGAACGGCAAGGAGATTCCGGCAGTGCGCAAACCGCTCGAAAACCCGCAGTACACGCTCGACTACTGGATACCGAAAGCGGTCTGGGAGCGTTCGTTCCTCAAAAAGTACGGCAAGGACCTCTGCCCTCACATGTTCCTCGTGAAAGCATCGGCACCCGATTCGACGCTCGAAATCACCGTTACAGACACCTTCGGACACGAATACACCGAAACAATGGTTCGCCCGAAAGAGTTCTCGAAGGCGATGCACTAACAGAAAAAGAAAAGTCCTTAACGACCTTAACCGACGCCAAGCCGAGAGCAGTCGAACTTGTTCGGACTGCCGAGGCGCGAAGGAGGAAAAGCCCGCGAACGCGGGGTTAAAGACTTTAAGGACTTTAAAGACCTTAATAAAAAGCGGCAGATATCTGCCGCTTTTTTGTCGCATAATGTCTTCCGTTCGGGAAAATATGACTATATTTGTCTGATAAATATTCAAGACTCAAATGGACAAATCATACGTCATAGGTTTGGACTACGGTTCGGACTCCGTCAGGGCGATTCTCGTCGATGCCCTGACCGGCGAACAGGCTGCCGAGGCGGTACACTGCTACGCCCGCTGGAAAGAGGGTCTGTACTGCGATGCAGCCGCAAATCAATTCCGCCAGCACCCGCTCGACTATTTGGAGGGGCTCGAAACGACCGTTAAGGCGGTACTCGACGCCCGTCGCGACCTCGCGCCTTTCGTGCGCGCGATTGCGGTGGACACCACGGCGAGTACGCCGGCTCTCGCTGACGAGCATCTGACGCCGCTGGCGATGCACGACCGCTACAAGGACAATCCCAACGCGATGTTCGTCCT
Source organism: uncultured Alistipes sp. (assembly GCA_905213895.1). Classification (GTDB taxonomy): domain Bacteria; phylum Bacteroidota; class Bacteroidia; order Bacteroidales; family Rikenellaceae; genus Alistipes. The sequence continues at coordinate 93,701 of CAJMKE010000009.1, forward strand.
CTGGAAAGACCATACGGGCGAGCAGGAGGCTGCCGAAATCAACCGCGCCTGCGCCGAAAGCGCGACCAACTACTCGAAGTTCACCGGCTACCACTACTCTTCGGAGTGCTTCTGGTCGAAAGTCCTGCACCTGCTGCGCGCCGACGAGCAGGTACGGCGCGACGCCTACACGGTCGTCGAGTGCTGCGACTGGATTCCGGCGATACTGACGGGCAACACCTCGCCCGAAAAGGCGAAGATGGGACACTGCTGCGCCGGTCAGAAGATGTTCTGGTCGGAGGAGTGGGGCGGATTCCCGCCGCGCGAATTCTTCGAACGCATCGACCCGATGCTGCTGCCGATTCTCGACACGCTGCATCCCAACAAATATACCTGCAACAAGCCTTACGGCACAATCTCGAAAGAGTGGGCAGCGAAATTCGGACTCCCCGAGAGCGTGATAATCGGCGTCGGCAACGTCGATTCGCACCAGGGTGCAATCGGCGCGGGCGTAGCCTACAAGACCGCCGTAATCAACCTCGGTACGTCGGCAGGCTGCATGGTCGTGATGCCGAAGGAGAGCCTCGGCGACAGAATCATCGACGGCGTATTCGGTCAGGTGGACAGTTGCATCCTGCCCGACATGATAGGTTTCGAGGTTGGACTGTCGGCATTCGGCGATGTCTACGCATGGTTCAAACGCATACTCTCGTATCCGACCCAATCCATCCTCGCTCACACCGAGACCGTCGCTCCCGAAATCCGCGAGCGGCTCGTCGAGGAGGTCGAGGACGGCATCATGCGCCGTCTTACCGAGGATGCCGCGGCACTGCCTCTGCGCGAGGACGCACCGTTCGCGACCGACTGGATTAACGGTCGCCGCTCGCCTGCGCCGAACCAGAAGTTGTGGGGTTCGCTCATGGGGCTGCGCATCTCGACCGCTGCGCCGGAACTCTACTTCGCGCTGGTCGAATCGACGGCATTCGCAATCCGCGCAATCGTAGACCACCTCACGAAAAACGGAATCGAGATAGACCGCATCATCGGCGTGGGCGGCATTTCGCAGAAGTCGCCGTTCGTGATGCAGATGCTCGCCGACGTCATCGGCAAGAAAATCGACGTTTCGGAGTGCAAACAGTCGTGCGCGCTCGGTTCGGCAATCTGCGCTTCGGTCGTAGGCGGCATCTACCCGACCATCGAGGCTGCGCAGAAAGCAATGTGCCGTCCGATAATGCGCGTGTACGAGCCTAATCCTGCTGTCGCCGACCATTTCGAGCGACGCTACGCGCTCTACCGCGCCGCCGACCGCTTCACCCAGGAACTGGTAAAAGAGAAATAGCAAAGAAAAAGTCCCTAACGACCTTAAAGTCTTTAAGGACTTTAAAGACCCTATAAAACAACCTGAAAGAACTAAAAAAACTTAACCTATAAACCAAAAACCAACCATGAATCCAAACAAAAGAAAATGGTATATCGTGGCGACGATGTTCATCGCCATTATATGCAACTATCTCGACCGCCAGTTGCTGTCGATTCTGAAACCCGAAATTCTCGACCACTTCGGCATCGGAAACCTCGAATACGCATGGATAGTGAACGTATTCCTTATCTGCTACGCCACGATGTATCCGATTTCGGGCATGCTCGTGGACAAGTTCGGTCCGAAGCGCGTCATGCTCGCCGGCATCACGATATGGTCGCTCGCCTGCATCGGCGGCGGTATGGCTCCCAACGCCACCGTATTCGCAATCTGCCGCGGCATCCTCGGTCTCGCCGAGCCTACGATTTTCGCCGGTCAGTTGATTGCCGTTACGATGTGGTTCGAGAAACGCCAGCGTGCAACGGCTAACTCACTCTGCACCAACGGCGGTTCCATAGGTGCCGTCATCGCTCCGGTAGTCATCGCATGGCTCATGGGCTACTTCGATTCGTGGCAGCACGTGTTCTACATCGCAGGTATCACGGGTCTCGTCATCGCCCTCGTATGGCAGTTCATGTACACCACCCCTCCGCAGGAGATTCTGGAAAAGACCGTCAATGCCGACAAACTGTCGGAGGGCGGCAAACAGCAGAAGTCGTTCACCCTCGGCGGACTGTTCAAGACCAAGACCCTTTGGGGCGGTATCCTTATCCGCCTTATCAGCGACCCCGTATGGTATTTCTGCTGCTTCTGGCTGCCGGGCTTCCTGCGCACGATGGGCGAAACCGAAGGTCTGTCGAACGAACAGACGCTCAATATGATACAGTGGATAGGCGGCATTCCGTTCCTTATCGGCGCAATCGGAGGTATCCTCACCTCGATGTGGTCCGACGTCCTTATCCGCAACGGAATGGAGGCTCTGAAAGCACGTAAGAAGGTGCTTATCACCATGGCTTTCCTCGCACCGGTCGTAGCCCTCGTACCGCTCGTCAGCGGCAGCGCGATGCCGTTCGCATGGCGCGTGGGACTCGTCGTGACACTGTTCTGCATCATCGCCGTACTCTGCAACTCGTGGCTCTACACCGCACCGGTAACCCTCGTCGAGCAGTTCCCTATCAAGAACGCCGCGAGCGTCATGGGTATCTGCTGCGGAGCGGGCGCACTCGGCAGCGTAGTGTTCAACCAGTTCGTAGGTTCGATTCCGGAGGCGGCATGGACCATCCTGTTCTGCTGCATGGGTACGCTGCATCTGTTCGCCGCAATCGTGATGTGGAAGATGGTGCGTCCGGAGTCGCCCGAAAAAGCCGAATAACCAACAAATCATATATCACGCAATGAAAACCATCAAAGAACCCGCACGCGAAATCGCTGTCCGTGCGGAAGTGGACGTTCTCGTAGTGGGCGGAGGTCCATCGGGAATCATGGCGGCGGAAGCGGCTGCCAAGGACAAGAATCTGAAAGTGATGCTCATCGAGAGCCGCGGATACCTCGGCGGCAACCTCACCATCGGTCTGCCGATTCTCTCGTTCCTCGGACCGAAGGGCAATCAGGTGATTCAGGGTGCCGCACAGAAGTTCATCGACCGTCTGCGCGCCAAGAATGCAGCAGGCGAACACAAACGCTGCAAGAACCACATGAGCCTCACCATCATCGACCCCGAGGAGGTGAAGACCACGGCATGGGAAATCATGGACGAGGCGGGCGTGAACGTACTGTGCTACACGTTCGTTTCGGACTCCATCGTCGAAAACGGCGAGGTGAAGGGCGTAATCATCGAGAGCAAGGCAGGTCGCGAAGCGATTCTGGCAAAGAGCGTCATCGACTGTACGGGCGACGGCGACGTTGCATTCCGTGCGGGCGTCGAGTGCCACAAGGGCGACAAGGAGGGCGGTATGCAGCCTCCGACGCTGATGTACTCGATGCGCGGCGTGGAGATACAGAAGTTGCGCGACGCAATATGCAACGAACCGCAGAAATACGATATGGACGTCATGCCGCCGGAGCAGTTCCGCGAGGGACACTTCATCACGGTCGGTCTGCGCGGCTGCATCAAGGAGGCGCAGGAATCAGGTCTGGACATTCCGGTAGCGCGCACCATCCTCATCACCGGTCTCAAAGAGGACGAGATATGGGTGAACATGACCCGTGTGAACGGCGTCGATTCGACCCTGCCCGAGAGTTACACCAAAGGCGAACACGACGCACGCAAGCAGATGTACGTCGTTGCCGAATACCTGCGCCGCTTCGTGCCGGGCTTCGAGAAGGCTTGGATTGAGACCGTCGCTCCGTTCATGGGCATCCGCGAGAGCCGCGTAATCGTCGGCAAATACGTGATGACCGCCGAAGACATTCTGCAACAGAAATACTTCGACGACGTAATCGCCGTCGCAGGCTATCCGGTGGACATCCACCACGCGAAGGGCGGCGACTGCACGATGCTCTTCTGCGACGACGCCTACGACATCCCGTACCGCGTACTCGTTCCCGAGAAAATCGAGAACCTGCTCGTCGCCGGACGCTGCTCGTCGATGAACCACGAGGCTATGGCGGCTACGCGCGTCATGTCCACCTGCATGGCACTCGGCGAGGCTGCCGGAACGGCTGCCCGCATCGCACTCGCAGCAGGCGTGAAACCGTCGCAGGTCGATGTAGCCGAAGTACAGAAGGCACTGCTCGCCAACGGAGCATACCTCGGATAAAAAAAGAAGTTTAACGACCTTAAAAACTTTAATGACTCTAAAATTTTTATAATATGAAAACCATTTCTGTTCCGGCAACCGAGATTCCGGTTCGCGCCGAAGTAGACGTACTCGTCGTAGGCGCAGGTCCTGCGGGACTTATGGCTGCACAGGCAGCCGCCTTGGAGAAAGGCACAAAAGTAATGCTCATCGAGAGCCGCGGCATCCTCGGCGGCAACATGACCATCGGTCTGCCGCTGCTCGGCTTCCTCGGACGCAAAGGCAACGTCGTCATCAAGGGTCTGCCGCTGCAATTCGTCGAGCGTCTGCAAGCAAAGGGACTGGCTACGCACCACCGCGCATGTCCGCTCCACGTCAGCCTCACGATGATCGATCCGGAGGGTACGAAGCATCTGGCATTCCAAATCGTCAAGGAGTGCGGCATCGACCTGCTGATGTACGCGTTCGCAACCGACGTCATCATGGAGGGCAACACCGTGAAGGGCGTAATCATCGACTCGAAGAAGGGTCGCGAGGCGATTCTCGCCAAGCGCGTCATCGACTGTACGGGCGACGGCGACATCGCCTACCGTGCGGGCGCACCTATGAACTACGGCAACGAGAAGGGCATTCCGCAGCCGCCGACGCTCATGTTCTCGATGCGCGGCGTCGATTCGCGCAAACTGCGCGACGCCGTGGCAGACCATCCGGACGTATACGACATCGACTTCATCCCGAACGAGTTCTTCCGCGCCGACGACAACTGTACGTTCGTCGGATTCCGCAACCAAATCAAGAAGGCTCGCGAGGCAGGCTACAAGATTCCGGTGGAGCGCACCATCTTCATGACGGGTATGGCTCCCGACGAGTGGTGGGTGAACATGTCGCGCGTGAACGGCATCGACGCCACCGACCCTGCACAGTACACTCAGGGCGAAATGACCTGCGCCGAGCAGAACGAGGAGATTGTCCGCTATCTGAAAGCATACATCCCGGGCTTCGAGAACGCATACGTAGACCGCGTGGCTCCGTTCATGGGCATCCGCGAAACCCGCCGTATCGTCGGCGAATACATCCTCACCGAGGAGGACATCTACAACTGCGCCAAGTTCGACGACGCCATCGCCGTCGCAAGTTATCCGGTAGACCTTCACCATCCGGTGGGCGGCGACTGCTCGCTTTACTGGTGTCCGGACTGCTACGACATTCCGTACCGCTGTCTGATTCCGCAGAAAATCGACGGTCTCATCGTAGCCGGACGCAACGTGTCGATGACCCACCTCGCACTGGCTTCCGCCCGCGTCATGGGTCCTGCAATGGCACTCGGCGAGGCTGCTGGCAAGGCTGCGGCTCTCTCCGTCAAGGAGAATGTCCGGTTGCGCGACCTCGACGTCAGGAAACTGCAAGAGTCGCTCAAAGCGGAGGGCGTCTATTTCAGAGAGTAGCGCATGTTCCGCAGGATTCTGATAATTACCGGTGTACTGCTGTCGCTCGCCGGCACCGCCGAAGCCCGCAAAAAGGCTGAATGCGGCGACGGCATACACCGCGTGATGACATGCAACATCCGCATCACGGGACTGCCTGCCGACGAAAAGGACGGCTTGCGCTGGAACGACCGCAAGGAGGCGATGATTGAGTCGATACGCAAGTACAACCCCGACATCATCATGATGCAGGAGGTCATCTACGACTCCTACGCCTATTGCAAGGAGCAGTTCGCCGACTACTTCCCGTTCGGTTTCGAGGGTCCCGAAATGGACCCCTACACCGAGGGGTACCACTTCATCGGCAAGAACGTGATATTCTTCCGCCGCGACCGCTACGAACTCGTGTCGGCGGGATGCTACTGGCTCTCGCTCGACCCCGTCATCGGCGGCAGCATATCGTGGGACACCAACCGCGCCCGCCACTGCAACTGGGTACGCGTAATCGACAAGAAGACAGGCAAACAGATACGCCTGCTCGACCTGCACCTCGACCACAAGGTCGATGAAGCGAAAGTCAATCAGGCGAAACTCGTGGTGCGCGAAGCGGCACAGTACGCCGATTCGTTCCCGCAGATTCTGTGCGGCGACTTCAATTCGAAGAAAAATTCGCCGCAGGTGCGCCACTTCATCGAGAACGGCTGGCACGACGCCTACGACGAACTGCACGAGGGCAAAGAGTTCGGCTACACGGCACACGCCTTCAAGGGCGACGACCGCCCGTACAAGCCGACCCACGGACGTATCGACTACATCATGACCAAGGGCGGCGCGAAGGCGCGTTCGTGCGAAGTTCTGAAAGACCGTCCGCGCGGCATCTGGCCGAGCGACCACTACTTCATGCTCGCCGAAATCGAGATTGATTAACCGACCCGCTTCCGCAAACGCAAATCCGCCCGCAGGTTCGGTAACCTGCGGGCGGATTGTTTAATGACCTTAACCGACGCTCGAAGCACGGGTAGAGACCGCTTGCAGGCTATGCCGTGCAAGGAGGAGGAAAAGCCCGCGCAGCGGGATTAAAGTCCTTAATGTCCTTAAAGACTTTAAGGTCGTCAAGGACTCTAACAAAGCATAGCGGCTATTCCACCGGAATATCTTTGTTCACGTTCTTCGAGCCTGCGAGGGCGTAGAAGAGCAGATAGAGAAGCAGTGCGACGATAAGCCAGTACGAAGCCATATAGTTCGTCTTGTCGGCAATCCAGCCCTGAATCGCAGGCAGGATACCGCCGCCGCAGACCATCACCATGAACAGTCCCGATGCCATCGAGGTGTACTTGCCCAGTCCCTCGACCGCGAGGTTGAAGATGCCGCCCCACATGATGGACGTACACAGACCGCAGAGCATCAGCAGCATGACATTCACCGGAACGGCTTCGAGCGCGAACGACAGCGTCTTGTTGTCGAACGCCGGCATCATCACCTCGACCGAAGGCAGATACATCGCCAGAATGACGAGCATCACTCCGACTGTCGAAACCGTCGTGAGCATCGCTCTCGACGAGAAACGCGCTCCGAGCGCACCGCCGACAAGACGACCGACGAGCATCAGCAGCCAATAAACACCGATAATCATTCCCGCCGTCGAGCCTGCGATACCGAGCCCGCCGTCAGCGGCAGAGCCTGTCATATAGAGGTTCGCGATATTCGGAATGCCGACCTCGATGCCGACGTACACGAAGATGCCGACCGTACCGAGTACGAAATGGCGGAACGACAACGCCGAATGTTTGTCCTGCGTATTTTTCCTGTCCGACACGACGAACGGTTCCGGAATATCGGTCAGATAGAGTACCACGAACGCGAGGAGGAAGATTCCCATCGCGAGCCACAGTGCCGGCGAGGTGCTGGCAATCGTGTTGCCCGAACCCATCAGATAACCGCCGAGTACGGGAACTATCGTCGCACCCAGCGAGTTGCACGAACCGCCGAACTGCACGAGTTGGTTGCCCTTGTTGCCTCCGCCGCCGATGGTGTTGAGCATCGGATTGACTACCGTATTGAGCATGCACATCGAGAATCCGCCGATGAACGCGCCGGCGAGATAGATGTAGAAATTCTCCGCCTGTCCGCCCAGATAGATTACCGCCACACCGACGAATCCGACGGCGATAGCCGTCAGCGCGGTGCGCTTGTAGCCGATGCGCGAAAGCATCATTCCAGCCGGAATACCCATGAATGCGTATGCGATGAAGTTCGCCGCATTGCCGAGTTGCGACTGCCAGTTAGCCAAGTCGAACTGCTCTTTTACGATTACGCCCAGCGGATTCTGCAATCCGGTAACGAATGCAATCATGAAGAAGAGTGCAAACATCATGATTATGGGCAAAGTGAAATTTTTCTGTCCTGCCTTTTCCATTTGAAAGTTTGTTTTAAGGTTTTCTGTCAGTTATCATGCGGCATCATCTGTCCCGCTCGACCACATACGAGCAGAGGTTCGCCAGCGAATCGCGATACGCCGACGGTTCGCACTCCGCGAGCAACGTCGCAGCCTTCAACGCGTAACGCTCCATCGTCTCGCGCGCCCGTTCGACGCCGCGGTAATCGCGCACGAAGTCGCGCACGAAAGCCACGCTGTCCTCGTCGGTCGCGCACCGTTTCAGATGCGACATCACCTCGTCGCGCAACCCCTTGTCCGCCGCATCGAGAGCCTCGATGAGCGGCAGCGTGATTTTGCGTTCGCGCAAATCGTTATTGCACGGCTTGCCGGTGTTGTTGTCGAGAGTATAGTCGAGAATGTCGTCCGCAATCTGGAATGCCATTCCCAGAGCCTCGCCGTATCGCTGCATACGCCCCACGCAGTCCGACGATGCCCCGACCGACATCGCACCCGCCGAAGCGCACGAACCGAACAGACTTGCCGTCTTCTTATATATAATATCGAAATAAGCATCGCGCGACGTGTCGAGTTTGCCGGCGTGGTCGCTTTGCAGGATTTCGCCCTCGCACAGCACCGACATGTTGCCGATGATATGGGTAAGCAGGTCGTACTGACCGCTTTTCAGCCCGATATCCATGTTGCGCGCCAGAATATAGTCGCCGACGATTACGGCGTTGCGCGACTGCCAGCGGGCATTGACCGACGCTCTGCCACGGCGCATGTCCGACTCGTCTATCACGTCGTCGTGGACGAGCGACGCCACATGAATCATCTCCACGAGCATTCCGGCGAGCATCGTCCGCATGCCGAATCCGCCCGACGGCGAGTTCGCGCCCGCCGACAGCATCACTATCGCGGGACGCAGCCCCTTGCCGCGCGACGAAAGCACGTAATCCAACATCTGTGCAAGCAGCGAATCGCCTCTCTCGTTGAAGTTGCGGCGAACGAAATCGTCGAAACGCTTCAAATCCTCCTCAATCGGCTTGCGAATTGTATCGAGTGTCGTCATAAAATATCTCTGAAAAACCATCCCGAATTTGCCGGACACAGTTTTTTCTCCGGCTGATTCGGACAGTTTCAAAGCAAAGATAGTGATTTTTCATTATACGCACTCCCCAAACCGATATTTTTTCTATCTTTGGGCGATAAAGGCTCGCAACCGCGCGATGACCGACCGCCCTTAAAGTCCTTAGAGACTTTAAGGACCTTAACGACTTTAATGACCTTTTATGACACGTTTCACCGACATATTGCGCAAATCCGCGCCGACGCTTACGGCGGCGATACTATTTTTCGTCGTGAGTGCCGTATGCTACGCCCCGCAGTTCGAGGGGCGCGTGCTGCCGCAGCACGACATACAGCAGTTCGACGGCATGAGCCGCGACATCCGCGAATGCCGCACCGACTACGGCGAAGACCCGCAGTGGACGGGCGCGATGTTCGGCGGAATGCCGGCATACCTTATCAACATCCGCTATCCGGCGCAAATCGTCAAGCACGCCGCCGACAAGGTTTTAGGCATCGTGAACACTCCGGCGGGCTTCATCTTCTTCGCGATGTTCGCCGCATGGCTGATGATTGCGATGATGGGCATCTCGCCGTGGATAGGCATCGTTACGGGACTCGCCTACGGACTTTCGACCTACTTTTTCCTGATTATCGGCGCGGGACACGTTACGAAGATGTGGGCTTTGGTATTCGCTCCGGCGATGATGGGCGCGATATACATGACGTTGCGCGGACGCCGCAAATGGCTCGGCGGAACGCTCACGGCACTGTTCGCGTCGCTCGAAATCGGCGCGAACCACCCGCAGATTGCATTCTATTTCGTACTCGCCGCTGCCGCGCTGTGGACAAGCGACCTCGTATTCGCAATCCGCGAACGTCATCTGCCCGACTTCGCCAAGCGCACGGGCATACTCGCCGCGGCGGCACTGCTCGCGCTCGGCTCCAACTTCGCCCCGCTCTGGTACACGGCGCAGCACACCGACTCCACCATCCGCGGCGGTTCGGAGGTCGCCGACGACGCTGCGGCATCGCGCGGTCTCGACCTGCAATACGCCACCGCATGGAGTTACGGCATCGGCGAGAGTTGGAACATGCTGATTCCCGACTTCGCGGGCGGCGATTCGGCAGCGACATTTTCATCGAACGGAGCGGTCGCCGAATCGCTCAAAGACTTGGGATTGAGTTCGCTCGCCACGCAGATTCCGACCTACTGGGGCGCACAACCCTACACGGCAGGTCCGACCTATCTCGGTGCCGTCGCCATATTCCTCGCGCTGCTCGGCGCACTGCTCGCCGACGACCGCAACCGCTGGTGGATTCTCGCGTCGAGCCTTCTCGCGCTGCTGCTGGCTTGGGGACATAACTTCATGTGGTTCACCGAACTGTGTTTCAAATATCTGCCGCTCTACAACAAGTTCCGCACAGTATCAATGGCACTCGTGGTACTCGAATGGAGCGTGCCTCTGCTCGCGGGCATCGGAGTGTGGAAACTGTGGCGTTACGCCGCGGGAGAGCGCACCGCGGAGGAGCGTCGCCGGATGCTGCGCGCAACCGGAATCGCCGCCGGCATCGTGGGCGGCATCGCACTGATATTCGCTCTGTTCGGAGGTTCGATGTTCGATTTCGACCGCGAGGCGAGCGGAGAGATGATGAGCGAACAGTTCCTCTACATGCTCCAACAGTCGGGCGGCGAAGAGTACATCCGCAAGGGCGTACACGACGAACTCGGCTGGGCGGTCGCCGACGCGATGGCGCAGGAGCGCGGCGAAATACTGAGCCGCGACGCATGGCGGTCGTTCGGACTCGTCGCCGTGGCGGCAGGCTCGGTTCTGCTGTTCGTCCTCGGACGCATCCGCCGCACGTGGCTCGCAGCGATACTCGCCTGCTGGATAATGCTCGACATGATTCCCGTCGATTTGCGCTATTCGCCCTACGACCGGTTCGTCGCTCCGCGCAAGGCGCAGATTGCCCCGACCGCTGCCGACCGCGAGATAATGGCTGACAAATCGTTGGGATACAGAGTACTGAATCGCTACGTATCGCCGTTCAACGACGCCACGACGTCGATGTTCCACCGCTCGGTCGGCGGCTATCACGGCGCGAAACTCGGACGCTATCAGGACATCATAGATTACTACCTCAACCGCGACGACAGCGGCGTCCTCGACATGCTCGACACGAAATACGTCATCACCCGCAGCGGCGAAGTCATCGAGCGTCCGTCGGCTAACGGCGCGGCATGGTTCGTCGAAAACATGGTTTCGGCGGAGAGTGCGAAACGGGAGTTGGAGATGCTCGGCGAAACGGACTTGAAGACGACGGCGGTCGTATCTGCGGAAAACATCCCGTCCGTCGGCGCGGCACTCGGCACTGGCGAAATCGAACTGACGGAGTACCGACCGAACTATCTGAAATACGAATATGCGGCTGACAACGAAGCGGTTGCCGTATTCTCCGAGATATACTATCCCGACGGCTGGACGATGTACGTGGACGGAGCGGAAGCACCATATTTCCGCGCCGACTACATCCTGCGCGCAGCCTTGCTGCCGGCGGGTCGGCACACGGTCGAATGGCGTTTCCGCGCGCCGATGTGGGGCGTGAGCGAGAGTATCACGCTCGTATGTTCGCTACTGATATTCATTGCATTGATAACAACCATCATATATTATGGGAAGAAACAGCGATAAGGCATTGAAACGCAGAGTACGACGCTCCTACGTGGTATCGACCGTGAGCATCGCCCTCGTACTGTTCCTCATGGGAACGGTCGGCTACCTGATGTCGTCGGTACTCCGCACCGCCGCGACGATGCGCGAGAGCGTAACGATGATAGTCGAACTGCGCGACGGGCTGACCGAAGCCCAACGCGACAGCATCGGCGCGACACTCGCCGCGAACAAGATGACGGCAGACGTAAAGTTCGTGTCAAAAGATGACAAACTCGCCGACGAGGAGTTCCGCAAGGCGTTTGCCGTCGACATCGAGGGGCTGACTGGCGAAAACCCGCTGCCCGATTCGTTCGACGTAACACTGTCGGCGCGGTCGGCGGACAAGGAGGCTCTGGCGGCATTCGTCGGGCAGAGTTCGGCTATCGACGGTGTCGAGCGGACGACCTATCCCGAAATGTTCATCGAGAAGATGCACTCGGTACTCGACACGCTGCAACTGATACTGCTGCTCTTCGGCGGAACGATGCTCGTCATATCGCTGATACTGCTCAACAACACGATTCGCCTCGCAATCTACTCGCGCCGCCAGATAATCAACACGATGAAACTCGTCGGAGCGACCAAGTGGTTCATCATGAAGCCATTCATCGGCACGAGCGCGAAACAGGGTCTGTGCGCCGGAGCGATAGCCACCGCACTCTTCGCGGCTGCGCTGTACGGGCTGGAAGCCAACATTCCCGAAGCGGGCATCTCGGCGCAACTGACGCAGATAGGCATAATCGCGGGAATTATGGTCGTCGCGGGCATTACGGTAGCGATATTGTTCACCGTATTCGCCGTGAACAAATTCGTGAACATGAAGTCGAACAAGATATACCTTTATTGATATGAAAAAGATGTGGAACACGCTCGTCGCACGGTTCAACGGCATAACCGACCCCAACGACGGCAAAATGCCGCTCGCGATGCGCAACTACATACTGCTGCTCTTCGGTGCGGCGGTAATCGTACTCGGATTCGTACTCATGTCGGGCGGCGGCGCAGCCACCCCCGAAGAGTTCCACTACGAGATATTCTCGTGGCGGCGCATCACCCTCGCCCCGATACTCGTGGTCGGCGGATTCGCATTCGAAATCTACGCCATCATGAAGAGGTTTTAGCCAGACCTTAAAGTCCTTAAAGTCTTTAAGGACCTTAAAGAAAAACAGGGGATGTGTCAAATCTCGTTTTGACACATCCCCTTTAAGGTGGGTAAGAACGGATAAAATGCAAGGCGTTAAGGGTGAGGACGACGGGAGTTTACTACTCGTAAATGACCGAGTCCGAATCCCGAAAACAACGCAGCAGTTTGCCGTTATGACACACCGCCCTTTCCCCAAAGCGGCTCGCTACTCCACTGCCGCATACTCGTTCACGAAATCCTCGGCGAGTTTCGTCAGCAACTGGTCTGCCTTCTTCTCCTCTGCCAGCGTCCGCTCAATCAACCTCTTGATTTTCTTCTCGGGCAGGTACTCCGCCAGCGCGCATAGCGTTCCGTAGGTCGCGATTTCGTAATGCTCGACCTTCTGCGCCGCGAGAATCAGTCCCGCATCGCGCACGAAACTGTTGCGCTTGGTATCGCTGACCATGCCGTCCGCCTCTTCGAGCAGACCCGCCATTGCCTCGCAACGCTTGGCTTCGGGCTTCTCGCCGAGCAGGGCGAAAATCTCTTCCAGAACGGCAATCTGCTTGTCGCCCGCACCGTAATGCTTCTCGAACGCCGCCGCGAGTTTCGGACTGGTCGCCGAACGGCGCATCTTGTCCAGCCCCTTTTTCAGGTGCTTTTCAGCCCAGTATATATCCTTGATTTGCTCCACGAAGAAGTTGTGGAAATCCTCGCCGCACGGAACGTCCTTTTTCGGCGAAGCATTCTTGGTGCCGACGGTTTTGGAGCCGGTTACGGTCGCAGCCGGTTTCATGTCGTCGGTCTTGGTGTTGTTCGTTTTCATAATCGATGTTTATTGGTTCATGCGCTGTTCGGCAAATTGCATACCACGATTGTGCCGGATGCGCCCCTCCGCACCGATTGCATACAGACACGACAAGAGGCTGCCGATAATCGGACAGCCTCTCGATTCGTTTACGGACAACGGGATTCGCTCGCGAAACCCCGACCGCAAATTAAGCGTACTTGAACGTCGATTCGTCGGAAACGGTCAGTTTCTTGCGACCTTTCGCACGACGTGCAGCCAACACCTTGCGACCGTTGGCGGTAGCCATTCTCGCGCGGAATCCGTGCTTGTTGATTCTCTTGCGACGCGAAGGCTGATAAGTTCTCTTCATTGCCATAACTATCTCGTTTTTATTGTTTCGTCGTTTTCAATCGGTTGCATGTCGCTCTCCGGAAAAAGGCACATGCGGAGTGCAAAGGTATAACGATTTTTTAATTTTACAAAAGAATTGCGAAAATTTTACTCATTCTTAAACAAATCCACTTCGCCGCGCTCGACTTTGCGGTACATCGCGCTCAACTCGGCAATCACCGGCGAAACGTATTCCAGCGTATCCGCAACCGCCTTTTCGCCCTCGCCCTTGATGCGGTAGAGCATCGCGGCATAGAGCGCGCGGAAGCACAGTTCGGTATCGTTCATCTCCTCCTTGCCCGTAATCGTCCGCAGCGTCGGGATATAGGGTGCGAGCCGCGCATATTTCTCGCGATACTCCCTGCCGACCGGCAGCGTCATCAGTTGAAGATGCAGATTGTGGAGGTCGGCAATCAGATGCAGCGTGTGTTCGAGGTGTCCGCTCTGCTCCTTGCCCTCCTTGTGCAGCAGGTCGGCGATGTCCATATACCACATCAGGAACACCTGCTTCTGCTCCTGCGGCATGTCGCGCGGGGCGACAAGTTGCGAATAGACGGCTTCGGGGCTGAACTGCAATGCCCGCAACAAATCCTCTATCTGCCACAGATAAAGAATGTACTCGGCGATGTTCTCCTTGCGTTTTGCTTGTGCGATGTCCATATCTTCGTTGTTTGGGGCAAAGATAATCAAATTTCCATAAGGTTTTCAAGTAGGTTAAGTCCATAAAAATCCTGCTGCCCGAATTTCGGGCAGCAGAAATCGTGAACAGCCTCCGCCGGAGGACTGACTACTGGTGGATTTTCTCCTTGATGCGGTCGCCCGCTTCGGTCGCAACCTCCTTCACCTTGTGTGCCGCATGGGTAACGTTCTCCTGCACGGTGTCCTTTACCTTCATGCCGGTCTCCTTGATGCGGTCGCCCGCCTTTTCGAGACCCTCCTTGGTTGCGTCCTTGGCTGCGTAGGCGGCGTCGCGGATACCCTCGCCAGCCTTTTTCGCGCCGTTCTTGAACTCCTCCTTGAAGTCGTTCTTGTCCTTGTTCCAGTCGTGATTCTCCGGTTTGTTCGGCTGTTTGCTGCCGCACTTGCACGGTTCGTTGTTCGTCTGATAAGTCTTTTTCTCTTCCATAATGAATAGTTTTTTTAGTTGATGCGTTTGCGTCGTGTGAAAAGCGATACTATCAGCAGCAGGATAATCGCACCCGCAACGGATGTGAGAAGCGTACTTACGGTTCCCGTAGGAATCCATCCGAAGAGCGATACGAGCCATCCGCCCAGTAATCCGCCTATCAGTCCGACGATGAGATTGATTACGAGTCCGGAACCATTGCCCTTGACTATCAGGTTGGCAATCCATCCGGCTGCCAGACCGATGAGTAAATACCACAAAAAATACATATTTTCGTCTTTTTAATTGGTTATACCCACCTCTTCGCAAAATCCGTACCTCGGACTGCGGTTCGCCTACCGATTTTTCGGACGGGAGAGGCAACATTTCCGAATTTTTGCTAACTTTGAGGGTAATTTGGCGGAGTGTCGCCGCGTGCGACGCTTCGGCGTAAAACCGGTTTTGAGATGAACAGATATACTACCGCGGAACTTTCGCAGTTGTTCGAACGGCATCTGTCGCAGATGCACATTCCCGACGACCCGCAACAGTTGTACGTCCCGATAGGCTATGCCATGGCGGAGGGCGGCAAGCGGATTCGTCCGACGCTGCTGCTGCTCGCCTACAACATCTTCGACGACGAAGTGCATCGCGCGCTCGATGCCGCGCTTGCGGTCGAGATGTTCCACAATTTCACGCTGCTGCACGACGACATCATGGACAATGCCGCCGTCCGCCGCGGACGACCGTCGGTCTATGCCAAGTGGGGCAGCAACGTGGCGATTCTGTCGGGCGACGCGATGCTGATTTCGGCGTATTCGTTCCTGCAAAACATCCCGTCGGACGTGCTGCCGCGGGTGTTCGAGGTGTTCAACCGCATGGCTGCGCAGGTGTGCGAGGGACAGCAGTACGACATGGATTTCGAGACGAGGCGGAAGGTCTCGGTGGTCGATTACATGAACATGATAGACCTCAAAACGTCGGCTCTGCTTGCGGGCTCGACCATGATTGGGGCGATTATGGCGGGTGCTTCGGCTGATGACGCGCAGAAACTCCACCGCTTCGCTACGGAACTCGGTCTGGCGTTCCAGTTGCAGGACGACCTGCTCGACAGTTACGGCGACGAGCGTCTGGGCAAGAAAATCGGCGGCGACATCCTCGAAGGCAAGAAGACGTACCTGATGGTTACGGCGATGTCGAAATCGACCGAGGCGCAGCGCGACATACTGCGCAATACGCACCGCGACGACGCATTGACGGACGAACAGAAGATTGCGACCGTCAAGGCTCTGTACGACGAACTCGACGTTCCGCGCATGACGGAGCAGCAAATCAACGTGCGGTTTGCGCGTGCGACGGCGATTCTCGACACGCTCGACGTGCCGGCTGAACGCACCGCCGAACTGCGCAGATACGCCGAAAGCCTTATGGGGCGGAACAAGTAAACGACCTAAAAGTCTTTAAGGTCGTTAAGGACCCTAATACGATATACAATGAAACGCAGCGATATAGAGATAATGGCTCCCGTCGGCTCGTACGAGTCGTTGCGGGCGGCGATAGATGCGGGTGCCGACTCCGTCTATTTCGGGGTGGGGCAACTCAACATGAGGGCGAAATCGTCGATGAACTTCACGCTCGACGATTTGGCGAACATCGTGTCGATAGCCCGCGAAAACGGCGTGAAAACCTATCTGACCGTCAATACGATAATCTACGACGACGAACTCGCAGTCATGCACGAGGTCGTGGACAGGGCGAAACTCGAAGGCATCGACGCCATTATAGCGTCCGACCTCGCGGTGATACTCTATGCCTATCATGTCGGAGTCGAGGTGCATATCTCGACCCAGTGCAACGTGTCGAACAGCGAGGCGGCGAAGTTCTTCTCGCAGTGGGCTGATGTCGTGGTTCTGGCGCGCGAATTGAGCCTTGCGCAGATTGCCGAGGTGCATCGCGCGATAGTGGAGCAGGACATAAGAGGTCCGCGCGGCGAACTGCTGCGCATCGAGATGTTCGCTCACGGGGCGTTGTGCATGTCGATTTCGGGCAAATGCTACCTAAGCGAACACGAGACGGCTTGTTCGGCGAACCGCGGCGCGTGCCGCCAGATTTGCCGCCGCAAGTATACGATTACCGACAAGGAGAGCGGCGAGCAACTCGACATCGACGGTCGTTACATTCTGTCGCCCAAGGATTTGTGTACAGTCGATTTCCTCGACAAGTTTATCGGTGCGGGCGTGCGCGTGCTGAAAATCGAGGGTCGTGCGCGGGGCGGCGAATACGTGAAGCGGGTCGTCGGGAG
Organism: uncultured Alistipes sp.; assembly: GCA_905213895.1. GTDB lineage: Bacteria > Bacteroidota > Bacteroidia > Bacteroidales > Rikenellaceae > Alistipes. Next base: position 111,068 of record CAJMKE010000009.1, read on the forward strand.
TTACGACAAGGCTCTGCGGGCTATCGAGCGCGGCGAATATACGAGAGAGTACGCCGAGGAGTTGAAGACGGAGTTGTCGAAGGTCTTCAACCGCGGCTTTTGGGGCGGGTACTACGCCGGAGCGAAGGTTGTCGAACACAGCACCGCCTACGGTTCGTCGGCGACGCGCCACAAGGAGTATGTCGGCAAGGTAACCAACTTCTTCAAGAATATATCGGTAGCCGAAATCACGGTGGAGGCTTCGACGCTCGATGAGGGCGACGAGATACTGATAATGGGCGAAACGACGGGTGTGGTCGAGCAGCATGCCGACGGAATCATGCTCGACGAGCGACCGGCGGCGTCGGTGAAGCAGGGCGACGTCTGCTCGTTGAAGACCGTGCGCCCCGTCCGTCGCGGCGACAAACTCTACAAGGAGGTGGCAAGATAAAACAGGTAAAATAGGTAGAATAGGTAGAATAGGCTGTTTCCTATATTACTTATAATACTTATATTACCTTATAAATTAAAGAAAAAATATGTTCAGTGCAAAGACTTATCGGGAGCGTCGCGAAGAGTTGGTGCGGCGCATCGGCAGCGGATTGATTCTGATTGCGGGCAATACGTTTTCGCCCAACAACTATCCGAACAACGCCTACTATTTCCGTCAGGACTCGACGTTCCTCTACTATTTCGGACTCAACGTCCCGACGCTTTTCGGAGTTATCGATGCCGACACGGGCGAATCGTCGCTGTTCGGCGACGACTTCACGGTCGATGACATCATCTGGACCGGTCCGCAGCCAAAACTCGTCGAACTCGGCGCGCAGGTCGGCGTCGCCGCCTGCCTGCCTATGAATGCTCTCGCGGGCGTGGTTGCGGCGGCGCAGCGGAAGGGTCGCAGAATCCACTACCTGCCTCCGTACCGCGGCGAAACGAAAATCACGCTCTCGTCGCTGCTCGGAACGCCGATTGAGCGTCTGCACGACGGCAAGTCGGCGGACTTGATGTTCGCCGTCGCAGAGATGCGCGAGGTGAAGAGCGCGGAGGAGATTGCGGAACTCGAAAAGGCGTTCCATATCGGCTACGACATGCACACGACGGCTATGCGGATGTGCCGCGAGGGCGTCGTCGAACGCGAAATAGCCGGTGCGATGGAGGGTATCGCCAAATCGCAGGGACTGGGCGTGTCGTTCCCGTCGATAGTGTCGCAGCACGGCGAAACGCTGCATAACCTGAATTGCGACGGCGTGCTGGAACGCGGTCGCCTGCTGCTGGTCGATGCCGGCGGCGAGTCGGTGGCGAACTACTGCTCCGACCATACGCGGACATACCCCGTCGGCGGAAAATTCTCCGACCGCCAGCGCGACATATATAATATAGTATTGAAGGCGCACGACGAGGCACCGAAATACATGAAGACGGGCGCGATGTATCACAACGACGTGCATCTGCGCGCATATCTCATCCTTGCCGAAGGTCTGCGCGACCTCGGACTGATTTCGGGTTCGCCGGAGGATGCCGTCGCTGCGGGCGTGATGTACATGTTCATGCCTCACGGACTGTCGCACGGACTGGGAATGGACGTTCACGACTGCGAGGCTATGGGCGAGCGCAGTTTCGACTTCTCGCAGTTGCACGAGCGCGCCGAAGCGTCGGCGACGTGCGTATACCGTGCCGCATGGCGTCTGCGTGCGGGTACGGTGATGAGCGACGAACCGGGAATCTACTTCATCCCCGCGCTTATCGACAAGTCGCGCAGCGAGGGACTCTACAAAGGCATAGTGAACTACGCTAAACTCGACGAGTACCGCGACTTCGGCGGAATCCGCATCGAGGACGACATAGTGGTTACGGACGAGGGCGGACGCATGATAGGCGACCGCAGGATTCCGGTTACGGTCGAGGAACTGGAAACCGTCGTCGGTAAATAGCATCTCCGATGGCTGCCGTACTGCTCTTTCCGACCGAAACGGAGGCGCGACCGTTGAGGGCGTGCCGTCCCGACCTCGACATACGCATTTGCGGCGTCGGGGCTGCGCAAACTGCACGGTTTATGCAGCGTATGCTGGCGGAGGAGCGTCCCGAAGCCGTCGTGTTGTGCGGCATCGCGGGGGCTTACGAAGGGTCGTTGCGGACGGGCGATACCGTTGCCGTGGTTCGCGAGCGTATGGCGGGCGTGCCGACGGTGTTCGCCGAGGAGTATGCGGCGACAATGCGGTTCGTCGGGCTGACGGAAGTTGCGGCGAATACGGTGGCGAACGTGGGTGCGCCGGCGGACGGAGCGCAGGTGGAGAATATGGAGGGCGCGGTGGTGTTCGCCGTGTGCGAATCGGCGGGAGTGAGGTGCGGCGAGATACGCGCCGTGTCGAACCTCGTGGACGACGCCCGCGAAAAGTGGGATATTCCCGCAGCATTGGAAAATCTGACAAGGGTTCTAACCGAAATGTTTTAGAGATATGAAAGTAAAGTATGTCGTGTATGCGATACTCGTTATCGCGGTGATAGTCCTGATTGCCTATCTGTTCAACATGTTCCAGTTGCGTATGGAGCAGGCGATAGGCAAGTTCTTCACATGGACGGTGATATTCCTGCTGATGTTCGCGGCGGGATGGGTCGTGGGTCGCTTCGGCGGCAAGAGCAAAAAGAACGCATAGCCCGCGAACATGACCCTAACGACCTTAAAGACTTTAAGGACTTTAAGGTCGTTAAGGTCCTTTTTCCGAAGAAGCCATGAATTTTACCCTCCGCATCTCGCCCTGCCCGAACGACACGTTCGCGTTCGATGCCATAATCAACCGCCGCATCGACTGCGACGGCATGTCGTTCGAGGTCGAATACCGCGACATCGAGGAGTTGAACCTCGGCGTGCTGCGCGGCGACCCCGACATATCCAAAATCAGTTATTCGGTCTATCCGCGAATCGCCGACCGTTACGAGATTCTCGACAGCGGCTCGGCTCTCGGTCGCGGCAACGGACAGTTGCTCGTGCGCCGCGAGGGCGACTGCTCGCCAATACGGCGTGTCGCTTCCCCGGGGCTGAATACGACTGCCAATGCGCTGCTGATGCGCTATTTCCCGCAGGTCGGGGAGGTCGTACCGATGCTCTTTTCGGAGATTGCCGCCGCCGTCGAACGCGGCGAGGTCGATGCGGGAGTGCTGATTCACGAGGGACGCTTCGTCTACGGCAGACGCCGCCTCGTGCTGGTCGCCGACCTCGGCAAACTGTGGGAGCGCGAAACGTCGCTGCCGCTGCCGCTGGGAGCGATAGTGATACGCCGCGACCTGCCCGAGGAGACGAAGCGGCGGTTCGAGGGTCTGCTCGCCGAGAGCGTCCGTTATGCGATGCGTAATCCGTCGGTGTCGCGCGAGTTCGTCCGCAGCCATGCGCAGGAGTTGGACGACGAGGTGATAGACAAGCATATCGGACTGTTCGTGAACGACTATACCGTTTCGCTCGGCGACGAAGGTCGGCAGGCGGTCGAGCGGCTGACGGGGTGCAGGGTCAGAGGAAACTAAAAAACGACCTTAATCCCGCATATGCGGGATTTTCCTCCTTCGCGCCTCGGCAGTCCGAGTAAACTCGACTGCTCTCGGCTTGGCGTCGGTTAAGGTCCTTAATTGGACAAATCTTTCGCTTATCGGCACTGTTTTCCTAAATAATTCGCATTAAATCGCACTTATGGTGCGATTTTTTCGTTATGCTATTGTTGATTGGAAAATTTTTCGTAAATTTATAGAACGAAATCGCAAACACGAAAAAACGAGCATTGAACAAAACCTTTCTGTCGGGCAGTGCGTGCAGCGTCGAATCCGTTCGGGGCTGTGCGGGGGCGACGGAAGGAATATGGAATAAAACCTTAAAACTATAACTGGCTATGAAAAACTATTCATCGAAAGAGATTAAGAACATCGTTCTTGTCGGTGCGCCCGGTTCGGGCAAGACGACCCTCGCCGAGGCGATGGCGTTCGAAGGCAAAGTCATCGACCGCCGCGGCAGCATCGAGAACAACAACACCCTGTCGGACAACACCGACATCGAACACGAATACAAGCGCTCGATTTACTCGACCATACTCTTTACGGAGTTCATGAACCGTAAACTCAACATAATCGACTGCCCGGGTTCGGACGACTTCTGCGGCAACCTCTTCTCCGCATTCAAGGTCGGCGACGTCGGCGTGATGCTGGTGAACGCCCAGACCGGCTGGGAGGTCGGCAACGAGATTCAGGCTCGCTACGCACGCATTCTGAACAAGCCTCTGATTGCCGTAATCAACCAACTCGACGCCGACAAGGCGAACTACGAGGCGGCGTTGGAGTCCATAAAGGCGGATTCGGTCGTGAAACCTGTCGTGGTGCAGTATCCGGTGAATCAGGGCGCGGGATTCGACTCGTTCGTCGACGTGCTGATGATGAAGATGTACCGTTTCAAGGACGAGAACGGTACCCGTGAGGAACTCGAAATCCCAGCCGAGGAGACGGAGCGCGCGAAAGCCCTCAATCAGGAACTCGTCGAGTCGGCTGCCGAGTACGACGACGCGCTGATGGAGATGTACTTCGACAAGGGTACGCTGACGCAGGACGACATCCGTTCGGGTCTGAAAATCGGCGTTGCGAAACGCAAGGTGATGCCCGTATTCTGCACCAGCGGCAAGCGCGACATCGGTACGAAGCGTCTGATGGAGTTCATAATCAACGTCGCTCCGGGTCCTACCGTCGCTCCGGCGTTCCCTGCGACCGACGGTTCGCTTATCGAAGCCGACTCGGATGCTCCGGCAGTGCTGTTCGTGTTCAAGAGCCAATTGGAAGGACATATCGGCGAAATAAACTACTTCCGCGTGATTCGCGGCAAGGTCGCCGAGGGAATGGAACTCGTCAATTCGCGCACGGGCAACAAGGAGAAGATTTCGCAGTTGTTCGCCGTGGCGGGCAAGAACCGCATCAAGGTAACCGAACTGTCGGCGGGCGACATCGGCTGTACGGTGAAACTCAAAGGTACGCGTACCAACGACACTCTGTCGGCTGTCGCCGCTCCGGTCGAAATCGAACCGATTGTATTCCCTGAACCACGCTACCGTGCCGCCGTGCGCGCCAAGGTGCAGGGCGACGACGAGAAACTGGGCAAGATTCTGAACGATGCCAAGTTCGAAGACCCGACAGTGCTGGTGGAGTACTCGAAGGAGTTGAAACAGACCATCATTCAGGGTCAGGGCGAACACCACCTCAATATTCTGCGCAACCGTATCGCGGCTGAAAACAAGATTGAGATGGAGTTCTTCGCACCGAAGATTCCGTACCGCGAGACCATCACCAAGGTCGCTCAGGCTGACTACCGCCACAAGAAGCAGTCGGGCGGCGCAGGTCAGTTCGGCGAGGTACACATGGTTATCGAACCGTACTACGAGGGTATTCCGGAGCCGAGCAAATACAAGGTGAACGGCAAGGATATAACCGTGAATATCAAGGGCAAGGAGGAGTACGACCTCGAATGGGGCGGCAAACTCCAATACTACAACTCGATTGTCGGCGGTGCTATCGACGCCCGTTTCATGCCTGCGATTCTGAAAGGCGTGATGGAGAAGATGGACGAGGGTCCGCTCACGGGTTCGTATGCCCGCGACATCCGCGTCGTGATTTACGACGGCAAGATGCATCCGGTGGATTCCAACGAAATCTCGTTCAAACTCGCCGCCCGCAACGCGTTCAAGGAGGCGTTCCGCAATGCCGGACCGAAGATTATGGAGCCTATCTATGCCGTCGAGGTGCTTACGCCGACCGAGTATATGGGAGCCGTGATGAGCGACTTGCAGAACCGCCGCGCGATGATTATGGGCATGGAGTCCGACAAGGGATTCGACCGTCTGAACGCCCGCGTGCCGCTCGCCGAGTTGTACCGTTACTCGACGACGCTTTCGTCGCTCACCTCGGGTGCCGCGACCTACACGATGCGCTTCGACTCCTACGAGCAGGTGCCGTCGGATGTTCAGGACAAACTGTTGAAGGCTTACACCGATACCGACGAGGAGTAGCGGGTAATCGCTTTATATTAAGTATCGGCGGCCCCGCCATGGGTGGACCAGACTTTTTTGCCGACCGCCAGCGCCCAGGGGATAAATTCGGGATAAATAAAAATA
>CAJMKE010000010.1 GCA_905213895.1 uncultured Alistipes sp.
GCGTCATAAAACATCACTCCCCCGCACAGGCGGGGGATTTAGGGGGTGGGTAACACGGAAAAAAGCAAAAGCCTGATTTTGCTTGTACTGATGTTTAACTACCTTAAAATCTTTAAGGTAGTTAAACATCAGTACTTGAAACTGCTGCCGCCGATGAATTCGCGCAGAATCGACGTAGGCGGAATCTCGTCGGTCTTGATTGGAGTGAAGTTGTCGAGGAACTTCAACAGCCGCGCCGCCTCGCCGTACTCGGGTACGGTGTCGGGAATCTCGCGCAGAATCGGTTCGGCGACGGGGCGCAGCACCGAAATCTCGTAGAACAGCGACGAGTTGAACATCACGTCGGCATTCTCCTGATACGGAAATATGTGCTTCTCCTCGCCGCGGCGGACGCTGCCCCAGCGCGACAGCGTGGCGTAGGCGTCGTTGCCCCGCGTCGCATAGTCGCGTGTAAGGCGGCGCAGCAGGCGGTTGTCGGTAGTCGGGATGCGCGAAACGTTGTCCATCGCCACCGACGTGAAGCACGAGACGTAGATTCTGAACTTCGCGCTGTCGGGGATGCTCGGCGTCAGACGCGGGTTCAGACCGTGGATGCCCTCGATGATGAGTATCGAGCGGTCGTCCATCGTCAGCGGCGAATTGTGCCACTGGCGGGTGCCGGTTATGAAGTCGTAGCGCGGAATGTCGACACTCTCGCCCGCCGTCAGCCGTTGCAGATGGTCGTTGAGTTGGGCGAGGTCGATGGCTTCGAGTGCCTCGTAGTCGTATTCGCCGTTCTCGTCGAGCGGCGTGTCCTCGCGGTTGACGAAATAGTCGTCGAGCGAAATCAGCACGGGGTGCAGCCCGAGTATGCGCAACTGGATGCCGAGCCGTTTAGCCGTCGTGGTCTTGCCGCTCGACGAAGGACCGGAGATGAGAACCATTCTTACGCCGCGCGACGCGTTGGCTTCGTTGACGGCGTCGGCGATTTGCGCCAACTGCTTCTCGTGGAACGCCTCGGCAATCTTGATGAGTTCGCTCGCATCGCCCTGAGCGACTTTGGCATTGACATGCCCGACGGTTGGAACCCCCATGATGTCCACCCACGAGTGGTACTGGTGGAAGATGCCGAAGAGTTTGTCGCGCTGCGGCGTCTTGCCGATTCGGTGGGGCGCGGTGCGCTCGGGCAGGGCGAGGTAGAAGCCGTTGTAGTAAGGTCGCACCTCGAATTCGTCGATATAGCCCGTCGACGGGGCGAGCGCGCCGAGGAAGTAGCCGACCATGTCGCCCAGCCGGTAGATGTTGCTGTACAGCCGCGGTCGCGAGCGCAGAAGCGCGATTTTGTCGTCGAAACCGAACCGCCCGAATTCGGCTATCGCCTCCTCGGTCGGCACCTTGCACCGTTCGATGCGCAGGTTGGCGGCGACGATTTCGCGAGCCTTCGATTCGATGCGCAGACAGTCGCTCTCCGAGAACTCATCGATGCCGTCAATCTCGCAGTAGAATCCGCTGCCTATCGAGTGGCGCACGTGGAATTTATGGTCGGGATAGAGCGACCATACGGCAGCCTGCATGATGAACGACACGGAGCGTTGGTAGACACGGTAGCCCTCGAAGTGGGTCGCGTCTATGAACCGTATCGAAATCGGGGTGTAGACCTTGTAGTTCAACTCCTTGATGCGGTTGTTCACATACGCGGCGAGGAACGGATATTCGTTGTCCACGTCGAGACGGTCGCGGATGTCGAGCAGGGAGGTTCCCATTTCGACTTCGATTTGCGAGGAGGTGTTTTCGCAATATACCTTGATGATGTCGTTCATTGCAGATGATTTTTCGTTTCCCAAAATTAACGGTTTTAATTCGATTTTCAAAAGACGTACCCGCCGTTCGTGCCTTCGGCGACATTTCGTGCGATTCATCGGCGGTCATTATGATGCAAAACGGCGCAATCGGACGAAATATTTGCCGGCGACGAATGTTTTTTCTAACTTTGAACGCTAATATTCATGAACCGATGAACAGAAAATATTCGATTCCGCTGCTGCTCGCCGTGCCGGTGCTTGCGGGCATACTGTTTTATCGCACGACGCTGCGCGAGCGCGAGGTGGTGATACTCTCGACCAACGACATTCACGCCAACATAACCAATTTCGCACGGCTTGCCGAAGCCGTCGAGCAGTGCCGCGACACTGTCGCCACGGTGCTTGTCGATGCGGGCGACCGCTGGACGGGCAATGCGTTCGTCGATTTGGCGGAGGGGCGGCGTCCGATTTACGACCTGATGAACGAACTCGGCTATGATGCCGCGACGCTCGGCAACCACGAGTTCGACCGCGGGACGGCTTTCCTGCGCGATGCCGTGGAGTATGCCGATTTCGACATCGTGTGCGCCAACGTGAAGAACGTGAGTGCCGATTTTATGGACATGCGCCCGAGTGTTACGATAAAGACCGACGACGGCGTGCGCATCCGCTTCGTCGGCGTGGTAACCAATTACGATAACGGGCATCCCGACGGCAACAACGAGATTTTCGAGGGTCTCGAATTTCCCGACCCGATGGAGGCTGCCTGCGCAGCCGCAGCGGACAGGGACGGCAGCGAGGTTCTCGTATTGCTGTCGCACATGGCGAAAGCGAAGGATATAGAGTTTGCGGAGCGGTGCGACAGTTACGACGTGATTATCGGCGGACACTCCCACGACGTGGTCGATACGCTCGTGAACCGCACTGTGATAGGGCAGACGGGCAACAAGTTGCGGATGGTCGGTGCGACCCGCATCTGGCTGAAAGGCAACAGAATAAAAAGTATCGATTACGAAAATATTCCGCTCGACCGCTACGGTGAGGATGACGACTTTGCGGAGCGTGTGGCGGAGATTCAGAGCAATCCCGATTTGCTGAAAAACGTCGGTACGCTCGGTGTCGCGCTCGACAGAGTCGGACTTGCCGATATGGAGACTACGCTTGTCGCCCGCGCGATGGGTGCCGACATCGGATTCTACCACTACGGCGGCATCCGTCTTGCCGAACTGCCTGCGGGCGGAGTGTCGATGGCGACGCTGTTCGACCTCGAACCGTTCTTCTCTCAGATTTATACGATGACGATGACGCCGCAGCAGATGCGCGACATGATTATCACGAAATACAACGATACGGGCAACGCCAAGGAGTCGCACCGCATCGATTTGTTCAGCACCACGCCATATACGATAGTTCTTGATGAGCGCGGCGAGGCGACTGACGTCCTGTTCCCGAAACTGCGCGAGGGCGAGGCTTACAAGGTCGCCATGGCGGACTATATCGCCAAGAAATACGATTATGAAGCCACCGATGTCGAGCGGCATTCCGAGAAGGTACTCGATGTCGTGGCGGAGCATTTCCGCGACTATTCGCCGGTCGTATTCTCCAATGTCCCGAAGCAGAAGACCGTTAGGCGATAGCAGGGGGTGTTGAGAAAAACGAGCCGGCTTTTCAAAGCCGGCTCGGTTCGTTAAGGTCGTTAAGGACTATTCCTTTATGCACCTTACAACTCCTGCCGAGGCGGGATACCAGAACATTTCGCCGAGCATCGACGATGCCAGCACCTCGCAATAGTTGGTCGAGGGCTTGCTCGTCAGATAGTAGGTGCTGTAACCCGAATAGCGCATTCTGCCGCCGTTGCCCGATGAACCCCAGCCGTCGCGGCATCCTGCCGGCGGATAGTACGCGCCGTTGCAGACGAAGCCGTTGAGCGAGCCTGCCGGTGCGGAGTGGTCGCGCAGTCCGACCCAAGTGTTTGCCGCGCAGTCGGGTACTTTATAGCCCGCGGGACACGGGTCGTAGACCGTCTTGCGGTTGGTCGTCGTGCCGTGTTCGTAACCCCATAGTGTGGCGAACTTGACATAGTAGGAGTTGAACCACGTTCCCGCGCCGCTTTGCAGATGCGCCGTATCCTCGCCCGACGGGTCGCCGTCGTGGAAGTTCGACGAATAGTATATCATCGTCGTCGGATGCGCCGTGGCGTATTCTACGCTCTGTCCCGTAGGGATGCGGGCGTCGTCGTTGCCGATGACGCGGAACGAATATGCCGCCGACCTCGCCGGATTCGTTACCCATGCGACCTCGCCGAACGCAGTGTCCTCGCGGTAGCCGCTGACTGTTTCGCCCGCTTCGCCGTTGCCGGCGAACGGGTCTTTGCGACCCCACTGGTAGTAGAGCCCGTAGGAGTCGGGGTCGTCGGGAGTGCTGCACAGCGCGCCGAGATTCATGTTCATCAGCGCGTTCGAGCCGCCTGCGTAGTGGTGCGATGCGCGAGGGTCTTCGCGCGGAATCCAGATATGCCAACTCCACAACACTTTGTTCGCGTCGTCGAACAGTGCCACGAGTGCGTTTCCGCCCCGTTTTACAGCCGCTTCATCGACGCTGAACGCGATGCAGGCATCGGCGGGCGTTCCCCACAATGCCGTGCCGTCGGGACGTGCCGCGCGGAAGCAGTAGTCGCCCGCCTCGGTAACTATGTAGCAGTTGGCGCAGCCTCCGTCGCTCAGATTCCTGCCCGATGCGCCCGTCTGCAATGCGACGTTGCGAATCGTGTTGTCCGACGTCTGCCAAAGCCAGTCGGCGGTCGAACGCAGCACGATGTCGTAATCGGCTGCGAACTTTTCCTGAGGATGATTGTATATCGTGCTGCGGCGCAGCGTCTTGCCTGTCAGAATGCCGTTGGAGCGAATCATCGCGCCAGCCGACGTCTCGAACTCGGCGGAATAGCCGTAGGTGTAGGTCTGCGGCGGCACGGCGACATAGAAACTCTTCGGTTCGGACGTCAGTACGGTGTTGCAGTCGAGCGTAACGGTCGTCGCGTCGAAAGGCGCGCTGTAAAATCCGCCCGCATTGAACCGCATCGTCGGGTCGGCTGCTCCGCCGTCGGTGAGTTCGACGTAGAACTGCCCCGCCATAGGCTCCTCGTTGTTGCCGAAGACGTTGATGCGGTGCAGGGTTTCGCCGTTGCCCGTGAGCGTGAATTTCAGAATCGCGAACAGATTTTTGAACGCGAACTCAGCCGTTTCGCCGTACATCATTCCCGTTTTTGCCGTCGCGACCATGAAACCGCAGTTGCGGCAGTCGAATCCCTCGCCCGTGCGGTGCTGCACCGACGGAGCGTTGAGAATCATCGTGCGGTCGCTGTCGTAGTAGAACTCGGCGCGCCCGTCGTAGGGATAGTAGGCGAAGTATATGTCGCTGCTCATCACGTCCTGATGCAGCCAGCCGCTGAACCGTCCGACGGTCGAGCCGCCGCGTTCGATGCGCAGCCGGTTGTTGTGGGCGTCGATTTTGTCGCTCATCGTGAATACGCCTATCGCGTCGCCGTCCTCCCAGACGACCTGAGCCGCGCTCTCGCCCTCGTCGAGCGTCGTGCGCACGCAGTCGGTGGTCGCCGTTACGGTTATGCTGCGCGACTGCTGCGGCTGTATCGGCAGCGTGTCGTCCTTTGCGCAGCCGGCGAGAAGCAGTGAGGCGATTATCAGAGGGGTTTGTCGTTTCATCGTTTTTGTGTTTTCAGAAAAAGTCCTTAAAGACTTTAAGGATTTTAAGGTCTTTAAGGACACTGATGACTTTAAGGTCTGTTACCGAATCTTCTCGCAGCGGACAGGGTATCCCTGTGCGGTATGCGCCGATACCGGATTGAAACTGAATAAATTCATCGGGTTCTTGGCTGTCGCCGATGTTTTATAATACGTCGTATACATCGCCGTACCTTTTCCGGCGGCGGTCATCTTCGCGCTCGGGACGAACAGATATGCTCCGAGCGATGCGATACATCCCGTATCGTTTTTGCGGAATCCGGTCAGAGGATATGTTATGCCGCTTGCATTGTCCGTCGCACCGAGTTCGGTGTAGGTGAAACTCGTTTTGGAGTATCCGCTCCATGTCTGGTCGGCGCTTACCGGTACACGGTATCCTGCCGGACACGGGTCGTAGGCACTCTTTTCGCCGCTCTCGCCGCCCCAAAGGTCGTTGAGCGTCGTGTAGTCGCGGTTGAACCAACTGTTCGTTCCGCTGCTGCCTACCTGCGCCACATATTTTATATATGACATAGGGTTGCTGACGGTGTAGTCGATGCAATCGATTATGGAGGTGTCGTTGTTGGCGATAACGGAGAATTTCGCGCCGTCGGATACGTAAGATGCGGTCTTGGTCGAGAATGCGGTCGTTTCGCTCTCGCCTTTGACGTGTGCACCTGCGGAATTCGCGCCGATGAACGGGTCCTTGCGTCCCCACTGGTAGTAGAGTCCGTAGGAGGCGACATTGCCGATTTCGGTCGAGGTCGCGCCGAGGTTGCGGTCCATGACGGTGTGTCCCGCTGCCGCTGCACCCGTGCCGACTTCGTCGGTAGCCCAGATATGCCAACTCCATTCGATGCGGTCGTTCACTTTCAGTGCGATGACGGCATTGCCCTTGGCTCCCGAAGCCTTGAACGAGATGTACTTGTCTTTCAGTGCGTCGGTAACCGCTTCGCCGTTGCCCTTGGCGATTTTGAACTTGTAGGTGCCTGCCGCATTGACCATGTAGCAGTTCGCCGCGTCGCCGAGGTCGGTAGCGCCGGCTGCTTCGTCGAGCGTTACGTCCGAAATCAGGTCGGCAGAGGTCTGCCACAGCCACTCCGCCGAAGCGTTGCCGCCGGTAGATTGGCTGACGAAATCAACGGTCGGCAGCGTGTAGACGGTCGAACGGCGGATAGTCTTCGCCGCGCCGTTGCCGACGGTCTTCGCGAGTTTCTCGCCGTCCTGTGCCTCGAACTCTACGGTATAACCCTTGGCATATTCGCCGGCAGGAACGATAAGACGGAATGTCTGCGGTTCAGCCGTGAGTTGTACTCCGCATGCGAGGGCAATCTCCTTCGACCCCCCCCCGACGAATTGCGTCTTCGTGATGTCGTCGGCTGCGAAATCGACCGAGAACTGTCCTGCGACCGTTTCGCCGTCGTTGCCGCGGAATACGATGCGGTCGAGTTTCTTGTCGCCCGTAAGCGAGAGTTTCAGTATCGCGTGTACGTTCTTGAACTCGAACGAAAGGTTCTTGTACGATGCGTTTTCGTGCTTTGCGACCATTGCGCCGTTAGCCGCGAAATTCGCGGCGAAGTCGGCGACCTGCGCTTCGGCGAGTTTTAGCACGTATGCCGTCTTGCCGTGCGAATATGGCTGCATGCTCACCATGCTGTACGGATAGATTGCGTAGTAATCGTCGGTCTCGACCATGTTTATGAGCGAGGTCTCGCTCTCCTCCGAGAAGAAGTCGGCTTCCGTCTTGCCGGCGAACTCCGACTTGATGCCGAACAGTTCGGGCAGTGCGTAGCCTATCTGTCCTTCGGTGGCTTCGATGTCGGCGAGACGGTTCTCGAACGCCTGCTTCATCACCACTCCGATGAAATCGTTCGTCTGCCATGCCACCTGTGCCGACTCCGCGCCCTCGACGAGTTCGGTGCGCGAAACGTTTTCGATGACGGCGTGCGCTTTCAAGCCGTTTTTGTACGAACCGACGGTTGATGTCGCGTCGGTGTCCTGTTTGCTGCAACCTGCGGAAAGTATCGTCGCTGCGATTGCGACTGTCGAAAATAGTCTTTTCATCTCTGTGTCCTCCCGTAGTTTAGTCCCAGTTTTCGTTTTCGTAACCGTAGTTCTCGTTGCCCGTCGAGCCGGAGAATGCCGACGTGGCGAATCCGTGTTCCAGAGAGACGTGAAGTTCTCTGACTGCCGGTGCATGATATGCAGCACCCGTGATTGTCGTTTTCATTGCAATAAATGGTTTTATGTTAAAGTGTATTTTCGCACTCCGCCGGACTGCGGCTGCGCGAACGGGAGGGGGTATGACAATCCGAAACGGATTCGGAATGACGCGGCGCGGCATCGGTTCGTCCCGATACGTCGGTCGCGGCAGAGTCAGATTATCCTGTCCTTCGCAGGTCGCAATCTTTCGTCGTCGGCAGGTCTTCTGACTCGTTCCGATTCCGACGCCTTCCCGACCGCACGCGGCGGCAGTGGCATATATGGTCGAAATCGTGTTCCGCACTCGGCGGAGTCGAACATCACAGCAGCGGGACTGTCCGGGATTCTCACCCGATTCCCTTTTGATTCGCAGCCGCCGCAATCATGCGGCGGTATCCGAAACCGACATCCGCAAAGGTACGACAAATATGGATACGACGGTTCGGATACGGCAAAAAATGTAGTACCTATATATATTATAAGGGTCATTAAGGTCGCGCACCGGCGAGCCGGTGCTTTAAGGACATTAGAGTCTTTAAGGACCTTAACGACTTTATGGGGCAGTCGTATGACTGCCCCGACGTTAAAGACTTTACGGTTGTCTTACCTGACTATATCCGATATCCGCACGTTCAGCGCATTGCAGATAAGGCATATCGTTTTCAGCGTAAGATTCGTCCGTCCCGCCTCGATGCGGCTGAGGTTCGAACGCTCGATATCGCATCGGTACGCCACCTCCTGCACGGTCAGCCCTTTGCTGCGCCTTATATCCTTGATTCGTTTCGCAATGTTGTTGATCTCAATTTGATAATCTATCATTTGTCCAAAAAAATTGTAAAAAGATTTTGTAATGCAAAGTTTTGTTTATATATTTGCACCATGCGTATCATATATGATACGAAAAGTGTGCATGAGAGTGGGTCTGGATACGGTAGAACCGATGTTTTGCGGCGGCGTGTTCATGACTCGTGCGGGTGTCGGCAAAAGGAAAATAAGACTTTATATATATTTAATAGTATGAATGCTAAACGTTTGATTTCTACCCTAATGGCGACTGTTCTGTTCGCCGGAGTCGTCGGTGCTCATCAGAGCAAAACCGACAAGAGCGTCGAATTCCGACCTCACTGGTATCTCCAATTGCAGGGAGGTGCCGCATATACGCTCGGCGAGTCCAACTTCGGCGACCTCGTGTCGCCTGCCGCTTTCCTTTCTGCGGGTTATAAGTTCCATCCCGCATGGGGTGTCCGCGTAGGTCTCGGCGGATGGCAGGGCAAAGGTTGTTCCGTAGTTGCGAACAGTATCTACAAGTTCGATTTCGTGCAGGGCAATGTCGATTTGATGCTCGATTTCAGCAGCCTTGTCGGCGGGTTCAACCACCGACGCGTATGCAGCGTTTTCGCATTCGCAGGTTTGGGTATTCTGGGCGGCGTGAATAACGACGAAGCCGTCGCTCTCGCCGATGCAGGCGAACCGCTCAGTTACTTGTGGCGCGACTCGAAGTGTTTCGTTGCCGGACGTTTGGGTTTGGGAGTGGATTTCCGTGTAGGCGAACGCGTGAATCTCAACATCGAGGCAAATTCCGCATTTTTATCCGATCGCTTCAATTCCAAGAAAGCCGGTAACCTCGATTGGCAGTTCAACCTGCTCGCGGGAGTATCTTTCAGATTCGGCAAGAACCATCGCGAGTCCGCCGTCTATGCTGCCGAGCAGGCTGCCGCGGAAGCAGCAGCCAAGGCAGCCGCCGAAAAGCGTGCCGCCGAGCAGAAAGCCGAGGCTGAACGCATAGCCGCCGAGAAAGCCGCTGCCGAAAAGGCTCTCGCCGAGAAGCGTGCCGCCGAGCAAGCCGCAGCAGAGCGTCTGCTCGCCGAGAAGGCTGCCGCCGAACGCGCCGCCATTGCCAAGGAGCATTCGGAGAACATCTTCTTCCGCATCGGTTCAGCCGCAATCCGCAAGGCGGAGATGAAGAAACTCGATGCGCTCGTGGAGTGGATGAAATCCAATGCCGATTATCGTGTCGACGTCGTCGGATATGCCGACAAGGAGACCGGAAGCGCGGCGGTGAACAACCGTCTGTCGGCTCAACGTGCCGAGAACGTGCGCAAATACATGGTCAAGGCTGGCATCGAAGCCGACCGCATCGCGGTAGACCACAAGGGCGATACCGTGCAGCCGTTCGGCGTGGCGTCGCAGAACCGCGTCGTAATCTGTACGCTCGAATAGAAACATAACTATTAAATATTTGAAAAAAGAAGTAATCGATTTATTAACTCTTAAAAACAACAACTATTTATGAAATGGAAATTTTCAAAGGTAACTGCGTTGCTCCTTGCGGGGGCTATGGTGGTTACGAGCGGTTGTACGGATTATAAGGACGATATTCAGGACCTGAATAAGCGTCTCGATGATCTGAACGCCGAAACCGTCGCGAATTTCGAAACGCAGAAGACCGCGATGGAAACCCTTCAAAAGGAACTCGAAAAGGCAGATGACGATATCCAGAAGAATATCGACAATATCGAGTCCGACATCAAGAAATTGCAGGATGCCGACGCTACCCTGAAAAAGGCAATGGAGGATGCCGATGCCGCTTTGAAGAAGGAGTTGGAGGCTGCCGACGCTGCCCTGAAAAAGGCGATGGAGGATGCCGACAAGCAGTTGAAGCAGGCGATGGAGAACGGCGATGCCGCTACGCTGGCTGCTGCGAAAGCGGATGCCAAAGCCAATCTCGATGCTGCGAAAGCGGAACTCCAAAAACAAATCGAGGGCGTTCAGTCAAATCTCGACAGCGAAATCAAGAAGGTTAACGAGATTATCGCTACCCTTGCAACCAAGGAGGAACTTGCCGGTGTTAAGACCGAGATGCAGGAAAAATTGGAGTATGCCGTTGCGGTTCTCAACCAGCGTATCGACAAAGAGGTTAAGACTTTGAATTCGACTATCGAGACTGCGGTCGAGGAGTTGAAAGCCATGATTGCCGCGCTCGATGCGAAGAAACTCGACAAGCAGGTATTCGAGGACTACAAGACCGAGGTTGCCCGTCATTTCGCGGAAATCGAAAATTCTATTGCTGTTCTCGAAACGAAACTTACAGCACAGATTGCTCGTGTAGAGGCTGACCTCAAAGGTCGTATTGCCGCTTTGGAAGGTCGTATGGCTGATGCAGAGGCTGCTCTCAGAAAAATCGAAGGAGAGATTATCCCTGGAATCAATGCTCATATCGAGACCCTTTACGAGCAGATTAGCAAGAATGCGAATGATCTCGCTGCGTACAAGGCTCTTACAGACCAAACGCTTGCATATTTGATGGAAGCCGTAACCAGTCTCCAAAACGGTCTTGCAACTGGACTCGATAGTGTAAACGGCAGAGTAGATTCGCTCGACAATAAGTTGGAGCAGTATTACAGCAATATTCAGGCTGCACTCAACGACCGCGTGCTTACCGCCGTATTCGAGCAGTACAAGCAGGACGTAGAGTGGAAGTTGAAGGAAATGAAGGTTGACTACGAAAGTCAGATTGTCGCAACCAAGGATGCTCTCGAAAAGAAAATCGCCGCTTGCGAGCAGATGGCACTCGAGTTGAACGCTGCCATGCTGCGTTACCTTAACGGACAGGTTGCAAACCTCAACAAGGCTATCGCCGAGAGCGAGGCTCGCTCCAAGCAGGAGATTGCTGCCGTCAAGTCGGAATTGGAGCAGAAACTCTCCGCTCTGGAAAACCGCGTATCGGCTATCGAGGACGAAATCGCGAAGATGCAGACTGCAATTTCCGACTTGGAAGACGGTTTGCGTAAAGCGGTAGAGGATATTAAGGAGATTACCAGAGAGGGAGGTCTTCTCGCAACGGCTATCGATGGTGTACTCAAAGCACACGCTATTGATGTTGCCAATATCAACGAGCGCATCAAAACGCTTTCCGGTCGTGTAGACCAACTCGAAATCGATGTGGACGACCTGCTCAACCGTATTCAGAGCATCGTTTACGTACCCGATTACAATGATGGCAAGATTACGATCGAGTATGCCCTTCTGAACGGTAAGGTCGTTGAGGGTCAGTCGAAGATTACCTATAAGGTTCTCCCTGCAAGCGAGACCAATACCACTCTGCTGGCACAGGCTTGGAAAGCGGACAACTCGATTCTCGATTTCGCATCGCACGAGGTCGCTATCCGCGCTGCCGGCAACGAAATGTTCCAAATCAAGGACGTCGAGGCTAACGGCGATTTGCTTACCCTGACTGTCGCAACCCGCGGCTTGGGCAACGACTTCTATGGTGTGAACGACGAGAACATCGCAACCGATTCTTACAGCATCGCACTGCTCGTGAACTACAAGAACAATGTTCGTTCGTCCGAGTATGCTAACTGCATTGCCGGCAGCCCGAAGACTATGAAGATGGTCATCCTCAATGGCGAGCAGGATGTTACGAATAATCTCGAAGTAGAGAACTATCAGGTTTCTTATGTAAATATCGGTCAGAATCCGGGTGATATTCTTCCGAATCACAAGGTTGCCTTCAAACTCGGCGGTAAAACTTATGACCTCGCAGAGATAACAGAGGTCGGTTATAAGATTGACGTGGAATCGGCAGTTAAGTTCGACGCAGCCGAGGGTAACCGGGCTGAACAGTTCGATAACAAGGTGCTGGATGAAACCGTAGTCGACAAAATTGCCAATGTTACGCTTGCAGGTCCGGAGCCTGTTGCAGAAGCAGTAGGCGATAAGGAGACTGTAACGTATTCGTATACTGCATGCGGCTTGACGGTAGAGACTGCCGCTTCGGTTGAGATTGTTCCTATCCAGGCAGTACTTGAACTTAAAGAGATTCCTATCTTCTGGAATTATCTGCTCGATGCCGGTGTAGATGCTGCACACTACGATGATAACACTGTTCCTGAACTTTACATGCGTGAGGGTCTGTCGACCGAACTCGATGTAGAGAAGAGCGATTTCGCAGGAGACGAAACTCTTACGTTGGAGCACATCATCGAGAACGGCGTTCTTGATACAGAGAAGTCCAAGGTTACGGTAGACAATGTCAAGGTCGATACGCCGGTGGTAGATTTCGTATTGGCAGACGGCAAGGCTGTCGTAAATGTTACCGATTTCGAGTTTGTCGAGAAGGGCAAGACTTATGCAATCGATTATGTTTACAACCTCAGCAACGTAACCGCCCATGTTAAACTGAATATTACGACTACCGACCGTTCGGACAAGGCTGTCGAACTCGAATTCAATACTGTCGAGAATCCTTATCTCTATCCGTACTCGATCAATTTGGTGATTCCTTACGGTGAGATTGCAGATCGTCTCGACGGAGTATTCGACCAGATTCAGGAACATCAGGATTTCGAGGTCGTTACCGATATGACGGGTGTTGAGTTCCTCGAAGACATCTTCGCAACTCACGCATTGAAGAACATCGTCAATACGGTAGGTTCCAAGAACCCGGTAGAAGGTTGGGCAACCAATATGAATATCGCGAAGAACGAGGAAGGCGTTTGGACTGCTACCTGCGGATATTCTTACAAGACGTTCTCGACATTCGAGAATCCGTTGACTTACACCAAGGAGTTCTACACATGGTATGGTCAGAAGGTTGTCGTTAAGAATACCATCAAGTTCACCCTGCCGCAGTACAACTTCAAGTATTCGACTTACGTATATGACAACGGTTTGACGCAGAGTCCTATCAAACCTATGTATTACTCGCTGGTGAATCCGGCTTATAGAAATGAAAGCGGCGAGGCTATCGAAATCAATTCTTCGGAGTTGTTTGAGTTCAACACTCATACTGTTGATATGAATCTTTCGTTCAATGTGGTTCGTTTCAATGGAGAAGGATTCGATTACAAGAAAGACCCAAATCCGACCGAAGCATATACTTTCATTGAGGACCTCGAAGCGGAAGGTCTCGTTCGCGAGTTCGCATTCAAAGAGGCTCCGAAGCATGAGGGCATAACTATCGATAACAATATCATTAGTTACCTCGGTACCGATGATTCGGTTCCTGTGAAGGGCACCCTTTACATGGTAAATGACAACCAGTCGAAAGTTGAGATTCCTACTGCATTCTATGACGGAGGTGCTTATGCCGACTACCGAGTTTACAAGTTCGATCCTATCAAGAAAGTGCAGGAAGATCCGTTCACTACTACCGAATATATCGATAATGCAAAGATGTACAGTGTAAACATTCTCGATTATATTAAGATGCAGGATGTTCGCGGATTCGAACTTATCGCCGACGGAGCATTCGTAACCGGTAATGGCGTTGATAACGGCTTCGCTGATGGTAGAAATGTGGTAGATGTATACGGATTAGAGATAGACTATGAAGCAACCATGGCTACTATTCCTATCGAATTCCGACCATTTATCAAGTTCAATAAGGAGACTACGACTATCGAGTTCAATTATAACGGAGAGTTGGCTCTTGCAAGACCAATTAACGTCTCTGTTAAAATTAAGATTGACTACATCTGGGGTCATCAAGAAGCGGAATTCATTTGTACTTTTCAGAAAAAGTAGAGTGATACCGTAGTAACTAAATTCTTTGTGGGGCGGCGGAAGAGCAATCTTCCGCCGTTTTTTTGAGGGGAGGGTGTCAGGGTCTTTAAGGACTTTAAGGACCTTAAAGTCCTTAAAGTCTCTTGCCCCTAAATTCCTCGAAATCCGTCGAAAAAGTTGCCTGTTCCGAAAAAAATGCGTAATTTCGCAAGCCAAACCCGTACAATATACGTGCTTGGCATTATAATAAACTGTTTATAAACCATTTAACGAGCGATTGTATCGCAAAAAATTTTTTCCAGTATGGAGAACAACATTAAAGTAGCAAACGAGAATTTCGATTGGAATGCGTTTGAGAACGAGTCGGGTCTGTACGACCAGTCGAAGGACGAAATCGCGAAGCAGTACGACAACACGATGTCCAACATTGCCGTAGGCGAGACCGTCGAAGGTATCGTATCCGAAATCAACAAGCGCGAGGTAATCGTGAATATCGGCTACAAGAGCGAAGGCGTCATTCCGGCATCGGAGTTCCGCTATAACTCGGAATTGCAGGTCGGCGACAAAGTCGAGGTTTACGTGGAGTCGGTAGAGGACAAGGGCGGACAACTTCTGCTCTCGCACAAGAAGGCACGCCAACTCAAATCGTGGGACCGCGTCAACGAGGCTTTGGAGAACGACGAAATCATCAAGGGTTATGTCAAGTGCCGCACCAAGGGCGGTATGATCGTCGACGTGTTCGGCATCGAGGCGTTCCTGCCGGGTTCGCAAATCGACGTGAAGCCGATTCGCGACTACGACGTATATGTAGACAAGACTATGGAGTTCAAGGTTGTGAAAATCAACCAGGAGTTCCGCAACGTAGTCGTTTCGCACAAGGCTCTCATCGAAGCCGAGTTGGAGGCTCAGAAGCAGGTCATCATGTCGAAACTCGAAAAGGGTCAGATTCTCGAAGGAACCGTCAAGAACATCACCTCCTACGGTGTGTTCATCGATTTGGGCGGCGTAGACGGTCTGATTCACATCACCGACCTTTCGTGGGGTCGCGTAAATCATCCGGAGGAGATTGTCGCTCTCGACCAGAAGTTGCAGGTGGTTATCCTCGACTTCGACGAGAACAAGAAGCGTATCGCACTGGGCTTGAAGCAACTCGTTCCGCATCCGTGGGAGGCTCTCGACGCCAACCTCAAAGTGGGCGATACCGTCAAGGGCAAGGTAGTCGTTATGGCTGACTACGGTGCGTTCGTGGAAATCGCTCCGGGCGTGGAAGGTCTGATTCACGTATCGGAAATGTCGTGGAGCCAGCACCTGCGTTCGGCTCAGGATTTCATGAAGGTAGGCGACGAGGTAGAGGCTGTCGTACTGACGCTCGACCGCGAGGAGCGCAAGATGTCGCTCGGCATCAAGCAACTTACCGCAGACCCGTGGGAGAACATCGAGCAGAAATATCCTGTCGGCACGAAATGCACCGCCAAAGTGCGTAACTTCACCAACTTCGGCGTATTCGTGGAAATCGAGGAGGGTATCGACGGTCTGATTCACATCTCCGACCTTTCGTGGACGAAGAAAATCAAGCACCCGGGTGAGTTCACCCAGGTAGGTGCCGACATCGAGGTAGTGGTTCTCGAAATCGACAAGGAGAACCGTCGTTTGAGCCTCGGACACAAGCAACTCGAAGAGAATCCTTGGAACGAGTTTGAGGGTCAGTTCGCAATCGACACTATCCACAAGGGTACGGTTACCGAACTTACCGACAAGGGCGCAATCGTATCTCTCGGTGAGAATATCGACGGTTTCGCTCCTGCAAAACAACTCGTCAAGGAGGACGGAACGACCTTGAAGGCGGGCGAAACCGCAGATTTCAAGGTTATCGAGTTCTCGAAGGCAACCAAGCGCATCACGCTGTCGCACACCCGTATTTTCGAGGAGGCGAAGCGTGCCGAAGTGGCAGCCGAGAAGGCTGAGAAGCGCGCCGCAGCAGAGGCAACCAAGTCTTCGGTCAAGAAGATTCAGGCTTCGGTCGAGAAGACCACTCTGGGCGACATCGCAGGTCTTGCCGAGTTGAAGGCACAGATGGAGAAGAAATAATCTTTTCGGAGACTGATTCTCTATAAGCAGTCAGCCGCACCTAAAAAGTGCGGCTGATTTTTTTGCGGGGGCGACCTAAAAAGTTTAATGCCCTTAACGACCTTAAAGTCTTTAAGGACTTTAAAGACCTTAACGATTTTAAGAGCAACCCATTTCCCTAAAACACAAAAGGCTTCCCGAAAGGAAGCCTTTTGTGTTAAGAACCCGCGTTCTTAACAACAGCAATGTTTACGAAACTATTTCATAAACTCCTGAACCTGGTCGTTCGGAACGATTGCCTCTTTGAATACGTAAGCACCGGTCTTCTCCGACTTGACCATCTTGATGCACTTGGTAAACTGCTTACCTACACCGGTTTTGAGGGTTGCGACTACTTTCTTTGCCATGACTCGTAATGATTATTTGATTTCACGATGTAAAGTTACCCTCTTCAAGTACGGATTGTACTTCTTGCGCTCCAAACGGTCGGGGGTATTCTTCTTGTTCTTCGTAGTGATGTAGCGGGACATTCCTGGAACGCCGCTCTCCTTCTGCTCGGTGCATTCGAGAATGACCTGAACACGATTGCCTTTCTTTGCCATTTCTACTTAAAGGTTTTTAGTAAATTTTCTTGGGAGCGGCAGCCTCTTTGAGTGCGGCGGCGAGACCCTTCTTGTTGATAGTTTTGATTCCGGAAGTGGAAACCTTCAAGGTAATCCAACGACCCTCTTCTTCCGACCAGAAACGCTTGGTCTTCAAATTCGGACTGAATTTGCGCTTGGTCTTGTGGTTGGAGTGCGAAACGTTGTTTCCCACGACTGCCACTTTTCCTGTAATTTCGCAGACTTTCATTGTTAATAATTTTTAATTTATACCCAACAGGGGATGCAAATATACGAATAAATTCGCAATACACAATACAATGCCCGATTTTTGGCGGTTTATTTCTTCGCTTTGCGGCGTTCGGGTTTCGATTTCTTCTTCGCCGGCTCTGCCGCAGGCGATTCGGGTTCGTCCGCTCCGCCGCCCAAAGCCTGATAGAGGTTTATCATGCCCTGAATGCCCTCGAATCGGTCGGCGATTTGCGACAGCCGCGCCGAAAGCAGCGTCTGCTGCGCCGTCAGCACTTCGAGATAGGATACGTCGGAGTGGCGCATCAGTTGCTGCGTGCTGTTCACGGCGTTCTGCAACGCCTCGATTTGGTGTTTGCGGATGTCGGTCTTGCTGCGTGCGGTCTGGCACTGGGCGAGAGCGTTGTTCACCTCGCTTCCTGCCTGCAACAGCGTCTGCTGGAACGAAATCGCCGCCTGCTCCATCTGCGCCTCGGCGATTTTCAGATTGGCGCGGTTGCGTCCGGCATCGAAAATCGTGGTCAGCAGTTTGCCGACGAACGAGAACAGCAGACTGCCCGGCGATGCGATGGACGCGCCGAACTGGTTTATCCAGCCGCCCGAGCCGCTCAACGTCAGCGACGGATAGAACGCCGCGCGGGCGAGATTTACGCTGTAAAACATCTGTTGGAGCGTGTATTCCGCACTCTGGACGTCGGGACGTTTGGAGAGCAACTGTACCGGAATGCCGACGAGCAGTTGCTCGCACATCTTCTGCCCGTGCAGCGTGCCGCGCTCGAAATGCTGCGGCGTCGTGCCGAGCAGCAGCGCGAGGGTGTTCTCGACCTGCACGATGCGGTATTCGAGGTCGAACAGCGACGCATCGATAGCCCAACTGTTCGCTTCGGTCTGCGATACAGCCGCTTCGTTGGTCATGCCGCCCTGCTTCATCGCCTTTATCGTGCGGACATTCTCCTTCCAAGTCTTCGCCGTCATGCGCGACACGTCCAACTGCGCGTCGAGCATCAGCAGCGTGTAGTAGCAGTTGGCTATCGCCGCCACGACCTGCGTCTGTACGCTCTTGCGGTAGATTTTGCTCTGCTCGTATGCCGCCTGCGCGCGACGCTTGCCGTTCCAGAGCCGTCCGGCTATGTCCACTTCCCAACTTGCCGTGATGGGCAACTGGTAGTTCTGGTTGGCGGAGTGGTTCACATAGTTGTTGGTCGCGACGCTCGGCGCGAACGCGAACGACGGATAGTAGGAGAGGCGTGCGGTGCGCAGAGCCGCCTCCGACTCGATGATGCGCTGCGCCGCTATCTTCATGTCGCAGTTGTTGGCGAGACCCTGCTCGATAAGCCGTTGCAGATGCTCGTCGGTGAAGAAGTCGCGCCAGTCGATGTCGGCGAGCGTCGTCCCGTCGGCGGTTTCGACGCCCTCGCCGAAGAGATTGTCGGTAGAGATGGTTTCGGGACGCGAATAGTTGCGGTATACCGAACATCCGGTCGCCAATGTCGCCGAGGCGAATATCATTATGATTGTCAGTCGTTTCATTACTCCTCCTTCCCGTCGGTTTTAAGTGGTACGATGCGCTCCTGTACGGTCTGGAAAACGATGAACAGTGCAGGCACGATGAAAAGCAGTGCGACGGTGCCGACGAGCATTCCTCCGACCACGCCCGCTCCGAGCGTGTTGTTGCCGTTCGCGCCGACGCCCGACGAGAACATCAGCGGAATCATGCCGAACACCATCGTGAGTACGGTCATCAGTATCGGGCGGAACCGCTCCTTGGTTGCGTAGAATGCCGCCTGCGGAATCGACAGCCCTCCGCGGCGTCGCTCGGCGGCATACTCGGTAATCAGAATCGCCGTCTTGGCGAGAAGTCCGATAAGCATGATAAGACCCGTTTGCAGATAGATGTTGTTTTCGAGACCCATCATCTTCGCGAAAAGGAAACTGCCGAACAGTCCGAACGGAACTGACAATATGACGGCGAACGGGATGACGAAACTCTCGTACAGCGCGCACAGTATAAGGTATATCAGCACGATGCAGACGATGAATATGTATGTCGTGTTGTTGCCGCTCGTCGCCTCCTCGCGGGCGATGCCGGCGAAGTCGTAGCCGTAGCCTATCGGCAGCGTTTCGGCAGCCACCTCGCTCACGGCGCGGATTGCGTCGCCCGACGAATAGCCGTCGGCGGCACGTCCGTTAATGCCGATGCAAGGGAACATGTTGAATCGCGAGAGGTTTTCAGGCGCGTAAATCTTGGTCAGCGTTACGAACTGGCTCACGGGAGCCATGTCGCTGCCGATTCGCACGAAGATGTTGTTGAGCGTCTGGCGGTCTACGCGGTATTTCGGGTCTGCCTGCACCATCACCTGATAGAGTTTGGTGAAGCGGTTGAACTTGGTCGAGAGCATGCCTCCGTAGTAGCCGTTCAGCACGTTCAGCACCTCTTTCGGCGAGATGCCCGCACGCTTGCACTTGATTGCGTCAACGTCGATTCGGTATTGCGGGAATCGCGGGTTGAACGACGTGTGGGCGGAGCCGATTTCGGGACGCTCTTTCAACTGCGCGAGGAAATCGTTGCAAATCGCCGCGAGGTCTTCGATGTTGCCGCCCTTGCGGTCCTGAATATAGAGTTCGAATCCGTTCGTCGCACCGTAACCCGGAATCATCGCCGGCGCGGAGGTGAATATCGTCGCCTCGTTGATGTTGGTGGTGTAGTCCTTGATTCGGTTCATGATGTCGGCTACGCTGTGTTCCCTGCCCTTGCGCTCGTCCCAGTGTTTCAGTCGCATGGTGAACGAGCCGTGCGACGAACCCGCGCCGGTCGTCATGCCGAATCCCGTCATGTTGATGTAGGCGTGGCACTCGTCGATGTTCTGCACGATGTCGCGGTCGATGCGGTCCATCACGCCTTTGGTGTAGGCGAGCGAACTGCCGGGCGGCGTGGTTACGTCGATGCGCACGGTTCCCATATCCTCCTGCGGGATAAGACCCGTCTTGGTCGTCCGCATGAAGTAGCCGAGCAGCGCGATTGCCGCGACGATGAGAATGCCGGTCGTCCAGCGGTGGCGCAGGAAGAACGTAACCCCGCGCAGATAACGGTTGCGGACGGCGATGAACGCCGTCTCGAAAGCCGTGCTGAACCGCGATTTCAGGGTGCTGTTTACGGTGTTGCCGTCGGCGTCCTTCGGTTTGAGCATCATCGAACAAAGAGCGGGACTGAGCGTCAGGGCATTGATTGCCGAGATGCCGACCGACACCGCCATCGTAAGTCCGAACTGCGTGTAGAACGCTCCCGACGTGCCGCCGATGAGCGAAACGGGGATGAATACCGCCATGAAGACGAGCGAACTGGTGATGACGGCGGAAGTGATGCCCTCCATCGCGTCTATCGCCGCCTTGTGCGACGAGCGGTAGCCCGCGTCGAACTTGGCGTGGACGGCTTCGACGACGATTATGGCGTCGTCCACCACCACTCCTATCGACAGTACCAGCGCGAACAGCGTCAGCAGGTTGATGCTGAATCCGAAAATGTAGAGGAACATGAACGTTCCGACGATGGAGACTATCGTACAAATCAGCGGGATGAGCGTCGAACGGAACGATTGCAGGAAGACGAATACCACGAGCGTTACGAGGATTATCGCCTCCAAGAGCGTCCGCACTACATTGTGTATCGATGCGTAGAGAAAGTCGTTGGCACTCGACAGAACGACCAGTTCGAGGTCGGCAGGGAAGTCCTCCTTCGCCTTTTCGAGGTAGGCGTCGATGCGGTTGATGACCTCTGTGGCGTTGGAACCCGGGGTCTGATAGACGTTGAACGACGTGCCGGGACTTTGGTTCACCTCGCCTACGTAGAGATACGACTGCGTGCCGAGTTCGATTTCGGCGATGTCTTTAAGCCGCAGCACCTCGCCGTTGGGCAGTGCGCGGATAACGATGTTCTCGAACTCCTCGGGCTTTTCGAGACGACCCTTGTAGCGCATCGCGTACTGGAACGTGCGGTCGGAATTTTCGCCGAAAGAGCCTGTCGCCGCCTCGATGTTCTGCTCGCCGAGCGCGGTCGTGATGTCCGACGGAATCAGTTTGTATTGCGCCATCACGTCGGGTTTGAGCCAGATTCGCATACTGTAATCCGCTCCGCGTACCTCGATGTCGCCGACGCCCTGAATACGCGAAATCTCGGGAACGAGGTTGATTTTGATGTAGTTTACGATGAACGTCCGGTCGTAGGTGCCGTTGGGGCTGTAAACCGCTATCTGTTCGAGGATGTTGGTCTGACGCTTCTTGACGGTTACGCCCGTTTCGATGACCTCCGACGGCAGCGAGCGCGTGGCTCGCGAAACGCAGTTCTGTACGTTCACCGCCGCCATGTCGGGGTCGGTGCCCTGCTTGAAGTATACGCGTATGCTCGCGCTGCCGTTGTTGGTCGCCTGCGAGTACATGTAGGTCATGTTCTCGACGCCGTTTATCGCCTCTTCGAGCGGCACGATGACGCTCTTCTGGACGGTCTCGGCACTTGCTCCCGTGTAGTTCGCCATCACGTTGATTGTCGGCGGTGCGATGTTCGGATAACGCTCTATGGGGAGTACCGCCAGTCCGAGCAGTCCGCCGAGAACGATGATAATCGAGATTACCGACGAGAGTACGGGGCGTTCGATGAATTTTCTGGTGTTCATTCCTGATGCCTCCTATCTCTTGTTGTCGGTAATGAATCTCTTGATTTTGACCGGCGTGTCGTCGCGCAGCAGACCGACGCCCTCGACGACTATCGTGTCGCCCGCGATGAGTCCCGATTCGACGACGTACTCCTTGTCGTTGCTGATGTGGAATACGCCCACGATTTTCGATTTGGCGATGCCGTTCTCGACCTTGAACACGTAGACTTTGTCCTGAATCTCGTATGTCGCCGACTGCGGGATGACGATGCAGCCCTCCTGCTCGTGCGGCAGGATTACGTTGCCCGAACCGCCCGACAGAAGCAGGCGTTTGTGGTTGGGAAACTTGGCGCGTACCGTAACCGAACCCGTCGTCGGGTCGATGATGCCGCTGATTGCCTCGATGCGACCCTTTTCGGGATAGATTGTCCCGTCGCTGAGTTGGAGTTCGATGGACGGCATCGAGCGCAGCGCGTTTTCGAGCGAACCGTGACGGCGCGTGAGCGAGAGTACCTGCGCCTCGGTCATCGAGAAGTAGACGTACATTTCGGAGTTGTCCGATACGCTTGTCATAGGCGTCGAGTCGGACGGGCTGACGAGCGTGCCGACGCGGAACGGCAGCGTGCCGACCACTCCGTCGGACGGGCTTTTGACGAGCGTGTACGACAGGTTGTTGCGGGCATCGACCTCTTTCGCCTTAGCCTGTGCGAGTTGGGCGCGTTCGCTCGCGAGTGTCATGCGCGCCATGTTGAGTTCGAAATCGGAGATGATGTCCTGCTTGAAGAGTTCCTCCTTGCTGTTCGCAGTGAGTTCGGCGGCATCGACGGCAGCCTGCGCCACATCGACATTGGCGGTGGCGGTTTGCAGTGCGGCTTGGTAAGGCACCTGGTCGATTACGAACAGCGTCTGCCCGCGGCTGACGACCGAACCCTCCTTGACGTAGATGTCGGTGATGTAGCCCGAGACTTTCGGACGGATGTCGATGTCCTGCTTTCCGCGAATCGAAGCCGAGTATATCGAACTCAACTTGCGCGATGTCGGTTGCAGAATCATCGCGTCGTACTCGCGGGTTCGTTTGGCGGTCTGCTGCTCCTCGCATCCGCACATAATCGCGGACGCGAGGACGCAGGCGGCAAGACCTAAAATGGTTTTGTTGGTCATAGGTTTTTATGGTGTTTTTTATGTTTGTCGGCTCACGCGGTCGGAATAGGCTGTACTCCGCCGCACGGTTTGCGATTGCAAATCGTGAGCGAAATTAGCAATAAATTTCGGTATATTTCCGTTCCGCCGCCGCGAAAAGGAAATTTTCGCGGGTGAAACGGCTTCCGAAGCGAAGAGGGCGGGCAATTCTCCTTAAAGTCTTTAAGGACCCTAAGGACTTTAAGGTCGTTAACGACCTTATTTCCCTTTCCCGCTCAACCTCTCGTGGAGCAGCGCGACGGCGTATGCCGAAGCGCGCGAAATGATTTGCGAACGGTCGGTTCCGCAGTCGCGCAGCACGGCGAACGTCCCCTCCGGCGTCGCGATGCCTATCCATACCGTGCCTACGGGTTTTTCGGCAGTCCCGCCCGTTGGTCCCGCTATGCCCGTCGTCGCTATCGCATAGTCGGCGCGGGCGATGCGGCGGACGCCGTTTGCCATTTGCAGTGCCACCTGCTCCGATACCGCACCGTAACTCTCTATGGCTTGCGGGTCTACGCCCAGTATCTCCGCTTTCGAGTCGTTGGAGTACGACACGACGCCGCACAGCAGATATTTCGACGCTCCCGCCATTGCGGTGAACATCGACGCTATCGCTCCGCCCGTGCAACTCTCGGCGACGGCGAGCGTCAACCCCTTTTCGATAAGCAGGTTGTGGACGAGTTCCTGCACCGACGCCTGCTCGAAACCGACTATGTTGTCGGGAATTATCGCGTAGAGTTTCGCAAATTCACGGTCGATGGTCGCCCTCGTCTCCGCACCGTCGGTTTCGTATGCCGACAGACGCAGCCTGACGATGTTGGGCGCAGGCAGATAGGCGAGTTTCAGCCCCTGCGGCAGCGCGTCCTCCCATGCGGCGATGCGCTCCGCCAGAACCGATTCGGCGATGCCCGAGGTAATCATCGTGCGGTGGACTATCGACCGCAGCGTGAACCGCCTGCACAGACGAGGCATGACCTCGTCGTCGATAAGATGCTTCATCTCGAACGGAACGCCGGGGAGCGATACTATGACCTTGCCGTCGCGCTCGAACCACATGCCCGGGGCTGTGCCGTGGGCGTTGAAAAGCACCGTGCAGCACTCGGGAACCATCGCCTGCCCGCGGTTGAGTTCGTTGAACGCTATTCCGCGGCGGGCGAGCAGCGTTTTGACATGCTCGGCGACGCGCCCGTCGAATACGAGTTGCGAACCGAACCACCGTGCGAGCGTATGTTTCGTGATGTCGTCTTTCGTCGGACCGAGACCGCCCGTGATTATGACTATGTCGCTTCGGTACAGTGCGCGTTCGAGCGTCCGTTCGATTTCCCCCGCATCGTCGCCTATCGACGTGCGTTCGCAGACGGTGATTCCCGCCTCGTTGAGTTTCTGCGAAATGTACCGGGAGTTGGTGTCGAGTATCTGACCTATCAGAATCTCGTCGCCGATGGTTACGATTGTCGATTTCATATCGTGGTGTCGGATTGGGATTCCGACTTTTTGTTGTTCTCCTCCTCGATGAGCGAGCGGCAGATGTCGCCTACGAAACGGGGACCGTTGTAGACGTATCCCGTGTAGGTCTGTACGAGCGTCGCTCCGGCGTTGAGCATCGCCTTTACGTCGGACGGCGACATAAGTCCTCCTACGCCGATTATCGGGTATGTGCCGTGGCAGCGTTCGTAGATGCGCGAGACGACCTCTATCGCCCGTCGGGTGAGCGGGTCGCCGCTGATTGCCCCGTATCCCGTCTTTTTCAGCGTTTCGCCGTCGGTGTTCATGTCGGACGGCTTCACCATCGCATTCGTCGCGACGATGCCGTCGAGCGGCGTGTCCATCATTATGTCGGTCATCGTGTCGATGTCCTCGTTAGACAGGTCGGGCGATATTTTCAGCAGGATAGGTCGGTACTGGTTCTGTCCGCGGCGGAAGTCGAACAGCGGTTCGAGAATATTGCAGACGCTCTCGCGCGTGCGCGGAACATATTGTTTGAACGTGGTGTTGTAACTGACGTTCACAGTGAAGTAGTCCACGTACTGATAGAGGTTGCGGAACACGCGCAGATAGTCCTGCGGCGCGCTGTCGGGCGGCGTTACGGTGTTCTTGCCGATGTTGCAGCCGATGATTATGTCCTTGCGCGGATGACGCAGATTGGAGATTACGCGGTCGAGACCCTTGCTCGCCAGTCCGATGCGGTTGAGTATCGCACGGTCGGCGGGGAGTTCGAATACGCGCGGCTTGGGATTGCCCTGCTGCGGACGCGGCGTAACCGTTCCGATTTCGACGAATCCGAATCCGAGTGCGTCGAGTTCGCGGAAAATCTCGCCGTTGCGGTCGAATCCGGCAGCCATGCCGACAGGATTGCGGAATCGCAGTCCGAACACTTCGCGTTCGAGCGACGGATGTTCGACCGAATACATTTTGCGCAGTATCCACTTTCCGCACGGTATGCTTCCGATGATGCGCAGCATCATGACGGTGAGGTCGTGCGCGCGCTCCGCTCCGATAATCGGCGATAATTTGCGTAACAGTTTGAACATAAATAATTTCTTGCGAGGGATTCGCGCCCTCTGCAATGCAAATATACTAATAAGCGGACAAAATCAAAAGATTTTGACCGCTTATTTAAGGTCCTTAAAGTCCTTAACGACCTTAAAGACTTTAAGAACTTTGAGGCATCTGCCCCCTAAAAGTACTCCTCCCGATAGCGGTAGCCGTTGCGTAGGGTTTCGAAACTGTCGGCATTGCGGCGCAGCGATTCGGTGTCGGCAGCGATGTCGTAGCGGCTCCGTATCGTGCCGCACAACTCGTGCCATGCAATCGGACGCGGTACGGTGCGCTCCACGCCCTCCGGATACCAGTCCTCCAACGGCAGTCCGAAGTGTCTGGCGACCGCCCCGACCGCCATTGCAGTGGCATTCGCCTTGCCCTGCAACGAATAGCCCGCGATATGCGGAGTGGCTATAACCGCCTTTTCGAGCAGCCGGCGGTCTATGTCGGGTTCATGCTCCCAGACGTCTATCGCGCAGTCGAATCCGCTGTCGAGCAGAGCCTCGGTGTCGACGACCTCGCCGCGGGAGGCGTTGATTACCACCGACCCTTCGTGCATCCGCGCGAGTGTCCGCGCATTTATCAGATGACGTGTCGAGGCGTCGAGCGGAACATGCAGCGTGAGTATGTCGGCTCGGTGCAGAACCTCGTCGAGCGGCAGAAATCCGAGATGTTCGCGCTCCTCTCTCGGCGGGTCGCAGCAGATGACGCGGAATCCCCACGATTCGGCGTATTCCTTTACGAGCCGCCCCACGTTGCCTACGCCGACGATGCCTAAGGTGCGTTCGTGCGGGGCGAATCCGCTCCGTTCGGAGAGCGCGGCGAGCGTCGCCGCAACCCATTGCAGCACGCCGCGCGCGTTGCATCCTGCGGCGGTCGCCGTGCCTATGCCGTGTGAACGGCAGTAGTCGAGGTCGATATGGTCGAATCCGATTGTCGCCGTCGCAATGAACCTTACCGCCGAGCCGTCAAGCAGCGCGGCGTCGCACCGCGTGCGGGTGCGGATGATAAGCGCGTCGGCGTCGCGGACGTCGTCGGACGATATTTTCGAACCTTCGATGCGCACGACCTCGGCGAACGGGTCGAACACGCTTTCGAGAAACGGAATGGCTTTGTCTGCTACTATTTTCATATCGGGTGGTGCCGCATTTGCGTAAAACGGCTTAAAAATCGCACAAATATAACTATCGGTTGCCTACGGTGCGAGCGAATTGCGATTATTTTTCTACATTTGCACTGAAATAGCGGCGGGCGATGCCCGAAAAGCGGAATGAAAATGAAAAGGATATCAGTTTATATAGCCGTAACGCTGGTTTTCGGCTCGATGTTCGCAGGCTGCGGCAAGGGCGGCGGCAAGATGGCGGGCGAAGCCGATTCGCTGTCGTATGTGGTCGGACTCAACGTGGGACACAACCTGCTGGCGATGGACTCGACGCTCAATGTCGATGCCGTGTGCCGCGCGATTCGCGACGTGTTCGACGGTACGCCGCGGATGACGCTCGACGAGGCGCGCGACTACTTTTTGGCGCAGAAGACATATTTCGTCCACGAGAAGGCGCAGGCTTATCAGGAGCGGTTCCTGACGGATTTGAGCAAGAGCGACCGTTCGTATGTCCGTGCGCGCAACGGCGTTACCTACAAGATAACGACGCTCGGCGACCAGAGCATCCAGACCATGTCGGCTCGCGATACGGTGCGTATCGCCTATACGATTCGCGACGACGCGGGACGGACGATTCGCGAACGCGACACGTTGAGGGCGGCATACCGCGACCTCATAAGCGGTTTGCAGGAGGTCGTGAAGGTTGCGGGCGACGGCGGAAAGTTCGATGCGTGGCTGCCGTCGAAAACGGCATACGACACCGCCGGCAACGAGGAGTTGGGCATCGCGCCGAACCAACTGCTCAACTACGATGTCGAGATTCTCGAAATCTACTATTACAACCTCAACAACCGCCGGTAACGTCATGTCGCAAAGGTGGTAACGGCTTGCAAAGTGCGGAATCGACTATATTTTGCGAAAAATGTCGGGCGACCGATATTTTTGATTAACTTTGCGGAAAATATGCGATAACGATAAAATCAACACAATAAAAATTTGAAAACGATGAAAAAAATCTTTTTTGCCGCACTGACGCTCGCATGCGCCGCAGCGGTAACCTCCTGCTCGAACAAGGGGGCAACGACCATCACTAAGGGCAACGAGTCGAAGATGGACTCGCTGTCGTACTGCCTCGGCGCGAATATCGGTTTCGGCGTAAGCGGCGAAATGTCGGATATTCCGTTCAACATCGACCTCGTGAAGAAGGGTATCGAGGAGGGCGCGCTCGCCAAGGCGGAACAGACCCAGGAGGCTGCGGTGGATATTCTCCGCGAATATTTCATGAACAAGCGCAACGAGCGCAAACTGCAACTCGACGAGCAGAAAAAGGCTGCCGAAGCCGACTCTACCGTCGTAGTGGACAACTCGATTATGTTCGAGAGCCCTGCCGAGTGCGACGAGGTTTCGTATGCGTTCGGTAACGACATCGGCAACAACGTCCGCGCAAGCAAACTCCCGCTTCAAACCTACTGGCTCAACAAGGGCTTCGCAGATGCGTTCGAGGGTTACAGCGAGATTTCAGAGGGCGACGTACAGTCGTTCCTGCAAAACTACTTCATGGTAGTTCGCCCAGCACAGGTTGCGAAGGCATCCGAGGAGTGGCTCGCGAAGATGGAGAAGAAATCGGGAGTCAAGAAGACCGAGAGCGGATTGCTCTACAAGGTCGTCAAGTCGGGCGACATGGCTGCTGCCGCTACCGACGACCGCGACGTCGTAGTTGTCAAGTACGAGGGCAAAACCAAGGACGGCGAGGTATTCGACTCCTCCTACGAGCGTGTCGAGGAGATTGAGAAGCAGATTGCCGAGGTTAAGAAGAACAAGGATTTGACCGACGAGCAGAAGGCTGAGCGCACCGCTCAACTCGAAGAGGAGAAAGCCAACATGGAGACCATCGAGTTCCCGCTCAACCGCGTTATCAAGGGTTGGACCGAGGGTATGAAACTCGTGGGCAAAGGCGGTAAAATCATCCTCTACATACCGTCGGAACTGGCTTACGGACCACGCGGCGCAGGTCGTGCAATCGGTCCTAACGAGGCTCTCGAATTCACGGTAGAGTTGATAGACGTGAAGCCTTACGAGGAGCCGAAACCTGCCGAGGAGGCTGCAACCGAAGAGGCTGCGCCGGCAGAGGAGACGAAATAGTTTCGACCGACGATTTATGGACGATGCCGCCTTTCCGAAAAGGCGGCATCGTTTCGTTTTGGCAGGGGCTATATGCTGTTAAAAATTGCGCGGCAGACCGAAATGTCTGCCGCACAATCTCTAAAAGTCCTTAAAGCCTTTAAGGTCGTTAAGGACTTTAAGGTCTCTAATGCCGTCGGGTGAGGCTTGTTACAGTCTCTCCTTAATCGCTTTGGTCTGCTCCTCGTAGCCCGGTTTTTCGAGCAGGGCGAACATGTTCTTCTTGTACGCCTCGACACCCGGCTGGTTGAACGGATTGACGCCTAACAGATAGCCACTGATTCCGCAAGCCTTCTCAAAGAAGTAAATCAGCGCGCCGAGCGAATGTGCGTCGATTGCCGGAATTTCGACACGGAGATTAGGCACTCCGCCGTCCACGTGAGCCAACTGCACTCCGAGTTCCGCCATTTTGTTGATTTCGTTCAGGCGTTTTCCCGCGAGATAGTTCAAGCCGTCGAGATTGTCCTTGTCCGCCTCGACACGCACCTCGTGAGCCGGTTTCGCAACCGAAATTATCGTTTCGAACATCGTGCGCTCGCCGTCCTGAATGTACTGTCCCATCGAGTGAAGGTCGGCTGTCAACGTTACGCTCGCAGGGAAGATTCCCTTGCCGTCCTTGCCCTCGCTCTCGCCGTAGAGTTGCTTCCACCACTCGTTGATGTTCATCAGTTTCGGTTCGTATGAGCCGAGAATCTCTATCTTCTTGCCCGCGCGGTAGAGAGCGTTGCGCACTGCGGCGTACTGTGCCGAGATGTTCTCCTCGTATGCAGTTCCTGCGGCAGTAGCCTTCTCGACCTCCGCCGCTCCTGCGACGAGTGCGGCGATGTCAACTCCGCCCACCGCCAGCGGCAGCAGCCCTACCGGAGTGAGTACCGAGAAACGTCCGCCGACATTGTCCGGAATCACGAACGTCGCGTAGCCTTCGTCGGTAGCAAGCGTTTTGAGCGCGCCGCGAGCCTTGTCGGTAATCGCGACGATACGCTCCTTGGCGTCGGCTTTGCCGTAGCGGCGTTCTATCTCCTCCTTCACGATGCGGAATGCAATCGCCGGTTCGGTCGTCGTACCCGATTTGGAGAT
Organism: uncultured Alistipes sp.; assembly: GCA_905213895.1. Classification (GTDB taxonomy): domain Bacteria; phylum Bacteroidota; class Bacteroidia; order Bacteroidales; family Rikenellaceae; genus Alistipes. Next base: position 29,875 of record CAJMKE010000010.1, read on the forward strand.
GACGATGGTCGCTATCGAATAGTCTTTGAGCGCGGCGAGCATCTCGGCGAGATAATCCTCCGAAATGTTCTGACCGGCGAAGAGTACGATAGGGTTCTTGTGCGTCTTGTGGAACAACTCGAACGAGTCGCTCATGGCGTCTATCACCGCTTTCGCACCGAGATAGGAGCCGCCGATGCCGATGCAGATTACGACATCCGCCTTCGCACGGAGTTTCGCCGCCTGCGCCTCGATAGCAGCAATCTGCTGCGCGTCGATGGACGACGGAAGCGTTATCCAGCCGAGGAAGTCGTTGCCCGCGCCCTTGCCGGCGTGGAGCAGTTCGTTCGCTTCGATTGCCTGTTTCTTCAAATCCTGAGGGATTTCGATGCCGCACTTTGCGACATCAAGTTTAATCGATTCCATAATCAGAAAAATAGTTGTTTTATGTTTGCCTGTCTCAAATTATTTGCCGTCGGACATATTGTCCGCCGGAATGCTCAAAGATAATAAAATTTTTTCAGGAAATTCAAGAAAGATATTTATCTTTTTCGTACCTTTGTAGAAACTGCGGAAAACGTTTGTTGCGGCAAGTCTGCCGCAGTCTTAAAAGGTTGAAATATAGAGAAAAAAGCATATAAGTTATGGGATTGTTTTCACTGACTCAGGAGTTGGCTATCGACCTCGGTACGGCGAATACGCTTATCGTGCATAACGACAAGGTCGTCGCCGACGAACCGTCGATAGTGGCTGTGGATGTGTTGTCGGGCAAGTGCATCGCCGTCGGCAAGGAGGCGAAGATGATGGAGGATAGGACTAATCCTAACATCCGTACCATCCGCCCTCTCAAAAGCGGCGTCATCGCCGATTTCAGCGCGACGGAGTTGATGCTGCGCGGCATGATAAGCAAGATAAAGACCTCGGGTTCGCTCTTTTCGCCGTCGTTGAAGATGGTGATATGCATCCCGTCGGGTTCGACCAACGTCGAGATACGTGCGGTGCGCGACTCCGCCGAACATGCGGGCGCACGCGAGGTAACGATGATATTCGAGCCTATGGCAGCCGCTCTCGGTGCGGGTCTCGACGTCGAGGCTCCGGAGGGCAACATGATTATCGACATCGGCGGCGGTACGTCCGAAATCGCCTGCATCTCGCTGGGCGGTATCGTATGTTCGGAGTCAATCGACGTTGCGGGCGACGTCTTCACCGACGATATACAGAACTACGTGCGCCAGCAGCACAACATCCGCATCGGTGTCCGCACCGCGGAGGCAATCAAGTGCAGCATCGGCGCGGCGGTATCGGAGTTGGACGAGGAGTTGGAGGATTTCGTTATCACGGGTCCGAGCATCCTCACCGCCCTGCCGCAGACCGTGTCGCTCAACTACAACGAGATTTCGTACGCGCTCGAAAAGTCGCTCGTCAAACTCGATGCGGCTCTGATGAAGGTACTCGAAAGCATGCCGCCGGAGTTGTACTCCGACGTCTACCGCAACGGCGTCTACCTTGCGGGCGGCGGTGCGCTCATCAAGGGTCTCGACAAGCGTCTGTCGGAGAAGACGGGTATCCCGTTCCATATCGCCGAAGACCCTCTGCGCGCGATTGTCCGCGGAACGAACATGGCGTTGAAGAACATCAACCGCTTCTCGTTCCTGATGAGAGGGTAGCGCGACCCGTCCCGCAGCATCCGTCTTGGCGGCGTGTCGCGGGACATGCCGCATGACGACGAAATTCCGCGCAATGCAATGTACAGGCTTTTGTATTTCATAAGAAAGACCTATGTGGCGATAATCTTCATCGTGTTGGAGATTGTCGCCATACGCGCTTATGCCTACTCTACGCCCTATACGCAGTCGCGGCTGCTCGCGCTATCGAACAGCATCGTCGGAAGCGTCTACGGCATGTTCGGCGAGGTCGGACACTACTTCTCGCTGCGCAGGGAGAACATCCGCCTTACCGAGCGTATTGCCGAACTCGAAAACCGTCTCGACGCCTGCCGCGAATACATGCCGCAGGAGCAGGACACGATAGCGACGGCGATGCACGCCTACGAATATGTCGCCGCCCGCGTGGTCTCCAATTCGATTAACCGCCCGCAGAACTTCATTACGCTCGACAAGGGCTTCAACGACGGCGTAGCAATCGACATGGCGGTGATTTCGCCCGAGGGATTCGCCGTGGGATACGTGGTGAACTGCTCGGAGAACTACTCCGTCGCGATGACGCTGCTCAATACGGCGTTCCGCACGAGCGGCAAACTCGCTTCGGACGGCAATCCGGGGTCGGTGCATTGGAGCGGAGGCGACCCGACGATAGTCGATTTCGACGAGGTGTCGAAATATGCGACCATAGAGCGCGGCGAGGTGGTTACGACGACCGGTTTTTCGCACTATTTCCCGCCCGACCTGACTATCGGCACGGTTGAGAGTTTCGAGTTGAGCAAGGCGCAGACGACGTTCAACGTGCGTGTGCGGCTGGCTGCCGACATGGCTCGGCTCGGCAACGTGCTGCTCGTGAACAATACGTCGGCGGGCGAAATCAACGCATTGGAGCGCGCGCCGATAAAATCTACCGGCGGCGACTGGAACTGATTGGATAAGAGATGAACAACAGAGGAGCCTACATATTGTTTTTCGCGGTCGTGGCGATGTTGCAGATTTTCCTGCTCAACAACCTCACGGTCAGCGTCCGTTTCGCGCCTATGGTCTATGTCGTCTGCCTCGTCATGCTGCCGCTCGAAATCTCGCAGATGCGCATACTGCTCGTCGGACTGCTTTTGGGCGTGCTTATGGACGTTACGATGGGCGTGAACGGGCTGAATGTCGTGGCTACGCTGCCGGTGGCGTTCTTCCGCCGCCCGATACTCCATTTCGTGGCGGGCTTTTCCGACCTCGCCAAGGCGGACGGCGTCCCTTCGCCGGAGCGGCTGGGCGGTTACCGCTTCCACCGCTATGTCGTGTCGATGGTCGTGCTGCATTCGATGCTCTTTTTCGGATTCGAGTGGCTGTCGTTCGACAATTTCGGATTCTTCCTCACGCGCCTGCTGTGCAGTACGGCGGCGTCGCTCGCTCTCGACTATCTGCTGATATTCCTTTTCATGCCTAAACTGTCGCCGAAGTCATGATTGTCGACAACGAACAGCGTTCCGCAAGAACCGTGGTGCTGCGGGCGGTAGTCCTCGCCATATTCGTAGTGATATCCCTGCGGCTGGGCTATATCCAACTGCTCGACGGTCGCTACGACGAACTCGCGCGCAACAACTTCCTGCGCTACGAGGTGAAATACCCTCCGCGCGGCGAGGTGTTCGACCGCAACGGCGAGTATCTGGTGCAGAGCAAGGAGTGCTACGACCTGATGGTCGTCTATCGCGACCTGCCGAAGACGGGATTCGACACCGCGCGTCTGTGCCGCATAACGGGAATGTCGCAGCGCAAGTTCGAAACTGCGATGCGCAACGCCCGCGCCAGAGGTCGCGTAGGCACGCAGGTAACCAAATTCCTCACCTCCGAGGAGAAACTCCAACTCGACGAGATGAACATCGCCGGTTTCTATACCGTTCCGCGCACCGTCCGCCAGTATCCGCGCAAAATCGGCGGCAACCTGCTCGGCAGCGTCGGCGAGGTGTCGCCCGACATGCTGCGCCGCTATCCAGAGTACAACGTCGGCGACTATATCGGCACGGAGGGTGTCGAGGCGGCTTACGAATCGGTGCTTCGCGGCGAGAAAGGACTGATACTTCGCGATATATACGCCCGCGGCGGCTCGCGCGACTCTGTGATTAAAAATGCCGTGCGCGGCAAGTCGATAGTCTGCACCATCGACGCCCGTCTGCAACAGTTCGCCGAGGAACTTATGGCGGGCAAGGTCGGAGCGGTCGTGGCGATAGAGCCTGCGACGGGCGAAATCCTCGTCATGGCGTCGTCGCCGACGTTCGACCCCGACGAACTCGTCGGTCGCGAGCGCGGCAACAACTATATGAAGGAGTTGAACAACAAGCGTCATCCGCTGTTCAACCGTTCGGTGAAGGCGAAATACCCTCCGGGTTCCACGTTCAAACTCGTGAACGGACTTATCGGCATGCAGGAGGGAGTGCTGACGAAACACAACGTCTATCCGTGCCACCGCGGTTACGATTTCGGACGCGTGCATGTCGGCTGCCACCACCACTCGTCGCCGCTCGGACTGCACTATGCAATCGCCACTTCGTGCAACGCTTACTTCTGCTATGTGTTCCGCAATATTCTCGAAAACCGCCGTTACTCGTCGTTGAAGGATGCCTACGACGAGTGGCGCGAATATGTGTTGAGTTTCGGTTTCGGCGACCGGCTCGGCTCCGACTTTCTGGGCGAGGGTACGGGCTACGTCCCGACGCGCGAATTCTACGACAAACGCTACCGCCGTTCGTGGAACGCGCTTACGGTGCTTTCACTGTCGATAGGACAGGGCGAGTTGGGCTGTACGCCGTTGCAGATGGCGAACCTCGCCGCGACGGTCGCCAATCGCGGCTACTACTACATTCCGCATATCGTGCGCAGCGTCGAGGGGCAGGATTCGCTCGACACGCGCTTCTACGAGCGGCACTATACCAAGGTCGATACGAAATACTTCGACGAGATGGTCGAGGGCATGTGGCGCGGCGTCAATGTGGACGGTACGGGTCGTCTGGCATACCTGAAAGATTTGGATGTCTGCGGCAAGACCGGTACGGCGCAGAACCCGCGCGGTGCCGACCACTCGACGTTCATTTCGTTCGCTCCGCGCAACAATCCGCGAATCGCCATCGCCGTCTATGTCGAACACGGCGGCTTCGGTGCCGAGGCGGCGGTGCCTATCGCGTCGCTTATCGAGGAGATGTATCTCACGGGCGAGGTGAAGCGTCCCGAACTGGTGGAGTACGTGAAGAACAAACATATAAACTATTCGATGTATGGCAAGTAACCGCAGCGGCATATCGATGTTTTCGGGCGTAGACCGGTTTGCGGTGCTGCTCTACGTGCTGCTTACGCTCGTGGGCTTCGCGGCGATTTTCTCGGCATCGTGGGACGAGACGAGCGAGAATGTCTTCTCCATGTCGCACAACTACATGAAACAGTTGGCATGGATAGGTGTGGCGTGGGGCGTCGGGCTCGTCGTCCTGCTGCTCGACGGCAGCATCTGGCACAAGTTCGCCTACTATGCCTACGCCGTCGGTATAGTCGCCCTGGTGGCTACACTGTTTCTGGGACGCGAGGTGAACGGCGCGAAGGCGTGGTTCCAGATAGGCGGAATGCGAATCCAGCCGATGGAGTTCGCCAAAATCGCCATTGCGCTCGCCACGGCGCGACTGATGAGCGAATATTCGTTCTCGATTTCCAAGGCGGGCGACCTTTTCCGCATCGCCGCGCTCATCCTGCTGCCGTTGGGCATAGTCATGTTGCAGAACGATACGGGTTCGGGCATCGTACTCGGTTCGTTCCTATTCGTATTTTACCGCGAGGGTCTGAACAAGTGGATATGTATTCCGCTGCTGTTCATCGTTACGCTGTTCATCGTGTCGTTCCTTATCTCGCCCACGACGCTGCTTATCGCGCTTATCGCGGTGTTCACGCTGTCGGAGGCGATGATGAACCGCCGCTGGAAAGACTGTCTGCAATATGCCGCCGGACTGTTCCTCGTCAGCATCGTCATCCAACTCGTGCTGGATGCCGTGCTGCCGAACGGGTTCGACTACTATAAGAGTCTGCTTATCGCGACGCTGCTGTCGCTGCTGGTCGTGCTGTGGTATGCCTACCGCAACAATCTGCGAAACATCTACGTTTCGGTAGCCATATTCTTTCTGTCGATGATGTTCCTGCCGACCTCCAACTTCATCTTTGAGTCGGTGCTGCGCGACCACCAGCAGAAACGAATACTCAGTTTCCTCGGCATCGTCAGCGACCCGACGGGACAGGACTACAACGTCAATCAGTCTAAAATTGCAATCGGCTCGGGCGGCGTTTTCGGCAAGGGATTCCTGCAAGGAACGCAGATTCGCTACAATTTCGTGCCGGAGAAACATACTGACTTCATATTCTGTACGATAGGCGAGGAGACGGGCTTCGCGGGCGCAATCGTCGTCCTGACGCTTCTCGCACTGCTCATTCTGCGTCTGATGCGCATGGGCGACCGCCAGCAGGAGACCTTCGGACGGGTCTACTGCTATTGCGTGGCGGCGATTCTGCTGTTCCACACGTTCGTCAATGTCGGCATGACGATAGGTCTGATGCCGGTCATGGGTATTCCATTGCCGTTCATCAGTTATGGCGGCTCGTCGCTCGTGGCGTTCACGATTATGGTCTTCATCGCCTTTGCGCTCGACTCCTCGACCCGCAAGGGTCTGCCGACCTACGGCGAAATCAGGTAAAGCCTTTCCCCAAAAGTCCTTAATGTCCTTAAAGACCTTAAAGTCGTTAAGGACATTAAATAACAGTGCCGGCTCCCCAAACGGAGCCGGCACTGTTATAATATAAGGTATGCCGCTGTCAATATGCGTGGTCGTCGTTCGCGGTCTGCTGCGAAATCTTGTGTTTGTTCACCTCGCGCCATACGTACCAGATGTAGGCGAGGACGAACGGTACGAGAGCCGAAACGATAGTCATCGTTTTGAGCGTGAACAGTCCCGACGAACTGTTTCGGATTGTCAGGCTGCTCTGCGCATCGACGAGCGACGGATAGTAGGCCGTGCCGTTGAAACCGAGCGTCAGCAGCAGCATCCATACTGTAACGACCGTGCCGATGCCGCCGAACCATATCGCCTTGCGGCTCGACCGGAAATAGCCGAGAACCACGCTCGCGAGTACCGACACCACACCAGCGAGCAGCAGTGCGGTTACGACCGGCATTGCGAGCATGTTGTGCAGGTATTTGTAAGGCTCGACTGTTATGGTGCCGTCCGCACCGACCGCCCAGCCGTCGGAGACGAGTATCGAGAGCAGGAATGCGACGAAGAATATCACGAACGGTACGGCGTTTATCAGCATCGCCTTGCGCGACCGTCCGAACAGCGTCCGGTCGTCGATGTCGTTCATGAAATATTGCGCCGCGAGCATTCTCGACAGGAATACGAGCGCGAGACCGAGGCATACGTTGCGCATGTCGGCGAGTGCTTCGAGCCCGTACCACGGCGACACCCATTGCGAAATCGTCGATTCGCCGCCGATTATCGAGAGGTTGGCGCGGTTTACGGTGAACTCCGCTCCCGTGAACATCGTGCCGACAGCCGTGCCTATCAGCAGCGGTGCGCCGATGCCGTTGATGACGAGCAGTATGTTGTAGAAACGTTCGCCGAAGATGTTGTCCGGCTTGCGGCGGAACTCGTAGGCGACCGCCTGAATCACCATGACTAAAAGTATAAGCATCCATACGTAGAACGCGCCGCCGAAACTCGTCGAGTAGAAGAGCGGGAACGCCGCGAAGAACGCGCCGCCGAAGGTTACGAGCGTCGTGAAGGTGAGTTCCCATTTGCGACCCGTCGAATTGACTATCATCGTCCGTTCGGCTGCGGTGCGACCGAGTTCGTAGAGCATGCCCTGTCCGCCCTGGACGAACAGCAGGAATACGAGCAGCGATGCCAGCAGGGCGATAACCGCCCACCAGTAGTGTTGAAGGAGTATGAGAGTGTCCATAGCCTATTCGTTTTTGAATCCGATTTTAATCTGACGTACCATAATCATTATCTCTGCCGCGAGCATGACGGTGAACAGTGTCGCGAAGATGAAGAACGTTACCGCCACCGACGTTGTGTCAAGTTTTGACACAGCCGCTACGGTCGGTAAAAGGTCCTGCACCGTCCACGGCTGGCGACCTACTTCGCAGACAATCCACCCCGCCCACGAGCAGATGTAGACGAGCGGCAGCGCGAGAATCATCAGCGCGTGCAGCCATTTCATGCCCTCGAAGCGTTCGCGCCTGCGCTGCATGTACCATACGGCGGCGAATATCAGCAGGAACAGCGAGCCGATGCCGACCATTGCGCGGAAAGCGTAGAATGTGAGTGCAATCGGCGGTACGGCTTCTTTCGGCGATGCGAGGTAGCCGTAGCCGAAGTAGCGGAACTTCTCGGCGAGGAACTCTTTGCCCTCCTCGGTGTTCGGGTCGAATCTGGCGGCTATCTCCTGCGCCGCAGCCTTGTCGCCGCGGTCGAGCGCGTCGTGATAGAGTTTGAGCGCGGCTATCGCTTCGCGTCCGCGTTCGATTTTCTCGCCGGTAGGGATGATTCCGTGTTCGGTGTTGCCGTTGATAAGGTCGTTGATGCCCGCCACGTAGCCGTCGAAATCGTGAGTACCCATGACGGACAGGAGTTTCGGAATCTCGAACTTGAAGTAGAACGCGTCATCGTCGTTCGTGCGCTCGCTCTCGGGGCGCAGTACTCCGAATACGACCAGCGGCGCACCCTCGCTGCCGTCGTAGAGAGCCTCCATGGCGGCGAGTTTCATCGGCTGGTGTTTGGTTACGAGTACCGCCGAACCGTCGCCCGTGTAGATGCAGACCAGCAGCGACAGAGTCCCGAATACGGCGGCTATCCTGGTGCTTCGCAAAGCCTCTTCGGTGTGGCGGCGGCGCAGCAGATACCAGCCCGACACAGTCATGACGAATGCCGCTCCGGTTACGAATCCCGACGTTACGGAGTGGACGAACTTGTTGAGGGCGAACGGCGACAGTGCGACGTCCCAGAACGAGGACATCTCGTTGCGCGCCATGTCGATGTTGAACTCCGTGCCGACCGGATACTCCATCCATGCGTTGGCGATGAGAATCCACAGAGCCGAGAGATTGACGCTGATTGCCACGAGCCATGTCGAGGCGAGGTGGAAGCGTTTCGACACCTTGCCCCAGCCGAAGAGCATCACTCCGACGAACGTCGCCTCCATGAAGAACGCCATGATACCCTCGATGGCGAGCGGCGCACCGAATATGTCGCCGACGAAGTAGGAGTAGTTCGACCAGTTGGTGCCGAACTCGAATTCGAGGATAAGCCCCGTCGCCACGCCGACGGCGAAGTTGATGCCGAACAGACGCATCCAGAATTTGGATATGTGCCGCCACTTTTCGTCGCCCGTGCGGTAGTAGAGCGTCTCCATGATGGCACAGAGGACGGCGAGACCCAGCGTGAGCGGAACGAATATCCAATGGAACATCGCCGTCATCGCGAATTGAGCCCGCGACCAGTCGGTCAGTTGTAAAAGTTCGCTGAAATCCATAAGTCGTTTATACGTTTAAGGTTGATTGATTTCGTCGAGAGGTGCGGTGAGGTTCTCGATCACCGCTTTCGTCCGCTGTTCGTCCGAATCGAGCCGTCCGAGCAGGTTCGGGAAAAAGAGAGCCTTGATGATGGCGAACATGATGAACAGTTTCACCGCGACAAGCAGCATCATACCGCGCGTCAGCGACGATGTGCGGAAAGCGTCGGCATACATTCTGCCGAGGCGGACGATGAAAAAATCTCCGTTCATATTCGTTTGCATATAACAAAGTTATAAAATTTTGTACGAAATTCCCGTGCCGAAGCCGATTTTTTTTGCAATATTCCTAAACGACCTTAAAGTCTTTAAGGACTTTAAAGACCTTAATGTCCTTGTCCTCGCAAAATTTTCCCTTATTAAAGTGGAAAACCCGAAAAAATGTAGTATATTTGCCGAAGCAAAGGTTTCATGGGCGGCGAACGTTCGCCCGTGATGAAAAGGGAATCGGGTGCAAATCCCGAACAGTCCTCGCTGCTGTGAGTCTTATCTTTCGAGCGTGAAAGAGCCGGGCTCCCGACAATCTCTGCCACTGACCGTTCAGACGGTCGGGAAGGCGTCGGGGGAAAGACGAGTCAGAAGACCTGCCTTGCGATTGACGGATTTATGCCTGCGGCGGACGGGTTGAATCGACAGAACTTTTCCAAGGACGAATCGGAGTGCTGTTGAATTTAGGGAATCGTGCGCGTTTGCAGTCGGTTGCGGGATGAACCGTATGCGTGCATAATTTGTAATATTAAATATCGACAGTATGAAAAAGATTTTGTGTTTTGCATTGGCGGCTGCGGTCTTCGCCACCGGATGCATCAAGAACGACAATGGCGGAAAAGGCGACGACAACGGTTACCGTTATCTGACGCTCACTTTCGAGGGCGACGAGTGGAGCGAGAAGGTGGATTCGCCGCAGTATATGGGCAAACTGCTCTACGGCGACGGCTATTCGTGGTACGATTCGACTACCGATTTGTACAGCGAACTCAACTTCAACTACGACAGTTACAAGTTCTGGAACGGCGGCATCGCGGTATCGAACTATTTCAGCCGCGACCTCGAAGCCAACAACACCTACGACCAGCAACTTACGGTCTATGCCGACGATGCCTGCTCGGGCAACAACTGCGTCGTCTGCAACGGATTCGCATCCTCCTATGGCGATTCGCGACCTTCGTTGGAGTTCAAGTACGGCAAGGGATATATCGTCAGCATGCAGGTGTGCATGACCACGTTCTTCTATCATACGGCGAAATTCGGCAACGACATGGTCGGGAAACTCGGTGCGGACGACTGGGTGAAAATCGTCGCTACGGGCTATGAGAGGGGTGTCGGCGGCGAAGAGGTCGAGGTCGAGACGGAAGACCCGGTCGAACTCTATCTCTACCGCAAGGGCAACTTCACGTTCGACGGCTGGAAGGAGTGGAATCTGTCGGGGCTCGGCGAAGTGTGGAAGGTGAAATTCGACATGCAGTGGAACGGCGGTGCGGATACGTTCATGATTCCGGCATATTTCGCCATCGACGACATCACGGTCTACAAGAAATAGCGGCGACAAGAGTCTTTAATGTCCTTAACGACCTTAAAGACCTTAAAGACTTTAAGGACTTTACGGAATCTTTCCGAAAACGGCAGAAGCCTTTCGGGGAAAAGAAGAGAAAATAGTCGAAAATTCGATTTGTTTAGGGCGGAGGCAACTCCGGAGTGTTGGGAACGGTGCCGACGGCGTCGTTCCCGATGCGGTTTAATAAATTTCGCGATGAAAAGAACATTTGCTGCGTTTTTCGCAGCCGTTTTGCTGGCGGGATGCAACTCCGGCGAGGTAATACGCAAGAGCGGCAGCGGCGGTGCGGCTGCCGACGCCGATTTCGACCGCGTGTTCGAGTTCACGCCTGCGCCGGGACAGTTCGTCAACGAAAAGGTTTCGGGCTATTCGGGCGAATCGACGGCGGCGGAGGCGGCGATATATGCCGAGAAACGGCTGCGGAACGGACTTTACCTGTCGCTCGGCGGCTTCGGCGGCTATGTGGTAGTCGGATTCGACCACGACATAGTCAATAACGGCGGCTACAATCTCGCCATAGGCGGCAATCAGACCGATACAGCCAACGAACCCGGGATAGTGTGGGTGATGCCCGACGACAACGGTAACGGTCTGCCAGACGATACGTGGTACGAACTCGCGGGCAGCGACAGCGGTGCGGATGCCGCGGCGCGGGAGACGGTGCGCGGCTACGAGGTAACCTATTACCGTCCTGCGGCGGCGGGACAACCCGTCATCTGGCGCGACAACCTCGGTGCGACGGGCGAAATCGACTACATAGCCGCTTCGCACAGGCAGGATTCCTACTATCCGTCATGGATTTCCGCCGATTCGTATACATTGGGCGGTACGCGGTTGAAAGCGCGCAACTACGACCGCGACGGCGACGGGACGTATTGGGTCAATCCAGCCTACGACTGGGGCTATGCCGACAATCTCGGCAGCGATACGGTCAGCGGCGGTTCGATGGAGGGGCTGCCTGCGGGTATGCGCTTTACGCTGCTGAAAATCGCGAATGCCGTCGATGCCGACGGCGAACCGGTGCATCTCGACCGAATCCGTTTCGTGAAGGTGCAGACGGGAGTGAACACTAAGAGCGGCTGGCTCGGCGAGGCTTCGACGGAGGTAACCGCAATCAGGGACTATAACCGAATTCTCGGCAACAACTGATGCTGCGCCGTCTGTCGTCCATATTCATCGCTTTGTGTGCGCTGGCGTTCGGCGGCTGCATCGAATACGGTGCGCCCGCGCTCGAACGGTTCGACGTGGCGGATTCTTCGGGGCTGTTCATCCTGAACGAGGGCAATTTCATGTACGGCAACGCCTCGCTGTCTTATTACGATTTCGGAAGCGGCGAGTGCATGAACGACGTTTTCATGCGCGCCAACGGGGCGAAACTCGGCGACGTGGCGCAGTCGATGACGATTCACGGTGGCAGGGGATATGTTGTGGTGAACAATTCTGGTGCGATATACGTCCTCAATCTCTCGACGTTCGAGGTCTGCGGCATAATACGCGGTCTGGTGTCGCCGCGCTACATCCGTTTCGTTTCGGACGAGAAGGCATACGTAACCGACCTCTATGCCGCATGCATCTCTGTCGTAGACCCGCGGACGAATGCCGTCGTCGGTTCGATAGACACGGGCGTCCACAAATCGACCGAGCGGATGGTGCAGTACGGACGCTACGTCTTCGTATGCTGCTGGTCTTACGACGATACGATACTCGTCGTCGATTCGCAGACCGACGAAATCGTGCGCGAAATCGCAGTCGGTCGCCAGCCCGACTCCATGGTTCTCGACCGTAACGGCAGGGTGTGGTGTCTGTGCGGCGGCGGTCTGTCGGCGGATGCGCAGGCGTCGCTGTGGCGGATAGATGCCGCGACACAGACGGTCGATAAGGTATTTTATTTCGCCGAAAACCGTGTGCCGTCCGAACTGTGCATTGACGGCGGGGGCGAAAACCTCTATTTTCTGGACGACGACGTGATGACGATGTCGGTCGATGCCGACGCATTGCCGCAACAGCCGCTCATCGACAATCGCGGTACGATATATTACGGCTTGGCGGTAGACCCGCATAGCGGCGACATATACGTTGCCGATGCCGTCGATTACGTGCAGGACGGAACTGTTTACCGCTATACCCGCGCGGGCGTGTTCATAGATTCGTTCCGTGTCGGCATAACCCCGGGGGCGTTCTGCTTCAAATATTCCGACTGACGATGCGCCTGCCGAAGTACATATCGCTTTTCGCCGCCGTGTCGCTCGCTTCGATGCCGGTTGCCGTCCGTGCGCAGGACGCCGAACGCAAGGTGGAGATAGAGCGGATAGAGGTGCGCGGCACAAGGCTGCTCAAAGACATCGGCATCCAAAAAACGCGTTTGGACACCGTCGCCCTGCACGACAATATCGCGCTGTCGATGGGCGACGTGCTGTTGCAGAATACCAATACGTTCATAAAATCCTACGGTCGCGGGACGATGGCTACCGTGTCGGTGCGCGGTACCGCGCCTTCGCATACTCAGGTAACGTGGAACGGACTGACAATCAATTCGCCCATGCTCGGTACGGTCGATTTCTCGCTCGTGCCGTCCTATTTCATCGACGATGCGAGTTTGTATACGGGTGCGAGCGCGGTCGGAATCGCTTCGGGCGGACTGGGCGGCGCGATTACGCTCGACAACCGACCGACCGGCGAACAGGGATTCGGATTGCGCTACATTCAGGGCGTCGGGTCGTTCATGACGTTCGACGAGTATCTGCGGTTCACCTACGGCGGCGAGCGGTGGAGCGTTTCGACACGGCTGCTCTACTCGTCGTCGCGCAACGACTTCAAGTATACGAACTATGCCAAACTGCCCGAACTCTCGTTCGACGATTCGGGGCATATAGTCGGTCGCAAGTATCCGACCGACCGCAACCGCAACGGCGACTACGATGATTTCCACCTTTTGCAGGAGGCTTACTGCAATTCGCGCAAGGGCGACCGCTTCGGCGCGACGGTCTGGTACATGTTCTCCGACCGCGGCGTGCCGAAACTTTCGACCGACTATCGCGACGACTCGACCACGCGCGCTTCGCAGAGGGAATCGACGCTGCGGGCAGTGCTTTCGTGGGACAGAATCCTGCGCAGCGTCCGGCTGGGGGCGAAAGCGGGGTATACCTGTACGGACATGCTCTACCGCTATCTGTTCGACATCACTGGTACGGGAGCCGAGATGATAGAGGGAATTCGCTCGCAGAGTTACGTCCATTCCGCGTTCGGACGGTTCGAAGCCGAATACTCGCTCCGCGACAAACTGATGGTTTCGGCGAATGTCTCCGTCAACCAGCATTTCGTAAGCAGCAGCGACGAATCCGTCTATAACAATACGGGCGACGAGGCGATTGTCGGCTACCGTCAGGCGAGGTTCGAATTCGCGGCTGCTGCATCCGTCCGCTACCGTCCCGTCGAACGGCTCGGACTGGCTGTTTCGGCGCGCTGGGATTTGTACGGTACGCGCAGTACGCCCGTCGTTCCCGCCGCATTCGTCGACTATCTCGTTTCGCGCAGGGGCAATGTCGTGCTGAAAGCCTCCGTTACGCGCAACTACCGCTATCCGACGCTTAACGACCTATATTTCCAACCGGGCGGCAATCCCGATTTGAAGCCAGAACACGGCTTTACCTACGACGGCGGAGCGTCGTTCGACGTGAAATGCGCCGGCGGAAAGGTGAGGATCTCGGGCGAGGTGTCGGCGTTCGACTCTTATATCGACGACTGGATTCTGTGGCGTCCGACATTCAAGGGATTCTGGACACCGCTCAACATACGCCGCGTCCACAGTTACGGCTTCGAGACGAAAGCGTCGCTGACAGCCGATTTGGGCGGCGGGTGGTCGATTTCGGCTAACGGGCTGTTCTCGATGACGCGCTCGCTGAACCGAGCCGACCCCGTGTCGGAGAACGACCTCTCGCGCGGCAGGCAACTCCCCTATATTCCGGTCTACACCTCGTCGGCGACGGGTCGCGTGTCGTGGCGGGGCTGGTCGCTCGCCTACAAGTGGCGGTATTACAGCGAACGCTACACCGTGTCGTCGGGCGACATGACGGTAACGGGCGTGGTCGCCCCCTATTTCATGAACGACGTCTCCTTGGAGAAACGCTTCGCTTGGCGGTGGGGCGGACTGTCGGTGCGTGCCGACGTGAACAACCTTTTCGGCGAGGAGTACGAGACTGTGCTTTCGCACCCGATGCCGGGGCGGAATTTCGGAATCTTCATCGGCATATCGCCCGACTTCGGGGCGAAATCGCGAAGAAATCGGAATTGATGAAAAAGTGTTGATAAAAACGGGCGCGAAAATTCCATTTTCGGAAAACGGTTGCTACCTTTGCGTCATGAAAATCTCTGTAAGGTCAAGCGTCGGTTCATCGTTCGTCTTCGGGCGGACGGCGGTCGTCGGGCGGCAGCACTCCGCCGGCGATGCGATGGTTCACCGACAGCGCGGTCGAAAGCAGAGTTCGTACCCCTCAGCGCATTCGTCGAGCCACCTGCAAGTCGCTCAATCGCAATGCCTGAACGCGTGCGGGAATGAAGCATAGGAACCACTGCAACGGGAGCGTTGCGGTGGTTTCTTATTTTATTTTTGTCGAGCCGAGTGCCGTTTCGTCATTCTGAGCGGAACTCAGTGGAGCGAAGAATCTGAAACAGATGTTTCGCTGCGCTCAACATGACGGATTCGGTCGAGACGAGACGGTGAAAAGGTTGTAGAAAAGTTTAACGTTAAAAAACAGTCAGGTTTAATGAAAGTCGGTGTAATCATGGGTTCGACGAGCGACTGGGAAGTCATGTCGGCTGCGGTCGCGACGCTCGAAGAGTTCGGAATCCCTTACGAAAAACGTGTCGTGAGCGCGCATCGCACTCCGCAGTTGCTGTGCGAGTATGCGACCACCGCCCGTGAGCGCGGATTGGACGTCATTATCGCCGGTGCAGGCGGTGCGGCGCATCTGCCGGGCATGACGGCGGCGATGACTCCGCTGCCGGTTATCGGGGTTCCGGTGCAGACCCGCGCATTGAAGGGCGTCGATTCGCTGCTCTCGATAGTGCAGATGCCTGCGGGAGTGCCGGTGGCGACGGTCGCAATCAACGGCGCACGCAATGCCGCCCTTATCGCGGTTTCGATTCTCGCACTGCGCGACGAAGGTGTCGCACGACGTCTGGACGCCTTCCGCGCCGAGCAGACGGCGAAAGTACTGGCTGCCGAACTGTAATCGCGGGCGTATGACGAAAATCGGTATCATAGGCGGCGGACAGTTGGGAATGATGATAGCCGAGGCGGCGAAGCGGCTCGGCGCGCAGACCGTCGCGCTCGACGTGTCGGAGGATGCTCCGGCATTCCGCGTCTGCGACGAACATGTCGTCGCGCGGTCGTTCGACGATGCGGAGGCTTTGGAGCGTCTGTGTGCGGCGGCGGATGTCGTTACCTACGAATTCGAGAATATTCCGGCTCAGGTGCTTATGCCGCTGGCGGAGAGATACAATATCAAACAGGGTGTACGCCAACTCCTCGACTCGCAGGACAGACTGGTCGAGAAGCGCAACGCCGAGCGGGGCGGACTGCCTTGCGGTGGCTATATGGCGGTGGACAATGCCGACGACCTGCGCCGCGGCGTGGAGCGTTTCGGCTACCCGTGCGTGCTGAAAAGCCGCAGGCTCGGCTACGACGGACACGGGCAGAAGGTGCTGCGCTCGGACGACGACTTGGCGGCAGCCGGGAAGATGCTCGACGTGCCGATGATTCTCGAAGAGTTCATAGATTTCGACTACGAGGCGAGCGTAATCATGGTCGCCGACAAGGAGCGTATCGTAACTTTCCCCGTCGGACGCAACATCCACAGCGGCGGCATACTCGATTTGAGCGTCGTTCCCGCTCCGCGGATGACCACCATGGTTCACGAACGGATGATACGTCAGAGCGAGGCTTTCATGCGCCGATGCGGCTACGAGGGAATCCTCGCGATAGAGTATTTCGTGCGCGGCGGTGATGTGATATTCAACGAAATGGCTCCGCGACCGCACAACAGCGGACACTACACTATCGAGGGCTGCACGACCGACCAGTATACCGAGTTGGTGCGTTACCTGCTCGGCGAACCGCTCCGCGAGCCGCAACTCGTCGCACCGACGGTGATGAAAAACATCCTCGGTCGCGACCTCGAAGCGGCGCAGGCGATAGCCGCCGAGGGACACGACGGCGTTTACGTTCATATCTACGGCAAGAGCGAGTCGCGTCCGCGCCGCAAGATGGGACACATAACTATGGTGGGCATGACGCCCGAACGGTTCGATGCCGAGTGGGCGTGCCGTTTTGCAAAAGATGAACAATAACTTCCGAAACGAATTGAAATATATGGAGAACTATCGGATTTTCGTAGAGAAATATGCCGAATTCGGAGTCGAGGCGGAGAGCCTGCGATGCGAACTGAACGAGAACCTCGGACTGGACATCCGCTCGCTGCGGCTGCTCAACGTCTACGACCTGTTCGGATTTACGCCCGAACTGCTCGAACGCAGCCGCTATTCGGTGTTCGGCGAGGTGGTAACCGACCGCGTGAGCGACGATTGCCCGCTCGACGGCGTGAAATATCTGGCTGTCGAGTATCTGCCGGGTCAGTTCGACCAGCGCGCGAGTTCGGCTGTGGACTGCGTGCGGCTGCTCGACCCGTCGGCGGATGTGCGCATACGCAGTTCGCGGCTGCTGATTTTCGACGACGGCGTTAGCGAAAGCGACATCGAAGCCGTGAAACACTATTATATAAATGCCGTCGAGTCGCGCGAAAAGGATTTGAGCCGGCTCGCCGACAACGAGCAGGCGCAGATGCGTCCCGTTCCGGTGTTGGAGGGCTTCACCGATATGCGGGAGGAGGATTTCGCCGCCTACTGCAAGTCGAACGGACTGGCGATGAACGCCGACGACCTGCGCGAGGTGGTGAACTATTTCCGCGGCGAGAAGCGCAATCCTACGCAGACCGAACTGCGGATTCTCGATACGTATTGGAGCGACCACTGCCGCCACACGACCTTCACGACCGAGATTACGGAGATAAAGATAGACGATTCGTTCATGCGCGACGAACTGGAAGCCGCTCTGGCGGAGTTCGGGCAGATGCGCAGCGAACTCGGACGCGGGCATAAGAGCCTTTGCCTTATGGAGATTGCGACAATCGGCGCGCGCTATCTGCGCAAGTGCGGCAAACTCGACGACTTGGAGCAGAGCGAGGAGAACAACGCTTGCAGCATATTCGTCGATGTCGATGTGGACGGTCGCACCGAAAAGTGGCTGTTGCAGTTCAAGAACGAGACGCACAACCACCCGACCGAGATAGAGCCGTTCGGCGGTGCTTCGACCTGCCTCGGCGGCGCGATTCGCGACCCGCTGTCGGGTCGTGCATACGTCTATCAGGCTATGCGCGTTACGGGTGCGGGCGACATATACAAGGAGGTTTCGCAGACGCTGGCGGGCAAACTGCCGCAGCGCATCATCAGCCGCAAGGCTGCCGCCGGATATTCGAGTTACGGCAACCAGATAGGACTTGCCACGACGCATGTCCGCGAGGTTTACCACGACGGCTACGTCGCCAAGCGTCTTGAAGTCGGAGCCGTGGTGGGAGCGGTGAAGGCGGAAAACGTGCGCCGCGAATCGCCGGTGAAAGGCGATGTGGTACTGCTGCTGGGCGGTAGAACGGGTCGCGACGGTATCGGCGGCGCGACGGGTTCGTCGAAGGAACACACGCTCTCGTCGCTCGAAGAGTGCAGTTCGGAGGTGCAGAAGGGCAATGCGCCGGAGGAGCGCAAACTCTCGCATCTGTTCCGTCGTGCGGACGTAACGCGGCTTATCAAGAAATCGAACGATTTCGGTGCGGGCGGCGTGAGCGTCGCTATCGGCGAACTTACCGACGGTCTTGACATATATCTCGACCGCGTGCCGGTGAAATACAGCGGTCTGAACTCCACCGAACTCGCTATCAGCGAGTCGCAGGAGCGCATGGCTGTCGTTGTCGAGCGCAAGGATATGGAGCGTTTCATGGAGTTGTGCGACGAGGAGAACGTGGAGGCGACCTACGTCGCCGACGTAACCGATACCGCCCGCATGCGGATGTTCTACCGCGGCGAAACGGTAGCCGACCTTTCGCGCGAGTTCATCGACAGTGCGGGTGCAAAGCACTATACGAAAGTGTGCCTCGGCGCGGTCGAGAACCGCAATCCTTTCCGCCGCCAAATCGAGGGTACGACGCTCCGTGAAAAAATGGCGGAAAATCTCGCCGACCGCAACGTGGTTTCGCAGCGCGGACTTATCGAGATGTTCGACTCCACTATCGGTGCTTCGACCGTGCTGATGCCGTTCGGCGGACGGACGCAGCGTACCGAGACGCAGGTTTCGGTGCAGACGCTGCCGGTTCGCGAGGGACGGACGACGACGGCGAGCGCGATGGCGTTCGGCTACAATCCGTTTGTCGCTTCGTGGAGCCCTTATCACGGCGCGGAGTATGCCGTGGTCGAGGCGGCTGCCAAGGCGGTGGCTTGCGGAGCGCGCTACGAGAAGATGCGGTTCTCGTATCAGGAGTATTTCGAGCGCATGACCGATGACCGCTCGTGGGGCAAGCCTATGGCGGCTCTGTTAGGCGCATTGCACATGCAGAAGGAGTTGGGTCTGCCGTCAATCGGCGGCAAGGACTCGATGAGCGGCACTTTCCGCGACATCAACGTCCCGCCGATGCTTATGGCATTCGGCGTAACGACCGTGGATGCACGGAACGTAATCAGCCCCGAATTCAAGCAGGCGGGCGACAAGATATATCTCATAGAGCATAAGCCCAATGCCAACTTCACCCCCGACTGCGGGGCGTTGAAGCACAATTTCGCTCTCGTGAGCGACGCCATTGCAGACGGACGCATCTCGGCGGCGTGGGCTGTCGGATTCGGCGGCGTGGCGGAGGCTCTCGCGAAGATGTCGTTCGGCAACGAAATCGGAGCGAAGGTCGAGTGCGGCGAGGATATGCTGTTCGACTGGTCTTACGGCTCGATTGTGGTCGAGTGCAACGGCGAAATCGACGACCCGAATGCGGTGCTGCTCGGCGAAACCGTAGCAGAGGCGGCATTGACGGTGAACGGCGAACGTTTCGGACTGGACGAACTCTACAAGGCGAACACCGAACGTTTCGAGAAGATATACCCTGCCCGCGGCAAGTCGGGCGGAGCGGTTCGCTGCGGCGATTGCACCCGCAAGGCTGCGGAGTACGCGGGCGAAGCGGCGGACGAGGTGAAAGTCTACCTGCCGGTATTCCCGGGAACGAACTGCGACTACGATACTGCCCGTGCGTTCGAACGTGCCGGCGCGACGACCCGAATCGGCGTGTTCCGCAACCTGACGGGCGAGGCGATTTCGGAGTCTATCGAACGTATGTGCCGCGAAATCGACGCATGCCATATTCTGGTTCTCAGCGGCGGTTTCTCGCTCGGCGACGAGCCGGACGGCAGCGGCAAGTTCATCGCGAGCGTACTCAATAACGCCGATGTCGCCAAGTCGGTTCACGCGCTTATCGACCGCGGCGGACTGATTCTGGGTATCTGCAACGGATTTCAGGCTCTCGTCAAGTCGGGTCTGCTCCCTTACGGACGTCTGGGCATGGTCGGCAAACAGTCGCCGACGCTGTTCCACAACGATATACACCGTCATATCTCGCAAATCGTTACGACCCGTGTCGGCACGACCGCTTCGCCGTGGCTGTCGTCGTTCGAGGTCGGCGAATACCACTCAATCGCCGTCAGTCACGGCGAGGGCAAGTTCGTCGTCAGCGAGCCGATGGCGGAGGACCTCTTCGCCAACGGTCAGGTGGCGTTCCAGTATGCCGATGCGCAGGGCAATCCGACTACGGACGCTCCGTTCAACCCGAACGGCTCGTACTACGGCATCGAGGGCATCATCAGCCGCGACGGACGTATTCTCGGCAAGATGGGACATACCGAGCGTTTCGACGAGGGGCTGATGAAGAATATCCACGGTAACAAGCGGCAGTCGATATTCGACAATGCGGTGCGCTATTTCCGCAAAAAATAAAAAAGACAAAGATTCAATAAAACCATAAAAGTTCACAAAACTATGAAACAGTTGGAGATGCTCTACGAGGGCAAGGCTAAACAGGTTTACGCTACGGACGATCCGGACAAAATCATTATCCATTACAAGGATGCCGCTACGGCGTACAACAACATCAAGAAGGCGACCATCGCCAACAAGGGTGTGCTGAACAACAAGATTTCGACCATCATCTTCGAGTATCTGCACAAGGCGGGCATCGAGACCCACTATATCGAAACCATCAACGACCGCGACCAGATTTGCCGCAAGGTGTCGATTATTCCGCTCGAAGTTATTGTGCGCAACTATATCGCAGGCTCGATGGCGAAACGTCTCGGACTCGAAGAGGGCATCAAGCCGAGCAACGTGATTTTCGATATCTGCTACAAGGCTGACGAACTCGGCGACCCGCTTATCAACGACCACCACGCAGTGGCTCTCGGAGTCGTTACCTACGAGGAACTCGACTATATATATAAGGTTACGGGTAAGTTGAACGAGATTCTTATCGACATGTTCAAGAAGATGGACATCAACCTTATCGACTTCAAAATCGAGTTCGGTCGCACGTCCGACGGCAAAATCGTTCTGGCTGACGAAATCAGCCCCGATACCTGCCGTCTGTGGGATGTCAAGACCAACGAGAAACTGGACAAGGACCGTTTCCGCCGCGACCTCGGTCATGTGATAGAGGCTTACGAGGAGATTTACGCCCGTCTTTCGGCTTTGAAAGCCAAGGGGGAATGTTAATTTTTTCTCGACGCAGCCCGATACGTCATGTTGAGCGTAGCGAAACATCTGTTTCAGATTCTTCGCTCCACGGAGTTTCGCTCAGAATGACGAATACGTTTTCGGCTTGACGAAAGGGTTGCAGATGATAAAGACACGGCAGGCACTGAACCGCCGCCGTGCCGCAAAATTCATTAGAACCGATGATGGAAGAACATATTTTCGACGAACTGCACGAGGAGTGCGGTGTTTTCGGAGTATACGGCGTGCATGATGCTTCGTCGATAATCTACTACGGTCTGCATTCGTTGCAGCACCGCGGACAGGAGGGATGCGGCATCGTCTGCGTGGACGACGAGGGCGCATTGTGCCGCCAGCGCGGTCAGGGACTGGTGAGCGAGGTTTTCGACGAGGGCAAACTCGCATCGCTCCGAGGCAGCATGGGCATAGGACACGTCCGCTACTCGACTACGGGCGGCGGCGGTCTGGACAACGTGCAGCCGTTCTTTTTCCGCCACAAGTCTGGCGATTTCGCTCTGGCGCACAACGGCAATCTCGTCAATTCGCGGCAACTCGCCGACTATCTCGAAAGCCGCGGCAGTCTGTTCCATTCGACGTCGGACAGCGAACTGCTCGCCCACCTTATCAAGAAAGACGGCAACCAGCCGCGTATAACGGCCATCATAGACGCGTTGAACATGCTCGAAGGCGCGTTCGCATTCCTGATAATGACCAAGAACCGCATATATGCCTGCCGCGACAAATACGGTCTGCGTCCGCTGTCGCTCGGTCGGCTCGGCGACGGCTACGTCATCAGCAGCGAGACATGCGCGTTCGACGTCATCGGAGCGACGTTCCTCCGCGACATCGAACCGGGCGAAATCGTTACGATAGACGCCAAGGGACTGCGCAGCAACTACTATTCGCAGTATCAGCGTCGCAAGATGTGCGCCATGGAGTATATCTATTTCGCGCGTCCCGACAGCGACATCGAGGGTTGCAACGTCCATGCTTTCCGCAAGGAGTCGGGTCGTCTGCTCTACCGCGAGTCGCCTGCCGAAGCGGATATAGTCATCGGCGTTCCCGATTCGAGTTTGAGTGCAGCGATGGGTTACAGCGAGGAGAGCGGCATCCCTTACGAAATGGGGCTTATCAAGAACAAATATGTCGGTCGCACCTTTATCCAGCCGTCGCAGGCTCTGCGCGAGAAGGGCGTGAAGATGAAACTCTCCGCCGTGCGCAGTATCGTGAGCGGCAAACGGGTGGTGCTTATCGACGACTCGATAGTCCGCGGCACTACGTCGCGCCGCATCGTCGAACTGCTCCGCGAAGCGGGTGCCACGGAGGTTCACGTGCGTATCGCCAGTCCGGCTATCACGCATCCTTGCTTCTACGGCGTCGATATTTCGACCTACGACGAACTGATGTGCGCCCACCGCGATACCGGCGAGGTCTGCCGCCTTATCGGTGCCGATTCGCTCGCGTTCCTGTCGAAACAGGCGACATTGGAGGCTGCCCGCGGGCGCAGCGAACTGTGTTTCGCATGTTTCACGGGCGAGTATCCGACGGGGCTGTACCAGTCCATCGAGGAGGCGAACAAGGACGGGAAATTCTGATGTGATTGTCGTCATTCTGAGCGTAGCGAAGAATCCGAATAATACGAGTTCGATGAAACAGATCCTTCGTTTCACTCAGGATGACGGATTAACGATAAAATGTAGAGAGCATAGACGTTTTGATTTTAATTCTGAAATATCAAATAAAAACATACTTGACAAATGGCTGAAAGTTATGAAAAGGCGGGCGTGAACCTCGAAGCGGGTTACGAAGTGGTTCGCCGTATCAAGTCCCACGTGGCGTCTACCGCCCGTGCGGGTGTAATGGGAAATATCGGGGCGTTCGGCGGAATGTTCGACCTCGCGTCGCTCGGCGTGAAGGAGCCGGTGCTCGTGAGCGGAACCGACGGTGTCGGCACGAAACTGAAACTGGCGTTCGCGATGGACAAGCACGACACTATCGGTATCGATGCCGTGGCGATGTGCGTGAACGACGTGTTGGCGCAGGGTGCAGAACCGCTGTTCTTCCTCGATTATGTGGCTGTCGGACACAACGAACCGGCGAAAATCGAAGCGATAGTAGCCGGTGTAGCCGAGGGTTGCCGTCAGGCGGGCTGCGCGCTTATCGGCGGTGAGACGGCGGAGATGCCGGGCATGTATGCCGAGGGCGAGTACGACATCGCGGGATTCACATGCGGCGTCGTCGAACGGTCGAAACTCATCGACGGCTCGAAAGTCAAGGTCGGCGACGCGCTGGTCGGCATCGCGTCGAGCGGAGTTCATTCCAACGGTTTCAGCCTCGTCCGCAAGATTCTGGCTGACAACGCGCTCGACCTCGACAAGCGGTACGACGAACTCGGCGGTCGCACGCTGGGCGAAGCGTTGCTCGCTCCGACCAGAATCTATGTGAAGCAGGTATTGGAGGTTGTGCGCAACTGCGATGTTCACGGTATCAGCCATATCACCGGCGGCGGATTCGACGAGAACATTCCTCGCATACTGCACGAGGGACAGGGTCTCGAAATCGAAGAGGGTTCGTGGGAGATTCTGCCGCTGTTCCGTCTGTTGGAGCAGTGGGGCGGCATTCCGCACCGCGAGATGTTCAACATCTTCAACATGGGTATAGGCATGGTGATAGCCCTCGATGCGGGCGAAGCGCAGAAAGCGATGGACATTCTCGCTGCGGCGGGCGAAAAGGCTTCGGTAATCGGTCGCGTAACCGGCAGCGAAGGAGTGGTGATAGGATAATTTTTCTTTAAGGTCGTTAAGGACTTTAAAGACTTTAAGGGATTTTAATAAAAGAAGAAACTATATGAGAGCATTGGTAAGTGTCAGCGACAAGAGCGGACTCGTAGAGTTCGTCACGGGATTGCAGTCGCTGGGTTGGGAGATAATCGCTACGGGCGGAACGCAGCGTCTGCTCGAACAAAGCGGTGTAAAGACGATAGGTATCAGCGAGGTTACGGGATTTCCCGAAATCTGCGACGGTCGCGTGAAGACGCTGCACCCGAAAGTACACGGGGCGTTGCTGGCGCGCCGCGACGACGAGAGCCATTTGCAGGCGTTGCGCGAAAACGGAATAGGATTCATCGACATGGTCTGCGTGAACCTCTATCCGTTCCGCGAGACCATCGCCAAGGAGGGCGTTACGATGGCTGATGCCATCGAGAATATCGACATCGGCGGTCCGTCGATGCTGCGCAGCGCGGCGAAAAACTATCGCGACGTTACGGTCGTTTGCGACCCGTCGGACTACGGTCGCGTACTCGCCGAGATTCGCGACAACGGCAACACTCTGCCCGAAACCCGTCTGATGCTCTCCGCCAAGGCGTATACGCATACCGCCGAGTACGACTCGTGCATCGCGACGTTCATGCGCGACAAGGCGGGTCTGCCGGAGAAACTGTTCCTCGAATTCGATTTGGCGCAGAGCCTGCGCTACGGCGAGAATCCGCACCAGTCCGCCAAATTCTATCGCGAGGGCAAGCCGTCGCCGTTCTCGCTCGCATTCGCCGAGCAGTTGGGCGGCAAGGAGTTGTCGTACAACAATATTCAGGACGCCAATGCGGCGTTGAACATCGTCCGCGAGTTCGACGAGCCGTTCTGCGTCGGTCTGAAACATATGAACCCTTGCGGCGCAGCCGTCGGAAAGGACATCCGGGAGGCGTGGACGCGTGCCTACGAGGCCGACAAGGTGAGCATCTACGGAGGTATCGTGGCGGTGAACCGCGAACTTACGGGCGAGGTCGCCGAGATGATGAAGCCTATATTCCTCGAAATCGTCATCGCGCCGTCGTTCTCGGCGGAGGCGTTGGAGGTCTTCGCATCGAAGAAGAACCTGCGTCTGCTCAAAGTCGATATGACGCGCACCGATGCAGTGCCTGACCAGTATGTCAGCGTGAACGGCGGTCTGCTCGTCCAGCAACTCGATACGAAGACGGCGCATGTCGAGGAGTCGATGTGCGTAACGAAAGTCCGTCCTACGGCGGCTCAACTCGCCGACATGGAGTTCGGCTGGCGCATCGTGAAACACGTCAAATCCAACGCTATCGCAGTCGTTCGCGACGGACATACGATAGGTGTCGGCGCAGGTCAGATGAACCGCGTCGGTTCTGCCGAAATCGCGTTGCGCGAAGCGCAGGCGCAGGGCTTCACCGAGGGTCTGGTGCTTGCTTCGGACGGATTCCTGCCGTTCGACGATACTGTCGCTCTGGCGGCGAAGTACGGCGTTGCGGCTATCGTTCAGCCGGGCGGAAGCATCCGCGACAACGATGCTATTGCCAAGGCAGACGAATTGGGCATAACGATGTTGTTCACCGGAATGCGCCACTTCAAACACTGATTTCGGATTCTTTCGGTCTGTTTTTCTCTGCGACTCTCGAGAAATAGTCCCGCTATGTCCCTTCGAGCCGCAGAGAAAAACAGCCTCGAAACAGTCTCAAAATGACTGAAAATTGAAATTATAAAAAACAAACCATACGAAATGAAGGTTTTAGTAGTGGGCGGCGGCGGTCGCTGCCATGCGATTGTCGATGCGCTGTCGCGGTCGGCGCAGGTCGGTAAGATATATTGCGCTCCGGCGAATGCCGGCATAGCGGCGCAGGCGGAAGCAGTCGCGATAAAGGATACCGATGTCGAGGGGTTGAAGCGTTTCGCGCTCGAAAACGCAATCGACCTTACCGTCGTGGGTCCCGAAGCGGCACTGGCGGTCGGTATCGTCGATACGTTCCGCGAAGCGGGGCTGCGGATTTTCGGACATACCCGTGCGGCTGCGCGTATCGAGACGAGCAAGGAGTTCGCCAAAGAACTTATGGCTAAATACGACATCCCGACTGCGGGCTATCGGGCGTTCTCGTCCTACGACGAGGCGCGCGCATACGTCGCTTCGCGTCCTCTGCCGGCTGTGCTGAAATACGACGGACTGGCTGCGGGCAAAGGCGTCGTGATTGCCGAGACGATGGAGGATGCCGATGCCGCACTGCGCGACATGCTACTCGACGACCGCTTTGGCGAGGGTCGGGTAGTGGTCGAGGACTATCTCGAAGGTCCGGAATTTTCGTTCATGTGCTTTGTCGACGGCGAGCGGCTCTATCCGATGCCTCTGTCGCAGGACCACAAGCGCGCTTTCGACGGCGACAAAGGTCCGAATACGGGCGGTATGGGTGCCTATACGCGCCTGCCGTTCGTTACGGAGGAGGTCGAGCGGTTCGCATTCGAGAAGATTATGGTCCCGACGGCGCGCGCGATGGTCGCCGAGGGCTGCCCGCTTTCGGGCGTGCTTTACGGCGGACTGATGCTGACGCGCAACGGAGTGAAGGTAATCGAGTTCAACGCCCGTTTCGGCGACCCAGAAACCGAAGTCGTTTTGCCGCTGCTCGAAAGCGATATTTGCGATATTTTTTGTAATATTGCCGAGGGCAAGCCGCTCGCGTCCGCTCCGCAGTGGAGCGATGAGGCGACGCTCGGCATAGTCCTCGCGTCGAAAGGCTATCCGGCAGACTACGAAAAGGGCTTCCCGATTCGCGGTACGGAGAAGGTGGACGGCACGGTATACCACATGGGTACGGCGCGCCGTGACGGCGAACTGGTTACGGCGGGAGGTCGCGTGATGATTGTCGTGTGCAAGGGTGCCACTCTCCGCGAGGCGCAGGAGCATGCGCGCCGTGAGGTCGCCAAAATCGAGTGCGAGAACCTGTTCCACCGCAGCGACATCGGCGACAAGGCGTTCAAATATTAAGGTCGTTAAAAAAACTGGAAAGATTATGATAATAGACGGAAAAGAACTCTCCTCGCGGCTGAAAGCCGGAATGGCGGAACGTGTCGCGTCGCTGCGCGGGCAGTACGGCAGAGTGCCGGTGCTGACGGTGATACTCGTCGGCGAAAATCCTGCGAGCCAGTCGTATGTGAGGGGCAAAATCAAATCCGCCGGCGAAGTCGGCATCGACAGCCGGCTCATCTCGATGCCCGAGAGCGTGTCGGAGAGTGAACTGCTCGACACCATCGCGCGTCTGAACGGCGATGCGGAGGTGGACGGAATCCTCGTCCAACTGCCGTTGCCGCGGCATATCGACGAAGACAAGGTCATCGCCGCCATTTCGTTGGAGAAAGACGTGGACGGATTCCACCCGCTCAATGTCGCCCGACTGTGGCTAGGCATGCCGTGCGTGCTGCCGTGTACGCCGAAAGGTGTGATGCGTATGCTCGCCGACTGCGGCATCGCGACCGAGGGCAAACGGGCTGTTGTCGTCGGACGCAGCAATATCGTCGGACAGCCGATGGCGAAACTGCTGCTTAACGGCAATGCGACTGTAACGATTGCCCATTCGCGGACGAAAAACCTCGCCGAGGTAACCCGCGAAGCCGACATTCTCGTTGCGGCGGTCGGACGTCCACGCATGATAGGTGCCGACATGGTTAAGGAGGGTGCAGTGGTAATCGACGTGGGTGTGAACCGCGATCCTGCCACGGGCAAACTCTGCGGCGACGTCGATTTCGCGGCTTGCTGCGACAAGGCGTCGTACATCACCCCTGTTCCGGGCGGCGTAGGTCCGATGACCATCTGCATGCTAATGGAGAATACCATTGAATGCTTTATTAACAGAATCAATAAATAAGGAATATTATGATCGAACGATACAGCCGTCCCGCGATGCGTGCGGTATGGACGGAGAAAAACAAATTCGACGCATATCTGAAAGTCGAAATCCTCGCTTCGGAGGCGTGGAGCGAACTCGGCGTAGTGCCGAAAGAGGACGTGAAGAAGTTGTGGGAGCGCGCGTCGTTCTCCATCGACCGCATCAAGGAGATTGAGGAGCAGACCCGCCACGACATCGTCGCATTCACCCGCGCCGTGAGCGAAACTCTCGGCGAGGAACGCAAATGGGTTCACTACGGACTGACTTCGACCGACGTTGTCGATACTGCTAACGGCTATCTGCTCTCGCAGGCAAACAAAATCCTGTTGCAGGACATCGAAGAGTTCATGACGGTGCTGAGCCGCCGTGCCGAGGAGTTCCGCTCGACGCCGTGCATCGGTCGTACCCACGGCATCCATGCCGACATCACCTGCTTCGGTCTGAAATGGGCGTTGTGGTACGAGGAGATGAAACGCAATCTCGACCGCTTCCGCCGCGCAGCACGCGGCGTGGAGGTCGGCAAAATCAGCGGTGCTGTCGGCAACTTCGCCAATATTCCGCCGTCGATTCAGGACTACGTCTGCGCCAAACTCGGTATCGACAGCGCGAACATCTCGACGCAGGTCATCCAGCGCGACCGCCACGCCTACTATATCGCGACGCTCGCCGTCATCGCTTCGTCGCTCGAACAGATGGCGATGGAGGTGCGCAATCTCCAACGCACCGAAGTTCACGAGGTCGAGGAGGCTTTCGGTCGCGGACAGAAGGGTTCGAGCGCGATGCCGCACAAGCGCAACCCTATCAGCAGCGAGAACATCTGCGGCTGCGCCCGCGTGATGCGCGGATATATGGCTACGGCGTGCGAGAACGTCGCTTTGTGGCACGAACGCGACATTTCGCACTCGGCGACCGAGCGCATCATACTGCCCGACGCGACGATGCTGCTCGACTATATGCTGGTACGCTTCAAGGGCATACTCGAAAATCTGGTTGTGTTCCCCGATGTGATGCTCGAAAATATCTACCGCACCCGCAAGGTGATTTTCGCACAGCGCGTGATGAACGCTCTGATAGGCAAGGGACTTTCGCGCGAGGAGGCTTACGATACCGTGCAGCCGATTGCGATGCGTGCGATGAGCGAACGCGCCGACTATCAGGAGTTGCTCGCTGCCGACGGGAAGGTGATGTCGCTGCTTACGCGCGCCGAACTCGACGACTGCTTCACGCTCGAATACTATATGAAGAATGTCGATTTCATCTACCGCCGTGTAGGAATCTGATGCTGCGCGAAGCGACGGTTTGTTTTTTGCGCGGGAGGTTAAACCTCCCGCGCAATTCTTTAATGACTTTAAGGTCGTTAAGGTCCTTAACGTCAAGCAGCCGCCAATAAGGCGGCTGCTGTAAAGAGTGCGGGAGGCTTATCCGCCCGCAAGACGAAAAATCCTATTTCTGTGCCGTTGCGTCGCAGTAGATGCAGCGGAAGACGCCGCTGTCCGCGGCGCGGAACTTCGGCTCGACGTTCTCGTTGTTGCAGATGCACTTCGGATTGGTGCAGTGCAGCAACGCATTCTCGACCGGTTCGCAGTGTTTCGGCATCGGATGCGCAGGGTCGTTCTGCCAGTCGAGCAGTCGGCAGATGAGTGCCATGCGCACGAACTTGCCGTTCTCGACCTGACGGAAATAGGCTGCGCGAGGGTCGGTATCGACCTCCTTTTCGATTTCGTTCACTCGCGGTAGCGGGTGGAGAATCGCCATTTCGCGTTTCGCCGCGCGAAGTTTGGCGCAGTCGAGTACGAAACTGTCCTTCACGCGTTCGTACTCCGCCTCGTCGGTGAAACGCTCCTTCTGCACGCGCGTCATGTAGAGTACATCGAGTTCGCCCATGACCTCCTCCATGGTGCGGCACTCGCGGTATTCGATTCCGCAGCGGTCGCACACTTCGTGCTTGATATAGTCGGGCAGGCGCAGTTCGTCGGGCGCGATAAGAACTATCTTCGTACCCTCGTAGCGCGACAGAGCCTTGATGAGCGAATGCACGGTGCGTCCGTAGAGCAGGTCGCCGCAGAATCCGACAGTCAGATTGTCGAGATGTCCGAGTTCGCGCTTTATGGTGAGCAGGTCGGTGAGAGTCTGCGTCGGGTGGCTGTGGCTGCCGTCGCCCGCATTGATAATCGGTACGCGCGATACGCCCGAAGCGACGAGCGGCGCACCCTCGATGTGATGACGCATGGCAATGATGTCGGCGAAGCAGCCGACCACGCGCACGGTGTCCTCGACGGTTTCGCCCTTGCTCACCGACGAATTGCGGGCGTCGGAGAAGCCGAGTACGTTGCCGCCCAGTTCCATCATCGCGGCGGTGAAACTCAACCGCGTGCGGGTACTTGGTTCGTAGAACAGAGTGGCGAGTTTGCGTCCCTTGCAACGCTCGGCATAGCGGTCGCGGTGGGCTATTATGTCTTCGGCGAGAGCGACGATGTCGGCGGTCTCCTCCGGAGTGAGGTCTGTCGGGTCGATAAGATGTTTCATGATATGGGGTTTTAACGGTTCGTTATCCAACTTTCGTCCGACGGGTTGTCGCGGAAATTCAGAATCCGCTGTTTCCATCCGGCGGCGATATATCCCTCCTCGGCAGCGACTTCGACCAGCGCGTCGAGGTTCGATAGTGAGTAGTTTACGGTGTTCGCTTCGGCGATGCGCTCCAATCCGCGACGCATTCCGTAGGTGAAGATGCTGACGATGCCCAGCACCTCTGCACCCGCCTCGCGCAATGCTTCGACCACCTCGATGCAACTGCCGCCCGTCGAGATAAGGTCTTCGACGACGACGACTTTCGTGCCGGCGTCCATGCGACCCTCGATGCGGTTGGCGCGACCGTGGTCTTTCGCACCGCTGCGCACGTAGCCCATAGGCAGGTCGAGCAGTGTGGCGGTTATCGCCGCGTGGGCGATGCCGGCGGTCGAAGTTCCCATAAGCATTTCGCACTCAGGAAACTTCTCGCGCACGAGGGCGGCGAGTCCTGCCTCTATCTTCTCGCGCACGCGAGGTGCGGAGAGCGTCAGGCGGTTATCGCAGTATATCGGGCTTTTGATGCCGCTCGCCCATGTGAACGGCTGCTCGGGGCGCAGGAATACCGCGCCTATCGACAATAGTTCTTTTGCAATCTGTTTTTCCATATCGGTTTAAGGTCGTTAAGGTCTTTAAAGTCTTTAATCCCGCGTTCGCGGGCTTTTCCTCCTTCGCGCCTCAGCAGTCCGAATAAACTCGACTGCTTTCGGCTTGGCGTCGGTTAAAGTCTTTAAGGACAGGTGTTATGCTATCCCAGAAATTCTTTCAGGCAGCGTTCGTAGGCTGCGACGGGGTCGGCGGCGGCAGTAATCGGGCGACCGACGACGATATAGTCCGAACCAATCTCGCGTGCGCGCGCAGGCGTCGTGATGCGCACCTGGTCGTCGCCCGCGGCGTCGGCGAAGCGGATACCCGGGGTTACCGTAACGAAATCGCTGCCGCAGCGGCTCTTGACGATTTGCGATTCGAGCGGCGAACACACCACTCCGTCCAGCCCCGCCTTGCGGGCGTTATCGGCATAGTGGGCGATGGTCTCGTTTATGGTCGCGCCGATAAGCAGTTCTTCGCGCATGCGCTCCTCGCTCGTCGAGGTAAGTTGGGTAACGGCGATGAGCAGCGGTCGCGTGCCGTCCTCGCGCGTCAGACCCTCGATTGCGTAGCGCATCATCTCAATAGTTCCCGCCGCATGGACGTTGCACATGTCCACGTCGAGCCGCGAGAGAACCGCCATAGCCTTCTTGACGGTGTTCGGAATGTCGTGCAGTTTCAGGTCGAGGAAGATTTTGTGTCCGCGACACTTGATTTCGCGAACGATTTCGGGTCCCTCGGCGTAGAACAGTTCCATGCCGATTTTGACGAACGGTTTGCGTCCCTCGAAACGATTCAGAAACGCGAGCGTCTGCTCCTTGCTGCTGAAATCGCATGCTATGATTACATCTTTTGCCATAAGTTATCAGTTGTTTTCTATTTTACGATTCCGATTATGTCCGACAGCCGTTCGATGCCCAGCCGCTCCATCGTCGCGGGCAGTTGCTCGATTATCTCCTTGCAGACGAACGGATTGCGCAGGTTCGCCGCGCCTATTTGGACTGCCGATGCGCCTGCCATCATCATTTCGATGACGTCCTCGGCGGTTTCGATGCCGCCGCAGCCGATAATCGGGATTTTGCAGGCGTTCGCCGCCTGCCACACCATGCGCAGTGCGACGGGGAATATCGCAGCACCGGAGAAACCGCCTATCTTGTTGGCGATTACGGGTCGCCGCCGCGCAATGTCGATGCGCATGCCGAGCATCGTATTGACAAGCGTCAGTCCGTCCGCACCCGCGTCCTCACAGGCTTTGGCGATGGATACGATGTCCGTAACGTTCGGACTCAACTTGATGAAAACCGGTTTGGTCGTTACCTCCTTCACCGCGCGGGTAACCTTTGCCGCCGATTCGGGCGACGTGCCGAAAGCCATGCCGCCATTGTGGACGTTGGGACACGAAACGTTCACCTCGATGATTTCCACCTGCGGCTCGGCATCGATGCGACGGCAGCATTCGGCGTATTCTTCTGTCGAAAAGCCGCTTATGTTGGCGATTATCGGTTTGTGGAATCGTTCGCGCAGCCGCGGCAACTCCTCCGCTATCACGGCGTCGATACCGGGGTTCTGCAACCCCACCGAATTTATCATTCCGCTGCGGCACTCGGCGATGCGCGGCGTAGGATTGCCGAACCGCGGTTCGCGCGTAGTTCCCTTGAACGAAATCGAACCCAGTATGTCGAGGTCGTACAGTTCGGCGAACTCCGCCCCGAATCCGAAAGTTCCGCTTGCCGGAATTATCGGATTGTCGAGCCGCACTGTGCCGAGAGTAACCGAAAGGTCTGTCATACTCTTTTATCTTTAAAGTCTTTAAGGTCTTTAAAGTCCTTAAAGTCGTTTTACCAAATTATCTCGTCTTTCCGCAGGACGGGACCCTCCTTGCAGATGCGTTTGTTGCCCTTGTGCGTCTTGCAACTGCAACCCATGCAGGCTCCGAAGCCGCAGCCCATGCGCTCCTCGAAACTCAATTCGCCGTCCGTAGCCGTCGCGTCGCAGAGCGCGTGGAGCATCGGCAGCGGTCCGCAGGCGTAGAAATAGTCGAACCCGACGCCGTTTTCGTGTATGGCGTCGGTTACGAAGCCTTTCGTCCCGACCGAACCGTCGGCGGTGGCGATTATCACCCTCGCTCCGGCAGCCGCGAACTCGTCGGCATAGAAGATTTCGTCGGCGCGGTTGAAGCCCAGCACCGCGGTAACCTCCTTGCCGCGGGCTACGAGGTCTTTCGTCAGCCGGTAGAGTGGCGGTACGCCCACTCCGCCTCCGACGAGCAGAGCCTTTGCGTTCGTGCGGTCGGCATCGAAACCGTTGCCCAATCCCGTGAGGATGTCGAGCCGTTCGCCCGCCCGCATCTTCGCCATGCGCGCCGTACCCTCGCCGACGACCTTGTATATGAGCGTCAGCGTGTCGTCCGTAAAGTCGCAGACCGAAATCGGACGGCGCAGGAAAAGCCCCTCGACAGCGATATTGACGAACTGTCCCGCCCGCCGTATCGCCGAAGCGTCGCCCCGCAGCCGCATCTCGAAGACCTGCTCCGTGAGCGGTCGGTTGCTCTCTATTTCGAATATCCGTTTGTCCATTTCGCTAATTTACGCAATTTTTCTGCTATCTCGAAATCGTACCCGTCTTTTTCGCTCCGTATTCGGCGTCGATGGTCGATACGCCGAGCGTAATCTCTTCCAGAACGTCGAGCATCACACGCACGGTTTCGAGCGCGGTGAATATCGTAACATTGTTCTCGACTGCCGAGCGGCGGATTTCGTAACCGTCGAGCCGCGTGTTGTGCTGGTTGAGGTCGATGGTGTTTATCACGTAGTTCACGTGTCCCTTGCGCAGCGTGTTGTAGATGTCGTTGCTACCCTCGCTCAACTTGCCCAGACAGCGCGTGCGCAGTCCGTGTTCGCGCAGGAAGTTCGCCGTGCCGCGCGTCGCCTCGATGTTGAAGCCGAGATTGTAGAACCGCTTTATGAGCGGCAGTGCAGCCTCCTTGTCCTTGTCGGCGAGCGTCACGAGAATCGTTCCGTAGTTCACGACCGCCATGCCCGATGCCTGCAACGACTTGTAGAGCGCGCGCGTCAGCGTGTCGTCGTAGCCGATTGCCTCGCCCGTCGATTTCATTTCGGGCGACAGATACGAATCGACGCCCTTGATTTTGGCGAACGAGAATGCCGGCGTCTTGACGAACCAGCGTTTGCGCTCCGCCGGATAAACCTCCGTGATGCCCTGCTCGCGCAGCGAATGCCCGAGGATGACGAGCGTGGCGATTTTAGCCATCTGCACGCCTGTCGATTTCGAGAGGAACGGAACGGTCCGCGACGAACGCGGGTTCACCTCGATGACGTAGACCTTCTCCTCCTTATCGACGATGAACTGTATGTTGAACAGACCGACGATGCCGATAGCCTTGCCCAGACGGACGGTGTAGTCGATTATCGTATCCTTGACATTCCGGCTGACGCTGAACGTCGGATAGACGCTTATGCTGTCGCCCGAGTGGATGCCCGTCTTCTCGACATGCTCCATGATGCCCGGAATGAACACGTCCGTGCCGTCGCAGACGGCATCGACCTCCAACTCCTTGCCCATGATGTACTTGTCGACCAATACCGGCGAATTTTCGTTGATTTCGACCGCATTGTGCAGATAGTAGCGCAGCGTCTGCTCGTTGCCGACAATCTGCATGGCGCGTCCGCCCAGAACGAAACTCGGTCGCACAAGCACCGGATAGCCGATGCGTTCGGCGGCGCGCACGCCCTCCTCGATTTCGGTTATCGCCTGCGCCTGCGGCTGCGGTATGCCGACTTCGTGCATGATGCGCTCGAATATCTTGCGGTCCTCCGCCTTGTTGATGGCGTCGATGTCGGTGCCGATAATCTTCACTCCCATGCGCACGAGCGGTTCGGCGAGGTTGATTGCCGTCTGTCCGCCGAGCGACACGATGACGCCGAGCGGCTTTTCGAGACGGATGACGTTCATCACGTCCTCGACCGTCAGCGGCTCGAAATAGAGTTTGTCCGATATGGTGTAGTCGGTCGAAACCGTTTCGGGATTGTTGTTGATGATTATCGCCTCGTAGCCTGCCTCACGGATAGTCCATATGGCGTGGACGGTCGAGTAGTCGAACTCGACGCCCTGACCGATGCGTATCGGTCCAGAGCCGAGTACCACGATTTTTTTCTTGTCGCTCACGACCGATTCGTTTTCCTGCTCGTAGGTCGAGTAGAAGTAGGGAACGTAGGAACTGAACTCGCTCGCGCAGGTGTCTATCATCTTGTAGACGGGGAACATCGCGTATTTCTCGCGGAGGGCGAACACCTCTTCCGCCGTCATGCCCCACAGACGCCCGATGAACTTGTCGCTGAATCCCATGCGTTTCGCCTCGTAGAGCGTGTCGCGGTCGCCCTTGTTCGCCGCCACGACCTGCTCCTCCTCGACGATGTTCTTGATTTTTTCGAGGAAGAACATGTCGATTTTCGTGCGGTCGTAAATCAGCGAAAGGTCGATGCCGTTGCGGATGAGTTGCGCTATGGCATAGATGCGGTCGTCAGTGCCGCGCGCTATGTAGGCGAGCATGTCGGCGTTGGACATGTCGTCGAACTTCTTGTTGTGGATGTGGCATACGCCCGTTTCGAGCGAGCGCACCGCTTTCAGTAGGCTCTCCTCGATGGTGCGACCGACGCTCATCACTTCGCCCGTAGCCTTCATCTGCGTGCCGAGTTCGTTCGACGCCTCGCTGAACTTGTCGAACGGGAAGCGGGCGATTTTGGTTACGACGTAGTCGAGCGCAGGTTCGAAACTTGCCGGCGTGTTGGCGATGTCTATCTCGTCGAGCGTCATGCCGACGGCGATTTTGGCACTCACGCGGGCGATAGGGTAGCCGCTCGCCTTCGACGCGAGGGCAGACGAACGCGACACGCGCGGATTGACCTCTATTATATAATAGTTGAACGAGAGCGGGTCGAGTGCGAACTGTACGTTGCAGCCGCCCTCGATTTTGAGGGCGCGTATGATTTTCAGCGCACTGTCGCGCAGTAACTGGTACTCCTTGTTGGTTAGCGTCTGGCTCGGCGCGACGACGATTGAGTCGCCCGTATGGATGCCGACGGGGTCCACGTTCTCCATGTTGCAGATGGTTATCGCCGTGTCGTTGCTGTCGCGCATCACCTCGTATTCAATCTCCTTGTAGCCCTTGATGCTCTTCTCGACCAGTACCTGATGCACCGGCGAGAGGGCGAGCGCGTTGCGCATCATCTCGCGCAACTCCTGCTCGTCGTTGGCGAAGCCGCCGCCCGTACCGCCCAGCGTGAACGCGGGACGCAGCACGACCGGATAGGTGATTTCAGCCGCCACCTTGACGGCTTCCTCGACCGAGTTCACTATCTCCGACGGCAGCACAGGTTCGCCCAGGCGGATGCACAACTCCTTGAAGAGTTCGCGGTCTTCCGCCTGCTCGATGCTCTCGAACGACGTTCCGAGAATCTCGACCTGGCACTCTTCGAGAATACCCTTCTTGGCAAGTTGCACGGCGAGGTTCAGTCCCGTCTGTCCGCCCAGTCCCGGGACGATTGCGTCGGGACGCTCGTAGCGGATGATTTTGGCGACGTATTCGAGTTTGAGCGGCTCCATATAGACCTTGTCGGCGATATGGGTGTCGGTCATGATAGTCGCCGGATTGGAATTCACGAGAATCACTTCGTAACCCTCCTCTTTGAGCGCGAGGCACGCCTGCGTACCCGCATAGTCGAATTCGGCTGCCTGACCTATGACGATAGGTCCCGAGCCGATAACCATTACCTTCTTTATATCCGTGCGTTTAGGCATTGCGATTGTCCTCCATCAGTTTTATGAATTTGTCGAAAAGGTATGTGCTGTCCTGCGGACCCGGTGCGCTCTCGGGGTGATACTGCACCGAGAAAATCTTGTCGCGGCGGTTCTCGACGCCCTCGACCGTGCCGTCGAGCAGGTTCACGTGCGTAACCTCCAACGGGGTGTCGCGCAGCGACTCGGCGTCGATGGCGTAGTTGTGGTTCTGGCTCGTAATCTCGATTTTGCCCGTCAGCAGGTTCTTCACGGGGTGGTTTCCGCCGCGATGACCGAATTTGAGTTTGAAACTCTTGGCTCCGTAGGCGAGCGAGATGAGTTGGTGTCCGAGACAGATTCCGAAAATCGGCAGTTTGCCGCGCAACTGCTCGACGAGTTTCGCCACCTGCGGAACGTCGCTCGGGTCGCCCGGTCCGTTCGAGATGAATATTCCATGCGGATTGAAAGCCATGATTTCTTCGGCTGGCGTGTCGAACGGCACGATGATTACGTTGCAGCCGCGCTGGTTGAGCGAGCGCACGATGTTGTACTTGATGCCGCAGTCGATTGCCACCACGTCGAAACGGTGGTGCGGCGTGCGCGAGAACCAGCGTTTGCGGCAACTCACCTTCGACACCACGTCGCGGTCTGCCGGCGTGTCGGCGATGAACCGCAGAGCCTCCTCGGTCGGCATCGAAATATCGACTATCGCAGCGCGCTGACAGCCCTCGTTGCGGATAATGCGGGTGAGCATGCGGGTGTCGATGCCGCTGATGCACGGGATTCCGTGTTCGTCGAACACCTCCGAAATGGTCTTGGTGTAGCGGAAGTTGCTCGGATTCTCGCTGCATTCGCGGACTATCATTCCGCCTATGGTGAGCGATTTGGTCTCGAAATCCTCGTCGGTGATGCCGTAGTTGCCGATGAGCGGATAGGTCATCACCACAATCTGATTGGTGTACGACGGGTCGGAGAGAATCTCCTGATAGCCCACCATCGACGTGTTGAACACGATTTCGCACACGACGTTGCGGTTCGCACCGTAGCCGTAGCCGCAGAACTCGCGTCCGTTTTCGAGGACTAACTTTTTGTCGGGTTGTCGTTTCATGAACTTGTATCTGTATTTATTTTATCTCTTTTTTCCATACGGTCTCGCCGTTTTTCAGCGTCAGCAGACACTCTCCGCAGACCTCGCGCCCCTCGAACGGGGTGGCGCGACCCGCCGACAGAAATCCGCTGCTGTCGATGCGGTACGGCGTCGCGATGTCGAAAACGGCGATGTCCGCCGCTTCGCCGACGCGCAGACCTCCGCCCAGCCGGAATATCCGGCGTGGATTGTCGCACATCAGTTCTATCATCCGTTCTATCGTGATTGCGCCTTTGCGGACGAGTTCGGTATAGACTACGGCGAACGCCGTTTCAAGCCCGACGATGCCCATCGCACTGCCTTTCAGCCCGCGCGACTTCTCCTCGGCGGTATGCGGCGCGTGGTCGGTCGCAATGACCTCTATCGTGCCGTCCTGAACACCGCAGATAAGTGCGTCGCGGTCGGCGGCTGTGCGCAGCGGCGGATTCATCTTGAAGCGTCCGTCCTCCTGCAAGTCATCCTCGGTGAGTGCGAGGTAGTGAGGCGCGGTTTCGCACGTTACGTTTGCTCCCGACTTGCGGGCGTTGCGGATTATTTCGACGCTCTCGGCGGTCGAGATGTGGCATACGTGATAGCGGCAGCCCGTTTCGGCGGCGAGTTTCACGTCGCGCGCTATCTGTCCCCATTCGCTTTCGGAGCAGATGCCGCGGTGTCCGTTGCGGCGGGCGTATTCGCCGTCGTGGATGTATCCTCCGCGCAGCAGCGAATTGTCCTCGCAGTGGGCGGCGATGATGCCGTCCATCGCCGCGACACGCCGCATCGCCTCACGCATCGTCGATTCCTGCTGGATGCCGTTGCCGTCGTCCGAGAATCCGACCGCAAGCGGTTTCAATGCCTCCAAGTCGGTTACCTCGCGACCCTCGCGCGCGACCGAAATCGTCGCATACGGACGGACGTCGATTACCGCCTGACGGTCGATAAGTTCCTGCTCGACGGCAATCGTCGCCGGCGAATCGGGCGCGGGATTGAGATTGGGCATTGCGCAGACTACCGTATATCCGCCGTGCGCCGCAGCCCGCGTGCCGCTCGCGACGGTCTCCTTCGCCGAATAACCCGGTTCGCGCAGATGGACGTGGACGTCGGCAAGACCGTAGGTAACGATACACCCCGTCGCATCGAAGATTTCGTCGGCTGCGCCGGTCGGGATGTTTTCGCCGATTGCGGCGATTCTGCCGTCGGCGACGAGTATGTCGCAGCGTCGGCTTTCGCCGCCGCCTACGGCTGTGCCGCCTTGTATCAAAAGTTTACGTCCGCCCATGAGCATGCTATATAAAAAAGGCGGCACTGACAGTGCCGCCCCAAATTGAAACAATATTTTCGTCGGTGAACGATGAATCGAAAACGGAAACGGGGAAATGATGCCCTCCGTGAGGCTGCTGCCCCTGCGTGAAAGAGGATATGTTGATAAGGTTGCTCATCGTTTCCCGTTCGGATTCAGGCGTCGCATTGCGACACTGCAAAGATAGGCATTTTTTGCCCAACCGCAAACCCGAATCGCCCGTTTTCATATAAATTATCGCTTATCGGGGTAAAATTTCGGTTTCGAGTGCCGCGTATGCGCGCTCCGCCTTGGCGAGTGCCGCTTCGACGGTTTCGTCCGAGGCGAGAATCACTCCGTAGCGGCGGTGTCCCCTGACCTCCGGCTTGCCGAACAGACGAATCTGGACGTCGGGTTCGGACAGCACCTTTTCGAGATTGCCGAAAACGACCTTGTCGGTATCTCCCTCGACCACAATCGCCTTCGATGCGCTCGGACGGTAGAACCGCACTGCCGGAATAGGCAACCCGAGAATCGCACGCGCATGCAGACCGAACTCCGACATGTCCTGCGAAATCATCGTTACCATGCCCGTGTCGTGCGGACGCGGCGAAACCTCGCTGAATATCACGTCGTCGCCCTTGACGAACATCTCCACTCCGAAGATGCCGTAGCCGCCCAGAGCGTCGGTTATCCTGCGCGCTATCTCGTGCGCGCGCTCCTTGGCGAGCGGGCTCATGCCCTGCGGCTGCCACGATTCGCGGTAGTCGCCGTCCACCTGATGATGTCCGATAGGTTCGAGCATCGTCGTGCCTGCGCTGTGGCGCACGGTAAGCAGCGTTATTTCGTAGTCGAAATCGACGAATCTCTCGACGATGACGCGACCCGCTCCCGCGCGACCGCCCTCCTGGGCGCAATGCCATGCGGCATCGACCTGCTCGCGGCTGCGGACTGCGCTCTGACCGTGTCCCGACGAACTCATTATGGGTTTTACCACGCACGGTATGCCGATTTCGTCGACAGCAGCGATGAAATCCTCGTAGGTGTCGGCGAAACGGTAGGCGGATGTCGGCAGCCCGAGTTCCTCGGCGGCAAGACGGCGGATGCCCTCGCGGTTCATCGTGAGCCATGCGGCGTTGGCGGTCGGGATGACGTTGTAGCCCTCCTTTTCGAGTTCGACGAGCGTCGGTGTGGCGATAGCCTCGACCTCGGGGATGATGTAATCGGGCTTTTCGAGTTCGATTATCTCGCGCAGTTTCGCTCCGTCGAGCATCGATATTACATGGGAGCGGTGTGCGACCTGCATCGCAGGGGCGTCGGCGTAGCGGTCGAGAGCCACCACTTCGATTCCGTAACGTTGCAGTTCGATTGCGACCTCCTTGCCGAGTTCGCCTGCGCCGCACAGCAACGCCTTTTTGCCTACCGGTGTAAGCGGAGTTCCGATTTTTACCATAATGAGAAAGAATATTTGAATATTGGTTCTGTCCGCAAAAATAATATCGGGCGGCGGAACGGACGACCCTCCGCCGCAAAAGTTATTAAAAGTTTTCATCAATCGCCGCGGCGGACGAAGTGTCAGAATTTCCAACCATTGTGTCAAAATGAACAACCGCGGACGGCGTATGATTTTATATATTTGTAATACGATGTTTTTCGTCAAGCCGATGGCAGGGTCGTCATTCTGAGCGGAACTCGGTGTAGCGAAGAATCTGAAACAGATGTTTCGCTGCGCTCAACATGACGGATAGGGCTTTGCCGTGACGGAAGAAGAGTGTGAAAATGAATTTGAAACCTGACTTATGAACCGAAACTTCATCGCCGTGGACATAGGCGCGACCAGCGGTCGCGTCATCCTCGGGACATACGCCGGCGGGCGCATCGCCGCCGAGTGCGTCCACCGTTTTCCGAACTCCATACTGCCGCTCGGCGGCAAATATTATTGGGACATCTACGCCCTCTATTCCGAAATCGTGCGCGGACTGTCGGAGGTCGGCAGACGCGGCGTGAAGGTCGAATCGATAGGAATCGACACGTGGGGCGTCGATTTCGCATGCGTCGCCGACGACGGTTCGCTGCTGTCGCTGCCGCGCTCGTACCGCGACCCCTATACCGACGGCGAGCCGGAGCGGTTTTTCAAAAGGATTCCGCGCCGTGAGGTCTACGAAAGGACGGGAATCCAGATAATGAATTTCAATACCCTCTACCAACTCTCCGCCCAGCACCGCGAGGGGGTATCTGCTTTGCGCGACGCTCAATCGGTTCTGTTCATGCCCGACGCGCTGTCATACATGCTGACGGGCGAAAAGGTCTGCGAATACACGATTCTCTCGACGTCGCAGTTGCTCGACCCGCGCACGAAAAGAATCGACGGCGCACTGCTCGAAGCCGCGGGTGCAGACCAGTCGCTGTTTCCGCGCATAGTGATGCCGGGGGAGCGTGTAGGCGTGTTGAGAGACGATGCGGCGGCGGAGACGGGACTGGGTGCAGTACCCGTAATAGCCGTCGCGGGACACGATACCGCTTCGGCGGTGGCTGCTGTTCCCGCCGAGAACGAACGGTTCGCCTATCTCAGTTCGGGAACATGGTCGCTGATGGGCATCGAGTTGCGCGAACCGGTTATCGGCGACGAATCGTTCGCGATGAACTTCACGAACGAAGGCGGCGTGGACGGCACGGTGCGTTTCCTGAAAAACATTACGGGCATGTGGCTGCTCGAACAGTGCCGCGCCGGATGGTCGCGCGAGGGTCGCGACTATACCTATGAAGATATAACGCGGATGGCTGAATCCGTATCGCGCTCGGCGGCGGTGATAGACCCCGACGACGCCTCTTTCGCTTCGCCGACCGATATGGCGGAGGCGATACGCGCCTACTGCCGCTCGCACGCAATCGCCGAACCTTGCGACGATGCCGCCGTGGTGCGTCTGATATTCGATTCGCTCGCCGCCAAATACGGCGAGGTGCTTGCGCGGCTGCAAAGGATCGCTCCGTTCGAAATCGACACGCTGCACGTCATCGGCGGCGGTGCGCGCAACGACCTGCTCAACCGTCTTACCGCCGAGGCTACGGGAGTGAGGGTGGTCGCAGGACCGTCGGAGGCGACAGCATTGGGCAATCTGATGGTGCAGGCGCGTGCGGCGGGACTTGTAGGTTCGCTTGCCGAGATGCGCCGCTGCGTGCGCGAGTCCTCGGAACTGAAAACTTACGAACCTCGACCTTAAAGTCCTTAAAGACCTTAACGACTTTAAGGAGAAGCAAGAATATTAACCGAAAAAACATACTCTCATGAAAGAATCAATCATCGAAAAGTCCTACGAAATCGCCCGCGAACGCTATGCGGCGATAGGCGTGGATACCGAAAAGGCAATCGGACGGTTGCAGGACATAGTGTTGTCGATGCACTGCTGGCAGGCGGACGACGTGTCGGGATTCGAGAACCCCGACGGCGAACTCTCGGGCGGAATACAGGCTACGGGCAACTACCCCGGCAAGGCGCGCAACATCGACGAGGTGCGTCGCGACATCGATTTCGCGGCGTCGCTCGTTCCGGCAAAACACCGTCTGAACCTCCACGCGATATACGGCGATTTCGGCGGCAAGGCGGTAGACCGTGACGAGATAGAGCCGTCGCACTTCG
This sequence comes from uncultured Alistipes sp., assembly GCA_905213895.1. Lineage (GTDB taxonomy): Bacteria > Bacteroidota > Bacteroidia > Bacteroidales > Rikenellaceae > Alistipes. The sequence goes on from CAJMKE010000010.1 coordinate 73,176, forward strand.
AGAGTTGGATGCAGTGGACTGCCGAACGCGGCATGAAACTCGATTTCAACTCCACCTCGTTCTCGCACCCGAAGAGCGGGTCGCTCACGCTCGCCAACCCCGACGACGGAATCCGCAGTTTCTGGATTGAGCATACGAAACGCTGCCGTGCGATTGCCGAGGAGATGGGTCGCCGTCAGGGTTCGCCGAGCATCATGAATCTGTGGATTCACGACGGCTCGAAGGATACGACCGTGAACCGTATGCGCTACCGCGAACTGCTCAAAGAGTCGCTCGACGAGATTTTCGCCACCGAATACGCCGACATGCGCGACTGCATCGAGGCGAAACTCTTCGGCATCGGAGCGGAGAGTTATACGGTAGGTTCCTACGATTTCTATCTCGCCTACGGAGCGAAGCACAACAAGATAGTTACGCTCGACACCGGACATTTCCACCCGACGGAGAGCATAGCCGACAAGATTTCGTCGCTGCTGCTGTTCACACCGGAGGTGATGCTGCATGTCAGCCGCCCCGTGCGCTGGGATTCCGACCACGTTACGACCATGAACGACGAGACACTCGAACTCGCCAAGGAGATTGTGCGCTGCGACGCGCTCGACAGAGTGCATATAGGACTGGACTATTTCGATGCGTCGATAAACCGCGTCGGTGCGTATGTCGTCGGCATGCGTGCCACGCAGAAATGTCTGTTGCAGGCTCTGCTCGAACCGACCGATACTTTGCGCGGCTACGAAGCCGAAAACCGCCTGTTCGAGCGGCTGGCGATGTTGGAGGAGGGCAAGTCGCTGCCGTGGAGTGCCGTGTGGGACATGTTCTGCCTGCGCAACGGAGTGCCGGTCGGCGAGGAGTACATAACCGAGATTCAGCGTTACGAACGCGATGTAACATCGAAACGATAGAGCCATGAAATCGATTCTGGAAGGTCGCCCCGAGTTGGCGCACAAGATAGATGAGGTAGCCGAAGTCGCAGGCTATCTCTGGCAAAAGGGCTGGGCTGAACGCAACGGCGGCAACATCACGATAAACATCACCGAATTTGTGGACGACGGGATACGTTCGCTCGCTCCTATAAGCGGACCTATGCCCATCGGCGTTACGCTGCCGCATCTGCGGGGCTGCTGGTTCTTCTGCAAGGGTACGAACCGCCGTATGCGCGACCTCGCGCGCCGACCGATGGAGAACGGCTCGGTAATCCGCATCCTCGACGACTGCGCGAGTTACGAAATCGTGGCTGACAATCCGGTGCGTCCGACGTCCGAACTGCCGGCGCACCTGTCGATGCACGAACAGATGATTGCTTCGGGCAACGGCTATCGGGCTGCGCTGCATACGCACCCAATCGACCTCGTCGCCATGAGCCATAATCCCGAGTTTCTGAAAAAGGATGTATTGACGAATCTGCTGTGGAGCATGATTCCCGAGACGCGGGCGTTCTGCCCGAAGGGACTGGGTATTGTGCCTTACCGTATGCCGGGTTCGGTCGAACTCGCCGAACGGACGGTCGAGGAGTTGCGCGACTACGACGTGGTTCTGTGGGAGAAACACGGCGTATGTGCCGTAGCCGAAAATATCGTCGAGGCGTTCGATATGGTCGATACGCTCTCCAAGTCGGCTCAAATCTACATGACGGCCCGCAATATGGGCTTCGTTCCCGAGGGCATGTCGCAGGAGCAGATGGACGAGTTGAAGCAGGCTTTCGGACTCTGATGGAGAATGGGGAAGACCCTAACGATTTTAAGGACTTTAAAGACTTTAAGGTCGTTAGGGTCTTTTCCATTTTGCCTTGCGGCGGTTTTCGGCGCGGGAGCGTTCGATGCGGTCGGCGAAGATGCGGTCTATCGAGTAGCGTCCGGGTCCCACGACGTACAGAAGCAGAAATACCATGAGGTTCACGAACGCCATCTCGCCGTCGGCAACGCTCCATTTGTGGACGACGACGAACGCCGTAATCATAGTTATAATCATCGGTATCATGCACAGCCGGTGCAGAAAGCCGATGATGAATGCCGCCGAACATACCGCCTCGCCGAATATTGCCAGCATCAGCGATTGTCGGCTGCCGATGCCGAGCGGGTCGGGAAACGTCTGCGAAAGCGTGTCGAAATCCATGATTTTGCCTATGCCGTGTACCATAAGCAGTACGCCGAACAGAACTCTGAGCGACAGCACGAACAACGAAAAGTTCTTGCGGTAGGCGTAGGTCGGAAACAGGAAAGAGTACATAGCGTAAAAATCTTTAAAGTCTTTAACGTCCTTAAAGTCGTTAAGGACGTCAAGGTCGTATTGCATTATTTGTGCCGATTGCTTGTGAGGGTCGGTGAGAATCGCTATTTTTGTGATATGAAAACTCTTGAATCACTTCTGATTGTCGCGGTTCTGTGCGTTGCGGCGTTGTCTGCCCGAGCGCAGAACCCGTCCGCCCACCGCTCCGGAATGCTGGAATACACCGTAAGGGACAGCCTGCGCAGGGCATTGGTTTTCGCGCCTGCGGATATGCCGTCAGACGGTGAAGTGCCGCTCGTGTTCGTGTTCCACGGTCGCAGGGGTGTCATCGAAAAGGCTTCGCGGCGGATGTGCGTTCACGAACTGTGGGACGATGCCGTCGTCGTCTATCCACAAGGCTTGTGGACTACCGGCGGCGTGGTCGGAGCGGGTTACGGCTGGGTGATGCCGACGGCGGACGACTGCGGTCGCGACATAGAGTTTTTCGATGCGCTGCTCGATACGCTCCGACACCGGTTCCGCATAGACGAACGACGCATCTACTGCATGGGACACTCCAACGGCGGCGGATTCGTTCAAGGGTTGTGGTCGGTTCGCGGCGACGTATTCGCAGCGGTGGCGTCCGTACATTCGGGAACGGGCAGAATGTCGAAACGGATTCTGGACATGCGCCGTCCGAAACCCGTATTCTTCGTCGGCGGTTCGTCCGACGAAATCGTGCGCTATGACCGTGTGCTGGATGCCGTATACTCCGCCGTTGAGTTGAACGGCTGCAAACCGAAGGGACGCAAGATGTCCGAACACGTCCGTCTGTTCCGCTCTTCCGACGGCAACGACGTGGCGGCGTATCTCCATTCGGGCGGACACCGTTTTCCGGAAGAGGCGTTGCCTCACATAGTCGAATTTTTCAGGTCGCATCCCCGCAAGCGGTAGCCTTTCGCCGGCACCAAAGCCCGTAAGTGTCGTTCCGTCTGTACTGTGAAAAAATATCTCCCGATTTGGCGCATTTATTTTGCGACATTCGAGAATAATCCGTATTTTCGCAGTTAATTCGGTTAATATCATTTTACATGAAACGGATAATTCTTTCGGGCGGCGGAACAGGCGGTCATATCTATCCGGCGGTATCGGTCGCAGAGGCGTTGAAACGCCGTTTCGGCGACGATGTGGAGATACTTTTCGTCGGAGCGGAGGGCAAGATGGAGATGCAGACCATTCCCCGTCTGGGCTATCGCATAGTGGGTCTGCCTATCGCGGGTCTGCAACGCAAACTGACGCTGCGCAACCTCGCGCTGCCGATGCAGGTGCTGCGGTCGCTGCGTCGCGCGCGAGCCGTAATCAAGGAGTTCCGTCCCGACATCGTGGCTGGATTCGGCGGCTATGCGAGCGCGCCTATCGTGTGGATGGCTCAGCGCATGGGCATCCCGACCGTCATTCAGGAGCAGAACTCCTACGCGGGTCTCGTGAACAAAATCGTCGGTGGCGGTGCGAAGAGCGTCTGCGTCGCATACGACGGCATGGAGCGTTTCTTCAATGCCGGCAAAATCGTGATGACGGGCAATCCGCTGCGCGGTTCGTTCTCGAAGGGCAGCATCGACAGGGCGGAGGCGTTGAAGTACTACGGCTTCGACGGTTCGCTGCCGGTAATGCTCGTGGTCGGAGGTTCGCTCGGTACGCGTACTCTGAACAACATGATGAAATCGTGGGTCATGACGCTCGGCGGCAAGGCTCCCGTTCAGGTGATATGGCAGACTGGACGCTACTACGAGGCGGAGATGAAACAGTTCCTCGGGCATTATCCGACGGAAAACATCTGGCAGGGGGCGTTCATCGACCGCATGGATTACGCCTACGAAATCGCCGACGTCGTGGTTTCGCGCAGCGGGGCATGCACTGTGTCCGAACTGTGTCTGGCGGGCAAGCCGACCCTTTTCGTACCGTCACCGAATGTCGCCGAAGACCACCAGACCAAAAACGCTCAGGCACTCGTGAACAAGAAGGCGGCGCGTATGGTCGCCGATGCCGATGCGGTCGATTGCGGAATATCGACGGCACTGCGCATGATTGCCGACAAGGACGAACTCACGATGCTGTCGAAAAACATATCGCGCCTCGCTGTTCCCGATGCGGCGGACCGCGTGGCTGACGAAATAGTGAAATATTGGGGAGAATAACCTGAAATGAAGAAGAACAGAATATACTTTATCGGAATCGGCGGAATCGGAATGAGTGCGCTGGCACGCTATTTCCTCGACGAGGGATGGACGGTGGGTGGCTACGACCGCGCGGAGTCCGACCTCACGCGCCGTCTTTCCGATGCGGGAGCGAAGATACACTACGAGGACGACGTGAAACTGATTCCCGATGAATTTCTCGACCCCGAACTTACGGCGGTGGTCTACACGCCAGCCGTGCCGGCGGAACATACCGAATTCACGATGTTCCGCGAGCGCGGGTTCGAGGTTATGAAGCGTTCGCAGATGCTCGGTCTGCTGTCGCAGGGCAAATATGTGATGGCGGTCGCCGGCACTCACGGCAAGACCACCACATCCACTCTGGTTGCATGGCTCAACCGTCGTGCGGCGGGCGAGGGCAGTGCGTTCCTGGGCGGAGTGTCGAAGAATTTCGGCGGCAATCTGGTGTCGGGCGAGGGAAGGCGGCTCGCGGTCGAGGCGGACGAATTCGACCGTTCGTTCCTGCGGCTCTATCCCGATGTCGCGGTCGTAACGTCGGCTGATGCCGACCATCTCGACATCTACGGCACGCACGAGGCGGTGAAGGAGGCGTTCGCGCAGTTCATATCGCAGATAAAGGCGGGCGGCGCGCTCGTGCTGAAACTCGGAGTGGACGTAGCCGTGCGCAACGACGCGATAAAGGTGTGGCGGTACTCCTACGACGAGCCGTGCGACTTCTATGCGAAGAACGTGGCGTTGACAGGCGGCGGACACTACCGCTATGACATAGTTACCCCGTCGGGCGTCGTCGAGGGCTGCACGCTCGGAGTGCCGGGGTGGATAAACATCGAAAATTCGGTAGCCGCCGTAGCGGCGTTCTGGTGCGCGGCGAAAGCCGAGGGCAAACCGTTCGACGGAGATGCGCTGCGCAGCGCGCTGGCGGAATTCTCGGGCGTCAAGCGGCGTTTCGAATTTTACGTCAATACGCCGAAGCAGGTATATATGGACGATTATGCCCATCATCCGCGCGAACTGTCGGCGACGATTGCGTCGGTGCGCAAAATGTTCCCCGGCAGGCGGCTTACGGCGATATTCCAGCCGCACCTCTATACCCGCACCCGCGACCTCTACACCGAGTTCGCCGCGGCACTGTCGCTTGCCGACGAGGTCGTGCTGCTGCCGATATATCCTGCCCGCGAGGAGCCTATCGAGGGCGTCGGGTCGCAGATGATTGCCGATTTGGTAACCGTTCCGTGCCGTATAGTAGAGCGCGAACGGATTGCGGAAGAGATAGGGAATATGGATACCGATGTGGTCGTGTCGTTCGGTGCGGGAAATATCGATGCCTGCTGCGGCGCGATTGCCGAGGTGTTGAAGAGAAAGGCTTGATTTTTAGGAGTTATGCTCAAACGCGCAGGCGAAATAGCCCTTGTGGTCGCAGTGTGGTCGATTGCTGTCGGCTATATCGTCTATGCGTCGGTTCTCGCTTCGCGGCACCGTGCGGTGCAGACGGTCGAGCGGGTGGACATAAGCATAACCGACAGCACCGCCGGCGGACAACTCGTTACGAGCCGCAAGGTGCGCGAATGGATTCTGCGCAGCGGCATCGCGACGATAGGCGCGCCGGCAGACGCCGTGGATGCGGCGGGCATCCGGCACATTATAGCCCGCAACGGATTCGTCGATGACGTCGATGTCTACGTAACATACTCTGGCATCATGCACGTCGATATAAGCCAGCGGCGACCTATGATGCGTCTGTTGACGGACGGCTACAATGCCTACGTTACCGAGGACGGTTTCATTTTTGCCGCTCCCGAGGCGTCGGCTCTCTACGTGCCGGTAGTTACGGGAAGTTACCGACCGATAGTGCCGCCGTCCTACGAGGGGTACATCGGCGATTACGTCGCCGACCTGCAAGCCGATGCCGAGAAAAGGATAAGGCAGATTGAAAAGGAGAGGAATCCGCTTTACGCCAAGGAGGATGTAATCAAGGATTCGCTGCGGAGCATCCGTCGGGAGCGCGTGAAGAAAAAGTGGTTCGAATCGAAGGACGATTTCGAGAAGCGCGTCGAAGCCAAGCGCAAGAGCAAACGTCTGCGCCGACGCTACCAGAACGGTCTGTTGCGCGACGTGCGGCGCAAGATGGACGCGATTACGGCACGTCAGGACGCCGTGAGGGCGGAGCAGAAAAAAAACGAGGAAAAGTATGCCGATTTCCTCAAACTGATTAACTTTGTCCGTCAGGTCGAGGACGACGGATTCTGGTCGGCGGAGATTGTCCAAATCGTCGCTTCGTCCGCATCGTCGGGCGCGATGGAACTGGTTCTCGTCCCGCGCAGCGGCGATTTCCGCATCGTGTTCGGCGAAATCGGCGATGCGGAGCGGAAGTTCGACAAACTGATGCGGTTCTACCGCGACGGACTGGGCAGAATCGGCTGGAACAGATACGGAACTATAAATTTGAAATATAATAATCAGGTGGTTTGCACCGAATAGGGATATGGATAAAAAGAGTTACATAGTAGGCGTCGATATAGGTTCGTCGAATGTCGTCGTCGTGGTCGGCACCCGCAATGCCGACGGCAGTCTGAATATCGACGGCATCGCGTCGCGTTCGGTCGCGGGCGGAGTTACGTCGGGACGCATCGACAATGTGCGCTCGGTCGGAGCGGCGATTCGCGGGGCGAAAGAGGAGTTGGAGGAGGAGTTGGGCATCCGCATCAACGAGGCGTATGCCGGCATCTCGGGCAACTTTATCCGCTGCGCGAGTTACACCGACCACGTGTTCATCAAGGATTCGTCGCGCTGCATCACCAAGGAGGATGTGGCTGCGCTGCACGAGCGTATGCGCAACGTGCTTGCCGATGACGGCGAACAGATTATGGACCGTATCCCGCAGAACTACGTGGTGGACGACGGCAGCGAGACCGACGACCCCGTGGGTGCGTTCGGACGCAAACTCTCATCGACATTCCTGTTCATTCTGTGCAGCAGGGAGCAGATAGAGCGCGTTAAGATGGCGTTCCATAACGCCGGTCTGCGGCTGCTCGACATCTGCGTGAATCCTGCCGTGTCGCCCGAGGTACTGCTCTCCGACGAGGAGCGCGACGAGGGTGCGGCGGTTATCGACATCGGCGGCGGAACGACCGACGTCTCGATAGTCCGCGGCGGCAAGTTGCGCTATGTCGCGTCGGTGCCTATCGGAGCATCGACCGTCGATGCCGACCTCCATGCCTTCGGAATCGCCAAAATCAACGCCGAGCAGATGAAGAAGAAGTACGGTTCGGCGGTGGCGGATATGGTGTCGCCCGACATTTCGGTGCCTATCCAGATGCCGGGGCAGACGAAAAAGGACTTCTTGCAGGTGAATCTGGTGAAGATTATCGAGGCTCGCCTGAAAGACATAGCGGAGTTCGCGTGGGACGAAATCCGCAGCGCGAAATTCGCAAGCAGGATTCCGTGCGGCATAGTGCTTACGGGCGGTTCGGCACTGCTCGAAAACATCGACGAACTTTTCCGCCGCGAGACGGGTGCAAACGTGCGTCTCGGAGCGGCTCGGTACGGCATCGACGAGGAGTCGCAGCAGAAGATAGGTACGTATGCCCACTCGACCGCCGTCGCGGTATTGCTGTTCGGCTCGGAACACGGGTTCTGCGAGGTTACGGAGCGTGTGCCTGTTCCGACCAGACCGAATGCCGTTGCGGAGGAGCCTTCGAGAGTGCAGAAGCCGGTATCGCCGGTACGCCGCGAACAGCCGGAGAATCCGACGGTCGTGCAGCCGAAACCTGCTGTGGAGCATGAGGAGGAGAAGCCGGCGGATGCGGATTCCGTAGAGCAGGAGAAGCGTGAAGAGCCGGCTACGGTCGTCAAGACGGTAACGCCGACACCTCCGCCGGTAGAGGACGATGACGACGACGATTTCGATTCGGACAACGAAAAACAGGGTATAGTGTCGAAGGCTGCGCGGTGGTTCAACAAACTGCTCGGCGACAACAAGGATAACGAGTATTTATAGGAGATATGACGGATAACGACAATATATTGGATGAGATTCCGGAACTTCGCGGCATCCCGTCGCTGATAATGGTTCTCGGTGTCGGCGGTGCGGGCGGCAATGCCGTGAACCACATGTGGAGCATGGGCATCGACGGTGTGAATCTGGTGGTCTGCAACACCGACAGCCAGGATTTGGCGAAAAGCCCCGTGAGCCGCAAAATCTGTCTGGGCGACGGCTTGGGCGCGGGCAACGATGCGCATGTCGGCGAACAGAAGGCGAAAATCTCGATAGACGAGGTGCGGCACTGTTTCGAATCGTGCGGGACGAAGATGCTCTTCCTCGCTGCGGGTATGGGTGCCGGAACGGGTACGGGCGCATCGCCCGTGATTGCGGAACTCGCCGCAGAAATGGGGATACTGACGGTGGCTATCGTAACGATGCCGCCGCGCAACGACGGTCCGGAGCGGATGAACCAGGCTCGCGAGGGTGTCGAGCGTCTGCGCGAACACGTCGATTCGCTCATCGTGCTGAGCAACGACACAATAAGCGATTTGTACGGCAATCTTTCGCTCAACGGCGCGTTCGACAAGGCGAATGACGTCGTGGCGTTCGCGACGAAGGGTATCGCCGAAATCGTTACGCGAAAATACAATATAGTGAACAACGACTTCTCGGATGTCTGCAAGGTGATGCGCGACGGAGGGTGCGCCGTGATGGGAATGGCGACCGCCTCGGGCGACGACCGTGCGGAGGCGGCGGTGGATGCGGTGTTCTCGTCGTCGCTCTTCGGCAATACCAGCATTGCCGGAGCCAAACGGGTGCTGCTCAACGTATCGGTGTCGGACGAAAGCAAACTGACGCTGATGGAGGTGAACCGCATAAAGGACCGCATACAGTCCTACGCCTCGACCACTGACGATAACGGGATTCTGCATCCGACGAACATAATCTGGGGTGCGAGCATAAAGCCCGAACTCGGCGACAGCATCGAAACGATAATCGTCGCCACGGGTTTCCCTGCATCGGAGGACTATTACAATAAGGTGGTGGACAAGCCGGAGGCGCAAATCCGCAAGCCGCTCGTCGAGCAGCCGAGCAACGACCTTACCGACATCAAGGCGGAGAAGAAACCTCTGGTGATGCAGCCGAAGTCGACCGTGCCGAACATGATTGGCAAGCCGACCCGCAACTATACGGAGGTCGAGCGGCGCAAACTGACTCCGGCGTTCGTGGCACGCAAGGTCGCGCTCGTAATGCAGACGTCGGGTGCGCGCAAGCGTGCCGTCGGCAGGGACAGCGACGAGCCGAATGCCGCCGACAATGCGGGCGACGTAAGGGACAACAAACTGTTTTAGCCGAATATGCCCGAATTCGTAACATATCTCGGCTGCCCGCCATACGTCATAGGACTGATAATGGTTACGGTCGTGCTGCTGGTTGTCTCGGCGGCGGTCTCGGCATCGGAGGTGGCGTTCTTCTCGCTCACTCCCGCCGATATCCGCGACCTGAAACAGCGCGGTACGGTCGCTTCCGAAACGATTCTGAAACTGCTGTCGGACTCTGATTCGCTGCTGGCGACGATACTCGTCGTAAATAATCTCGTCAATATCGGCATCGTCATCGTTACGTCGAAAATCATCGACACGATGTTCCGTTTCGAGCGGTTCGAATTCCTGTTCACGGGCGTTCTCGTAACGTTCCTGCTGCTGCTGTTCGGCGAGATTCTGCCGAAGGTCTTCGCCCAGGGAGCGAATGTCAGGGTGGCGGCGATTCTGGCTCAGCCGCTCGCGCTGCTGCGGTGGATATTCCGTCCGCTGTCATACGTCCTGATACGGACGAGCAGCCGTATCGGCGAAATGGCGTCGCACAATGCCGACATTTCGATAGAGGACCTCGCCGATGCCGTCGATATGACGACCACTTCGTCGAGCGAGGAGCAGAAGATGCTGTCGGGAATCGTCAATTTCGCCAGCCGCGAGGTGGTCGAAATCATGCGTCCGCGCATGGACATCGCGGCGGTCGAACGCACGATGACGTTCGGTGAGGTGAAACGCGTAATCATGGAGTCAGGCTATTCGCGTCTGCCCGTGTACGACGACGATTTGGACCATATCAAGGGTACTCTGTTCGTCAAGGATTTGTTGCAGCATATCAACGAACCCGACGATTTCGGCTGGCAGCGTCTGATTCGCGACCCCTATTTCGTGCCGGTGCATAAGAAGATAAACAGCATGCTCGAAGACTTCCAGACCGACAAGGTACACATGGCGATAGTCGTGGACGAGTACGGCGCGACGCAGGGTCTCGTGTCGCTCGAAGATATTCTGGAAGAGGTCGTCGGCGAAATCACCGACGAGAGCGACATGGACGAATCGTTCTACCGGCGGTTGAGCGAGAATGCCTATCTGTTCGACGGCAAGACCCATATCGTCGATATGGTGCGAGTGCTGCAACTCGAAGACGAGACTTTCGAGGATGTGCAGGGTCGGGCGGAGACCGTCGCGGGGCTGATGCTCGAAATCAAACGCAATTTCCTCAAAAAGGGCGACTCCGTCGAGGCTCACGGCATACGGTTCGTGGTCGATTCGTTGGAGGGACACCGCATAGATAAAATCAAGGTCATTATTCTGCGCGATGAGTAGCCGTCTGTGCATAGAGTGCATTCCGTCGCTCGACGCGCTCGTCGCCGGTGTGCATCCCGCCGATGCCGCCGTCGCCGAAACGTTCGGTTCGCTGCATCGCCGCCGCGAATTTCTCGCATGGCGGGAGATTGTGCGCCGCATCGCGGGGCGCGATGTCGAAATTGGCTACGACGAGTGGGGCGCACCGCAGATAACCGGCTCTTCTCTGCATATCGGCGTTTCGCACAGCCGCGACCATGTCGCCGTGATAATTTCCGAACGACCGTGCGCCGTCGATATAGAGAGCCTTTCACGCGATTTCGGCAAGGTCGCCGCGCGCTATCTCACGACCGAAGAGCGGGCGTTGTCGTCGCATCCCGATTTTCTCGCTGCGGCGTGGTGCGCCAAGGAGGCTCTCTACAAATACTATCGCCGCGGAGGGCTGAACCTGCTGTCGGACATACGTATCGCCGCCGTCGATTTCGGTCGCGGCGAGATTCGCGGAACAGTCCGCGGCGAGGAGATTGCGCTGCGGATGTCGTATCACGAGGGAGATATTGCGGTGAGTGTCGGATAGAGGGCGATGTCGTAGATAGGTCTTTAAGGTCCTTAAAGACTTTAAGGACTCTTAATTTTTTGCCTATTTGCTCGGCTTGCACGCTTTACGACTGCGTTGTTCAGATAGGCTGCGCCTCGGGAAAGCCCAAATAAATTTGGCTTTCCGCTCGGCTTGCACACTTTACGACTGCGTCGTTCAGATAGGCTGCGCCTCGGGAAAGCCCAAATAAATTTGGCTTTCCGCTCGGCTTGCACACTTTACGACTGCGTCGTTCAGATAGGCTGCGCCTCGGGAAAGCCCAAATAAATTTGGCTTTCCGCTCGGCTTGCACTATCTTTGCAGAGATTTATGGGTAGCAAATCCTCGACATTATCGCTCGGAACCGACAGCATCGGAAAATTGCTTTTACGTTATGCCGTACCCGCCATCATCGCGATGGCGTCGTCGTCGCTGTACCATATTATCGACAGCATTTTCGTAGGACACGGTGTCGGCGGAGCGGCGATTGCCGGAATGGCGATAACGATGCCCATAATGAACATCGCTTCGGCTTTCGGTGCAATGGTCGGTATCGGCGCGGCTGCCCGAATCTCCATCCGGCTCGGCGAGGGCAACAAAACCGCCGCCGAGAAGACGCTCGGAAATGCCGTGCTGCTCAATATCGTACTAGGAGTGGCGGTCATGGTCGGAATGCTCGTCTTCCTCGACCCCATACTCTATCTGTTCAGCGGCGGTAAGGCGACCGAGCAGACTATCGGGTACGCCCGCCGGTTCATGCAGATAATCATGGCTGGAAACATAATAACGCATCTCTATCTGAGCCTCAACGAGCAGATTCGTGCATCGGGTTATCCGCGCAAGTCCATGTTTATCATGCTTTCGGCTGTCGCCGTCAATCTCGCGCTCAATCCGCTGTTCATCTTCAAGTTCGGTTGGGGAATCCGCGGTTCGGCAGCCGCGACCGTCATAGCGCAGTTCGTCGCGTTCGTCATCGCGGTTTCGCACTTCTGCTCCAAAGGCAGTTTCATCCGCTTCAAGCGGACGTCGTTCCATTTCGAATGGAAAATCGTTGTCGCGATTCTTTCGATAGGTCTTGCGCCGTTCCTGCTGAACATGTGCGCATCGATGGTTGCCGCCTTCGTCAATCACGCTCTGCTGCTCTACGGCGGTACGGGCGCACGCGACATCGTGGCGGCGACTGCGGGTGCGGGCGACATCTACGTCGGGGCATACGGAATCATAAACCGTGTGGTACTGCTGTTCATAATGATAATTCAGGGACTGAACCAGGGTATGCAGCCTATCGTCGGCTACAACTTCGGCGCGAAGAACTTCGCTCGCGTGCGACGGACATTGATGCTGACTATCTGTTGCGGCGTATGTATCGCTACGGTGGGATTCCTGCTCGGGCAGTTCGCACCGTCGGCAATAGCCCGCGCATTCGTCGATTCGTCAAAGGGCGGCGACGAGCAGGCGATGATAGATGCCGCGACGCAGGGTCTGCGGCTCGTCATTCTGATGTTCCCGCTCGTGGGATTCCAAATCGTAACCGGCAATTTCTTCCAGTATATCGGCAAGGCTCCGCTCGCGATATTCATGTCGCTGACACGCCAGTTGATATTCCTGCTGCCGCTGCTGTGGACGCTGCCGCGCACGCTGGGTGCGTTCGGAGTGTGGATTTCGATGCCGATTTCCGACTGCGCGTCCGTAACTCTCGCCGCGATATTCCTCGTATGGCAGTTGCGCAAGATGCGGCGCGAGGAGAGGTTGCGGTAAAGGAGGTAGAACCTTAAAGTCCTTAACGACCTTAAAGACTTTAAGGATGTTAGGGAAGAGCGCAAAAAAAACAGCGGGCAACCTCGAAAGGTTGCCCGCATATCGTAAACTTGGATAACTGCTATAATCCCAATTTCTTGCGGATTTGCTTCGGAATCGCATTGCGGTTGAGCAGAAGGTCCATGGTCTTGTACTCGACGAACGGACGCGAGAAGTACCAGTAGCCGTCGTACGGCGGACGGACGTCCCACGAGTTCTTGACCTTGTAGTACGGGTTGCCGCAGCGGTCGGTCGCCGTGCCGATGATTACCATTCCGTGGTCGTCGGTGGTTTCGTAGTTGTCGAACGCCTCCTGACGCATCTCCTGCGTAATCTTCTTTTCGCGGCAAGGGTTTTCGAAGCCGTAGAGTTCGCGGTTCTTCTCGGCGTCGGTGAGTTTGCCCCAACGCTTGGCTTCCGTGCCGCTCATGCTCTCGATGTCGGTCTCGGGAACGATTGCAACGCCCTTGTCGCGGCTGAATCCGCGCTCCGAAACGTCGGCTCCCCAGGCGATGGAGTAGTCGTTGGCGAGTGCGTAGTCGATGGTCTGCATCATCTCGTCGAGAGGAACGTTGTAGACCGTACCCCACATCCAGTTGTCAGGCACCTCGATGATGAACTCCGAGTAGAACGGATGGTGGGTGAACGACGCGAGCGAAACGTAGTCGGACATCTTGACCGGCAGCGACTCGGCGAACGATTTAGGGGTGTACTCCTTGCCTTTGTAGGTGAACTTCTCCGGCATCGCACCGAAATATGCGTTGAGAATGCCGTTCAGACCCGCCTGCCATGCGGTCGTCAGTTTCTTGTTCGGACACTTGATGATTGCGTCCACGTATGCTTTCAGCACTGCGTCGATTTCGTTGAAATGCGGCTTGTCGGTACCGTAGTTCAGACCGGGGTATACCTCCTCGGGAACGATGCCGTAACGCTCGATGCCGTGGATGACGTCATGAGCCGCTCCGCCGACCGCGAAGTTGAGTGCGCCGTGCAGACGGACGTATTTCACCGCCTTCTCGAAGTAGATGTTGCGGACAATCCACATTTCGGACAGGTCCATCTCCTCGCCGCCGGCGCGTATGATTTCGTTTTCGATGAACGAGAGCGTCGAGAAGCACCAGCAGGTGCCGCTGCGGAACTGGTTCTTGACCGAGGTGGTCTTCACGAGTTTGCCGTCGGTGAAGCCGTAGCCCTTCTCCTCGGTTTTCGCGTCCTGAGCCGATGCCTGCAATGCAAAGCCGAGCATCAGAAACGCCACTGCAAATAATTTCTTCATTGTCGCTATTTTTTGCTTGTTGAGATTATGTTCTTGCACTCTTCGTAAGTCAGTTCCTCCGGCTTCTTGTTCTTTGGCAGCCGGTAGTTCTTGCCCTTGTAGGCGATGTAGGCGCCGTAGCGACCGTTCTTGACGAGCATATCCTTGTCCTCGTCGAAGGTTTTGAGCGGCGTATTCGCCATCTTGTTCTGCTGCTTCTGTGCATCGATGAGTTCCACGGCTCGTTCGAACGATACCGTGTACGGGTCGTCGTTCTTGGTCAGCGACGCGAACATCTTGCCGTGGCGCACGTAGCCGCCGAATTTGCCGATGCCGATTACGACATCCTCGTCGTCGAGTTTGCCGACGGTGCGCGGCAGCGAGAAGAGTTCGAGTGCCTCTTCGAGCGTAATCGCTTCGATGAGTTGTCCTTTCTTCATTGAGGCGTAACGCGGCTTCTCACCCTCGTTGCCCTCGATTTCGACCATCGGTCCGTAGCGACCGATACGCGCCTTGACGATATGACCGGTCTTGGGGTCGTTGCCGAGGATGCGCGCCTGAGAACTCTTGGTAGCCTGAGTCTCGATAGCCTTGTCCACGAGCGTGTGGAACGGATTGTAGAACGTGTCTATCATCTGGTTCCATGTCAGTTCGCCTTCGGCGATACGGTCGAACTCCTTCTCGACATTAGCCGTGAAATTGTAGTCCATAATCGAACTGAACTGCGCTTCGAGATAGTCGTTCACGACCATGCCTATGTCGGTCGGTGCGAGGCGGTTCTTCTCCGCGCCGTAATTCTCGCTCATCGACTTCTCGGACAGCGAGTCGCCGCGCAGCGTAATCTGCGTATAGTTGCGTTTCTGTGCCTGTCTGTTGGTCTTGTCCACATATCCGCGGGCGATGATTGTCGAAATCGTCGGAGCGTAGGTGGACGGACGACCGATGCCGAGTTCTTCGAGCCGCTTGACGAGCGAAGCCTCGTTGTAGCGGAGCGGCGGAGCGGTGAAACGCTCGGTCGCGGTGATGGTAGTGTAGTCCAGACGCTGTCCGTTGGCGAGCGACGGCAGGAGCGAAGTTTCGCTCTGTTCGCCGTTATCCTCCTCTTTCGATTCGGAGTAGAGCCGCAGGAATCCGTCGAAACGCATGGTCTCGCCCGATGCGGTGAACTTGTCGTCGCTGCCGGACATGGCTATCGTGATGACGGTGCGGTCGATGTCCGCAGCGACCATCTGCGATGCGACGGTGCGCTTCCAAATCAGTTCGTACAGACGCTTCTCGACTGCCGTACCCTCGATGGTGCGGCGGTCGATATACGACGGACGTATCGCTTCGTGCGCCTCCTGTGCGCCCTTGCTCTTGGTCGTGTAGTTGTGAGCCGACGAGTATTTTTCGCCGAAGAGAGCGGTTATCTCCTCCTTGCACTTGGCGATTGCGAGGCTCGAAAGGTTCACCGAGTCGGTACGCATGTAGGTTATGAGACCCTGTTCGTAGAGTTTCTGGGCGACGGACATGGTCTGCGATACCGACATGCCGAATTTGCGACCCGCCTCCTGTTGGAGGGTAGATGTCGTGAACGGCGGAGCGGGATAGCGTTTGAGCGGCTTCTCCTCGGTCTTCTCGACGGTGAAAACGGCATTCTTGCAGCGTTCGAGCATCGCTTCGGCATCCCCGCGGGTCGCGAATTTCTGCGAATATTCGGCTTTGAATATCGTTTTCGACGGGTCGTCGGTCGAGTAGAACTGCGCTACCACACGGTATGACGAACTGCTCTTGAAATTGATGATGTCGCGTTCGCGCTCGACGATAAGCCGTACGGCGACGCTCTGCACACGTCCCGCCGAGAGTGCCGGACGCACCTTTTTCCAGAGAATCGGCGACAACTCGAAGCCGACCAGACGGTCGAGTACGCGGCGCGCCTGCTGCGCATTGACGAGATTCATATCGACCGTCCGCGGAGTCTCGATGGCGTGGAGAATCGCGTTTTTCGTGATTTCGTGGAATACGATACGTTTGGTCTGGTCTACCGGCAGTCCGAGAACTTCGGTCAGATGCCACGCTATGGCCTCTCCCTCGCGGTCTTCATCGGATGCGAGCCACACGGTCTTCACCTGTTTCGAGAGTTTTGTCAATTCGTCCACGACCTTCTTCTTGTCGCTCGGAATCTCGTATGTAGGTTTGTATCCGTCGGCGATGTTGATGCCCAACTCCTTCTTGGAAAGGTCGCGGATGTGTCCGAAACTCGACTTGACGACGAAATCCTTTCCGAGGAACTTTTCGATGGTTTTCGCCTTGGCAGGCGACTCGACGATTACTAAGTTTTCTTGCATTACTCTAACTTGATTCTGTTGTTTGTCAGACACAACGAAACCTAAGCGAAGGACTTAGGTTTCATCGTGTATGGGTTTTGAATACTGTTTCCGGTCATGTTTCCTACCTGAACAACGTGTATGTCAGTTCGACATGTATCGGCGCGGCGTTCTCCGCTCCCTCCATGCCCTGAATTATCGAGCGTTTGAACGTGTACGGCGATATAGCCTCAGGTCCGATGTAAATCGTCCGCGGCACGTAGTCGGCGGCGTTCTCGTCGAACACGTATTTGCCGTCCGCACCCTTTTCGAGCGTCCGCACATAGTTCAGCAGCCGTTGCATGTAGCCCGTGATGTTCATCATGTAGCATGCACGGCTGCGGTTGAGGTTGCCGTCGTAATTCACGGTCGTGCTGTATGTCTGCTCGTAGACATAGTCGTAGTCCACGATGTTGGCAAGCGAATTGAAGTTGGTGTACATTCCCAGTCTGCCTATCGACGCGTCGAGTTTCGGCGTGATGAGAGCGGCGTTGCCCTGCGTAACGTTCCAGTCGTAATCGGCACCGGTGAGATAGAAGTATATCAGACACTGGTTGATGCCGGCGAGCGAGTAATTTTCGCCCTGCTCTTCGCTGATTGCGCGCAGTTCGTCGATGAAATCGTCGGTGAAATGGAGTTCGGTTATCGCACCTGCCATACCCTCGACATAGCACGTTTCTACTTTCGTGCGGTTCTCGCGCGGAATCTTGTTGCCCGACGCATCGTGGGCATCCATCGCTATTTCGCCTACGGTTTTGCCGCCGCTGAACGGAACGGTCGCCGAGGACAGGTCGTGTTCTATCTTGTTTACCGACATGTTGTCGCCGATGTACAGATAGTTGAACGTGTAACTCATGCCGACGGTATCCTTGATGAGCGTAGGGTCGTCGGGATTGCGGGTACGACCTTCGAGAAGGAGTCCCGAACCCGAAAGTTTGGCGTTGAACATTGCGCCGCTGCCGTCCTGCGGCATAGATTCGATGTCGGGAGCGATGTACACTCCGTAGAACTTCTCCATGAACTTCTTGTCGTCGTCGTAGATTTCCAGTCCGTCGTTTGCATAGCCGTCCCATTCCGGCGAATCGTAGTTATCGGGAATCAGCATCAGCCTTCTGACGAAATCCCACGTCGCACCGTCAGCCGACATGTCCACCGGTGTCATGGCGACCGATGCCGTCGCCGGTCCGGTCTTCTTGCCGTCGGGGAAAGTGAATGTGAACAGAGGCTTCGACGGGTCGTAGACCCCGCTCAAATCGACGTTCACGTATGCCGATGTGTCCTTGGCGTCGATTGCATTGCCCAGCAGCGGCTTGACGAGTTCGTAGACATTGTATTTGACGGGAGTGAGCGTATCGCCCCTGAAATCATCTATGGTGAGCAGGAGGTGCATCGTGTCGAAAATCGGCTTGTAGCCGAAACCCTCCGTCGCGCTGACCGAGTCCATGCAGACCATCGATGTCGCGAACGCCGCCTTGCGCATGCCGAACGTGTCGCTGCGCTCGATGCCGAAATATCCGTATGTGATGTTGGACGAGAGCAGCGAATCGGTGCGGTAGAGCGACGTCTCGAAGAAATTGCCGCTCGGAGCGGTCTTCTCCGTATAGCGGCTTTCGTCGTCGGTACTGCTTTGGGCATCGAAGCGGATGACCTTTCCGCCCTTGAACGTCAGATGCCGCATCACCATTTTCTGGTGTTCCGGCACTATCTCGTATCCCAGTGTAGGGTCTGCCGTGGTCGAACAGCCGGTGAGTGCCGACATCCCGAAGATGCCCGCAACGATAACTGCGGCTGTTATCGCCTTGCGCAGATTAAAATAACTCCTCATAAAAACGGTTGTAATTTTCGTAAAAACCCTCATCTTCGGGCGACCGGTATTCGAGAACCGCCTTTCCGCTCTTGCGGGCGAGTTCCAGTATGTTCGCGTCGGCTTTCTCCGAACCTGCAATCACTCCGTCGATATGTGTCATAACGTAACGATGGAGATTTTCGTATGAAGGGTCGTCGAGAATCGAAAGATTTTCGTCCGCCACACCCTCGCCCTCTATCATGCCGCGCAGCCCTCCGAGCGGTTTCGAGAATGCGTCGTCGTAGAGCGATACCACGATTTTTGTGCCGGCGAATATCGGGTCGTCGTTGAACACCTTGCGTAGGTATATCGGCGCGATTGCCGAGAACCAGCCGTGGCAGTGGACGACATCGGGCGTCCAGCGCAGTTTCTTGACGGTTTCGAGTACGCCGCGGGCGAAGAATACGCTTCGCTCGCCGTTGTCGTCGAACTCCTTGCCCGCAGCGTCGGTCAGCACCGCCTTGCGCGCGAAGAAGTCGTCGTTGTCGATGAAATATATCTGTATGCGGGCAGCCGGAATCGACGCCACCTTGATTATCAACTGGTGGTCGTTGTCGTCGATGATGAGGTTCATGCCCGACAGCCGGATTACCTCGTGCAACTGATTGCGTCGCTCGTTGATACATCCGTACCGCGGCATGAAGGTTCGGATTTCGTTGCCGCATTCCTGCATAGCCTGCGAAAGTTGCCGGCACAAGGTCGACTCCTCGCTCTCCGGAAGGTAAGGAGTAATCTCCTGACAGATGTACAGAATTTTATGTTTAGCCATCGTTGCGAAGGTTTTGGGTTTCTCCTGCAAATATACTAAAAAATCGGTAATTATTAAAATATCGGGACGGCGTGTCCGGTTCGATGTTACAGAATCAGCATCGCGTCGCCGTAGGAGCCGAAACGGTAGCCCTGCTCCGTAGCCTCCTTGTACGCCTGCATCACCAAATCGTAGCCGCCGAATGCCGCGACCATCATCAGTTGGGTCGAACACGGCAACTGGAAATTCGACACCATGGCGTCGGCGACGGTGAAGTCGTATGGCGAGAAGATGAACTTGTTGGTCCAGCCGTCCTGAGCCTTAATCATGCCGTTTGTTGAAACGACGGTTTCGAGCGTGCGCATGACGGTCGTGCCTATGGAGACTATCTTGTGTCCGCTCTCCTTGGTCGCATTGATGTGAGCCGCCGTCTCTTCCGATACGAAATACTGCTCCGAATCGACCTTGTGCTTCGACAAATCCTCCACGTCGACCGTGCGGAAATTGCCCAGTCCCGCGTGAAGTGTGATGAACTCGCGCTCGACGCCCTTTATCTCCATCCGTTTGAGCAGATGCTTCGAGAAGTGCATGCCCGCCGTCGGAGCGACCACCGCACCCTCCTTGGTGGCGAATATGGTCTGGTAGCGTTCGGCGTCCTCCGGCTCGACCTTCTGGCGCACCCATCGCGGCAGCGGCGTTTCGCCGAGTTTGAAGAGCGTCTCCTTGAACTCCTCGTAGGAGCCGTCGAACAGGAAACGCAGCGTACGCCCACGAGAGGTGGTGTTGTCGATTACCTCCGCGCCGAGGATGTCGTCCTCGCCGAAATAGAGTTTGTTGCCGATTCGGATTTTACGCGCAGGGTCTACCAGTACGTCCCACAGACGCAGGTCGCGGTTGAGTTCGCGTAGCAGGAAGATTTCGATTTCGGCACCGGTCTTCTCCTTGTTGCCGTACAGACGTGCCGGAAAGACCTTGGTGTCGTTGAAGACGAACATGTCGTTCTCTTCGAAATAGTCGAGAATATCCTTGAATATGCGATGTTCGATGGTGCCGTCCTTGCGGTGTACGACCATCATACGTGCTTCGTCGCGATTCTCCTCCGGATAGTGGGCAATCAGTTCCGGTTTGAATTCGAATCCGTATTGAGATAATTTCATATTTTGGGTAAACTGTAATGTTTTTCTTGCGTCCGTGCCGCTCCGAAAAGCGACACAATCTATTACTCTACGAAATTTTTACGAATTTGTTTCGCATTCCGCCAGATTTGTCAGAAAATCGTCCAGCGACGTCGCGTTTTCGACCGTAAAGTCGCCGCTCCGAGTGCGCCGCAGCGATGTCAGGTAGGCTCCGCTGTCGAGTGCTTCGCCAATCTCCTGCGCCAGCGAGCGTATGTAGGTTCCCTTGCTGCATTCGACGCGGATACGGATGCGCGGCATCGAATACTCTTCGAGCGTGATGGAGTAGATGTTTATAAGTGCCTTGCGCAGTTCGATGTCCTCGCCTGCCCGTGCGAATTCGTATGCGCGGACACCCTCGACCTTCTTGGCGGAGTATATCGGCGGTGCTTGCAGACGCTCGCCGGTGAGCGATTGCAGTGCGGCTTCGACCTTTTCGCGCGTGATATGGTCGGTGGGGTAGGTGCGGTCTACCGGATGCTCCATGTCGTAACTCGGCGTGGTCGCGCCGAGCATCAGTTCGGCAACATACTCCTTGCGTTCGGCTTGCAGTTCGTCCACACGCTTCGTGGCGCGTCCGATGCAGACGAGGAGAATGCCCGTCGCCAGCGGGTCGAGCGTGCCTGCGTGTCCGACCTTGATTTTGCGGTAGCCCATGCGGTTCAGACGGAACTTGATTTTGCGTACCACGTCCGTCGATGTCCACTCCAACGGCTTGTCGATGACGGCTACGTAGCCCTCCGGAAAGTTTATCCCTTTCAAATCGTTCATGGCTCGCCGATTAGATGAAGTATCCGACCGTCGCGACGATTCCGACGATTGCGCAGTAGATTGCGAACCATATCAACTTGCCGCGTTTCACTATCTCTATCATGAATTTGCATGCCAGACAGCCTGTAACGAACGCCGCGATGAATCCCGCCGCGAGCGGCAGCGCATCGACTCCGCCGCCGAAATCGCCCTTGACGATGTCAAGCAGCGCATTGCCGAGAATCGGCGGCAGTACCATCAGGAACGAGAACTGGGCGATGCTCTCCTTCCTGTTGCCGAGCAGCAGTCCTGTCGCGATTGTCGAACCCGAACGCGAAAGTCCCGGCATGGCGGCGCAAGCCTGCGCGATGCCGATGATGAATGCGTCGCGGTAGGAAATGTTCTCTTTCCGACGCGGTTTGGCGTAATAGGCGAATGTGAGCAGTGCCGACGTGAGCAGCAGCATCAGCCCGACCACGAGCAGCGACGAGAATGCCGCTTCGATGTAGTCCATGAAGCAGAATCCGACGATGCCTATCGGAATCATCGAGATGATGATTTTTAGTATGTATGCCTGCTCCTCGTTGAATTTGCGTGAGAACAGTCCCGTGAGCAGACGCAGTATCTCGCGCCACAGAACCACTATGGTGCTCAATACCGTGGCGGCATGGAGCGTAAGACTGAAAGTCAGGTTGCTGTCGGGGTCGAGATTAGTCCCCAGAAGGAAGTTTGCGAGTTGGAGATGACCGCTGCTCGAAACGGGCAGGAACTCGGTCAGACCCTGAACGATGCCGAGAATGATTGCTTGTAGTGTATCCATGGTTTGTCGAAAAGTCGGAAAATCGTGCAAAGATATTGAAAATTAGACAATCCGCCAAATCATTCGTTTTTTGCTGCCGCATATCGCGCGGAAAACGCTATCTTTGCTCCCGATAACGTTTTTATGAAGTCTTTAATGACCTTAAAGACTTTGAGGACTTTAACGCACAAAAATTATGAAAAAGACTTACATCCCGACTTTCGGCGAGGAGGTGGGCAATGCGGTGTCCCACGGGGTGATGCTGCTGGCGACCCTGCTCGCTATTCCGTTCGCCGCCGTGTGGGCTTACGCGCACGGAGGCACCGTGGATGCTTTGGGCGTGAGCGTATTCGTCATATCGCTGTTCCTGATGTTCACGGCATCGACGCTCTATCACTCCATGCAGCCCGACTCCAAGCACAAGGCGGTATTCCATATCCTCGACCATATATTCATATACGTAGCCATCGCAGGCAGTTACACTCCTGTGGCACTGTCGGTTATCGGCGGCTGGCAGGGTGTGGCGATTACGGTCGTGCAGTGGGCTATGGTGCTGTTCGGAATATTCTACAAGTCGCTGTCGCGGCGTTCGATACCGGCTGTCAGCCTGACGATATATTTCGTCATGGGATGGATGGTCGTGTTCTCGCTGTCGAAATTCGTGCGCAATGCGTCGTGGCAACTGCTCGCGCTAATCGTCGCCGGCGGCATCCTCTATTCGATAGGAGCGGTGTTCTATGCGAAAAAGGGTTTCAGGTATCATCATCTCGTATGGCATCTTTTCATCGACCTTGCGGCGATATGCCATTTCATAGGCATAGTTTTCTATCTGTATTGATACGGTAATCCGGAAAAATGCTTAACTTTGTAAGTCGGTGATTGTTCGCCGTCGTAAATAGACCTTAAACTTCGATATGAACAGAAAAGAATTCCTCAAACGCCTCGGCGTACTTACCGTCGGAGCGACACTTGTCGGCGTGGACGTAAAGGCGATGACCGCCGGCTCCGAATCTCCGGAACCCGTTGCCGTGCCTAACAAAGGCGACGAAAAGATAGATTTGCCCGTCAAGTCGCTGAAAGCCGAGGTGGACAAACCGATTTCGGTGATTATCATCGGCGCGGGCAGCCGCGGCAAGACGTATGCCCGCTATTCGGGCAAATTCCCCGATGCGATGAAGGTCGTCGGCGTGTCGGACACCAACGCTTTCCGCCGCGATTCGATGGGCAAGCAGTACGGCATTCCGAAGGAGAACCGCTTCGGCGATTTCCACGAGGTGTTCGCCCGCGGGAAGTTCGCCGATGCCGTGGTTATCGCCACTCCCGATTTCCTGCATTACGAACCGTGCATGAAGGCTCTCGAAATGGGCTACGACGTCCTGCTCGAAAAGCCTGCGGCGCAGACCGAGAAGGAGTGCCGCGCGATTCTGGCGCAGGCGAAGAAATACGACCGCATAGTCGCCATCTGCCATGTGCTGCGCTACGCGCCGTACTTCGTGGCGTTGCGCGATGTCGTGCAGTCGGGCGCAATCGGTGATTTGGTGAGCATCCAGCACATGGAACCTATCCAGTACGCCCACATGGCGCACTCCTACGTGCGCGGCAACTGGCGCGACTCGAAGAAGACCACGCCTATCATCCTCGCCAAGTCGTGCCACGACCTCGACATAATCCGCTGGATTGTGGGCAAGGAGTGCAAAGCCGTTTCGGCGGAGGGTTCGCTGCATCTGTTCAAACCCGAGAACGCTCCTGCCGGCGCACCCATGAAGTGTACCGACGGCTGTCCGCACGAAAGCACGTGTCCGTATTCGGCGATAGACATTTACGTCCGCCGCAAACGTCATCTCGGCGTGTTCGATCTGCCCGACAAAAAGGACGAGGCTGCGATTTTGGAGAAACTGCGTACTACGGGATACGGTCGCTGCGTTTATCATTGCGACAACGACCAGTGCGACCACTACGTTACGACGATGCTGTTCGAGGACGGCGTAACGGCGAGTTTCACGATGGACGCCTTCACTCCGTGGGGCGGTCGCCGCACCAGAATCATGGGTACGCGCGGTTTCATCGAGGGCGACATGACCAAATTCACGGTCTACGATTTCCGCACGGGCAAACGCCGCGTGTGGGACAAGAAGGTCTCCGACGTTCCCGAATACAAGGGCGCGGGACACGGCGGCGGTGATTTGGCACTGGCGCGCGACTTTGTGCAGGCGGTTGCGGCGCACGACCAGTCGAAGTTGTCGAGTACAATCGACGCTTCGATAGAGAGCCATATCATCGGCTTCAAGGCCGAAAAGAGCCGCAAGAGCATGAGCAAGGTCAAGATTAAATAGTGTATAACGGGGCGGCGGTGTGGTGCCGCCCGAAAAAAGGATTGGATATGATGAAACTGTTGATTCTCGGGAATCTCGGCGGAATGGAACTCGTTCTGCTCGTGGTGTTGGTGCTGCTGCTGTTCGGAGGTAAGAAGATTCCCGAACTGATGAAGGGTATCGGCAAGGGCGTGAAATCGTTCCGCGACGGAATGGAAGGTGTCGCCGACGAGGAGAAACCGAAGGACGATACGAAGAAAGAGTAGTCCCGTATCTGTTACCGACGGATGTCCGTCGGTAACAGATACATGGCGGCAGTCCGGCAGCATCGCCGGATGCGGGATTCGGGTTGCGGGAGAAATAAAAGGAACGGGAAAATTCACTTTTTTCTGCGATTTTTTTTGCGGATAATATTTTTTGTCTATCTTTGCACCCACAAACAGATGGTGGATTCATCTAAGGGCTAGGATACGTGCCTCTCACGCACGACATAGGGGTTCGAATCCCCTATCCACTACAAAAACAGAAGCGACTACCGAAGGTGGTCGCTTCTGTTTTTTGATTTAGGGTCTTTAAGGTCTTTAAAGTCCTTAGGGTCCTTAAAGACTTTAAGGTCGTTAAAGTCCCTATTTTTCTGCCGAGCAGTCCTTTCGGGGCTACCTCTTCCCCCCCCCACGGTTTTTGAGGTTTTCCGCGATGCCGATGATTTCGTCGGTCTCCTCGACCGAGATGTCGTCGCTCTCCGAGAAGAACGACACCAGCCGCGCGAACGAGCCGTCGAAATAATCCGTCAGCATCGACTTCATCATCCGGCGGGCGTACTGCTCCTTGCCGACGAGCGGAGTGTATATGTAGCCCTTGCCGACCTGACGGTGGGATACGAATCCCTTGTTTTCGAGAATCTTTATGAATGTCGCGACCGTCGTGTATTTGGGCTTCGGGTCGGGAAAACGGGCGATGATGTCGTTGCAGCACGCCTGCCCCAGACTCCACAGAATCTGCATCACCTCCTCTTCGCCCCGTGTCAGCCGTTCGGAATTTTTCTTCATACGCCCTATCCGCAGTTTGGTTACGATTACAAATATAATACTAAATGGTTGGATTGCAAAATCCCCATCCGCACGGACTTTACCGACAAATAACAGCCGATTTGAGGCGGATTGTGTCGAGAATCGATTATTTTGTCTATATTTGCGCCCGAAAGGTTAGTTTTTAATATTTTTTAATTTATACAGTATCGATGGATTTTCTTAAAACGGTCGATTTCCGACCGAAATTTTTCTCGACATTCCGCAACTACGACAAGGCGTCATTATCACGCGATGTGATGGCGGGCATCATCGTCGGCATCGTCGCCATTCCGCTCGCAATCGCATTCGGCATCGCTTCGGGCGTCGGTCCGACCGAAGGTCTCGTAACGGCCATCATTGCCGGTCTGATTATCTCGGTGTTCGGCGGCTCGAAGGTACAAATCGGCGGACCGACGGGTGCATTCATAGTCATCATCTACGGCATCATCCAGCAGTACGGCGTCGGCGGTCTGGCTATCGCGACCGTGATGGCGGGAATCATGCTGGTGCTGATGGGCGTGTTCCGTCTGGGCAGCGTGATTAAGTTCATGCCGTATCCGATTATCATCGGTTTCACGGGCGGTATCGCCATAACGATATTCTCCACCCAGATGAACGACCTGTTCGGTCTGGGCATCGAGAAGGTGCCGGCGAACTTCATCGAGAAGTGGATTTGCTACTTTAATAATATAGGTAACATCGACTGGTGGGCGTTCGGCATCGGTATCGCAAGCATCCTTGTCATCGTGTTCACTCCGCGCGTGTCGAAAAAGATTCCGGGTTCGCTCGTCGCAATAGTCGTCATGACGCTCGTTTGCTGGCTGCTCAAAACCTACGCCGGCGTCGATTCGATAAAGACCATCGGCGACCTCTACGAGTTGCCGTCGGGACTGCCTTCGCTGCGTGCGCCGCATATCGAGGACGGAACGTTCTTCTCGACCGTGCAGTCGCTGCTGCCGGTGGCATTCACAATCGCGATGCTCGGAGCAATCGAGTCGCTGCTCTCGGCAATGGTCGCCGACGGTGTGATTGGCGACCGCCACAACTCCAACACCGAACTTATCGGACAGGGCATTGCCAACATCGTCGTTCCGTTCTTCGGCGGGATTCCTGCTACGGGAGCGATTGCGCGTACGATGGCGAATATCAACAACGGCGGACGCACTCCGGTCGCGGGTATCGTGCATACCGTCGTCCTGCTGCTCGTCCTGCTGCTGCTCGGCGGGCTTGTCGGCGCGATTCCGATGCCGTGCCTCGCGGGCGTGCTTATCATGGTGTCGTATAACATGAGCGGCTGGCGCACCATCCGTTCGATATGCCGGTTCTCGAAACCGAGTACGATAATTATCTTTACCACGCTGCTGCTTACCGTCATATTCGACCTGACGATAGCGATAGAGGTGGGACTGGTGATAGCGATAGTAAGTTTCATGCGCCGAATCATGGAGAACACCAACATCTCCGTTATCCGCGATGAGATGGAGGTTCACCACGACGGCGAGGCTGCGGACGAACGTCTGACGATTCCTGCGGGCGTCGAGGTCTATGAAATCGACGGTCCGTTCTTCTTCGGCATCGCCAACAAGTTCGACGAACTCACGCGCGACCACGACATGATGCCTATCCGTATCGTGCGCATGCGCAAGGTGTCGTTCATCGATACTACGGGATTGCACAATCTCGAAATATTCATCCGTTCTTCGCTCGGCGAGAACCGTACCGTCATACTTTCGGGCGTGGGTACCCGGGTATACACGTCGCTTAAACGTGCCGGTCTGGTAGATTTGGTCGGCGAGGAGAATGTCCTCGACCATATCCACAAGGCTCTCAAACGTGCCGACGAGGTGTCGCGCTCGCTGGGATTGCAGGAGAAGAAATAGGGTGGTTGAGGTTATCGGAAAGGCAGGAGTTCGACTCCTGCCTTTCCGATTTAAGGTCTTTAAAGTCCTTAAAGACTTTAAGGTCGTTAAGGAGGGCAGGAGCATACGCTCCTGCCCTCGACTTTATTCTACCGTTATTCTCTCCGGCAGTGCCTTGCCGCGTATCGGGCGTATCATCGCCAGGTCCTTCGAGACGTCGCCCGTGCCGAAATCGAATTCGTGGTTGAAAGTAATCGGTATGCCCGCATCCTCGAATCCGTGCGCCGCGTAGAGCCTTTTCGACTTATCGCCGTTCGGAATCAGTGCCGCGAAGTCGTACTCTCCCGAAACCTCTGTCTTTGCCAGAGCCTTGTCGAGCAGCGATGACGCATAGCCGCGGTGGCGGTATTCGGCAGCCGTCGCGACGGCATAGATGTACGCCATGCGTCCGTGGTCGGTGTTCATCGGAACGATATGCAGCATCGCGACGATACGCCCGTCCGCTTCGCGCGTGAGGCACAGTTCTGGGTCGTGATGGTGCATCAGGAATGTGTCCACGAACGCCCGCTCGTCGCCGAACACCTCTTCCCAGAGCGTCCGTATCTGTCTTTCGCGGGCAGTGAGCATCCGCGCCGAAATCTTTTCGAGCAGAATCGTCGGGTGGTAGGAGAGTTTCGAGAATCGCAGTCCCTCCAATCCCAAATCCTCCTCGCGGTTTATGTAGCGGTATTCGTCGGCGAGCGATTGCGCGAAAAGCCGGTTTATCATCGCCCCCGCACCGTCGATTTCGGTATCGACCTTCTCGACGTGGGTACAGAACGTCTCCCCGTCGATTGCCGACCCGTAGGTGAATGCGGCTATGCGGTCGTCGGCGTAGAGAACCCCTCCGCGCAGTCCGAGTTCGTCGAAGTGCGCGAACGCCCGCTGCATCGCAGCCTGCTCCGCCTGCTCGCTCGACGAGCCGTCGTTGCGCAATGCCTGCCACTTGCGGTTCAACTCCATGCAGTCTGGCATATTGGTCTCCGACAACGGTTCGTAGCGGTATGTGTATTGGGACGTGAATCGGTTCACGTGATTGCGCTTGGGCTGGTAGTGTCTTCCCTGCAATGTCGCGAGGTCGGACGAGAGGTAGATGTAGTCGCACAGCGAGCGCGGCGAGGAGAATGCGAACAGGTCGGGGAACTCCTTTTCGATTTCCGCCTTCCATTCGGGCGTCATGCCGACTATGCGCAGTGCCGAGTCGCGTGCCGCCGCATCGTCGGCGAGCAGCGATACGATGTTGCGGACGCTGCCGCTGCCGACGGGCTGCATGTAACCCGTCTCGCCGCCGCCGTAGCGGAAGCGCACGAGTAGAAAGCCGTCGCATTCGGCTATTTCGCTGCGGTAGGTGT
This sequence comes from uncultured Alistipes sp., assembly GCA_905213895.1. Taxonomy (GTDB): domain Bacteria; phylum Bacteroidota; class Bacteroidia; order Bacteroidales; family Rikenellaceae; genus Alistipes. The sequence continues at coordinate 102,121 of CAJMKE010000010.1, forward strand.
CCTGCCAACAGTAGATGTTGGCGAATGCCATGTCGCAGTTGCGTATGTGTTTTCCGGTAATGTATTTCTCGAAAACGGTTTTATCTGCAACCGTTATTCTGTCGAACCGTATCATCGTCGATGATGTATGTTTTCCGTTTTGCATGGTCGTAATACTGTTGTATCATCGCCTTTATCCGACGCTCGATGTCGTCGGACGGAATCTTGCCGTAGAAATTTTCGTGCCGTTCGGTATCGTCGATTGCGTATATCGATTTTATTCCGCTGCCGTCGAACGAATATACGTAGCGGTCGGTTATCGCCTTGTAGTCGCCGTCGAAGACTATCGCCGCCGGAGTGTCGCACGGCTCGTTCAGCACGTCGCGACCGAAGGCGAAATAGGGCGTGTCATAACCTGTCATTCCGAGCAGCGTCGGCATGATGTCGATTTGGCTCGCGGGCTGCCCGTATCTGCCGCGCAGCGAACCGTCGGGCGTGTAGATGAAGCCTATGATGTGGAGGTCGTGCGGCGATGTGCGTGTCCGCGGCGCGAATTTCTCGCTCGATACGTGGTCGGCGACGAATACGAATATCGTGCGGTCGAACCACTCCTTGCCGCGGTTCTCGGCGAAGAACCGGCGGAACGCCCCGTCGGTGTATGCCACGCAGCGGTGTATCTTCGTTTTCCCCTCGGGCAAATCGGCGCGTCGGTCATCCGGAACGACGAACGGATGGTGGGAACTTATCGTGAACATCGACGCGAAGAACGGTTCGGGCAGCGAGTCGAGTTCCTCGCCCATGTAACTCATGAACGGTTCGTCCCAGATTCCCCAGTAGCCGTCGAAATCATCCTTGCCATGTCGCTTCTCGTAATCTTCGAGGCTGAACTGCCGTTCGATGCCCGCGGCGTTGGCGTATGCGCCGAATCCCATCGAGCCGCGTTCGGAACCGCAGAAGAATGCGGTCGAGTATCCGCGCTCGCGAAGTATGCGCGGCAGCGGACGGCTCTTGCCGAGCGATTCCGCCATAAGCATGAACGGTTTGCGCAGCGACGGAATCGAACTCCAAATCGATGGCAGTGCCTGAATCGACCGTTTGCCGTTGGCGTACATCCTGGTGAAGACGAAACTTTCGTTCATCAGCGAGTCGAGGAACGGCGTGTAGCCCTTGACCTCCTCGTCGGCGTAGATGTCGCCGCAGAGGTATGCCGAATGTTCGGCAGACATGCTTTCCATGATGAATATTACGATGTTGCGGTCGGAAAATTCCCCCCCCCTCGGCGGGAAATGGCATGGTGTGTATATCTCGGCGACCTCCTCGGCGGAGAAAAACTCCGTGCGTCCGTTGCCGCCGCCGGAACCGGCTGTGCGGAGGATGCAGAAAGGGTTGCTCAATACGATGTTCGCCTTCGTCCAGTCGGCGGCGTACTGCATGGCGTTCGGAATCGCTATCGGTCGTGTCATGCGGCTGAATCCGCCGCGCGTGCCGCCTACGCAGAGTATCGCCGCGACGACCAGAATCGCGCTGTTCGCGGCGTAGTACACCGCGAGGTTCTGCGTGCGGGTAATCTTCGCATTGCGCCGGTAACCGAATGCCAGAATCGCAATCAGGAGTGCTCCCGCCAACACGAGATGCCAGTTCTCGGCGGCGAATTTCAGTACGAGCGATGCCGAATTGGAGTTGTCGGCGAAGAATATCTCTTCGGCGGTGAACCGTTTCTGGGTGTAGCGGAAGTAGACCGCATCGCCGAGATTGACTGCGACTATCGCCAGCGAATTTACGACGACGTAGTACCAGTAGAGTATCTCGCGATACCATTTCCGTTCGCGCAGGCGCAGCGGCAGCAGCGACAACGCCAGCCATATTCCGTCGGCATAGATTATCGACGCGGTGTCGAACTGCAATCCTCCGGCAATCAGACCGGCGATTTCGCCGTATGCGATGTCGAACGATTCGATGTTGTAGACGACGAATACCGCTCTGCACAGCATCGTTACGATATACAGCAATGCGACCCGCCACAGCGTTAGAGCCGTATATGTCCCGAATACCTTCATTTTATTTGCATGCCTTCAACGACATGTCGAGCGACTTGATTTGATGGGTGAGTGCGCCGACCGAGATGAAATCGACCCCCGTCAGTGCGTAGTCGCGCAGAGTGTCGAGCGTTATGCCGCCGCTCGATTCGGTCTCGCAGCGTCCCGCGACCTTCTCGACGGCGAGTCTGGTCATCTCCGGAGTGAAGTTGTCGAACATTATGCGGTCGACGCCTCCTGCGGCGAACACCTCGTCGATGTCTTCCAGCGTGCGTACCTCGCATTCGATAGGAATGTTCTTGCCCTTGGCTTTCAGATACTCTCTGGCTGCCTCCACCGCCTTGCGGACACCGCCCGCGAAGTCGATGTGGTTGTCTTTGAGCAGAATCATGTCGAACAGACCGATGCGGTGATTCTCGCCGCCGCCTATCTTGACTGCCATTTTGTCGAGAACGCGCATACCCGGTGTGGTCTTGCGGGTGTCGAGAACCTTGGTGTGGAGGTCTGCTATGCGGTCGGCATATACGGCGGTCTGCGTCGCCACGCCGCTCATGCGCTGCATCACGTTGAGGAGGATGCGCTCCGCCTGCAACAGCGATTGCAGACGTCCCGTAACGTAGAACGCCACGTCGCCGACCTTCACTCGCGCGCCGTCGTCGAGAATCTTCTCGAATTCGATGGTCGGGTCGAGGCGTCGCAGAATCAGTTGCGCTATCTCGATTCCGGCGATTATGCCCTCCTGCTTGCAGAGCAGACGCATGCGACCGCGCTCCTGCGGTGGTATGCAGCAGAGCGACGTGTGGTCGCCGTCGCCCAAATCCTCTTTAATCGCGAGTTCTATCAACTCGTCCACGTATGGTTTGTATTCCGCTTTCATGATATGATAGTGTTTTTCCGAAGCGCAAATTTACTAAAAAATCGTGAAATGCGACCAGCGGCGCAAGATTAAAGACCTTAATGTCCTTAACGACTTTAAGGTCTTTAACGACAAACTCCCTGCGACATCGGTCGCAGGGAGTTCGTAGATGCTGTTCATTGTTTACGCTTCCGGCTTCTCGGGAAGGTCGGGCTGGTCGACAGGATTGTCCTTGACGAACGTAACTTCATAAGGGATTTCGCCGAACATCAGCGTGAATGTCAGTTTGACGGTATCGTCGGTGATTACGCCGGTTACGGTGTTCATCTTGTAGTTCTCGTAAGGCACGCCGCCGACAGTCGGAATGACGTTGCTCTGATTGATTACCCACGAACCGATAGGATAGAGTTCCTCTTCCGTGTCGTTGTAGAGGGTGAATTGCAAATCGGGAATGACGATGCTCACCGCCGGCATGTTTTCGACGAACTTCACGTTGTCGAGGTGAAAATTGATGGACCTGGTGAAGCCGTCCGGCATTTCGATTGCCGCCTGTGCGGTTTCGGTGCTGTATACCGTCTGACCGGTGCGGACATCCTTGGTCGTCAGCGTACCGATTATATCCTTGGTCCAACTGATTTTGTTTCTGCCCTCTTTCAGACACGATGTCGCCGCAGCGATTGTAAGCATGAGAATCAATAGTTTTTTCATAGTATTCACTTTTATGTTTCTTAAATATCTATACTTGCCTTTATTCCGAAACTGCGCGGGCGTCCGCGTTGCAGGAAGCGGTTGCCCATCGATTCGAAATAGAATACGTCATATTTCGTGCCTGACACGTTCTTCATCCACAACTCCACCGCCCAGTGCCTGCTTTCGAACCGCACGGAACAGTCCATCAGCGAGTAGAACGGCTGCGACGCGGAGTTCTCCTCGTTCCAGTATATTCGTCCCGCGCCCTTGTAGCCCGCGCTGACCGCGACGCTTTCCGCCCAGCGGGCAGGCAGCGGTATCGTGTAGGTCGCCCTCGCCGACAGCGTGTGTTCGGGCGAGTAGGGTACGCGCTTTCCGCGATAGTCGTCGTTGCCGCTGACGAATTTCGTGAACCGTGCGTTGGTGTAGCCGTATGCCGCCGACAGCGAGACGTTGCGGTGAGGACGGTACGTCAGTGTCGCCTCCGCTCCGCAACTGCGCGAGCGTCCCGCATTTGTCATCATGCGCCCCGTGGTCTGCCCTTCGGGAAAGACCGTCAGTTGCCGGTCGAAGCACAATATGTAAAATAACGCTGCGTCGGCAACGAATGTTGCGTCGGCTGTCGCGAAATGTCCGCCCGCCTCGAAATTCCAACTCTTTTCGGGCTTGTAGGCGATGGTCTTACGGATGTCGCCCATGTCGATGCCAAGTCCCATCTGCCTTTTGAGTTGCTGCTGCAATATCTCGGAGAACATCTGGGTGTTGAAGCCGCCCGCCTTATAGCCTTTCGCTGCCGAAAGATACAACATATTTCGTTTGCCGCGCCCCAAATCGACCGAAATCGCGAGTTTCGGCAGAAATTCGAGGGAATTCTGCGACAGAACTCCGTTAGGCGCGATTTTGAACGGCACCTCGGTCGGCTCTTTGGCGTCGTCGTTCGGAAACGCCGTGTAACAGCCCTCTGCGTCGTTGCGGTAGCGCATCTGCGACGATTCGTAGTCCATGCGGATGCCTAATTTGAAGAGCCAGCGTCCCGCCCGCAGCGACGATTCGTGGTAGAGTGCCGCCCCGACGGTGTGCGTCGTGAAGTCGCTGTCCAGAAGCAGTTCGTCGCCCTCCGAGCCGTCGAGCCGCCCCCAGCGGTATTCGCCGTCGTAGCCGCTGTACTGGTTGATGTTGTCGAGAATCAGACGGTCGATGCCGTCCTTCTTGAACGTTACGGGCGCGTGCATCTTCTGGCTCTTGTAGAAGCCGAACGCTCCGACCAGCCAGCCGTAGCGCGAGTCGCCCTTCGAACGCAGAACCAAATCTTCGGTGATGTCGTGCTGGCGTTTAGCCTGCGTGAGAGTGAAATACGACAGTGACAGAAAATCCTGGTCGAGAACCATTTCGTCGTCGAGATACTGATAACTCGTGACGCTCGACAGCGACATGCGCCGCCAGTCGTACTTGACGCTCAACCCCTCGGTCGCACCGATGCGGCGGTACGACGACTCGTCGTTGTATTCGATGCGCCCGCTCTCCGCCGAAGCGTAGGGGTAGCCGCCCTGCCGCAAAACGGAGAATGCCGCCACGTTGTCGATGCTCAATGCGTTGCGACGGTACTGGAACTTTATGCGCATGCTGCCCGAGTTCTCCTTGTCGCACAGCGAGTTGTCGTAGAGGTTGCGGAAATATCCGTCGGTGTGCGAGAACTGCCCCGCTACCGAAAGCCCAAGCCCCTCTCCGAATTTGTTGTATGCCGACGAGGCGATGCGGTAGTGGTTGCGCGAACCGTATTCGGCGTTGAACCGCACTCCCTGATAGGCGAGCGGCGAGGTGGTGTAGACGTTTATCACACCGCACATGGTGTTGCGACCGTAGAGCGTCGATTGGGGTCCGCGCAGAATCTCGATTCGTTCGATGTCCGACAGGTCGAGGTCGTACATGTTCTTGTCGGCGATAGGGACGTTGTCGATGTTCAGCCCGACGACAGGCTGTTCGATTCGCGTGCCGAGTCCGCGGACGTATATCGACGATGTCATGCGCGAACCGTAGTCGGGAATGAAGAAGTTCGGCGCGAGAGCCGTCGCATCCTTTATCGCGTCCACTCCGCCTAACCGTATGTCGCGCCCGTCGAGTACCGATGCGGCGACGGCTTCGCGACGCAGCGAGAGACCCTGTTTGATAGCCGTTATCTGCACCTTGTCCATGGCGACGAGCGTATCCGCCTCCCCGCCTTTCGTCAGCGGGACGGATGCGGCTGCCGACGGTGCGGACAAGCCGATACAGAGCGATGCGGCGAGCAGTGCCGCGGATATTTTCAAATGGTTGTGATTCACGCTGCAAAGTAACTATATATCGGCTTAACGGGCAATCATCATTTATAATGATGCGCCGCCGGCGTCAGATGCTCTCTATGTCGGCGATGCCGTGGGTTACGGCGTAGATTGTCAGTGCCGAGACCGAGCGTGTGCCGAGTTTCTCGGTAATGTTGCGGCGGTGGGTGATGACGGTGTTTATGCTGATGTCGAGCGCGTCGGCTATCTCCTTGTTGAGCATTCCGCGGACGAGCAGGCGCAGCACATCGCATTCGCGCTGCGACAGCGGGGTGGCGTGTTCCGCAGGAATGTCGTGCGGCATGTTGTGTCCGCCGCGATGCGCGCTCTGATGCAGCCGCAGAATGTCGCGGACGATGCTCTCCTCATCGCGCGAAACGTTGAGCGTGTGGATTCCAGCCGGCAGCCGGTTCTGCTCCGATGCGACGAGAACGATGATTTTGTGGCTGCGTCCGGCGAAAAAGCGGTTGTGTTCGGCGAAAATCTGCGACGAAACGAAGAAATGGAAAAATTCGCAATCCTCGGGCAGGTCGCCGAAATCCACGTATACGCACACCTCCGCCATCGGAATTATGCGTTCGAGAATGGTTTTCAGTCCGATGTTCATCAGGGCGTTGCCGTTTACAATCGCGATTTTCGGTTTCATGACGGTGCGAAGATACGAATAAGCGAGGGCAAAGCAAAATTTATTTTGGCTTTGCCGAGCGGGAGTATCTAAAACAAAGTTAAAGATACAAAAAAGACCTTAAAGTCCCTAAGGTCTTTAAAGTCTTTAAAGTCTTTGAAATTTTCCGGCGTGCCGCCCTATCTCTTTTTCCGCTGGGCTTTCGCGTTGTCGCGCTCCTCCGCCATCTTGTCGGTCAGCATTTTCATCTGCCCGAGGTCGATAGCCTGCTCGTCGAGGTCGATGTTGAGCGTGTAGGTTTCGTAGCCCTCCGCCTCGATGGTGAGGTCGTACTCGCCGTAAGGGACTATCAGCGTGAATCCCTCTTCGCCGACCAGACGCTGGAACTTGTTGCTCTTGTTACCGACTTCGGCGAGAGTTACCAGTGCGCCGATAACGGGGTCGGTCGTCTTTTTGGTTACGGGGAATCCCGACAGTTTGCACGAAGGTGCTGCAATGAGTGTTGCCGAAGCGACAATGGCTATGGCGGACAGAATCAACTTTTTCATATCGCAATGTTTTTTCAAAGGTAAGTAATTTCGATTAAATAGAGCCGTTTCGGGGATAAAAGTTAAATCCGATTTTTTTATTTTGCCGAAAAAAACTACCTTTGGAGTTGGAAACACATAACCTTAATAATATTTGGAACCGATGAAAAAAATTGTTCTTAAAGTCGCACTCTGTGCCGTCGCAGTGCTCGGCGTGTCGGAGTTCGCGTTCGCTCAACTCGAAAAAAATCATGTGATTCAGTTCTTCGCCCATCGCGGAAGCCGCTTCGAGTATCCCGATAACGAGAATACGATGTACGCTTTCCGCGAGAGTTACAAGGCGGGTGCGCGCGGATACGAAACCGACGTCCGTCTGACGAAGGACGGCGATTTGATTCTCAGCCACGACGAGTCGCTCTACCGCACCTGCGGCGTCGATTTGCAGACCGAGGACTTGACGACCAAGGAGTGCAAGAAAATCAGGACCAAAGGCGGTCAGCCGCTGGCGATGTGCCAGGAACTGGTCGATTTCCTTGCCGACAAGGAGGGAATGTACGTGGAGTTCGAAATCAAGACCGTTCCGAGCCTCTACACTCAGGCGATGCTCGACGATTTGTGCGAGAAACTCTACACCATGGCTATGGCGAAGAAGCCGGCTTCGTCCGAATACCTCTTCACGTCGTTCGACAAGCGTGCGCTTTCGACCATGAAGCGTCTGCATCCGGATGCGATTCTGATGATGCTCAAAAGCAAGCCTTGCTCGCCGGAGAT
>CAJMKE010000011.1 GCA_905213895.1 uncultured Alistipes sp.
TGAAGCGTCAGTATATGTTCGGCGACGACTTGCTCGTAACAGCCGTAGCGTCCCGCGCAGACAAGGTTACTGGACTTGCCGATTGCGAAATGTGGTTTCCGGAGGGCAAGTGGTTCGACTGCGTTTCGGGCGATATGATAGACGGAACGATTGTGAAGACGTTGCGTTATACTGTCGCCGAAAATCCTTACTATGCACGTGCAGGAGCGATAATCCCGATGAATCCGAAGACGGTGCGCAATCTCCAAGACAAGAGCGACACGCTCGTTCTGACGTTTATCCCCGGGGCTGACGGCGAATTGTCGCTGTACGAGGACGACGGAATATCGGAGAACTATTCGGAAGCGTTCGCGACGACGAATATCGCGAAACGCACCGGCGGAAATACGATTCGTATCGAAATCGCCGCGCGCAAGGGTTCGTACAAGGATATGCCGGCAGAGCGCAAATACGAACTGCGACTGCCTGCGACGTTCCCGCCGAAATGCGTGAAGGTGAACGGTCGCAAAATCGAGTATGCCCGTTATGCCGGCGAGAACGAGTGGACCTACGACGGCTATACGCTTGCTCCGGTGATATATACCGGAATGTGTCCGTGCGACGGGAACTGCATTGTCGAAATCGAGATGAACGACGGCGACATGGCGGCGCAGCCGCGTCTTTACGGCAAACAGGGCATTTTCAACCGCTGCGTTGTCCTTACGCCGGAATTCAAGGAGAATTTCGCCGCCAACTACGACCCTTGGTCGATGCTGCCGGACGAATATATGAGCGTCTCGCAGGCTCCGAACTACATAACCGAATACCCTTTCGAGATTCACAAGTGGTTGGACCGCTACGATAAAGGTATCGCCGAACTGATTCCGTCGCTCGAAAAACTCGGTGTACTCGATGCCGGTTTCATCGCAAGGCTCAAAGCACAATTGGTTAACGAAAAATAAACTCTTAAAAAACTATAAATTATGGAAATGGAACTCGGTATCATCATTCTGGTCTCTTTCTTGGGACTTATCGCCATTTGGCTGATATTCTACTTCATTCCTGTCGGGCTGTGGTTCTCCGCACTCGTGTCGGGAGTGCATATCTCGCTGCTTCAACTCGTGTTGATGCGCTGGCGCAAGGTTCCGCCTTCGGTTATCGTATCGTCGATGATAGAGGGAACGAAAGCGGGTCTGAAACTCAACCCGAATGAATTGGAGGCGCACTATCTCGCCGGCGGAAATGTCCGCAATGTCGTGCACGCGCTCGTGTCTGCCCAGAAAGCGAGCATCATGCTCGATTTCAAGATGGCTACGGCTATCGACCTTGCAGGACGCGACGTGTTCGAGGCGGTGCAGATGTCGGTTAATCCGAAAGTCATCAACACTCCGCCGGTGGCAGCCGTTGCAAAGGACGGTATACAGTTGATTGCCAAGGCGCGTGTAACCGTCCGTGCCAACATCAAGCAACTCGTCGGAGGTGCGGGCGAGGAGACCGTTCTCGCACGTGTCGGCGAGGGCATCGTTTCGTCTATCGGTTCGGCGGCGACGCACAAAATCGTACTCGAAAATCCGGACTCGATTTCCCGCGTGGTCCTCGAAAAGGGTCTCGATGCCGGAACAGCATTCGAGATTCTGTCCATCGACATTGCCGACATCGACGTCGGAAAGAATATCGGTGCGCAGTTGCAGATGGACCAGGCGGATGCCGACAAGAATATTGCGCAGGCGAAAGCGGAGGAGCGTCGTGCGATGGCGGTCGCTCTCGAACAGGAAAACCGTGCAAAGGCTCAGGATGCCCGCGCCAAGGTGATTCTCGCCGAAGCGGAGGTGCCGCTCGCAATGGCGGAGGCGTTCCGCAACGGCAATCTCGGCATAATGGATTATTACAAGATGAAGAACATCATGGCTGACACCCAGATGCGCGAATCCATCTCTAAACCGGAGAAGAAATAAAACTGCATAGCCGGTAAAGAGAAAGCGCAATAGTTTTTGGAAAACTATTGCGCTTTATGTCTTTAAGGACTTTGAGGACATTAACGACCTTAAAGTCCTTAAAACCTTCGGTCGATTACCCTCACCGCTAATACACCTTCTCTTTTTCGGTCGGCTCCTGCACGTTCTCCTCTATCTCGTCGCGCCAGCGTAACGATGCGTGGGTGCCGTCGCAATACGGCTTGTTGGCGGACATGCCGCAGCGGCACAGCACGTTGCGGTTGCGAATCTCGTAATTCTGCCCGTTCTCGCGTTCGATGCGTATTCCGCCGCGAACCCACAGACCGCCGCTCGCTCCAATGGCTTCGTCTTCTATCAGTCCGAGGCTCGGCTCGTATCTGTATTCGTAGGGTTTTTGGCTGCCCTTGTCCCAAGCCATCAGCCGTCCGCTCGGACACATCGATGCCTCCCGAATCGCCAAATCGCGAGCCTGCGGGTCTTCCGATGCTTCGGTGAGCGACCATACACCGCCGTAGGCGTCGCAGAAACGTGCGAAGACACAATATTTGGTGTTGTCCGTTATCGAAATGTCCTTGCCGGACGTTATTTCGACATTGTCGAGCAGTGCCTCCGGCGGCGAAGACGGTTCGGGGTCCCATTTGTGGCTGGTGTGCGAGCCGTCGCAATACGGCTTGTTGCCCGATGCTCCGCAGCGGCACAGTGCGGTAGGTTCGCTGTCGGTATTGAAATGACGACCTTCGCGGAACTCCCAACTTTCGCCTCTTGCGTTGGGAACGATGAATTGTTGCGCTAATGGCGGTCGTCCGAAAACAAGATACGGACCTTTCTCTGTAACGGTTATTCGGAATTTCGCCTCCGCCTGCGACGACCCGACTTCGACTTTTTGTTTTGCCATATAATAAATGTTGTTGAAATACGTTCGAAGATTGGCAACAATTATTCCCAACGGATGAATTGATGCGTGAAAATGTTGTAATATTACCGACTTTTTGAGTATCTTTGTCGATTAGAGACATAAAAGACAAAATTGCATATATGAAAAAACTGAAATTATTGTCGTGTTTGGTCGTTGCGATATTAGGACTGGTTTCCTGTAACAAGAACGAATCGTACCGCGTTACGTTCCCGCAGACGGGCTTCTACTTCAAGTGGGGCGGTTCGGCGCAGACGGTTTCGTATTCGAAGCACAACATTACCTCCGTCGAAGTTTCCTCGGTCAGCGAAGGCTGGACGTGCGTCGTGAACGCAGCGGCTAACACCGTTACGATAACTCCGCCGGAAGACCCGAACGATGACGAGAAGCGCGAGAGCATGCGTACCGGAACGGCTAACATATCGGCAGTTTCCGAGAAGGGAAATTCCGCCAAATACGTTCTTACGTTCCATATTCTGGATAACGCCGAGGTAAATCTCAACGAGAACGGCGAATACGCCAACTGCTATGTCGTATTCACTCCTTATGCACTCTATACGTTCGACGCGAAAATAGCCGGCTCGGGTTCCAAGCGCATCGACACGGCGAGCGTAGAGTTGCTGTGGCAGTCGCGGTCGGGAATGATACAGCATTTGAGCCTGAACGACGACGGAAAGGCTGCGTTCTTCATCGACCGCCTGAGCGATGACGACGGATATGTCATGGAGGATGGCAAATATGTGATTCCGCACGGAAATGCCGTTATCGCAGCCCGCAATTCGACCGGCGAGATAATATGGAGTTGGCATATATGGTCGATTCGCGAGAGCGAGAACCCGTTGACGGTGTACGATACCTATTCGAACGGCAAATCGTATATGAACAAGAATCTCGGCGCGTTCGGCAACAGCAACGGAAAGACCGACGATACCGACGCAATACTTGCATCCTACGGATTGTACTATCAGTGGGGACGCAAGGACCCGTTCGTCCGCCCTTACTATTACGATTGCGCCAACAATTACGACGAACGTATTTACGGCTCGTCGGGAAGCGCGGTTTACGTTCGCTTCGAGGAGACTGGTGCGGCTGTCGGAACAGTCGAGTATGCCGTTGCCAACCCGATGACATTCATTACCAATGCCGCCTGCGTTACGGATGACGGCGACGGTGTCGGCGATTGGCTGAATACGCCCGACAACAGTTTGTGGAGCGATACCGCGAAGAGCGATTACGACCCGTGTCCGTTCGGTTGGCGAGTTCCGTCGAAAGCGGACTTCGATGTACTTTCGCTGTCAGCCGAGGAGGATGCCAAGGATTTGGATACGGCGCGCAAGCAGTTCGGATGGAGTCTGAGCGACGGCCAGAACAATTATTTCTATACGGGCGCAGGTTACAGAAGTTATTATAACGGCGTCATTACCAACATGAACCATAAGGACGGCGTATATCCGTCAGTTCCCGAACCGTGGGAGGGCTATTATTGGACGACCGGACGCTCGGACGACGGCAAGCAGTCCACCTGCATGTATTTCGACCTGACGACGACGCGAACCGTAAATAAATTCAGTCTCAATTATCCGTCGAAGCGCGCGAATGCGATGCAGATACGCTGCGTGAAGATGTAGTTGCGGCACATATCGATTTATTATGGGAGCATACCTTCGGCGGTATGCTCTTTTTTCGTACATTTGCAGCAATGAAGAGTGTAACGGACATATTTGTTGCGCTCGGCGACAGACTGTACCGATTCGGAGCGGACGACGTTTCGCGCAGAGCGATTGAGAGTGCGACAGAGGCTAATAATTGGTTCACCGAGACCGATATCCGTTGTGCGGTGGATGCGATATGCCGTCAGATGCTCCGGCGTGAAAAAATCGAACGATGGTTAGCCGACTACCCTCTTGCCGCACATGAACCCAAGCGGGTCGCGATAATCATGGCGGGCAATATTCCGCTCGTCGGATTTTTCGATTTGATGTGCGTCGTCGCGAGCGGAAATGTCCCGTGCGTGAAGTATTCGAGCAAGGATACGGTGCTTATGGAGTATGTCGTATCGCTGTTGCGCGAGATTGAACCGGAACTGCCGGTCGAATATTTTGAAAAAGGCAAGACCGTGGACGCCGTAATCGCTACCGGCGGCGACAGTGCCAACCTCTATTTCGGCGCGGAGTTCGCCGACATCCCGCATCTTCTTCGCGGAAGCCGTCATTCGGTCGCCGTGCTGTCGGGCAATGAAACCGAAGCCGATTTGTGCGGTCTGGCGGACGATGTTTTTATGTATTCCGGATTGGGCTGCCGAAATGTGTCGCTCGTATTCGTCCCGCGGGGCTGCGATTTGCGACTGCCGCCGCGAAAGATGTGCCGCGGGTATCACAATAACTATCTGCAATGTCGGGCGATGCTCGCGATGCGCGGTGTCGGGTTCGACGATAACGGCGAAGCGGTATTCGTCCGCGGTGCCGCCGGGTTTCCGACGTCGCTCAGCCGCATAAATATTGCGGAATACGATTCGCCGGAGGATGTCGCGAAGTGGCTTTCGGAGAATGACGATAGATTGCAGTGCGTCGTATCGTCTTCGGCGATTCACCATCGTGCCGTGCCGTTCGGGCAGGCGCAATATCCGTCGCTTACCGACTACCCCGACGATGCGGATGTGATGGAGTTTTTAATGTCTTTGTAGTCCGGTTGTCGATTCGGCAATGATTATCGGCGATTGGGCGGATTATGTAATTATATGTCGTTTAATTTTTTTATTTTTGTGAAACCGTAAATTTCAAAACAGAGTTATATATGAAAAAATTTATCCTTTCCATGTTTGCCGTCATTGCCGTTTGTTCGGCTATGGCGCAGCCTCCGCGCGGTATGATGCCGCCACCACCGCAGGGCGGAGCGGAACAGCCGTCGGACCGCAGTATCGCCAAACGTTACGAGCATTTGAAAACCGCACTCGAAATGACCGACGAGCAACTCGAAAAGTTCGCTCCGGTCTATTCCGCCTATCAGCGTGAGATACGCGGTATCCGCAAAGACCTTAAAACGCTGATGGATTCGTACAAGGGCGAAACCATCGACGAGAAAATAGCGTTCAAACTCGTTATGGCGCAGCTCAATGCCGATGCCGACATAATACGATGCAAAAAGGAGTATATGCGCGTTTTCAAGGATTATCTTACGCCCGACCAGATGTCGAAGATATTTCTTGTTGAGAACCGTCCTCCGAGAAAGCCGCACGGTGATAATCGAGGCGAGCATCCGACACCTCGCGGAGAACAGCCGACACCGCCGCAGAGATAATGAAAGCCGCCCGAAATTTTCGGGCGGCTTTTGGTTTTATATGTCGTGCGACAATGACGGCGGGACGCAACCGCTTACGTCGAAATCGCCCCAGCGTTCCGTTATCGACGATATGGTCGCCTGCAATTCGTCGGGGTCGTTGAGCGTTACGAGTTTCAACCTCGTATCCTTGAAATTGGGCAACCCCTTGAAATAGTTGGACAGATGTCGTCTCATTTCGAGTATTCCTACCCTTTCGCCCTTTATCTCGATTGATTTCGCAAGATGCTCTTTCGCAATCTCGACACGCTCCGCAACGCTCGGCTGCGGCAGTGTTTCGCCGGTTTGCAGATAGTGCTTGACCTCACGGAAAATCCACGGTCTGCCGTATGTCGCCCGTCCTATCATCACGGCGTCCACTCCGTAGCGGTCGAACATCAGTTTAGCCTTTTCGCCCGAATCTATGTCGCCGTTGCCGATAATCGGAATACGGATGGCAGGATTGCTCTTCACTTTGCCTATAAGCGTCCAGTCCGCTTCTCCGCGATACAGTTGCGCGCGGGTTCGTCCGTGGATTGTCAGTGCCGCGATGCCGACATCCTGCAACCGCAGTGCTATTTCCTCGATGTTCTTCGACTCGTCATCCCAGCCGAGCCGGGTCTTGACGGTTACTGGTTTATTGACAGCCTGCACGATTTGGCGTGTCATTTCGACCATCAGCGGAACATCGCGCATCATTCCCGAGCCTGCTCCCCTGCCGGCGATTTTCTTCATCGGACAACCGAAATTGATGTCGATAACGTCGGGGTCGACACTCTCGGCTATCTTGGCGGCCTCGACCATCGGTTCTATCTGGTTGCCGTAAATCTGTATGCCGACGGGACGCTCGAAGTCGCAGATATTCAGTTTCGCCCGCGATTTCCATGCGTCGCGAATCAGCCCGTCAGATGATATGAACTCGGTATATACCATGTCCGCGCCGAACCGCTTGCACATGTAGCGGAACGACGGGTCGGTTACGTCCTCCATCGGTGCGAGAAAAACCGATTGTTCGCCGAATTCGATATTGCCGATTTTCATAAGCCGATTTTTATTCGCGATTTCCTGCAAAGGTAATAAAAAGAGCGGGCATGAACAAACGACACGAACCGCATTTGCGGTTCGTGTCGTTAAATATGGTTGCGGCTACCGTTTCTTATGCCCGAATATCCAGTCGAGCCTGTCGTCGGTATAACTCTGCTCGCAAGTCTCCTCGTGCGTCCATCCATCTTCCGAATCGAAACGTATTTCGCCGTTGTTCGCTTCCAGCATTTCGACGAAATCGGTTACGACTTGAAGATTCATTACCGTATCGGCTGTACCCATAACGGTATATATCGGTGTGGTCGCTACTTTCGAGGCATCTGATGCTGACGGATTTCCTGCTACGGGCATCGCTGCGGCAAATACGTTCGGATATGCCGAAACCATGCTCCACGTTCCGGTGCCTCCCATCGAACCGCCGAATATGTAGATGCGATTGCCGTCCGCCGAACCGTTTTGAATAAAGGCGTCGATAAGACCTTTCAGAACCCTGTTCATTGAGCCTCCCCAAGAGGAGTTTTTCGGGCATTGAGGGACGAGCATTACAGACGCGATGTTTTTGTCGAGCAAATATCGGGTAATTGTCTCTATCGCCTTTTCCTTCATTTGCGTGCGATTGTCGTCTCCCTTGCACGAGCCGCCGTGCAGATAGATTACGAGAGCCGGTTCGGTGTCGTCGGACATATTCATGACGCATTTGCGGTATGGCAGCGAAACGCTGCCCGATGTCCATATCTCGCTTGAAAAATCCGGAAAATCGGATGCCGTATCGTCATCGTCGTAAGGCAAGTCTTCGAGAGCGATTCCTTTGGCTATGCGGAATCCGCATTTGTTGAGATGATAAGTCGGAATACGCGTTCGGAAAGAGACCCGACATCCGTTAGTCCCGTGTTTCCAACTGCCGCCGCGCAGAACATGGTATGTCCCCGAGGAAGGACCTTTCGGATTTACCCGTGCATCCGAAGTATACTCCGAGTACCAGTCGAAAACCCATTCGAAAGCGTTCCCCGACATGTCGTAAAGTCCGAGTTCGTTCGGTTTTTTTCCGCCTGTCGGACAAATGGATTCGGGGGAATTGTCGGAGTACCATGCGACCTCGTCTATATCGTTGCTGCCGCTGTATCGATACCCGAGGCTTTTCCTGCCTCCGCGGGCGGCGTATTCCCACTCCGCTTCGGTCGGGAGCCGATAGTTTTCTCCCGTCAAATCGTTGAGTCTTGCGAGGAATGCCTGTATGTCGTTCCAGGTTACGCTCTCAACCGGAAGGTCGTCTCCGTGAAAGTAACTCGGATTCTGTCCGCACATGACGGCTGACCATTGAGCCTGCGTTATCTCATATCTGCCGATATAAAAATCCGATACGGTTACCTCGTGGGCGGGAAGTTCGTCGGCGCGCGGCGAGTCGTCGTCTTCGCTGTCCGATGCGGCACGTGTCGTCGTATTATCCGAGAATGCCGGCTGAACGACAGTCTGTCCCATCATGAAAGTCCCGCCGTCGACGAACACCATTTGCGATGCGATTTGCTCGATGACGGATTGTTGCACATTATCCGCCGCAGTGTCCGGTGCGGCAGTATTATCATTGTCGTCGGAACATGCTGCCGCCGACAGCATTGCGACGGTGAAAAACGATTTGATGACGGTACACGATTTCATTGCAGTATCATTAAGTACGGTTCGATATTGTTTCATACCGTATTAAATGATACACATCCGTCTGAAAGGTTAAATGTCGGAAGAAATCATATATCCCCCTTTTTATAAATCTGATACGAGTTTACCATGTTCTGCCAGACAATGTAGGCTGTCGGGGCGACGCTCGACAACGGATTGAGGAACGACTGCGCCATCCATACCGCCAATACCGTGTTTTTCTGTCCGAGCGACTGCCCTCCCGCGATGCGGTCGCCGTAGCGCGAGCCGATGAACCGCCCCAATGCGAATTGGGCGATGCAGATTGCAAATGCGACTGCCGCCAGCATTATTTCGGTTCCGCTTTCGGCAGTCCCGTGGTCGATGATGAACACCGTCGTCCGACCGATGATGACGGCGAGCGAGACGAGCCAAAGGTAGAACGATACCCTGCTGTGGTCGGCAACCCATCTGCCTACCGGTTTTACGCATAGCCGGCAGAACTGTCCTGCGACGAACGGAGCGATGAGCAGAGGTGCTATTTTCGACAGTATCTGCCACAGCGAGCATTCGCCGCTTCCGGTAAACGAGATTATTACCGGTGCGAGCAGTGCCGTCGCGAGATTGCATATCAGGCTGTAAGCCGCCATGGTTTCGATATTGGCACCGAGCATTCCGCCGATGACTACCGCCGCCATGGCTATCGGGGCGAGTACGCATATCATCGCACCCTGTGCGACGACTGTGTTCAGTGGCAACAGTGCGTAATATATTGCGATGCAGCCTATCATCTGCGTTGCGAGCAGCCATACGTGCATCATGCTCGGTCGCATTTTGCGGACGTCTACGCGGCAGAACGTGAAAAACAGCATCAGAAAAATGAGCGACGGCGTGAGCATGTGTCCGCTCCATTCGTCGATGGCGGATATCTGGCGACAGAAAAGCGCACCGACGACCATTCCCATGGGCATCGATGCGGTTTTGAGCGTGTGCGGCGACAAGTGCATCATCCTACGACAGCAACTCTTTGACTTTGGCGGCAATCTCCTTGCCGTCGGCTTTGCCGGCGAGGCTCTTGGATGCGATTCCCATAACCTTGCCCATCTCTTTCATGGATGTCGCGCCGGTTTCGGCGATTATCGCCTTTACAGCCTCGGTGAGTTCCTCGGCGGTCATCTGCTTCGGCAGATACTCCTGCATGACGGCTACCTGTCCCAACTCCTCGTCGGCGAGGTCTTGGCGGTTCTGCGACTTGTAGAGTTCTGCGGAGTCGGTACCTTGCTTGGCGAGTTTGGAGATAATCTTGATTACGTCGGCATCCGGCAGTTCGTCTACCGAAGTACCTGCCGTTTTAGCCTCGATTATGAATTTCTTGATGTTGCGCAGCGCGCTGAGCCTTACAGTGTCTTTTGCTTTCATGGCATCCATGATGCCTTTCGAAATCTCTTTTTCCAATGACATATCTATATATGTTTAATGATTGTTATTCTATTCCGTTGAAGAAATAAGGCGCGTATTTATAGCCGTCGCGGTCGTACACTTTTCGCAACACTTGAAGGCGAGCCTTGAAATCTTCGTAATCCTTGCGGTCGTAGGACCATCCGACCTCGGCGAGTGCCGCCAGACGCGGCAGAAGCATGTGCTGGACATGGTCGAAATCGGATATGTATTCCGTCCACAGATTCACCTGCACCCCCGTGATGTATTTCTGCTCCTCCGGGTTCAGCCCCGCATACGGGTCGAGCGAATAGACTTTCGCTACCGGAACAGGTCTGCGACCGTTGGCGAGCGGCTCTCCGTACTCTACGGGATTGTATGTCTGATAGTAGTCGATATAACAATGCGTGTTCGGTGCCATAATGACCTTGTTGCCGAGTTTGGCTGCTGCAATGCCGCCTTTCGTCCCGCGCCACGACATGATTGTCGCGCTTTTGGTGATTCCACCCTGCAAAATCTCGTCCCAGCCGATTACGCGGCGACCGTGTGCGTTGAGCCACTTTTCGATGCGCTTCATGAAGTAACTCTGCAATTCCGCTTCGTCTTTCAGCCCTTCGTCGGCGATTCTCTTCTGGCATAATTCGCACGCCTTCCATGCCTTCTTGGGGCATTCGTCGCCGCCGATGTGAATGTATTCTGACGGGAACAGTTCGATTACCTCCGCCAAAACGTTTTCCAGAAATTCGAACGTACTCTCCTTTCCGGCGCAGAATACCTCCTCGCTTATGCCCCATGTCGTGCGGACGTCGTACGGTCCGCCGCTGCATCCGAGCCACGGATAGGTCGCCAATGCTGCGACGCCGTGTCCCGGCATTTCGATTTCGGGGATTACCTCGATGTATCTGTCAGCCGCATATTTGACTATTTCGCGGACTTCGTCCTGCGTGAATATGCCTCCGTATGGCTTGCCGTCGTATTCGGTCGAATGGCGGTATCTGCCGACGAGGGTTTCGCTGCGCATGGCACCGATTCGGGAGAGTTCGGGATATTTCTTTATCTCGATTCGCCAGCCCTGGTCGTCGGTGAGATGCCAGTGGAAACGGTTGATTTTGTGCAGCGCGAGTATGTCTATATATTTCTTCACTTCATCTACCGAGAATATATGGCGGCAGACGTCGAGCATCGCGCCGCGATAACCGAAAAACGGTGTGTCACTAATTGACACAGCAGGCAGTTTCACGCCTTTGCCAGTGTGCTGTCCTGCGACTATCAACTGTTTCAGGCTCTGCAATCCGTAGAATACGGCTTTCGGCGAGCCGCCGGCGATTGCGATGCCCGACTTGCCGATATTCAAGGTGTATTCCTCGTCTTTCAGCGATGACGACAATGCGAGGCGTATCGATTTTTTCCTGCTCGCATCCGTTATTTCAAGCGGTTTGCCGAAATCGGTCTTCATGTCCTCGGCGAATATTCCGGCAGCGGATGTCAGGTCGTCGCTTCCGACGACTATCGGAGTATCGGCGGTAACGACGAACGAACCTGCAACGGCTTTTACCGATGCGGGTTTGGGGATTATGTCTATGCTGCGGTTTGCAGCGTGCGCATTCGCCATGACGAACAGCGATGCAATCAACAATGTTAATTTTTTCATGGAGATAAGGTTTTATGGTTCGTTGGGTTTCAGGAATTTCATTATGTCGTTAATCAATATGTCGCGTGCGCCTTCATCGGTTATGGATTCGAACGGAAATCCCATAACGAATGTCGAATACGCTCCGCGATAACCTACCGCCGCAGGCAGTCCGCTGCCCGGATACCGCATCATTTCGTATGCCCCCTCGCCTGCCGCCGCTATCGCATCGGTGGAGTTTACGGTGTAGCATTCGGGCGAATATTCGGCGCAGAACGTGTAATTCTTCGGCGTCAGCCTGAACGGATTGTTCCGCAAATCCGTCGTAACGGTCGGAGTGCGCGAGGCTTTGGCGGTTATGAAATCGAAATGCAGCATATTTTTCGCAAAATCGATGTCGCTCTGCCGCGATTCGCAACTGTCGAACAGGTCGGTTCCCAAATATGCGCCAGATACGAACAATGCACCGCCGAGGTTGAGATAATCGGCAATAACTGATTGTAACACTGTTGTGAAGCATTTGTATCTCGGCGGAAGTTTGCCGCATCCCGCCCGTGTCGCGCGCTGCTTGCCCAATATGAGGTTTACGGCGTCGTATTGCGATAAACCGAATCCGGAACGTTCGACGGCGCGGACGCTTGATGATGCGAACGAACAGCCGGCTTTTACAAGACTTTTGCCGTAAAGATACGGATAGTCAAACGTGTTGCCGCCGACGATTCTGCCCTGTCGGTCGGTGTACGATGCCCCGAGAGCCTTGCGGTCGTTCTTCTCGCGTCTCAATTCCGTGTCGAAAACGCGCTGTTCGCCGATAAACGCGACGTCGCGCAGATATGCCGCGCCGCTGTCGAAATCGTTGTGGAATCCAGATTTGTCGCTCGCGGGGGCTGACAGTCGGTCGAATCCGTTTACGACCATTACTTTGCGGTCGGCACCGTCCGATATGCACGCTGCCAGCGTCTCGCTCGGGAAACTCTCGCCGCCGCCGTTTACGGCAGTTACTCTGTAACTGTATATGACCGACTTTTTCTGCTTGACAACGACCGTGGTATCGTTTATTATCCGTCCGTTGTCGAATCCTCCGTCGCCGATGCGCGTATATAATACGTATGCCTTCGGTTTGGCTGTCGCTTCCAGAGAGTCGCAGACGGGCGACCACGCGAGCGTTACTTCGTCATCGCCCGATATTCGGGTCGAGAATGCCTCGACCGGCAGCGGCGCGACGCAGTACGGGGTGCCGTATTGTGCCGAGATATGGCGCAATATGGCTTTGTATATTGCACGCGAGACAGTGAACTTGAAATTCGGGTCGTGTCCGTAGCGCATGTCGGCGAGGTTCTGATGCGACAGCAGTTCGAGCAGCATTGCAGGCACGGACGGAACACGCGCTTCGAAATAGGAACGGTTCCACATCCCGCGGCGTGTCCATTCGGGGTCGAATCCGCTGCGGATGTCGTTCGTAATCTGCGTCATTATCAGGTCGGTAAGGTCGCGAGAGCGGTAGCGGCTGACGTTGCCGTGGAATTTGCACTTGTTGAACTTGGTGTAGAATATGCCGAGCGTCCCTATCGTGTCGTCGTTGTCGGTTATGCCTGCGTCGGAATGGAATGCGAGCGACATGTCTATCGGTATTCCGAGTCCCTCTCTCTTTGGAAGGCGTTCCGAGCCGCCCATAAGCGTATTCACCCACTCTCCGCGCGACATATAGTCGTCCTTGTAGTCGTCGGCATCGTTCTTCGGGCTGTAAATATCGTGGTCGAAACCCGCCCACTGCATCCAGTATCTTGCGCCTTCGCAATACCGCGGCATGCCGCTCGTCGCAGGCGAATATTCGATGCCGCCGATTCGCAGCGAATCGCAGACCGTGCGGGCTATATTGCCGTATCCGCCGCCTATTTTGACGGCGTCGGCACAGACGAATCTGCCTTTGCGCGCGGAGCGGTTGGAAAGCGAAACGACGGGTACGTCGCAGCCTTCGGCGAATTTGAATGTTCCCAAATATATCCATGTGCCGCCGCCGATGCGCTGGTTTACCCTGAATCGGCTCTCTCCGCCGGCATGACTTACAGTATAGAGCGCGTCATCGGCACTTTTGGGCAGGCTGCGGTATGAAACGTATACTGCATAATCGCCGGTTTCGGGAATAGATACGCGCCAGGTCGCCGTACTCTCCTCTCCATCCACGGTCGTAGCGGCGATTCTGCTCGTGCCGTCGGCAAAAGGATTCTCGCCCGACAGATATGTGTTTTTGCAGTGGGCGAAACCCATGTCGAGCGCAGACCAGTGCTGCAAGCCGTCGTGTTCTGCGTATGAAGAGCCGCAGTCTACGCCGCCGTCGTTGTCGGCTATCATTTCGTGGGTCTGAAAATCGCGCTCGCGCGGCAGCATGACGTTCGCTCCCGCATTTTCGAGCATCGGAACGAGATACGGCAGAACGTAACTCTGCGTGAACAAATCCTCGACCGTTTGCCATAGCAGCGACCTTTGCCAGCACCATTCGTTTTTCTTCTGGTCGAAGTATCTGCCGTGGCTCTGCCATAATGCGATGTGGCGACCTTCGAGCCCGTCGGTTATCTCGAACGGACGGGATTCCCTGCTTACGAGTTGCCGGCATTTCGGCTCGTAGGTGAATGTCTTTTCGCCTCGCACGGAGGAGCGGTAATAGAACGGAATCAGTTCGTCGAGCGGTTTGCCGTCGGAGACGATTTCGATTTCATATCGGCAGTATTTCGGGGGCAGCAATGTGCGCACCGAATCGTATACGGCTTGCAGGCGGTCTTCCCGAATCGGATAGTACGACATCGAAATCGACGTATTGATGCGCAGTCTGCCTTTTCTTACGGATATGGACGACACCTTTACCGGACATCTTCTTATTTCGCGTTCGGCAATTCTCGTCAGCATGCCGCCGATTTCGCATTTCAACTCGTCATTCGCCAAATTCTGCGAAACGGCGGTGAGTGCGGATAGCGTTGCAAATGCAGTAGTTATGATGGTTTTGACAGTCGAAGGTTTCATCGGTTTCGTATCGTTGCGTAAAACGATACAAATATACAAAAAACAATGATAAAGATTGCGGCAGCGGAATTCAAATAAATGATAAGGACTTTAAGGTCGTTAAAGTCCTTAATGGGACAATTTGCCGCATTTGTCCTTTTGGGAAAATAAATTTTGCTTTGCACTCGACTTATTCGTATCTTTGTCGTAAAAGAAACCTTTTGTCATGATTCTTAAATTCAGAATGCTCAGCGACGAAAACGACAATTTCGTTCGCGATTTCGAGGTGATGCCGGAGATGACTTTGGCTGGATTGCACGATTTCATTATCGAATCGCTCGGTTACGACAACTGCATCGCTTCGTTTTTTACGGCGGATGACCACTGGAACAGATTGCGCGAGTTTACGCTGATGGATATGGGCAGCAACGATTCGGAGGTCGCACCGATTCCGATGTCGGATGTTACGATAGCCGAACTGGTCATCGCCGAGAACAACCGTCTTATCTATCAATTCGATATGTTCGCCGACCGTGCATACTATATCGAACTCGTGAATGCCTCCGAGCCTAATCCCGAGTTTTCGTATCCGCGCGTCGCGTTCGAGAATGCTCCCGTACCGGACCAGTACGACCCCGATGCCGTTCGCTCCGACGAAGGCTCGATTTTCGACGAGATGATGGGCGAATTCGGCGATTTCGAAGGCGACGACAACTACGACGATGAGTACTAAACGGCGTCTTATCGTTATTGTAGGTGCTACCGGTTCGGGCAAAACCGATTTGAGTATCGGGATTGCCCGCCATTACAATGCACCAATCATATCGACCGATTCGCGTCAGATATATAAAGGCATGGCTGTCGGTACGGCGCAGCCGACTCCCGAACAGTTGCAAGCCGTCGAGCATCATTTTATTGCATGTTTCGATGTAACGCAGGAGTTTAATTGCGGTGAGTTCGAGAAACGGGCGTTGGAATTGCTCGACGAGTTGTTCGGACGTTCGGAAACGGTAGTTGCCGTAGGCGGTTCGGGTCTGTACGTAAAGGCACTGTGCGAAGGGATGGACGATTTGCCGGAGGCGGACAAGGAGTTGCGCGACGCCCTGATGAAACGGTATGAGGAGAACGGGCTCGGAGAACTCGTCGAAGAGTTGAAGCGGCTCGACCCTGTCTACTGCGAAAAAGCCGACCTGAACAATCCCGCACGGGTTTTGAGGGCATTGGAGGTTTGCCGCAGGACTGGACTGCCCTACTCTTCGTTCCGCACGGGGACGAGCAAGAAGCGGGACTTCGATATTATAAAAATAGGTACGGCGATGCCGCGCGACGTGCTTTACGACCGAATCAACCGCCGCGTGGATGCGATGATTGATGCCGGATTGGAGGCGGAAGCCCGTGCGCTGCTGCCGTATCGCGGGTGCAACTCGCTGCATACCGTCGGTTACAGCGAGATGTTCGAGATGTTCGACGGCAAAATCTCGCTTGACGAAGCGGTGGAGTTGATAAAACGCAATTCGAGGCGTTATGCCAAACGGCAGATTACGTGGTTCGGTCGCGATGTCGGGATAAAGTGGTTCGACCCGCGCTCGGTGTCGGAAATTGTGGAGTATATCGATTCCCAATTTGGATAATCCGATATAAAGTGCTACATTTGCATCGCTTTCGCATGTGCGAAGCAGTGGCTCGGATGGTGGAATAGGTAGACACGCCGGACTTAAAATCCTGTGGACAGCAATGTCCGTGCGGGTTCGATTCCCGCTCCGAGTACGAAACGAAAACCCAATATCGTGTATCTTACGGTATTGGGTTTTGCTATGTCCGCATTTTGTCATTATAATCGTAACCGGATATGCGATAATGGTTGCAATCTTGAATTGTAATACGCATATTCGGTTATAATTCGAATATTTTATTGGGAAAATTTGAAAAATATGTATTATATTTGCATCGTCATTGAAGGTCGGCTGTCCGGTCGACCGGTAAATCAATAAAGACGTATAACGAAAAAGAAAGATATGCAGGAATTAGTTGCCTTGGAAGGCAAAACGGTTGCGGAACTCCGCGAAATAGCGAAAGCACTCAGATTGGAAATCACGGGCTTGTCCAAAAAAGAGATTAT
Organism: uncultured Alistipes sp.; assembly: GCA_905213895.1. Lineage (GTDB taxonomy): Bacteria > Bacteroidota > Bacteroidia > Bacteroidales > Rikenellaceae > Alistipes. The sequence continues at coordinate 17,022 of CAJMKE010000011.1, forward strand.
AGCGAAAATCGCCGGCGACAATGTCGCTGGGGGTGAGCAGGAAACGTCGTCTGAAACGGTAAGCGAAGAGCGTCCTAAACGCGGACGGCGTCCGCGGGTTTCGGGCGTGAAGGTCGGCGGGAATACGCCGCGCAAGAGCGAGGAGACGGCGGCTGTCGCCGTTGCGGATGCTCCGGCGGAGACTGTGTCAAAACCTGACACAACGGTGGCGGAAGTGCCTGTCGCTCCGAAGCGCAGAGGTCGCAAGCCGAAGAATGCCGTTCAGCCGGTGTTGCCGGAGGTTGCGGCAGAGCCGGAAGCGAAGACGGCGGCGGAAGAGATTGTGGATGAAATGCCCGATGTCGAGGAGGAGAACATCGACGCATCGGCAGCGAACGAACAGAAAGACGACAAGGTAATCACCAAGGATGATTTTGCCGCGGAGATTATCGGTGAGGGCGTGTTGGAAATCATTCCGGACGGATACGGCTTTCTGCGCTCGGCGGACTACAACTATCTGAACTCGCCGGACGACATTTACGTTTCGCCGTCGCAAATCAAACTGTTCGGTCTGAAAGCGGGCGATACGGTATGCGGAATCATCCGTCCGCCGAAGGAGGGCGAGAAATACTTCCCGCTCGTGCGCGTTACCGAAATCAACGGTCTCGACCCCGAGTTCATCCGCGACCGGGTGCAGTTCGAGTTCATGACACCACTGTTCCCGAGCGAGAAATTCAATCTGACTGGCAACGGACACAATACTCTGTCCAACCGTGTGGTAGACCTGTTCTCGCCTATCGGCAAGGGTCAGCGTGCGCTGATTGTCGCGCAGCCGAAAACCGGTAAGACCGTGCTGTTGCAGGGAATCGCAAACGCCATAGCCGACAACCATCCGGAGGTATACATGATAGTTCTGCTTATCGACGAGCGTCCGGAGGAGGTTACCGAGATGGCGCGCAACGTGAAGGCGGAGGTGGTAGCATCGACATTCGACGAGCAGGCGACGCGGCACGTGAAGGTCGCCGAGATGGTACTCGAAAAGGCGAAGCGAATGGTAGAGTGCGGTCATGACGTGGTGATTCTGCTCGATTCCATAACCCGTCTTGCACGTGCCTACAACTCGGTGCAGCCGGCATCGGGAAAGGTGCTTTCGGGAGGTGTCGATGCGAATGCGCTGCACAAGCCGAAGCGTTTCTTCGGCGCGGCGCGAAATACGGAGGAGAAAGGTTCGCTCACGATTATCGCTACGGCGTTGATTGATACCGGTTCGAAGATGGACGAGGTGATTTTCGAGGAGTTCAAGGGAACGGGTAACATGGAGTTGCAACTCGACCGCAAACTCGCCAACAAGCGAGTATACCCTGCCGTCGATGTGGTCGCTTCGGGTACCCGCCGCGAGGATTTGCTGCTCTCGAAAGAGGTTATGAACCGCACGTGGGTGCTTCGCAAATACCTGTCGGACATGACGACCGTGGAGGCGATGGAGTTTCTCCAAAAGCAGATGAACATGACGAAATCGAACGAGGAGTTCCTCGCCACGATGAATCAGTAAAACCTGCCGACTATGAAAAGACTGTTGATTCTGGTTTGTGCCGTCGCGGTGAACCTGACATCTTTCGGCTGGGGGCAGAAAGGACACGATACAATCGCCTATATCGCCGAATGCAATCTGACACCGGATGTGTATCGAAAGGTGGTAAAGGCGTTGGGCAACCATTCGCTCGTCTACTATGCCAACTGGATGGACAATGCGAGCCATACTCCCGAATACCGCTATACAAAAACGTGGCATTACGCCAATGTAGATAAGGGGTACACGTATGAATCGATGGAGAAGAACGAGCGCGGCGACGCCGTGGTAGCAATCGATGATATTGTCGGGAAACTCAAAAGCGGAAAACTGACGCCGGAGCAGGAGAATATCAATCTGCGTTTTCTGATACATCTTGTCGGCGACATCCATGCGCCGATGCATGCCGGACATTTGAGCGATTTGGGCGGAAACAAAATCATGATTAAGTTCTTCGGTCGCGACAAGAAACTGCATTCGATTTGGGATACAGACCTTGTCGAATTCTCGCACAAATGGAGTTACACCGAATGGCAGCAGCAACTCGACCGCCTGTGTCCGCCGGAGGATAAGGCGGCGATAGCGACCGGCGAGCCGATAGACTGGCTGAAAGAGAGTCAGGAAATAGCCACGGACATATATATAAATACGCCGGCGAAGACGAAAGTCTCGTTCGGGTATGTCGCCTACTATACGCCGATAATCGAGAAGCGTTTCCTGGCGGCGGGTCTGCGCCTTGCGAGGTTGCTCAACGAAATATACGGGGATAAGTGCGAGTAATCGCATTGCGGATAACGGAACGGGTCGGATTCTTATGAGTTCGACCCCTTTTGGTATCATTGCCCTTCGGCTTTTAATGTACTTTGAGCGATTCTATCGCCTTGTCGTAGTCGGGTTCCTGCGTTATCTCCGGTACGAGTTCGGTGTATGCCACCCTGCCGTCTTTGTCGATGACTACGACTGCCCGGGCGAGCAATCCTGCGAGCGCACCGTCTTTCATCGCTACGCCGTAATCTTCGGCGAAACCGTAATTGCGGAAGTCGGATGCCGGAACCACGTTATTTATGCCGTTCGTCGTGCAGAACCGTTCGTGAGCGAACGGAAGGTCTCGCGAAACGGCGATTATTACCGTGTCGGGCAGCGATGCGGCGCGTGAATTGAACTGGCGCACAGACATAGCGCACACTTTCGTGTCGAGGCTCGGAAATATGTTCAGGATTACTCGTTTGCCCTTGAAATCGCCGAGCGAGACGGTCGACAAGTCCGTCTTTACGAGTTTGAAATCGGGGGCTTTTGCGCCGACCTTTACGAATTCACCCGCCAATGATACGGGTTCGCCTTTGAATTTGGTTGTTGCCATAACTGTATCTTTTTTTGAGATACGGTTACGGCAATTTTCCTGCCGTTCTATCTTAATCTGTGTGCAGCGAAGTGCGGCGTTACGCGTCGGATGAAGAATAAGAGCGAGAGCGATATGAGGATGACCCCTGCGGCATAACAGTAGGCGTAGCCGTATTCGGACAGCATTCCTCCGACGAGCATTCCGCAGCCGATGCCGACGTCCCAGCCGGTAAGATAGGTTGCATTGGCGGTCGCCCTCATCGAGTTGGGCGCAAGATTGATGAACAGCGTGTTGAATGCAGGGAACATCGTTCCGAAACCGTAGCCGAACAGGAATGCCGAGATGAAGTATACGGCATATCCCGCAGCGATGCTCCATGCCGCGACTGCCGATAACGACACCTCGCCGACTGCCCCTACGAGGGCTATCATTATGCCGAGACGGATTGTCTGTGTGATGAAGCCGCGGTCTACCCTGCGTCCGGAATTAAGCCTCGATGCGATGAGACCGGCAGCCATGACTGAAAAGAACAGACCCGAATTGGAGGTTATTCCCGATTCGATTGCGTACATGGCGATGTAGTTGGTCGTCATGCCGTAGGGAATCGACAGCATGAACAGCGAAATGCAGGCGGGAATGCCGCTCGTGAGGATGAATCTGTCCAACGATATTACCTTCGACGGGCGTTCGGCGACCGCTTTTTTCGGCGGTCTTACCGATGCGGCGAATATGAATCCGATGATACCCGTAATGAGTGAGGTCGAAAAGAGTACGGTGTAGTCGCCCGATTCGATGATGAAAAGACCGGTCATGGGTCCGAATGCCATTGCGAGATTGCCCATTACGCCGAAATAGCCCAATCCCTCGCCTCTGCGCGACGACGGCATTACGTCGATTACGAGCGTATTACCGGTGGTCGTCAGCGTTCCGAACGTGAAGCCGTGGAGGATTCGCAGCACGATGAACATCGCGAGCGACGAGGTAACGAAGAAGTAGCCGAGGAACGTCGCGACGAACAGTGCGTATGCCGTTATGTATACTTTCTTGCGAGGCAGCATGTCGGCGATGAACCCTGCGAACGGACGGACGCTCAACACCGCCACCACGTAGCATGACAGAACGACGCCAATCATCGTATGACCTATGCCGAAAACCGATTTGAGGTAAAACGGCAGTGTCGGCACGAGTATAAAAAACGAGAATGCCATCATGAATGCCGCGATGCAGACGAATATGTAGTTCCGCGTCCAAAGTCTCTCTTTTCCTTCTCCCATCATATCCCAACCGTTTTAGACGCCGCAAAATTAGTCAAAATTTCAAGATGTTGTTCGGGGCTCGTGAAAATTAAAAAGTCCTTAAAGCCGGAAAAGACGTTAAGGACTTGTACGCGTAATTGTCGGCGGATTTACTCCTCCGCCATGCATATCGCCCAGCAGACGGGACCTTTCTTGTCCTCCTTGAATGTCGAACCTTCGCCGTTTTTCCAGAGAACCGCCTTTTTGTCGTCCGTTCCCACGACATATACATCGCTGCCGTGGACGGCAACGCCGTAAGCGTGTCCGTATGATTCGCTCTCTGCCAATACGGAGATTGCGCCGTTTTTCCAGAGTACCGGTTTATCCTCGGAGCATCCGGCGACGTATACATCTCCGTTCGACACGTATATCGAGCGCGCCAATGCTCCGAACGAATCGTCGGTCAGCATCGTCGCTTCGCCGTTCTTCCAGAATGCCGCGTCGTACTCGATATAACCCGCAGCATAGACGTCGTTTCCGTCGATAAAGATGGAGTTTATCTCCGAATCCGAATATTTGTTGCCGATAACCGTCGGCTCGCCGTTCTTCCAGATGCAGGCTGAATAGTTCTTGTGTCCGGCGACATATACGTCGCCCGATTCGGTGATTGCGATTGCGTTTGCGCGTCCCGACTCGAATTTGCCGGTCAGAACGGTCGCCACTCCGTTTTTCCAGAGGACCGCGCTGCCGCCGTCGTATCCTGCGGCATAGACATCGCCGTTGAAAATCGCGATTGCATTCGCCGATGCGTCCTGCGTATTGTCGGACAATGCGGTAGGCTCGCCGTTCTTCCATACGACAGCCAGTTTGGTCTCCCATCCTGCGACATATACGTCGCTGCCGTTTACGGCAATCGCCTTTCCTTGGGTGAATTTGTCGTTGGATACGCCTTTCAGTACGGAAGGCTCCGAATTTTTCCAGTAAACGCCTGTTTCCGTGTTGTTGCCGGTTACATAAACCACAGCCGTTTTCGCGGGCTGTTCCGGTTCATCCCCGCCTTCATTTTCCGATTTGTCGCACGAAATCATGCAACATGCGAGCGCGGCTGCAAATGCAACCGAGAACGAATTTAATTTTCTCATAACCTAAAACCTTTAATAAGATAAATAAAATAAATGTTTGCTGCGAGTCCGAAAAGTTAAATGAAAATTTGTCGTATTACTGCTTCGACAACGGAAAAAACGATTCAACCTAACCTAACAGAAAAGCGGCAGCAAGTTATGAAAATTATTTATTAATGGCAAATGTTTCGTCGGATAACATTTAATAAATTATTTATTGTAAATTTGCGACGAATTATATCTCTAATCTTAAATAATATCGAATAACCTAATGAAAGTCGAAACTAATTCCAATGCAAAGCATTGGGCAATTAAAGTCAGTATTGTCGTAATAATATCGCTAATGTTGCTCATTCCGTTGGCGATGATTGACAATGTCATTAGCAACAGAGAGATGGCGAAGATACAGGTGATTGATAATGTGTCAAAAAGTTTTGCCGGCAAACAAATCGTCGGAGGACCGATACTTTATTATACAGTTGTAACGGAACAGTCGGATGGCTCCGCTTCGCTGCAAACCAAAACTATCTGTCCGAGTGAATTGGATTATAAAGTCAATGTAACCACCGATATCTTGCATCGTTCTATTTATGATGTGATTGTCTATAACTCGACTATTGAGATAACCGGTAAGTTGCCGGTTAGGAAAGATGCTTTGTCTGCCGTTCGACAAAGCATAAAAATACATATAGATGATGTAAAAGGAATAACCTCAATCTCACCGATAAAATTAGGCGAGAAGTCATACAATTTAGAAAGAGGAGGTGTCGCGTCTGTGCAAACCGACATCGAACTGCCGCATAGTATTAAGGACGACAGTGAAATAGATTTCGCGATAACCGTGCATCTGAAAGGTACGGAGTCATTAAAATTCCGTATGGAAGGTGATGAAACTGCTGTATGCATTAATTCCTCTTATCCGCACCCGAGTTTTCAGGGCGATTATCTTCCGCAAACACGCGATGTCAGCGATGACGGGTTCTATGCGACATGGAGGCTTCTTAAAATCAATCGAGATAACGACAATTGTGCAGTCGGCGTGAAATTTATCAATCCGGCAGATTCATACCAGCAGTCCGCCCGCTCGGTTGATTACGGTTTGCTGATTATTACCCTTGTGTTCGTTGTCGGATTACTGGTGGAATTGATTACTCGTAAAGAGATTAATGTAATTCAATATGCCGTGATAGGCTTGTCGCTCGTATTGTTCTATTCGCTCCTTTTCTCATTCTCTGAGTTTGTAGTGTTCGGATTCGCTTATCTGATAGCTGCGACGATGACAACAGTCGCCCTTATGCAGTATTTCCGCGCGATTCTTAAAAACCGTAGCGCATATCTGTTGGGCGGGTTTGTCGCTTTTGTGTATATCGTCAATTATATATTGCTTCAAATGGAGGTATATGCCATGCTTGCAGGATCGCTCGTATTGTTCGTAATGTTGAGTGTATTCATGTACTTTACAGCCAATCTCAATTCCGAGAAAACAGAACTTATAAAATCGAAAGAATAATATTGGCGTTTATGCTTTACAGCCCCGAATATCTTGTAATATTCGGGGCTGTACATTTATGCGTATTCAGTCGGCGTAGTGAATCGACTCAAACGATAATTGGAATTTGATTCTGAAATTTTTGAACAAAAAACTTTTGTAATGACGCAGCCCGTCCGATTGCGATAAAAAGAAAACGAGACGGTTGCGATAACCGTCTCGTTTCTTCGTCTGCGGTGCGTAGGGGACTCGAACCCCTGACCCCGTGCGTGACAGGCACGTATTCTAACCAGCTGAACTAACGCACCGTTCTTTTGCTGAATGCGAGTGCAAATATAGGGTAAATTTTTATATCTGCAATCGGTTTCGGGCATTTTTTTGAAAAAATCGTCATTTGCAGAATATTACACATTGGATATTTTAAGTTTAAGAGGTTCTTTATTCGCAAAGGTCTGCTTAATCGTTGTTGACCAATTTTTAATTAATTACGATACAAGGTTTATTTGATAAAAATAAAATTTTTAGGTTGACAGTACTTATAATTGTATAATAGTTTATTTGTAGTATATTTGTATTCACCTAAATAAATAATAATAGAATATGAAATTCCGTAGACGCGTAAAAATTTTTCCGGGAGTAAAATTGAATATTAGCAAGTCTGGTATAAGTACATCTATTGGCGTCCGTGGCGCAAGTGTTACTTTGGGTGCAAAAGGGGTATATTTCAATTACGGAATCCCTGGTACGGGGATATATGATAGAGTAAAACTTAGTCCCAAACCTAATTTTGATTATATTAAAGTCGAAAATTTTCATATGAATGGTAATCAATTTATTCTAGATTATCAGCCGGTGGAAATAAAATCTCAAGATATAGAAAATTTAACCTCTACTAATTTAAGCGAACTACAAGATATCCTTCAAAAATGTTATCAAGAACGAATAGAGATTAAATCAGAAATATGTTCACTAAAAACAAAGATTTTTATTTTTTATGCTTTGAATATCATTTCTAAATTATGTATTATCGGCTTTTTTATCAAGAGGTTTGGTAATAGTTTAAAAGAGAAAAATAGATATTTGGTAGAATTAAATAAAGATCTGGACCATTGTTTTGTTGATATAGATATTTCGTTAGAAAATTCGGTTAAGTCCGAATACAATAATTTATGTAATGGATTCAATAACCTATGTGATAGTTGTAAAATATGGAGTGTAAGTTCATTCTATAATATTGATCGAGTAAGAGAACGTACTGCATTTGGTATGGCTATAAATAAGGAATGGGCTGAGTTTTCTGTCAATAAATCATTAGATATTATTAAATCCTCATTTAACCCGCTGGTAATATCAAATTTTAGGATATCTATATTTATATATCCATCTTTTGTATTGGTCCTTGATATGTCTAAAAAATTTAGTATTATTGAATTTAATGATATTAAATTATGTTTCTCAGAAGTTCGTTTTGTAGAGACAGAACAAGTTCCAGAAGATTCGAAAATATTATATTATGCTTGGTCTAAATCTAATAAAGATGGATCTCCCGATTTAAGATTTAAAAACAACTATCAAATTCCAGTTTGCCAATATGGAAGAATCGATTTATGGAGTGAAAGGGGATTGAACGAATCGTTTCAAATTAGTAATTACTATAACGCAAAACGGTTCGCAGAATATTTCAATTCTTATAGTAAGAAAATATCAGTAAAATAGGTATAACTTTGAGCGGGAAACGGGGTTCGAACCCGCGACCCTCGGCTTGGGAAGCCGATGCTCTACCACTGAGCTACTCCCGCACACTTATTCGTTCGATTCCGTGCATTGCAATCCGTATCCGAACGATGCAAAATTACAAAAAATCCGTTTACATAACCACAAAACGGCACAATTTCGTTTAATCCATTTTCAAAACCGCGAGGAATGCCGATTGCGGAACCTGCACAGAACCTATCTGGCGCATTCGTTTCTTGCCGGCTTTCTGCTTTTCGAGGAGTTTGCGCTTACGCGAAATATCGCCTCCGTAGCACTTCGCGGTAACGTCCTTGCGCACCGCCTTGACGGTTTCGCGGGCGATGATTTTCGAGCCGATTGCCGCCTGAATCGCGATGTCGAACTGCTGGCGCGGAATCAGTTCTTTCAGTTTCTCGCACATCTTGCGACCGAAATCGTAGGCATGGTCGGCGTAAATCAGCGACGACAACGCATCGACTGGTTCGCCGTTGAGCAGAATGTCGAGTTTCGCGAGTTTGCTCTGCTCGTATCCCGTGCGGTGATAGTCGAACGAGGCGTAGCCCTTGGATATGCTTTTGAGTTTGTCGTAAAAATCGAATACGATTTCCGACAGCGGCATTTCGAAATTGACCTCCACGCGGTCTTGCGTGATGTAGGTCTGATTTTTCATCACGCCGCGTTTGTCGATGCACAGTTTCAGTACGTTACCCAGAAAATCAGTCTTGGTGATAATCTGCGCGAGAATGTACGGCTCCTCGATTTTGGCGATTCGCGTGATTTCGGGCAGTCCCGACGGGTTGTGTACCTCGACCGTGTCGCCAGAGGTGGTCGTGATTCGGTACGAAACGTTCGGCACGGTCGTGATGACGTCCATGTCGAATTCGCGGTAGAGCCGCTCCTGTATGATTTCCATGTGGAGCAGTCCGAGGAATCCGCAGCGGAAACCGAATCCGAGTGCAAGCGAACTTTCGGGCTCGAACGTGAGCGACGCGTCGTTGAGTTGCAGTTTTTCGAGCGATGCGCGCAAATCCTCGTACTGGTCGGCTTCGACGGGATAGACACCAGCGAAGACCATAGGTTTCACATCCTCGAATCCGGCAATCGCCTCCTTGCACGGTGTTGCGACGGAGGTAATCGTATCGCCGACCTTTACGTCGCGCGAATTCTTGATGCCGGAGCAGATGTAGCCCACGTCGCCGGCGCAGATTTCGTCGCGCGGCGAAAGTTTGAGTTTGAGAACTCCGACCTCGTCGGCGTCGTATTCGCTGCCGGTGTTGAAGAACTTCACCATCTCGCCCTTGCGGATTTTGCCGTTGAAGACGCGGAAATACGCGATTACACCGCGGAACGGATTGAATACAGAGTCGAAAATCAGAGCCTGCAACGGCGCGTTGTCGTCGCCTTTCGGGGCGGGAATACGGCTTACTATCGCTTCGAGAACCTCTTCCACTCCCGCACCGGTTTTGCCCGATGCGCAGAGAATGTCGTCGTGTTCGCAGCCGAGCAAATCGACGACTTGGTCTTTCACCTCGTCGACCATTGCGGATTCCATGTCGATTTTGTTCAGCACAGGAATGATTTCCAAATCGTTGCCCAATGCGAGATAGAGATTCGATATGGTTTGCGCCTGAATGCCCTGCGTGGCATCGACTACGAGCAATGCGCCCTCGCACGAGGCTATCGCCCGCGAAACCTCGTAGGAGAAATCGACGTGTCCCGGAGTGTCGATAAGATTGAGCGTATATTTTTCGCCGTTTTTGGCGGTATATTCCATCTGGATGGCATGGCTCTTTATGGTAATGCCCTTTTCACGTTCCAAATCCATGTCGTCGAGTACCTGCGCCTGCATCTCACGCTGGTTGAGCGTGTGTGTCATTTCGAGCAGACGGTCGGCGAGCGTCGATTTGCCGTGGTCTATGTGCGCTATGATACAGAAATTCCTAATGTTTTTCATGATGCCGCGAAGATAATAAAAAAAATGCAAATACGAATGATTCGGTTGGTCGTGTTATGTCGGCAGCGTTGATTTCGCTAACAAACGAGCAAATCGGCGATTACGAACGCGGCGAGAGTAAGGCTTGCCAGTCCGTTAAGCGTTCCGAACGCGATGCCGATATTTTTTTGCCGCGACGGGGTTACGAGGATATGCTCCAATGCGATTATCGCACAGAAAATCGCCACCCCGACCCACAAAACCGGAGTCTGAGGGCAATACGAGGCGAATGCTACGAGCGAAACAATGCTGACTGCGTGCAGTGCGATGCTTATATAGAGCGATGTCGCGGTCGAGAATCTGGCGGGTATCGAATGCAGACCGTTCGCGCGGTCGAAATCGGCGTCCTGCAATGCGTATATTATGTCGAACCCTCCGCACCATGTCATTACGAGCAGCGACAGAATGCAGGGCGCGAGCGTCAGAGTTCCGGTTGCGGCGATGTATGCTCCGGCGGGTGCGATGCCGAGCGACAGACCCAGTACCAGGTGGGCGAGCGATGTGAATCGTTTGCAGTAACTGTAAAACATTGCAACAGCCAATGCGACAGGCGATAAAGCGGCGGTAAGTAAATTGATGCTCGAAGCGGTTGCGATGAACAGTACGGCATTTGCGACGACGAAAATCATCGCCCCTTTCGGCGATATTCTGCCTGCGGGGATTTCGCGTCCGGCAGTGCGCGGATTCCGTCCGTCGATGCGCCGGTCCGCCCAGCGGTTGAAGCCCATTGCAACGTTGCGGGCGAAGACCATGCACAATATCACCTGTACGAGCAGCAGCCACGAAAAACGTGCGTCGGTAGTCGTAATCGCGAATGTAAATGCGATAAGCGCGAACGGTAATGCGAAAACCGTGTGGGCGAACTTGACAAGCCCGAAATAATCTTTGATACTGCTCATGACGAATCCTAAAAAATACGCGGCAAAATTAGTCATTAATTGCAAATAACAAAAGGCATTCCGTCGAGGAAATGCCTTTTGCGGAGGTGATGTGTCGTCGTTATTCCGTGAACTCGATGATTTGTCCCGTTGCTACCACTCTTATTTCGGCGTAGAACGGACGGAATCCGTGGGTGTATTTCTTCGTGTTGATATTGACGATAGTCTGCGCGCCGGTGAGATTGGCGTTTTTGTACATTTCGGATACGGCATTGGCTTCTATCGCCTTTTTGGAGCAGCCTCCGATTCCGAGAATCTTCGTGGACAGCGACTCTCCGTAGGCAGGACCGACCACACGGAAATTCTTCTGCGTAAGAACGACCTGTGTCTGCGATTGGTGCAGATTCTTCGCAAGATAAGTGGACTGACTGCATCCCGTGAATGCCGCCACTGCGGCGAGCATCGCGATGAATTTGATTGCTTTCTTCATTTTTATTAAAAGTTGTTGCCGTGCGACCCCTCTGCGGCGGGATTAACAAAAATGAAAGTGTGGAGCCGAAATTCGTTTATCTGTTAGAAGGTTGTGGTAGAACCCAAGCAAAAATAAACGACGCGATACCCCACACCTGAATAGATATGGGGTATTTGGAGTACAAAGATTGTACTCCATCCATAATCTAAACAAGAAATGAGCGTTGTTCGTCTATCCTTTTGCTTTTGAAAACTACCACATTTTCTAACAAGGATAAGTGCGAAAAACACTTTCTTAAAAATATGTCCGACGATTCACAGGAATCGTCAAGACAAAGGTATGAAAGATTTTTCGTTGAGCAACACTCACGGCGCAAATTTCGGAAATATTTCGGAATCTTTCGGAGATGCCAGTGTATTTTGAAGATTTAGTTTTGTGCTTTGTCGTAAAATTTCTAATTTTGCAGATTATAGATAAAGGAACAAATAAAAACTCGAAAATATGAATATTTCTTTCAACTGGTTGAAGAATTATGTCGATACCAATCTTTCGGCTGAACAGATTGCGGAAATCCTTACCGACATCGGACTTGAAGTGGAGGGCTTCGAGAAGGTGGAGACCATTCGCGGCGGACTTGCCGGCGTAGTGGTCGGAGAAGTCAAAACGTGCGTGGAGCATCCGGATTCGGACCACCTGCACATTACGACGGTGGATGTCGGTGCGGCTGAACCGTTGCAGATAGTTTGCGGTGCGGCGAATTGTCGTGCCGGACTTAAAGTGATGTGCGCGACGGTAGGCAGCGTACTCTATCCTAACGGCGGCGACGAGGAGTTTAAAATCAAGCGCAGCAAGATTCGCGGCGTGGAGTCGCTCGGAATGCTTTGCGCCGAAGATGAATTGGGCATAGGTTGCGACCATGCGGGAATTATCGAGTTGCCGGCGGATGCCGTTGTAGGTACTCCGGCGAAAGAGTATTACAATATAAAGGACGACTACCTTATTGCGATAGGACTTACGCCGAACCGTATCGATGCGGCGTCGCATATCGGCGTCGCCCGTGATTTGGTCGCATATCTTCGCAGCCGCGGGGAGAATGCGGAGTTGAAGTTGCCGGACGTCAGCGGATTCGCGACGGACAATCACGACCTCGAAATCGGTGTCTGCGTAGAGAATACCGTTGCATGTCCGCGTTATGCCGGAATAACGGTAACGGGCTGCAAAATCGCATCGTCGCCGGAGTGGATGCAGAACTATCTGCGTGCGGCAGGCATAAATCCCAAAAACAATCTGGTAGATATTACCAATTTCATACTTTTCGAACTCGGGCAGCCGCTGCACGCATTCGATGCTGCGAAAATCGACGGCAAAGAAATCGTCGTCAAGTGCTGTGAGGCGGGAACTCCGTTCGTTACTCTCGACGGCGTCGAACGCAAACTCGACGGCGAAGACCTGATGATATGTTCGGCGACGAAACCGATGTGCATCGCCGGTGTGTTCGGCGGTCTCGAATCGGGTATCTCCGACACGACGACCGACGTATTTATCGAGAGCGCGTATTTCAATCCGGTTTCGGTGCGCAAGACTGCCAAACATTTCGGCTTGAATACCGATGCGTCGTTCCGTTTCGAGCGTGGCATCGACCCGAACATTCAGGTTTACGCACTCAAACGTGCGGCGATGCTGTTCAAGGAACTTGCCGGCGGCAAGATTTCGAGCGATATAATCGACGTATGCGCCGCTCCGGCAGAGGATTTCCGCTTCGATTTCTCGCTTGCCCGTGCAAAGGCACTTATCGGCAAGGATATTCCGGACGAAACGATACGCGGAATCATTGCGGCTCTCGACGTGAAAATCGAGGGCGAGAAAGACGGCATCCTGTCGGTCGCAGTTCCGCCGTACCGCGTCGATGTGCAGCGCGAAGCCGACTTGGTGGAGGACGTCTTGCGAATCTACGGATACAACAATGTGGAGATTCCGCTTCATGTGAACTCTACCCTTTCGTATGTTCAGAAGCCCGACCGTGTCCGTCTGACGAATATGGTTTCGGATTTCCTGACGGCGCGCGGATTTACCGAAATCATGTCGAACTCGCTGACGAAAGCGTCGTATTACGAGAATCTGAAATCGTGCAAGGCGGAAAACTGCGTGCGCATCCTCAATCCGCTGAGTGCCGATTTGAACGTGATGCGTCAGACGCTGCTGTTCAATACGATGGAGGCGATACAACTCAATGCCAACCGTCGTAACGGCGATTTGTCGGTATACGAGTTCGGAAACTGCTATTTCTATAATGCGGCTGACGCATCCGAGGAGAAAGGCGCGCTTGCGGCGTACAGCGAAAATTACAGACTGGCTGTTGCCGTAACCGGAATTTCCGTCTCGCAGTCGTGGAACAACAAGGCGCAGACGGCATCGTTCTATACCCTGCGTGCGACGGTCGAGCAGATACTCAAACGGTTCGGACTCGACATCTATTCGCTCAAATGCGAAACAGCCGATTGCGACCTGTTCGGCGATGCAATCGAAATCAGGATAAACAATAAGCCGTTAATCGTAATGGGTCAGGTGAAGGGCGGAATCTGCAAGTCGTTCGACTTGAAGCAGGATGTGTTCTTTGCGGAAATCGATTTCGATCTGCTTATGAAGGCGACGCGCAAGCACAAGATTACGGTCGAGGAGTTGTCGAAATATCCGGAGGTCAAGCGCGATTTGGCACTGCTGCTCGACAAGTCGGTTTCGTTCTCGCAGTTGCGCGACATAGCGTTCGCGACCGAGCGCAAGTTGTTGAAGAGCGTCGCTCTGTTCGACGTTTACGAAGGCGACAAACTTCCGGAGGGCAAGAAGTCGTACGCATTGAGTTTCATTCTCGAAGACAAGAACCAGACGCTGAACGACAAGACCATCGAACGTGTCATGTCGTCGTTGCAGGCTGCATTCGAGAAACAGACTGGTGCGCAGATAAGATAACGAGGTTTAATAGATATATGTAAAAAGTCCCGACCATATCGTCGGGACTTTTTCATTTTACCAATTATCCCTATTTTATTTTCAGCGACTGGATGACAACGTTGTCTTCGGCGTCGCTGTTGCCGTCGGTGACTATCCGGACCGATTTTACCGGTTTCTCGGGACGGATGACGGCTCCGCCGTTGTGTAGTTCGGCTGCACGGACGAATTTATCGCCGTCGTAACTGATTTCGACATGTCCGTCGAGGAACAGACAACGGTACAGATGGATGTGTCCCGTCTGCGCCTTGATTTCGCGGCATGAAACGGGTTCGGCAAAATCGTAGCGTATCCAGTCGCCGCGGTGTGCTGCGCGTGTGGTGCGTGCAATGCTGTTGGTGTACTTTGCGGCGTTGGCTATCGGATTCTTCTCGCTGCAAGGCATCGATGTCGTTACGGTCGTAGCGGGTTTCTGTTCGGCGTAATACTCTTTGCAGCCTATGTCGCGGCTGCGCGCCGTGCCGTATTCGCTGTGGAAGACGATGCGTGTCGGGTCGTCGCAGACGAAAGGTCTGCCGTAGACGAATGTTTTGCCCGTGCGCTCGTCCGTGTAATGAAGCGTGGAGCCGTCATCGACGGACGCGCTCATTATGCCGTCGGCATACTCCACTTTCGGAGTGGAGAGCCGGAAAGATATGCCCATTGCCTGCATGCGGTCGTAATGCGAATCTTTCAGCATCTTGTAGAACCCGTCCCAATCGCGCCTGTCGTTGCTCCACGCGATTTCCGAGAAAGAACACAGCCGCGGAAAGAGCATGTAGTCGAGGTAGCCGCTCTTTTCGGGCGAGTGCGCGATGTATATTTCGCTGAAAAACGAGGCTTCGAGACCCGCCACGCACTTGCGCTGCGCGTCGGTGAAGCCGTATTTGTCGAAATCGAACGACAAGACCTTTTTCGCGTCGAAAATCGCCGCCCAGTTGTGTCCCGCTTCCCCGTCGGACTGCTTCATGTCGAAATAGAAATATTCGCCCGGCATCACGATTGTCGGATAGCCCTTGTCGGTCGATTGCTTGCAGTGCTTGATGCTCTGCCAGCCGTGTACGCGCGATGTCTTGGGCAGTCTGCCGCCCTCTATCGCTTCGTTCCACACCGCGGGCTTTTTGCCGTAGCGGGCGAGAATTCCGGTTACGCGGGCGATGAAATAGTCCTCAATCTGTTTCTCGTTCGCCAGCCCCTTTTCGCGTTTCAGACGCTGGCAGTCGGGGCATTTGCGCCACTGCTCCATATTCACTTCATCGCCGCCGATGTGGATGTATTCCGACGTGAATATGCCGCTCACTTCGCGTATGATGTCGTCGATAAGCGCGTAGTTGCTCTCTTTCGCCGCACACCATACGTTGCGGATGTCAAGACCGTTGGATTTGGACGTGTCGGGCGTGTATCCGCACAGTATGTCATGACGGATTGCGCCGAGAGCCTTGCTGTGCCCGGGCATGTCTATCTCGGGGATGACCTCGATATTGCGCACCCGTGCATACTCCACTATGCTCCGCAACTCTTCCTGCGTGTAGTAGCCGCCCCACTTTTCACCGAACTTGTCGTAGCGCGGATGCACCGGCGAATCGCCGCCGCGGAATCCTCCTGTTTTCGCGAATTCGGGATGCGATTTCAGTTCGATGCGCCAGCCCTCGTCGTCGGTGAGGTGAAAATGCAGTTTGTTGATTTTGTGATATGCGAGCAGGTCTATATAACGTTTGACTTTATCTGCCGGAATCCATGTGCGGGCGACGTCGAGGGAGAAACCGCGATAATCGAATTTTGGTTTGTCGGCTATGTCGCCGCACTTTATTCGCAGCGGCAGTCTGCAATGTTTGGAGTATGTCTCCGGCGGCAGCATTTGCAGGAAAGTCTGTATGCCGTTGAATACTCCGCCGTAACTGCCGCCGGTTATGGTAACGCCGTCCGTCCCGACATTCAGGGAGTACTCTTCCGCTGCCATATTGCCGTCGGTTTTCAGCACGACGGCATTCGTGCCGTCGGGAATGACCGAGTATCTGCGCAGCGGAACGTATTCGAGAAGATATGCCGCCGCATCGCGCAGCCTGTATTCGTAGACGAGCGAGGTCGATTCGTCGATGACGAACGAACCTTCGGTTTCGGTATGGATGACTGGCTTGGGGATTATTTCGGTCGCAGATGCGATTTGGGATATGAAAATAAGGGCTGACAGCAGTTTGAATTTCATTTTAGGTTCCGGTTTTATTTCTACAAAGATAAATAAATAGTATATTTGTAGCAAATTATCGTCTTTATATTTTATGGATAGGAAATTGGAGGCAACCGCCCGGTTGTTGGAGGTTATGGACACTCTCCGAGAGAAGTGTCCGTGGGATAGAGAACAGACGTTCCATTCGTTGAGAAACAATACGATAGAGGAGACATTCGAACTTGCCGACGCCATTACGGACGAGAACATGGAGGGCATACGCGAAGAGTTGGGCGACCTGCTGCTGCATGTCGCGTTCTACTCCAAACTCGGCGACGAGGTCGGCGCATTCGATTATGCCGATGTCGCGAACGGGGTGTGCGACAAACTGATTTATCGTCATCCGCATGTCTATGGCGATGTCCTCGCCGATTCGCCGGAGGAGGTGAAACAGAACTGGGAGGCACTGAAATTGCGTAAAAAAGCACGCAAAAGCGGCATTCTCGGTGGCGTTCCGCGCAGTCTGCCGTCGATGGTAAAGGCTTATCGCATAAGCGAGAAGGCTGCTGCGGCAGGATTCGACTGGCAGAAAAAAGAGGATGTCTGGGATAAGGTGAAGGAGGAAATAGCAGAGGTCGAAACGGAGATGGCATCGGGCGACAAAGAGCGTTTGGAGGGAGAAATCGGCGATTTGCTGTTCGCTCTCGTCAATGCGAGCCGCCTTTACGGAATCGACCCCGAGAATGCATTGGAGCGCACCAACAAGAAGTTCATCCGCCGGTTCAACCATATCGAGAAACGGGTCGCAGAGAAAGACAGGATGATGAGCGAGATTCCGCTCGAAGAACTCGAAGAGTATTGGCAGGAGGCTAAAAAAGAGGAATAAAACCGAATAACATGGCATACGTAAAGAGCGTAAGAGGACGCACTCCGAAGGTCGGAGAGGGAACATTCGTGGCGGAAACCGCCGTGCTGATAGGCGACGTAACGATAGGAAAGGACTGTTCGATATGGTACAATACCGTCCTGCGCGGCGACGTGAATACGATAACCGTCGGCGACCGCACGAATATTCAGGACGGAACGGTAATACACACGCTGTACGACGGGTCGAAGCATCCGTCGCAGACGCATATCGGCAGCGACGTGTCGATAGGACACAATGCCACGATACATGGCGCGATTATCGAGGACAACTGTCTGATAGGTATGGGCGCGACGATTCTCGACAATGCCGTGGTCGCTTCGGGCTGCATCATCGCGGCGAACGCGCTCGTGCTGTCCAACTCGAAACTCGAACCGAACTCGGTATATGCCGGCATACCGGCGAAAAAGGTGAAGGAGGTTACCCCCGAACAGCGCGAAGAGATAATCGGCAGAATCGCACGCGACTACCGCATGTACGCTTCGTGGTACGGAGAGGACGAAAAATAGCGGCGGCATGAAATTCAATCGCGACTCGTCGATAACGGCATACTTTCTCGTAGCTGCCATCATCTGTCTGGTGGTCAATTTCTCGTATCTGCTGCTGCTCGTCGTCAATCAGGACGACAGTTATTCGCGCAATACGGGACGCAAACGGAGTGTCGATTTGGTCATGCAGAATGAAGCGGGACGTCTTTCGCTCAGTATCGACGGATTCGGATATATCGTTACCGAAAGCGGCGACAGCATATACGTCGACCGCGGAGCGGTGCGCAGGCACGAACTGAAAGACGGCGACGTGCTTGAAATCGAGGCTTCCAACCAGCCGCGGTACGAGGGGGCGCACCTTATAATGAAAAAGGTACTGACGCGCAACGGCAAGCCGTTCGACTACGGCGCGATTTACAGCGGCACGTCGCGGTTCGCCGAAACGATGTATCAGATTCTCTACTATTTCGCCGTGTCGTTCGTACTGCTTCTCGTGATGAACATGCGCCACCGCCGTGCCGATTGGGGAACGTTCGTCAAACGCGGTGTACTTTGCACCGTAATCGCGACAGCCGCCTATTTCTTCGCTCCGGTAACGCTGCGCTTTTCGGGCGAAACGGTTTTCGTGTACAAAAGTCCGCATGTAATCGATTTCGTCGTGATGATGAAGTGTCTGTTCATGCTGGTGGTCGTTCTGCTCTATTCGCAGATTTACGTGCTGATATACCAGCGGCAGCAGGTCGAACTCGAAAACGAGCAGTTGAAAAACGAGAATCTTACGACACGGTACAATATGCTCGTAAGCCAGATAAATCCGCATTTCTTCTTCAACTCGCTCAATTCGCTGTCGATGCTCGTCAGGGAGAAGGACGAGAAACGGGCTTTGGAGTATATCGAGCAGTTGTCTTACACGTTCCGTTATATTACGCAGAACGGCAACAGCAATACTCTGGTTACGTTGGGCGACGAATTGAAGTTCGCGGAAGCGTATTGCTATCTGTTCAAGATAAGATATGCCGACAAGATATTCTTCGACATAGACATCGACGAAGAGTATCTGGGCTGGCAGATACCTGCACTGTCGCTACAACCGCTGATAGGCAATGCCGTGAAGCACAACGCCATAACGACCAAGAATCCGTTCCGTGTGCGGATTTATGCGTCCGACGGCTGTCTGGTGGTCGCCAACGAACGCCGACCGATGCTCGAACCGCAGATAGGAACCGGCACGGGACTGAAAAACCTGAGCAGCCGCTACAAACTGATTCTCGGCAGGGACATAGAGATTGTCGCCGGCGAGAAGGAGTTTTCCGTGAAACTGCCGTTACAAAAAATATCCGCATAAATCGCCATGAAAGTATTGATTATAGAGGATGAAACCGCAGCCGCGCAGAACCTTTGTTCGATATTGCGGCAAATCGACAGCGGGATAGAGATTGTTGATACCCTCGATACGGTAACCGACAGTGTCGAGTGGTTCGGGAGCAATCCCGCGCCCGATTTGGTGTTTATGGACATACATCTGTCCGACGGCGAATCTTTCCGCATATTCGACAGTGTCGAAATCGGCTCCCCGATAGTGTTCACCACGGCATACGACCAATATGCGCTGGATGCGTTCAAGGTGAACAGCATCGACTATCTGCTGAAACCCATAAGCGAGCGCGAGGTCGTGCGGGCGTTGAACAAATGGAAGACGCTGACGAGCAGCGACCGCAAGGAGTACAATGCACGGGTTTCGGATATGGCTCAACAGCGGAGGTCGGGCAAACCGGTGTTCCTCGTCCGGTTCAGAGACCGGATAATCCCGCTCGGATGCGACGACATAGCGTTCTTCTATACGTCGAACGAGCGTGTGTCGGCATATACTTTCGGCGGAGAACACTACCCTGTCGAACATACTTTGGAGAGTCTGTCGGGAATCCTGCCTGCCGAAACGTTCTTCCGGGCGAACCGGCAGTTCATAGTTTCCAGAGCTGCAGTGAAGGATATAGCGGTGTGGTTCGGCAGTCGGCTGTCGCTGAATCTGACGGTCGACGCGCCTGAAAAGATAATCATTTCCAAGGCGCGTGTGCCGGAGTTCAAGACATGGCTTACCGATTCACATGCGTAATGGGTCGGTTCACCCTGTAATTTAGTCGTTTCGCGGATTCCGGAAAACCTTGGGCGTCTATAATCGTTATTTTTGCAAAGCCTTTGAAATCGGGCGTTATTTACTGCAACGGAGAATTTATAAAACAAGTAATGAAGCGTATTTTTTTGTTTCTATTTTTGATGGCGGTCGCGATACCGTCGTATGCGCAGCAAAAAGGAAAGGTGTCGTTTTCCCTTGCCGACAGCAAGACAAAGGAGGGAATAATGGGAGCGGTCGTCGAGGTATACCCCACCGCTTCGCCCGACAACAAGAAATACTATACCTCGGGAGCCGGCGGAGTCGTCGAAATATCGGGACTTCAATACGGAGCCTACACGCTGGTGGCGTCGTTCCTCGGATACGAAGACACGAAGAAAGAGTTCAAACTCGCTTCGCCGTCGTACAATCTCGGTCGAGTGCCGATGTCCGAAAGCGCGACGAAGATTGAAACCGTCGTAAAGGAGGTGAAGTCGCTGCGCGCGTCGCAGAACGGCGATACGTTGAGTTACAACGCCGGAGCGTTCAAGGTGTCGAACGATGCCGACGTAGAGGGCTTGTTGAAGAAGATGCCGGGCATCACCATCAGCAACGGTTCGGTCGAGGCGCAGGGCGAGACCATCCAGAAAATATTCGTGGACGGCAAGGAGTTCTTCGGCGAGGACGTCAATACCGCCATAAAGTCGCTGCCTGCGGAGGCGGTAGACCGCATCGAGGTATTCAACAAGTTGAGCGACCAGGCGGAGTTCTCCGGAATGGACGACGGCGAGGGCTACAAGGCGTTGAATATCGTTACGAAGACCAACATGCGTCAGGGACAGTTCGGAAAGATGTACGCCGGTTACGGCTACCAGCCCGAAACGGACGAAATCACGTCGCATCATAAATATATGGTGGGCGGAAACGTGAATATCTTCAACGACGACAGCCGCATTTCGTTCATAGGACTGTTCAACAACATCAACCAGCAGAACTTCTCGTTCGAGGATATTTTGGGCGTCAGCGGCGCGACCGGTGGCGGAGGAGGCGGACGCAACCGCGGCGTGGGCGAATACATGGTCCGCCAGCAGGACGGCGTGGCTCTCGTCAATTCGATAGGACTCAACTACTCGGATGTGTGGGGACGCAAGAAGAATGTCAAATTCCAGGGCAGTTACTTCTTCAACAATACAAGTACGAAGAATCTCTCGACCAACGACACGTGGTACGAGGACCCTTCGCCTGCGGATACGCTCCATACCGAGGGGCGTTCCAGGATTACCAACAACAATCACCGGTTGAATGCCCGTCTGGACTGGAAGATTTCGCGCAACCAGTCGCTCATGTCGCGTACCGGATTCAGTTATCAGGGATACGACCCGACCAAAACGACGCTCGGATACCAGTACGGACAGAGCGGATTGCTGTATCAGGACGATTATTCGTCCAATGACTATTACGGAGTGAATTTTTCGGAATTCCTCCAATATCGCCTGAAACTCGGCAAGCCCGGTCGTACGATGACCGTGGACGGACGGTTCAACTATCGCGACAATCACAGCAAGCGGCATACGTCGTCCAACCAAGCCGCGGCACTGCCGAATACCGATGCGGGCTACAACGGCTATGTGGACGATATAGAGTCAGGAAACTGGCAGGCGATAAAGGACATCGCAGACATCTACGACCCGCTGCATCAATACGTGCATGCTCCTACGAGAGTGTTCAATATCCGAGGAAGTTTCGTGTACAACGAGCCTATCGCCCCGAATATGCATATGAGTTTCCAGTACAGATTCTCCTACGACGACCAGGACAAGCGTCAGAACGCCTATTACACGGACGGTGATTTCAATATAACCGAGCCGAACGAGCAGATGACCAATTCGTACAAGAGCGGTTACTGGACGCACCGCATAGGTCCGGGTTTCAGATATTCGAAGAACAGGAATACGGTTATAGCCAATGTCTACTACCAGCGTTCGTCATTGGACGGTCGGGTGATAGGCGGTCAGAGCGACGACATAAAGAAGTCGTTCAACGACGTAACCTATTTCGGAATGGTCAATTTCGCTTTCAACAAGGAGAACTCGATTCGCATGTTCTTCCGCTCTGGTACGGACAATCCGTCGGTTACGCAGTTGCAGAACATCTTCGACGTATCGACGCCGCAATATCTGAGCGTCGGCAACAAGAATCTGAATCCTGCGTTTTCGCACAGAATCAATTTCCACTACATACACTCCAATATCGAAAAGGGACGCACGTTCATGTGGATGTTCATGATGCAGCATCAGCAGAATTACATATCATCTTCGACATGGTATAATCGCGACGGCATCGACCTCCCTGCGAAATTCGGAGATATCGATATCCCTATGCGTGAAGACGGTACGCCGTACAAGCCGCAACGAATAACCTCTTACGAGAATATGGACGGATACTGGTATCTGCGCACCCACGTAAGTCTCGGTTTGCCGCTGTCGTTCATGAAATGCAATCTGAATCTGATGGCGGGCGTGAACTACAATATCACGCCGTCCGCCATATATCAGTCGCTGGACGATATGATTGCCCATAAGTTTACGACCAATTTCGCAAAGAACATCGGTTACGATGCGTCGGTAACGCTGGGCAGCAACATCTCGGAGAATATCGACTTCACATTCTCGTGGAACGGAACGTATAACCAGGCATGGAATACCGCTGCCGCCAACAAGGGCAAGAACAACTATTTCAGCCATACGGCGTCGGGAACGTTGAAATGGGTATTCTGGAAGGGATTCACGTTTACGGCAAGTTGCTCGTATGTCCAGTATATCGGATTCACGTCCGACTACAACGAGAGTTACGTATTGTGCAACCTCTATCTCGGCAAGAAACTGTTCCGTAACAACCGCGGCGAAATCCAAGTCGGCGTGAACGACGTGGCGAACCAGAATACGGCATTCGCGCGCAACACCGGTTCGGGATACACCCAGAACCTGACCAACAGCGTTATCGGTCGTTATGTCTGCGTACAGTTCGTCTACAATCTGCGCCATTTCGGCAAGCGCGGCTCGAAGGATACGAAAGATTACGATATTCAGGAGTCCAAAGGCGGCGTGGGTATGAGCAATACCAACAGCGGAATGCGCTTCGGACCTCCTCCGGGCGGCAGAAGATAACGGCAGACCGAACGGTTCGGATTATCGATAATGACGGGAAGATTCACTATAAGGTCTTCCCGTCTTATCGTTTATGCACATCATTTGCCGTCTTAACCGCATAAACCGTAAATATCGATAAGATGAAAAGTATCAAAGGAACCAAAACCGAGGAAAATCTGCTGAAAGCGTTCGCCGGCGAAAGTCAGGCGCGGAATCGTTATACGTTCTTCGCGGAAACGGCGAAGAAAGAGGGCTACGAACAGATAGCGGCTGTATTTCTGGAAACGGCGGAGCAGGAAAAGGAACATGCGAAAATATTCTTCAAACTTATGGAGGGCGGAAAGGCGACGATTTCGGATGCGACATATCCGTCGGGCATAATCTCGAATACCATGGACAATCTTCTGGCTGCCGCCGAAGGCGAGCGCGAGGAGTGGGACTTGTTATATCCTACTTTTGCGGACGTGGCGGAAAAAGAGGGATTTCCGGAGGTCGCCGCGGCTTTCAGAATGGTAACGAAAGTCGAGATAGAACATGAACAACGCTATCTGAAACTGTTGAGCCGCATGACGGACGGCGACTTTTTCCGCCGCGACGGCGAGATATGGTGGCAATGCCGGAATTGCGGATATGTGTGCAGGGCGAAAGACGCGCCGAAGATTTGCCCCGTGTGCCGCCATCCGCAGGCGTATTTCGAACCGAAGAAAGAGAATTATTAAGGAGTATGCCAAAAGAGCGACCTCATCAGGTCGCTCTTCTCCGCATTCTTATAATCTACTTAACTTACTTGCGATACTGTACGACTTTGCGTGCCTCCTTGGCAATGCGGTCGTCGATGCGGTAGAGTTTCTCGATTTGCAGCGGTTCGAGCACCTCTGCGAAGATATAGATATAACGTTGTTTCAATGACGAAGTGTTGATAGTGTTGGACAATCTCGTCGCAACCACTTTCAATGCGTTATCATTGGTCATCTCCTCCTTTTTGGTGCGTGCGATTTTGTTGTCCACCACTCTCGACATCTCCTTGCGGTATTCGCGGTATACCGGTTCGAATTTGGCTGCCTGGGCATCGGTCAGTTTGAGTTCGTCTTTCAGCATGCCGAGACGGGTCTGCATCAACTGCTCCCTTTTCGCCTTGTCGGCATCCGTCTGCGGTTTAGCCTGTGCGAAAACGTCCTGAACGAACATCGTTGCAATGATTGTGATTACAATCGAAATCATCTTTTTCATAGTGCTTAAAGTTTTGATTTAATAATAGGTTGAAAAGTTATTTAAAGGTAATTTATATCTTCGGGATACTCTACGGCATCGCTCGATATTTCGTATATCAGTTCGTCGGAGGCATTTTCCATCTGGGCTACCAGTTTGTCGAATTCGCTGTCGCCGCCATGCAGAAGTCCCGAATACGCCGCTATGCAAAACGCAAGACATGCTGCCGTTGCCGCCAGCGATACGGACCATCGCGATATTTTCCTGCCGGAACCGGATTCGCTCCCCGCCATTCGAATTGCGGCGCGGTTTGCCGATTTCGACTTCTCGAAGAATCCGTCCGGAATGTTGTATGGCATCTGTTTCATAATCATATCTCTATTGTCGTTACTTCTCTTTTTACTTTCTGTACGGCGTAGTGGTAATTCGCTTTAAGCGTCGATACGCTTTGTCCGGTTATTTTGGAAATCTGCTCGAACGGCATCTCGTCGTAGTAGCGCATGTTGAACACGAGTTTCTGCTTCATCGGCAGTGCGACTACCGCGCGTTGCAGTTTGACGGATATTTCGTCTGCCGACGGAGATATTTCGCCCTCGAAGTCCGCCGACAACCGCTCGCTCAAAGTGTCTGCCGACGTGAAAAAGCCCCACCTCCGCCGACGGTTCAGATGCTTGATGCACAGATTCGTCGCTATCTTATATAACCAGCCAATCAAAGAACCTTCGCTGTCGCCGCGAAAACCGTGCACATTGGTGAACGCCGTTACGAACGTATCCTGCAATATGTCTTCCGCGTCTTCGTGCAATACGACTATGCGCCGTATGTGCCAGTACAGCCGTTCGCTGTACCGTCCGATGATTGCATCGAACGCTCCGGTCAAATCGCAACGCGATTTTATGGAATCCAATATGTCGGATATACTTTCGGTATTCCCCATCGTTTGCAAGCGGTTTCGGTAAATAGATACGTTGTCGGGCAAAAGGTTAAAAACGGACGTCGAAAAATTTTACGGGACGATAATTCCGTCGGTGTCAGCCATGAACCTTTCGTATGACGGGCGTTGTACGGCGTCCATTTTCAATGTGTCGCCTATGCCGCGCGGTATGGCGGCGTAATCGGGCAGGCAAACCCATACGGGAGTGCAGACGGACGAAAAAGAGAGGTCGTCGATATGCTTGACAATCTCGACCTCGGCGATTATTCCGCCGTCGCTGTAACGCCATCTCTGATTGGATATGAAATTGCCGAGGGAATAGAACGTTACCGCCGAATCCGAACATTCGCACGGCTGTACTACATGTGGGTGAGAGCCTATTATGACCGGAACTCCGTTGGCGTGCAGGAATGCCGCCAGTTCACGCTGGGCTGCGTTTTCGCGTCGCGAATACTCTTCGCCCCAGTGCATGAACGCAACCGTGCAGTCGGCAGTCGCGGCGCGCCTTATGTCCTCGCGTATGGCGGTCGTGTCTATTCGGTTTACGATTATTCCGTCGCCTGCGGAGTTTCCGTTGGTGCCGTAAGTGTAATTGAGCAGTGCTATGCGCATACCCTTGCGGTCGATGAACAGAGGGTTGTTGGCAAGGTAGTCGGTGCTGTCGGCAAATACTCCGGTGTGGGCGATTCCGCGCTCGTCGAGATGACGGATAGTCCGCATTACGCCGTCCGCTCCGTAATCCAGAGAATGGTTGTTAGCCAGCACGACGGCATCCGTACCCGCGTTTTTAAGGGCATCGGCTATGGCGACCGGCGAACGGAAGCGGGGATAGCCCGTGTACGGTCCGGTGTCGGACAGCGTGGTTTCGAGATTGGCAATGACGATATCCGCCCGTTTCAGAATCGGGGCGACATACTTGAATGAATCGTTGAAATCGTATCCGTTATCTCTGTGCGCTCTCGATATTTGCGGCGTGTGAGCCATGACGTCGCCGATAAATGCGATTTTGACGCTCTGCCGTATGCTCGGAGCCGGTCTTTCGTCGTGCGGCGACGGCAGAACGCCTCGCAAAATACATATCGCAACGAATATTGCAGCCGTTATCGCGAATATTTTTATCGGACGGGAGAGCATCGGAGATTAACGTTTATCTTCACGCTTAGGAAACCACCCTTTCTCCACCCTCTTTCGCTGTTCGAACAGTTCGCCGATACTCCAAAACGACGATGCGCCCCATACAGCCAGCAAGGTAGACCATAATACGTCGTCGACGAACAGCGAGCCTGCGACGGCGGCTATGCCCATAAGTAGAAATGCCCACCAGCATTTTACGCCGAAATAGTACTCGCCCTTTATGACGAGCGGATGGAATATGCCTATGACGACGAATGTCGCCACTCCTATTATAAGTCCTGTGAAATGTAGATGCATACCGTTATTTTTTGCAAATATAAACAAAAAGGGCGATTCGTTGAAATCGCCCTTGTGATTTATGCCGGTTCAGCCGTTAGAAATTGTACTGCATCATGAAATTGACGCGCTGACCGTGATGTTTCAGACCGTCCATGTTCTTGCGGCTCGCCCACAGATATTCGGCTGCAATCTGGAAACGCTTGGTTATGTTGCAGAAGATGTTGCCGAAGATATATTGTCCCATGCGATACTCGTCGGTCGCATAGTATCCGTTCTTCTTGCAGACGGTTACCGCCGAATATCCGCCCGATATGGATACGTTGCGCCAGAGGTTGATTTGTGCGGCAGCCTGCCAGCCGTACATAGGCATGGTCTGTATCGACGACGTTTTCAAAGGATTCGGCGTGAAGTCGAGTCCCGAACCTGTCAAATCCTGAATGTAAGGGGTGATGCCTTCACCGTAGACGCCGTTGAAGAAGAGTTGGAAAACTCTGCCGATATGGATATTGCCGCTCGCCTGTACGCCCCAGCCGAAGAGTGCGGTATTGCTGTCGGTCGTATCGTTGTGCAGATACATGTCGCGGAATACTGCGGATGCGCGGATGTGGCTCTGACGGTGTTTGCCCCAAGCGACCTGCAAATAGACCGGAAAATCGGGAACACGCTGCGGAATAGGATTGAATGTCGTCCCGTAGGTACCCGAAACGTGTGGCATCTCGGCGGCGACACCGAATTTCATGTGGTCGCGGGCGAAAGATACCTCGTAGCGGAGAACCGTTGCGAAATTGAAGTTGTAGGCATTAGGACCCTGAAAATCGATTGTGCGGGGCGCAGCCGTCAGGTCGCAGAAAGTGGTTATGTCGCGACCGATGGTCAGACCGAGGAACGAAACATAGCCCGAGCGCAGACGCGGAGTGTAACTGCCCTGACGACCGCCGCGGAAATCGGCGTCGAAGAATATCACTACCCGACCGAGACAGCGGCTGTTGGCTATTCCGCGGAAATAGATGCGCGAAGTCGTTGCGTCCATTTCGAGTTTCTGCTTGTCGGCATAGTTGCGAATCATCGGTATGTCGTAAGGCACGACGTCGATGTTGTTGATGGTGCTGTTGAAGCCGTATGCGAGTCGGAGATTCACGTATCCGCCTATGGCGAACGAGAACGTATTGCGGCTGTTGGCGAAAATCACGCTCGGTGCGGATACCTGCTGGAATCCTGCGCGAGTGGTTTCGCGGTGGTCCTGAATCGCGCTGCGAACGGCGACGTTTTTCTGCTCGACGAGTCTTTGCTGTGCGAACATCGGGTCGTAATTGGGATTGTTACGATATATCGTATCGGTTTCCTTTACCGATATGATATAAACCGCAGGTTCGTCGCTGTTGCGATTCCGCGAATTGTGACGACGTTGTGCCGATGCTCCGACCGACAGTGAGGTCACCAAGAATAAGAGTAGAAATTTTTTCATAAACAAACTTTTTTGTTTCGTTGAATGTTTTGTTGTAAACTAACCGTCGCATGAAAATACAAGTTGTATGCCAACCCGAAATCGGCGTCGGCATCGTAATTGAGGGATAATTAGCGGCATTCGGAGATTGTTGCCGAATAATGTCCCGCCCGATGTCATTAAAGGCATTAACGACCTTAAAGTCTTTAAGGAACAAATAAATTTTAGTATATTTGCTGCCATGATAACGTTTATAACCATTCTCATAGCCGCTTCCGTCGTTCTGCTCGACTATCTGTTTTACCGGCGCACTATATCGGGCTGGGACAGCCGCTTCGCACGCATGGTTGCGGTCGCCGCATTGGCGGTTACCGATACGCTTCCAGTCATTTCACTATTGATATTCAAATGTCTGTTGTCGGACATTTCGCAAACGGCGATGACGGTCGGGATGTGGATGCAGACCCTCTATTTCCTTACCGTACTGCCGAGAATCGCCTTTTATGCCGGATTCCTTCCGATACGGAACCGGCGAATCGGGCTGACGGTCGGGACGGTGCTTTGTGCAGCCGTACTGTCGATACTGCTGGTCAGCATATTGCACACGCGCAAGAATATAGAGGTCAAGGAGTGCGAATTGAAGTTCGCTTCGCTTCCTGCGGCATTCGACGGTTACAGAATCGCATTCTTTTCCGACCTGCATGTCGGCTCGATGCTCAATCCCGAAAAGGAGATACGTAATGTTGTGGACAGAATAAACGGTCTGCATCCCGACCTCGTGATTTTCGGAGGGGATTTGGTGAATATCCGTCATACGGAGTTGTCGGACGAAATCAAACGGATTCTGGGCGGCATCGACGCTCCGGACGGAGTGGTGTCGGTAATGGGGAATCACGATACCGGCATATATATCAAAGATACGATAGCGCTGCCGAGAGCGGAAAACATGCGCATGGTGGAGACTGCAATGAAGGATATGGGCTGGACGACGTTAAGGGACAGTACGGTATATGTGGCGCGCGGCAGCGACTCGATTTCGGTAACGGGGTTCGATTTCACGGATGCATTGCTCGAATACCGCCATTCTTTTTCCGTTTCGGAAGAGTACGATACGAAGCCGATATTCGCCGACGTTCCGGATTCGGTATTCAACGTAACGGTGAGCCACATGCCGCAATTATGGTGCAATATAACTGATGCAAATCACGGAAATCTGACTTTGGCAGGACATGTGCATGCAACGCAGATAAAATTCGAGTACAAAGATATAAGAATCTCTCCCGCAATGCTTATGTATAAGGAGTGGAGCGGGCTGTATGGTGAAGGCGAACACAGGCTGTATATCAACGACGGTGTCGGAAATGTCGGTTTTTATATGCGAATCGGTGCGCGTCCCGAAATTACGTTGTTAAAATTGCGCAATTAACCGCTTTTTGCTATAAATTTGCGCGCTCGGAAATATATGACGGACAATTAAGATATTAGAGATAGTAATGAGAAAAGTTGTATTGACATTAGCCGCCATCGCTTCGGCTGCCGTTTGTTCGGCGCAGATGCGCAGCGGCACCATCACATTGGAGGATGCCGTGAACCTCACGATGGAAAGCAATCCTACGCTGAAAGCGTTGGAGTACGAGGAGAAAGCCGCCAAACGCGAACGCCAGGCGGCGATAGGACTTTTCATGCCGAACATCAGCGTGAAGGGTGCCTATTCGTATCTCGGAAAGGATGTGGATATAAGTTTCAACGACCTTAAAGGCGGGGTCTCCAATGCCGCGGGCGAACTGATGAAGAATCCGGCACTTGTGGCGATACTCCAAAATCCGCAACTCGGACCTATCGTCCAGCCGATACTTTCGGACATGCAGGGAGGACTGAATACCCTGCTCGGTCTCGACTGGGCTTATACGCTCCAAAAGCAGAGTTTCGGATTCATCGGCGGCGACGTTACGATGCCGATTTTCATGGGCGGCAAAATCATCGCAGCCAATAAAGCCGCGAAAATCAACGAAAAGACGATTGTCGAGCAGGGCGCGCAGCAGAGAAATGCGCTGATGTCCGAAATCGTGGAGCGGTATTTCGGATACGCTCTTGCGTTGAATGTCGTCGATGTCCGCCGTAAGGTGGTCGCCGGAGTGGAGCAGCATTTAAGGGACATTCAGTCGCTCGAAAAGAACGGCATGGTCGCCCAGACCGAACGTCTTTACGTCGAGTACAAACTCGCCGAGGCGCAGCGCGAACTGCTCAACTCGGAGTTGCAGGCTGAAACCGTGGGCAGCGCACTGTGCAACACTCTCGGTACCGATTCGGCTGCGACGCCGGTTACCGCAATGTTCGTCATGGACGCTATCGAAACGCTCGAATACTACCAGCGTGTCGCCGAAGACAACAACCCGCTTCTGAATCAGGTGGATTTGAAACGGCAGTTGGCGAAACAGAACGTGAACGTGCATCGCGCCGACTTCTTTCCGCAAATCGTGGCGATGGGCGGCGGAACGTTCTATAATTATCAGGTTACCAAGATGCTGCCTCGCTGGGCAGTCGGCGTCGGATTCAATTTCAAGATTTTCGACGGTCTGAACCGCGAATACAAGTATTCGGCTGCGAAAAATACGATGCGCCGTGTGGAGGCGTTGCAGACGAAAGCGGAAAAGGACATAGCCATCCTTGTGGAGAGCATCTACAACAAGATGATAAACTATCGCAACCAGATTACCTCCATAGAGTCGTCCATAGCCTTCGCCGAAGAGTATCTGCGCGCCAAGAATGCCGCATACCTCGAAGGCATGGGAACGTCTACCGATTTGATAGATGCGGAACTGAATCTCGCGAAAGTGAAAATCGAGCGTATGCAGGCTGCCTACAATTTCGACCTCTATCTCGCCAAACTGCTCGAAGCGGCGGGAATCAGCGACGAATTCATGACCTATTCCCGCAGCATCAACGCACGTCAGATAACTTACAATAAACAATAATAACGCAGAAAGATATGAAAAAGGTAAACATTTTGGGAATTCTGATAGCGGTGGCGATTATCGTCGTTGCGATTATCGCGCTGGGCTGGTATCTGGTCAAGAGCGAGCCGGTGCTGATTCAGGGAACCGTCGAATGCACCTCGTATAAGGCTTCGTCGAAAATCCCCGGACGAATCGAATCCATGAAGGTCGAGCAGGGACAGCATGTCGAAAAGGGACAGTTGCTCTATGTTCTTTCGACACCGGAACTCAACGCCAAACTCCAACAGGCGGAGGCTGTGCGCAGTGCCGCGAAGGCTCTCGATGCAAAGGCACTGGCGGGTGCGCGCGCCCAGCAGATAGAGGCGGCTCTCAATCTGTGGCAGAAGGCGCAGGCGGGCAAGGAACTCGCACAGAAGACATACGAGCGTGTTCAGAACCTCTATCGCGACGGTGTGGTTCCGGCACAGAAACTCGATGAGGCGAAGGCGAACTACGACGCTATGGTCGCGACCGAAAGCGCGGCGCATTCGCAATACCAACTCGCGCTCGACGGAGCGAGCAAGGAGGAGAAGGCTGCGGCTGCGGCTCAGGTGCGTCAGGCGCAAGGCGCAGTCAATGAAGTGGAATCCTATATCGGCGATGCCATGGTATATTCGCCTGTAACGGGCGAAGTCTCGACCGTGATTTCCGAAGAGGGCGAACTCGTCGGCAGCGGCTATCCTGTCGTTACGATACTCGACATGACGGATGCGTGGGTTACGTTCAACGTAAAAGAGACCATGATGCCCAAAATTCAAATGGGCAAGAGAATACTGGCTTACATTCCTGCTCTCGACCGTAACGTGGAACTCGAAGTTACGTACATTGCGGTGCAGGCTGATTTCGCGACTTGGAATGCGACGCGCACGCAGGGCGGCTTCGACATCCGCACGTTCGCCGTCAAGATGAAGCCGGTGGACGGAACGGAGAATCTTCGTCCGGGCATGAGCGCAATCGTAAATTGGAGTGAAATAGAATAGCGATGCGTAGATTTTTCGGAGGCGTATATGCGGTGTTCATCCGCGAGTGGCGGCGAATCCGTCGGAACGGGACATACCTTTCGATGCTGTTCGTGCTGCCGTTCGTTACGTTCCTGTTTTTCGCGCTGTTCTTCGAGAAGGGTGTGGCGGAGAATCTTCCTATCGCCGTACTCGACGAAGACCACAGCAAGTTGTCGCGCACGCTCGTTTCCATGGTGGACGAAACGCCGTCGGCTGTCGTCGCATACGAGATTCAGGATATGAACGAGGGCGAGCAGTTGATTCGCGATGGCAAGGTGTACGCCGTATTGCAGATACCGTCCCGATTCGAGAAGAGCATAATGGGCAACGGACAGACGCATGTCGAACTGTATAACTCGGGAGCCAACATCTCCGTAAACTCGCTGCTCGCCAAGGATATTCAGACCGCCGTAACCTCGTTTACGGTCGGCGTGGAGTTGCAGGTGCTGCAAAGTCAGGGGCTGACCGCCGCACAGGCAATGGCGCAGGCGATGCCGATACGGTTTACGAAACATGTGCTGTTCAATCCGTACATCAATTACGGATACTATGTCGCGCCGTGCTTCATGGCGATGATGTTGATGATATTCACGATTCTTGCGTCGATATACGCCGCCGGAACGGAACTCAAATACGGCACGGCGAGGCAGTGGCTCGACGCGGGCAACGGCTCAATCGGTGCCGCGCTGTTCGGCAAGATGCTGCCTATCACGATTGTCATGTCGATAGTCGCGGTGGCGATGTTCATCGTCATTTTCAATATCATGGGCGCGCCGATGAACGGCAGTGCGTTCATGCTCGGCATATCGACGCTGGTATTCATCATCAGTTATCAGTGCATCGGCATTGCCGTGCTGACGATAACGGCGAATATGCGTCTCGCGCTGTCGTTCGGCGGAGGATATTCGGTATTGGCATTCACCTTCTCGGGACTTACGTTCCCGACGATGGCTATGGCTCCGGTGCTGCAATGGTTCAGTTGCCTGTTCCCGTTCACCTTCTACATGAAGTCGTTCGTCGACCAGTCGCTGCGCGGTGCTCCGGTCGGCATATCGATGCCCGACATCGCGTATATGATGATATTCTGGATATTGCCGGTATTGCTGATAAACAGATTGAAGAGCGAGTGCATCGACAGTAAATATTGGGGGAAATTGTAGCCATGAAAAAGTTGAAGGAGTACATATCGCTTTACCGTCATGAAATCGCGTCGGTAATGCGCAGCGAATATCGGGAGATTTTTTCCGACCCCGGCGTCATGCTCGTGATAATCTTCGCCATATTCATATATTCGACGCTCTATTCGTTCGGCTACAACAATCAGGTGCTGCACAACGTTCCGATTGCCGTAATCGACAACAGCAAGACGCATTCGAGCCGTATGCTCGTCGAGTCGTTCGATGCCGGTCCCAACACATACGTTGCCTACGAAACGACGGATATGGAGGAGGCGAAAAAACTGTTTTTCGAACATAAGGTCTATGGCGTGGTGTACATACCCTACGATTACGAAAAGCAACTCGTCGGAGGGCTTCAAGCCAACGTGTCGATATACTGCGATGCGAGTTATTTCCTGATGTACCGCCAGGTGTTTCAGGAGATAGTCGCATCGGTTTCGACGGCGGGAGCGATGGTCGAATTCCAGCGACTTATCGCCAAGGGAATCAACGCTCCGCAGGCAAAGGCGGTAACGCAGCCCGTCATATATCAGTCGCACAATCTGTTCAACCCGTATCTCGGTTACGGGTCGTTCATCATGCCGGCGATTATTCTGGTCATTCTGCAACAGACGGCGTTGATAGGAATCGGAATGAGCGGCGGAACATGGCGCGAATACAATCTCTATCAGAAGTTGATTCCTGCCGGTCGCGAACGGCTTTCGACCGTCCCAATCGTATTGGGCAAGGCATTCGCCTATATGTCCATCTATGCGGTTACGATGACCTACGTGCTGACGATACACTATCATATCTTCAAGTATCCGATGAACGGCACGATACTCAACTGCGCCGCAGTCGCAGTGCCGTACATACTAGCATGCGTATTCATGGGCATCGCCGTATCGTCGCTGTTTACGCGCCGTGAGAATTCGTTGTTGTGGATGCTGTGGACGTCGATTCCGATACTGCTGTTGAGCGGTGCTTCACTGCCGAAAGAGTCGTTCCCAGAATGGATGTACATGTTCGGCAAGATATTCCCGAGCAGCAGCGCGGTGAGCGCGTATATTCGGGTGCAGAGTATGGGTGCCGGATTCGAAGACGTGTTGCCGGAGATTACAATGCTGTGGCGTCTCGTATTCATATACGGAGGATTGTCGATAATCGGCATTCATCTGGTACTGAATCAGGACCTCGCACGCCGCACCCGCGACAGATTGCGCCGCCAGCGCAAACGTGTCGGAGAAAAAATCATGAAAACCATCGGCAAATAGACGGGGTTTCATACGACAATCGGGGCTGTTCTGCGAATGCGGGGCAGCCCTGATTCGTTTCAGGGCATGGGCGCGGAATCCGATAACGCTTAAAAACTTGCCCGACACTCCTTTTTTTATTATATTTGCAAATTGTTTGGAAATAGAGAAAATCAAAAAATATGGCAGACGAAAAAATCATCTTTTCAATGGTCGGCGTTTCCAAAACGTTTACCAATCAGAAAAAAGTTTTGAACAACATCTACCTGTCGTTCTTCTACGGGGCGAAAATCGGAATCATCGGTCTCAACGGTGCGGGTAAATCCACGCTGATGAAGATTATCGCCGGCATCGACAAGAATTTCCAGGGCGAGGTCGTATTCTCCCCCGGATATACGGTCGGCTATCTCGAACAGGAGCCTAAACTCGATGACGACAAGACCGTGAAGGAGGTCGTCGAGGAGGGTTGCGCCGAAACGGTCGCTCTGTTGAAGGAGTACGAGGAGATAAACATGAAGTTGTGCGAGCCGATGGACGACGACGAAATGAACCGCCTTATCGAGCGTCAGGGCGAACTCTATGAAAAGATTGACCATGTGAACGGCTGGGAACTCGACAGCGTACTCGAACGTGCGATGGATGCGCTGCGCTGTCCGGATGCCGACCAGAAAGTCGCCGTTCTGTCGGGAGGCGAACGCCGACGGGTGGCATTGTGTCGTCTGCTGCTGCAACAGCCCGACGTGCTGCTTCTCGACGAGCCGACCAACCACCTCGATGCCGAAAGCATCGACTGGCTCGAACAGCATCTGCAACAGTACAAGGGTACGGTCATCGCCGTTACTCACGACCGCTATTTCCTCGACAACGTCGCCGGCTGGATTCTCGAACTCGACCGCGGAGAAGGCATTCCGTGGAAGGGCAACTATTCGGGCTGGCTCGACCAGAAGACCAAGCGGATGGCTTTGGAGGAGAAGCAGGAGAGCAAACGCCGCAAGACTCTCGAACGCGAGTTGGAGTGGGTGAACATGTCGCCCGCAGGTCGCCATGCGAAGAGCAAGGCGCGTCTGTCCGCTTACGACAAGATGCTCAACGAAGATGCCAAACAGAAAGAGGAGAAACTCGAAATATACATTCCGAACGGACCGCGTCTGGGCGATGTCGTCATCGAGGCGCACGACGTGTCGAAGGCATTCGGCGACAGGGTGCTGTACGAGCATCTCGACTTCAAACTTCCGCCGGCTGGTATTGTCGGCGTCATCGGTCCGAACGGAACGGGCAAGACTACCCTTTTCCGCATGATAATGGGCTTGGAGCAGCCGACGAGCGGAACATTTACTGTCGGACAGACGGTGAAACTCGCATACGTAGACCAGCAGCACAAGTCCATCGACCCCGAGAAGACGGTATACGAGGTGATTTCGCAGAACAGCGACCTTATCATGCTCGGCAACCGTCAGGTGCCTGCGCGTGCATACGTCGCACGGTTCAACTTTACGGGTGCCGACCAGGAGAAGAAATGCGGCATGCTGTCGGGCGGCGAGCGCAACCGCCTGCACCTCGCAATGGCACTCAAAGAGGAGGGCAACGTGATTCTGCTCGACGAGCCGACCAACGACATCGACGTGAATACGCTGCGTGCGCTCGAAGAGGGTCTCGAAAACTTCGCGGGATGTGCGGTGGTAATTTCGCACGACCGCTGGTTCCTCGACCGTGTGGCTACGCATATCCTGTCGTTCGAGGGCGATTCCAAGGTCGTATTCTACGAGGGTTCCTACTCGGAGTACGAAACGTGGAAACGCAATCAGGGCATTGACACGACTCCGCACCGTGTCAAGTATCGCAAACTTATGGAGTAATCAAACATATCGAAACCATGGCAGTTCAGAAACCATCGATACCCAAAGGCACGCGCGACTTCTCTCCGGCAGAGATGATGCGCCGCCAATACATATTCGACACTATCGGCGGAGTGTTCCGCACCTACGGCTTTTCGCCGCTCGAAACTCCGGCAATGGAGAATCTCTCTACCCTGCTCGGCAAGTACGGCGACGAGGGCGACAAGTTGCTTTTCAAGATTCTCAATTCGGGCGACTATGCGTCGGGGCTCGACGGCGAGGCATTGCGCTCCGCATCGAAAATCTGCGAAAAGGGCTTGCGCTACGACCTGACCGTGCCGTTCGCCCGCTATGTCGTGCAGCATCAGAACGAAATCGCATTTCCGTTCAAGCGTTACCAGATACAGCCCGTTTGGCGCGCCGACCGTCCGCAGAAGGGACGTTATCGCGAGTTTTACCAGTGCGACGTCGATGTCATAGGTTCGCGCTCGCTGCTCAACGAGGTCGAACTCATCGGAATCGTCGGGAAGGTGTTCCGCAAACTCGGAATTGACGTAACGCTGAAAATGAACAATCGTAAAATCCTGTACGGCATCGCCGAAATAATGGGGCATGCCGACAAGATGATTGACATAACCGTTGCGATAGACAAACTCGAAAAAATCGGTCTGGACAACGTCAAGGCTGAATTGAGCGAGCGCGGAATCGAAGACGAGGCGATTGCCAAACTTCAACCGATACTCGAATTGTCCGGCTCAACGAACGATAAAATCGAGAAGTTGGGAGAAATACTTGCCGAATCGCCTACCGGACTTCTCGGTATCGAGGAGATGCGGACGATATTCGGATATGTCGCTAAACTCGGCATCGACCTGCCGATAGAACTCGACCTGTCGCTGGCACGCGGATTGAATTACTACACCGGCGCGATATTCGAGGTCAAGGCGAACGATTTCGCAATCGGTTCGATTTGCGGCGGCGGTCGCTACGACAACCTTACGGGAATATTCGGAATGCCCGACGTGTCGGGTGTCGGCATATCGTTCGGCGCAGACCGCATATACGACGTGATGGTCGGACTGAATCTCTTTCCGGAGGATGTCGATTTCGCGACGAAAGTGCTGTTCGTGAATCTGGGAGCCGACGAGGAGGCTGCTTCGCTGAAAGCACTCGCATCGGTGCGCGACGCGGGTATTTCGGCGGAGATTTATCCGGAAGCGGGCAAGATGAAGAAGCAGATGGAGTATGCCAACCGGCGCAATATTCCGTATGTGGCAATCATCGGCAGCAACGAACTCGCAGAGGGCAAGGTTACGCTGAAAGACATGCGCAACGGCAGTCAGACGAGCGTGGCGGCGGACTCGATTGCCGAACATATTAAATAAAAAAACTCTATGAAACATTTGCTGGCGCGTATCGTCGCCATATCGTTGCTTTTTGCGGCATATTGCACGCAATCGGCATCTGCACAGACCAAGCAGGGCGACGACGCCGTACAGCAATTGCGCAAACTCAATCAGATTTACCGCTATCTCAATGCCGCATACATAGACGAGGTGGAGATGTCGCCGCTTGTCGAGAAGGCTGTCGTGGCGATGTTGCAGGAACTCGACCCGCACTCGACGTACATATCCCCCGAGGAGATGAAATCCGTAAGCATCCAACTCGACGGGGAGTTCAGCGGTATCGGCATCGAATTCCGTGTGCTTCGCGACACTATCGTGGTAACCAACACCATAACCGGCGCACCTGCCGCCGATGTGGGCATTTTGCCGAATGACCGTATCGTCGCTATCGACGGCAAAAACGTGATAGGCATCAAGACTGCGGATGTTCCGAATCTTCTGCGCGGAAAGACGGGAACGAAAGTCGAGGTGGATGTTGCGCGCCGCGGATTCGGTGAGAGCCTGAAATTCGCAATCACTCGCGACAAAATCCCGATGCACACAATCGACGCGGCATATAAAGTCAACGATAATATCGGATATGTGAGAATCAACCGTTTCGGGCATACTACCTCACGTGAATTTGCGGAGGCGTTGAACAGGCTGGGCGGCGTTGGTTCATATATTATAGATTTGCGGGGGAACGGCGGCGGCATAATGTCGGCAGCCGTCGAGATAGCCGAAAATTTCCTGCCGCTCGGAGCGACGATAGTCTCGACCGAGGGGCGCATGGTTCCGCACAGAAGCGTGAAAAGCCGCGTCAACGGCTCGTTGCAGCGCGAAAACGTGGTCGTGCTGATAGACGAAAGTTCGGCTTCGGCGAGCGAAATACTTGCGGGCGCGTTGCAGGACTGGGACCGTGCCGTAATCATCGGTCGAAATAGTTTCGGCAAAGGGCTGGTGCAGCGTCAGTTCGAGTTGGACGACAATTCGGCTGTCAGGATTACCGTCGCGAAATATCTTACGCCGAGCGGTCGGGCGATTCAGCGACCTTACGAAAAGGGACATCGCGACGAATATTACAAGTCGTACCGCGACAGGATTCTGCATCCCGATTCCGTCCGGCGCGATTCGGTGCCGCACAAAATCAACCACACCCTTGTTCGCAACCGCGAAATACCGGAGGGCGAAGGCATCGTTCCCGACATAGAAATCCCTGCCGATACGACGAAAGTTTCGCCATACATAATAGGCGTCGTCGGTAAGGGGCTGCTTCACGAGTATCTGTACGACTATCTCGGAAGCAATGCGGACAAGTTGTCGAAACAGTATCCCTCGTTCGGGCGGTTCGAACGCGATTTCGTCGTGGACGACCGCATGCTGTCCGAATTGTCGGACATCGCGAAACGCGCGGGAATCGACATGACCGGCGCAGATGCGGCGTATACCGACGGATTTCTTCGCACGCAATTGAAGGCTTTGATTGCCAGACGCCTTTTTACTTCCGGCGAATACTACCGAATCATAAACGATTGCGACGACAAGGTTTTCGCCCGTGCGGTCGAGGTTCTGTCCGACTGGGAGAACTCCGGAAAGCGGATTATCGGGCGATGACGCAAGATTTTCGGCTGAATCATTGTTTAATAACAAATTTTTCGTTATATTCGCATTATTAACCCAATAATAGTACGAATATGTCTACCCACACAACTCCCTATTGCGAAGCCGAGGAATACGGCGACCAGATTCTTTCGAAAGCGGTGAAAGCCGGACGCAGAACCTATTTTTTCGATGTCAGGGCGACACGCGGCAACGATTATTTCCTAACGATTACCGAGAGCCGCAAGAAAATCAACGGCGACGGAAGCGTCGGCTTCGACCGGCACAAGATATTCCTTTACAAGGAGGATTTTGCGAAATTTTCGTGCGGACTGTCGGAAGTCATCGAGTTCATAAAGCGCAACAAACCCGAATTTTTCGAACATCCCGCACCTTGCAAAAGCGCTGCGGCGAGCGAATGCAATATCGATGAAGAGTTCAACAGACTTTGATTTTTAATATATGAGGAAATTATTTTTGATTATTACAGCGCTGTTCGTTGCGACAAGTGTGCAGGCTCATAAGAAAGTGTATTGCCAGATTACGGTAACTTCTAAGATAGCCCAAAGCAAGATAAATATATCGATAGATTTCGGGCAGGAAAGCAAAACTTTCGACAACGACACTCTCGTAGATGCGGAAGGAAAGCCGATAGAGTTCAATTCGCTTGTCGATGCGCTCAACTACCTGGGTGAACGGGGCTGGGATTTCGAGCAGGCATATCAGGTTTCGTCGAATCTTAAAGGAGAACCGCCGATGTGTCGTTATCTGCTATCCAAAGTCATCGACGGCGACGAATCCGAGAACGGTTTCGTTACCAAATCGCAATACAAAGCGGCGCACAAAAATAAGCATAAGCAGTAATATTTATATCGGGGAAAGTTCTCGCAAATCGATTTTGAAAATCGGCACGAACG
This sequence comes from uncultured Alistipes sp., assembly GCA_905213895.1. GTDB lineage: Bacteria > Bacteroidota > Bacteroidia > Bacteroidales > Rikenellaceae > Alistipes. Next base: position 57,802 of record CAJMKE010000011.1, read on the forward strand.
CACTACCTTTGCGGATATGAATTTCGTGAAAAGACTATACGACTGGATGCTCTCGTGGAGCGAATCGCGCTGGGGGGCGTTGGCTTTGTTCATATTCGCATTTGCCGAATCTTCATTTTTCCCGATTCCGCCGGATGTGCTTCTGATTGCATTGTGCATCGGTGCGACGGCGAAATCGTTCCGCTTCGCCGCAATCTGTCTTGCAGGTTCGATTGTCGGAGCCATGGCGGGTTACGGCATCGGCTATTTCCTGTGGCAATCGCCGTCGGGAGAGTATACGGCATTGGCGAACTTCTTTTTCGACCATGTATTCTCGGTGGAATCGTTTGACAAGGTGTCGGAGTTGTACAACCGCTACAACTTCTGGATAATATTCACGGCTGGATTCACCCCGCTGCCCTACAAACTGTTCACGATTACGGGAGGATTGTTCCATATCGATTTCGCGATGTTCATCATCGCGTCGATAGTTTCGCGGGGATTGCGTTTCTTCCTGTTCGCTGCATTGATATGGAAATTCGGCGGTCCGATAAAGACGTTCATAGACAAATATTTCAATATCCTTGCAATTCTGTTTACGGTGATTCTTATCGGCTCGTTTATTCTGGTCGGCAAACTGGTTTAGTGCAATGAAACGTTTCGGGCTTATCGGATATCCTCTGATTCACTCGTTTTCCGCCAATTATTTCAACGAGAAGTTCAGCCGCAAGCGGATAGATGCCGAATATTCGCTGCTGGAAATGGCGTCGATTGGGGAACTCGGGAATAAGGTCCGAGACCTTACGGGATTCAACGTTACCATACCGTACAAAAAGGCGGTAATACCCTATCTCGCACAAATCTCCGACGAGGCGCGCGCTATCGGTGCGGTAAACTGCGTGAAGGTCGATTCCGAAGGCGGACTGCACGGATACAATACCGATGTGGAGGGAATCCGCGCGACGCTGGCGCAATGCGGCGACCTCTCGGGGGCGAAAGCCATTGTACTCGGCAGCGGCGGTGCGGCAGCGGCGGTAAAGTTCGTACTGAAAGAGGCGGGCATAGATTTTCTGACGGTATCGCGCAGCAGCGACCGCGGAAACTGCACGTACTCGGATTTGACAACAGATATTATCCGCGAACACCGTCTGATTGTCAATACCACCCCGCTCGGCATGTATCCCGAAACCGATGCGATGCCCGACATGCCCTATTCGGCATTGATGGACGGACACATCCTGTTCGACCTTATCTACAATCCGGAGCAGACACGATTCCTGCAAGAAGGCGCGTCGAGAGGCGCACGCACGTTCAACGGACGCGAGATGTTCGTCCGTCAGGCGGAGGCGTCGTGGCGAATCTGGAATCAGTGATTCAGTCTCAACACCTTTTCGGCGTGCGCGGCTTCGTCACGGCGAACGAGCAGTTGCGCCGGAATCACACCCAGATAGATGTCGGATGTGTATTCGTTGTATATCTCCGAATAGATTCCCGCATCGGTCAGTGCGCTTTTCGCCGTTTCCGCCTCCATCGACGTGGAATACTCGGCGATTACCGTCAAATCGTTATCCTGCATGGCGTTCCGAATTAAATTGTGTTTTTGTTGAAAACTTGCAACTCTCTTGCCGTAAAAGCACGGAAAAATTACGTATATTTGTCGAAGATAAGTTTTTTACAAAATGCACGATTTCGTCCATCTTCACGTACATACCCAGTACTCTATCCTTGACGGTCAGGCGAGCATACCGCGGCTCGTGGACAAGGCGATTGCCGACGGCATGAGGGGCATCGCCATTACCGACCACGGCAACATGTTCGGAATAAAGGAGTTCTGGAACTATGTCGGCAAGGTGAACGACAAGAAGTACAAGAAGTTGAAAGAGATGAAGGCTCTCGCGGCATCGCTGGATGCGCTGCGCGCCGAGCAGCCCGACATCACCGGCTATCTCGACCGCCTTAAAGCGCAGGCGGAGTTGCTGAAAAAGCAGGTCGAGGACAAGAACAATACTAATCCCGAAGCGGAAAAGGAACTCGCCGGCGTAACCGCCCGCATCGCGGAGGTCGAGAGCATGGAGAAGGAGTTCGGCTGCGACCCCGACATCGCCCGCGAAAAGGTTGCCGCCGAGGAGGCGAAGCCAGACTTCAAGGCGATTATCGGATGCGAGGTATATGTCGCCCGCAACGGACTGAACGTCAAGAATTCCAAGGAAGACCAGAGCGGTTATCACCTTATATTGCTTGCGAAAAACCAGGTCGGCTATCACAACCTGATAAAAATCGTGTCGAAGGCGTGGACCGACGGTTTCTATATGCGTCCGCGTACCGACCATGCCGAACTCGAAAAGTATCACGAAGGCATTATCTGCTGCTCGGCATGTTTGGGCGGCGAGATTCCGAAACTGATAACGGCAGGACAGATAGAAGCCGCGGAACAGAGCATATTGTGGCACAAGAATCTGTTCGGCGACGACTATTATCTCGAATTGCAGTTGCACAAGGCGACTGTCGAACGTGCCAACCACGAAGCCTACGAGATGCAGTTGGTCGTGAACAAGCACCTCGTGGAATTCTCGAAGAAACACGGCATAAAACTGGTATGTACCAATGACGTACACTTCGTGGACGAAGACGATGCCGAAGCGCACGACCGATTGATATGTCTTAACACGGGACGCGATTTGGACGACCCGAAACGAATGCTTTACTCCAAGCAGGAGTGGATGAAGACCCGTGCGGAGATGAACGCCGTATTCGCCGACTATCCGGAGGCACTGACGAATACGGTCGATATATGCGATTCCGTCGAGAGTTACACGATAAACCATGCTCCTATCATGCCGACTTTCGGTATTCCGGAGGAGTTCGGAACCGAGGAGGAGTATCGCAAACGTTTGACGGAAAAGGATTTGTTCGACGAATTTACGCAGGACGAAAACGGCAATGTCGTGGTCAGCGAGGAGGAGGCGAACAAGAAAATCGCGAAACTGGGCGGATACGACAAACTGTACCGTATCAAACTCGAAGCCGACTATCTCGCGAAACTTACGATGGACGGCGCGAAGAAGCGTTACGGCGACCCGCTTTCGGACGAGGTGGCGGAGCGGCTGAAATTCGAGTTGCACGTGATGAAGACCATGGGTTTCCCGGGATATTTCCTTATCGTGCAGGACTTCATTTCGGCGGCGCGCAACGAACTCGACGTCTGGGTAGGACCTGGTCGTGGTTCGGCGGCGGGTTCGGCAGTGGCATATTGTCTGGGAATCACCCAAATCGACCCTATCGCCTACGACTTGCTGTTCGAGCGATTTCTCAATCCCGACCGAATCTCGCTGCCCGATATCGATATCGATTTCGATGACGACGGTCGCGGACGGGTACTCGACTGGGTTACGAAAAAATACGGCAAGGAGAAGGTTGCCCACATCATCACCTACGGTACGATGGCGACGAAAATGGTTCTCAAAGATGTCGCCCGCGTACAGAAACTGCCGCTGTCGGAGTCGGACAGACTGTGCAAACTCGTTCCCGACAGAATCGCAGACCCGAAGGATAAGGAAAAGACGCTGAAAATCAATCTTACGAACGTCATCAATGCCGTTCCGGAGATGCAGGAGGCGGAAAATTCGGACAATCCGATTCTGCGCGATACCATAAAGTATGCCCGCAAACTCGAAGGCAACGTGCGCGGCACGGGCGTACACGCCTGCGGAACCATCATCTGCCGCGACGACATTACCGACTGGGTGCCGGTAAGTACCGCCGACGACAAGGAGACGGGGCAGAAGATGCTCGTCACGCAGTACGAGGGTTCGGTAATCGAGGATACGGGACTGATTAAGATGGACTTTCTCGGATTGAAGAACCTTTCGATTCTGAAAGATGCTGTCGAGAATATCCGTCGGACGAAGGGAATAGAGATAGACATCGACCATGTGCCGATTGACGACCCGAAGACATACAAACTTTACAGCGACGGTCGCACCGTAGGTACGTTCCAGTTCGAGTCCATCGGAATGCAGCGTTATTTGCGCGAACTGAAACCTTCGACGTTCGAAGACCTTATCGCGATGAACGCGCTGTACCGTCCGGGTCCTATGGATTATATTCCGGACTTTATCGACCGCAAGCACGGGCGCAAGCCTATCGAGTACGATATTCCGGTGATGGAGAAGTATCTGAAAGATACTTACGGAATTACCGTCTATCAGGAGCAGGTCATGCTCCTGTCGCGTCTGCTCGCCAATTTCACCCGAGGCGAATCCGACACGCTGCGTAAGGCGATGGGTAAGAAGATTAAGGCGAAACTGGACGAGTTGCGTCCCAAATTCATTTCGGGCGGCGTCAAGAACGGGCATAACAAGGAGGTTCTCGAAAAGATTTGGCGCGACTGGGAGAAGTTCGCCTCGTATGCGTTCAACAAATCCCATGCGACGTGCTATTCGTGGGTGGCTTATCAGACCGCATACCTGAAAGCCAACTACCCTTCCGAATACATGGCGGCATTGCTCAGCCGAAACCTCAATAACATAGAGTCGCTGACGGTCTATATGGGCGAATGCAAGAATATGGGCATCAACGTACTCAGTCCCGACATCAACGAATCGATGCTCTACTTCTCCTCCAACAAGGACGGCGACGTGCGGTTCGGGCTTGCCGCGATAAAGGGCGTCGGCGAGGCTGCGGTAATGTCCATAATCGCCGAACGCGACAAGAACGGGCGGTTCAAGGATATATACGATTTCATGGAGCGCATCAACTTCACCGTAATAAACCGCAAGTGTCTCGAAAATATCGCCTATGCGGGCGGATTCGATTCGATTATCGATTTCTCGCGCTGCAAGTTCTTCGCATCCGACATGCGCGATTCGTCGGCAGCGAATGCTGGTGTGTTCCTCGATTTGCTGGTGCGTTACGGTCAGCGCGTGCAAACAGAGAAAAGCAATGCCCAGCAGAGCCTTTTCGGCGGCGATTCGGGCAGTGTGGATATTCAGCGACCTACGGCACCGGTATGCGAGGAGTGGAACAAACTGGAACTGCTCAACAAGGAGAAAGAGGTTATCGGACTCTACCTGTCGTCGCATCCGCTCGACGAATACAAGGCGATTATCGACAATATGTGCAACGGGCAACTCTCCGACCTTAAACATCTGAACGAGCATGAGGGGCAGGAAATCGTCGTGGCGGGAGTGGTTACCGACACAGCCAATCTGACGACCAAGACCGGACAGCCGTTCGGAAAATTCAAATTGGAGGATTACAGCGGCGAACACGATTTCAATCTGTTCCGTAAAGATTATGAGATATTTCGCCCCATGATGTTCAAGGAATACTTTTTGCTCGTTCGCGGTCGTGTCCAGCCCCGACCGTACAAGGACCAGCAGGTGTTGGAATACAAAATCACGTCGATACAGCAACTGCATGAGGTGCGCGAAAATATAAAGGAGGTTTGCATAAGCATCCCGGTCGAGGCGGTTTGCCGCGAATTTATCGACGACATGACTGCGGCGGTCAAGAAATCGAAGGGCAAAAGCGTTCTGAAAGTGGTTCTGTGCGACATGAAAGACGGGGTTACGCTCAACATGTTCTCACGCAAGTACAAAGTGGCTCTGACGAAAGAACTGATAAACTTTATCGATGTAAACGAACTGAAATATACTATAAGTTAAATTTATAAACAACTAATAAACAATATTATGGCAATAGTAATCAATAACGGGAATTTCGAGGCTCTGAAAGGCGATTCCAAACCGTTGGTAATCGATTTCTGGGCAGAGTGGTGCGGTCCGTGCCGCATGGTTTCGCCAATCGTGGACGAATTGGCGGCAGAGTATGAGGGAAAGGTGAATATCGGCAAATGCGACGTGGACAGCAATGACGACATCGTCGCTTCGTTCCGTATCCGCAATATACCTACGCTCATCTTCTTCAAGAACGGCGAGCAGGTGGACAAGCATGTAGGCGCAATCTCCAAAAGCGACCTGAAAGCGAAAATCGACGCGCTGCTGTAACAGCAATCTAAACGGATTGATAATCAAAACGGTTGTCCTTATGCGGGACAACCGTTTTTGTATGGAGGCACACGTTTATTTTGATACGGGTTTGCTTCCGTCGGCAACCTTCTCGCGCAGTTTGTCTGTCGCATGATTGCCGTAATCCTTCGCTTTATCGCCACACTTCGATTTGGTGTCCGACGTCAGATGTTTAGTGTCCGAACCATAAGCCGCTTTCACCTCCTGCTCGCGCTTCCGGTGTTCTGCCGGTGTCGGGGCGGTAGCATTCTTTATCAATTCATCGGTCTTCTCCTTGAAATTCTCCTCGCAGGCATCGCAAGTAAATTCAGTATTTTTCATAGTCTCGAAAATTTAATATGTCTTTTCACCGATGCAAAATGCGTACAAAACAGAATCGGTGGCACTATTAGTCTTAAAGTCTTTAAGGTCGTTAAAGTCTTTAAGGACTTTAAGTCAAATTTTGAGACGGTATCGGAACGGACTTATATCAGACAAAAAATAAGCCGTCCATAAAAATATGGACGGCTTGTTTAAGCAATGAAACTACCCTATTTCTTTTCGCTTTCGATAAGCGAAATCGAACGTTGGATGAAATCTGAAAGGTTCTTGCCTTTCAGCATGCCGTTGGACAGCAGCGCGAGGTCGATAATCTGACGCACGAGACCGTTGGCTCCGCCAATCTCTTTCAGACGCTCGTTGCGTTCGTCGCGCAGCGTAACGACCTTCTTCGACAAATCCTCGCGCATAGTCTTCTCCTCCGCGCTCAAATCCGCCTCCTTCTTGTCCTTTACGACCTCCTCGAAACGCTTCTCCTCGGCAACGGCTGCGTCGATTTTCTTGGTGATGCTCTTCAACTTGTCGCCGTACTCCTTTTCGACGTCCGACAGAATGTCGATTACAATCGGATGGTTGCCGTTGACGGTAATCGTGAAGTTATCCGGCATCTGTCCGTAAAACTGGCTCATTCCGCCGCCGCTCATCTTCGCCATCTCCTTCATGCGGCGCATGAACTCGTCCTGCGTGATGATAACCGGTGCTTCGTCGGCTGACATGGCTTCGAACGCGATGTTGTAGTGGATTTTGTCGTCAGTCGGCATCTGGCTCTCGAATACCGGACGCAGGATATCCTGCTGCGCCTCGGTGAGCGACATCTTCATCTCGTCCTTCTTCTGAATCAGTTTCTCGACGATGTCGCTGTCCACGCGGACGAAACGGGTCTTCTCGTGCTTCGATTCGTACCAGTTGATATAGTGGCTGTCGAGTTGACCGTTCATTTCGAGTACGTCATACCCTTTCGCTTTCGCCGCTTCGAGGAACGAATGTTTCTCCACCGCGTCGTCCACATAAAGGAATATCAGAGCGTCGTTCTTGTCGGTCTGATTCTCCTTGACGGTTGTCGTGTACTCCTCCGGCGTGAAATACTTGCCGTCGGTGTTCTTCCACAGCATGAACGAAGCCGCCTTCTCGGCGAATTTCTCATCGGTGAGGATTCCGTACTGGATGAAGATTTTCAGGTCGTCCCACTTCTTTTCATACTCCGCGCGCATGGTCGTGAACAGTTCGTTAAGGCGTTCGGCAACCTTGCGGGTGATGTATCCCGAAATCTTCTTCACGTTGGCGTCGCTTTGCAGATAACTTCGCGATACGTTGAGCGGAATGTCTGGCGAATCGATTACGCCGTGCAGCAGCGTGAGGTACTCTGGAACGATGCCGTCCACCTGGTCGGTAACGAACACCTGATTGCTGTACAACTGAATCTTGTTCTTCTGAATCTCGAAATTGTTGTGAATCTTCGGGAAATAGAGAATGCCCGTCAGATGGAACGGATAGTCGATGTTCAGATGAATGTAGAACAGCGGCTCGTCGCTCATCGGATACAACTCCTGATAAAAATCCTTGTACTGCTGTTCGGTGATGTCCGTAGGTTTACGTGTCCACAGCGGTTCGGTGTCGTTGATGACGTTGTCCTTGTCGGTATCGACATACTTGCCGTCTTTCCACTCCTTGACCTTGCCGAACACGATAGGAATAGGCAGGAAATGGCAATATTTTTTCAACAGGTCGCCGACTTTGCCATCTTCGCTGTATTCGGCGCAATCCTCCGACAGATGCAGGACGATGCTCGTTCCGCGGTCGCGCGATTCGTCCGACTCCTCCATTTCGTACTCCGGCGAGCCGTTGCAACTCCAATGCACAGCCTTTGCACCCTCCTTATAGGACTGCGTGAAGATTTCCACCTTGTCGGAAACCATGAACGCCGAATAGAAGCCGAGACCGAAATGTCCGATTATCGCCTGATTCTGGTACTTGGCGAGAAACTCCTCCGCGCCCGAAAATGCGATTTGGTTGATGTAGCGGTCTACCTCCTCGGCGGTCATTCCTATACCGCGGTCGGTTACGGTCAGAGTCTTCTTCTCCGCATCGGCATCGATATGTATCGATACGTCGCCGAGTTCGCCTGCGAATACTCCGGTCGAAGACAATGTTTTGAGTTTCTGCGTTGCATCCACGGCATTGGATACCAGTTCGCGCAAAAAGATTTCGTGGTCCGAATAGAGGAATTTCTTGATTACGGGGAATATGTTCTCCGTAGTTACTCCGATTTTTCCGTTTTTCATACTGTATTGAGGTTTTTATTTATTTTCTTTTCGCATTTTCGAAGTTCAAACTGTGTGCCATCCGGCTTTTCGCGCCTGCAATCTGCCATTATGTCATAATCGTGTCAGAAAAACGAGCGACACTGCCGCACAAGTGGCGGGCAGTGTCGCTTAATATTGATTATTATTCTATACCTTAATATTAAAAATTAGGGAACTCGGCAGGGCGTTCCAGCGTCTGCGTATACGTTTCGCCGAACGGAGTCTTTACGGTAACGGTAACCGGTGAGGTCGCCGATTCGGTCTTCACGCGATACATGTGGTCGATGAGCGAAACGCGGTTGCTGCGCTTCTCTATCTTCTTGCGCTTCTTCATGCCCGGACCGATGATGGCGATTGCCGCCCACGGGTCGCAGTCCTTGACCTGCTCGATTGTCAGCGGTTTGCCGCCCTCGGATGCTTCGATAGCAGTTCCTGCGTCGCACGCCCAGCAGTTGATATAAACATAGTTTTCGTACTGTGCGTCGGAATAATCCTTTTGGTTAGGGAGCAGTTCTCTCGCATGTTTCAGCATCGCGCTGTCCTTGCTGTCCGCATAGTGGAGGCGAACCGAGTTCATGTCGTAAAGGCGCATCGGCATATTGCCGTCGCGATGTCCGTAAAAAGTTTTGTCGGTCATCGTTTTGCCATCGAATTTGCAGAGAAGCAGTCCGGCTTCCGTTCCGTCATCGCAGATGTTGCGACCGATTCGGTTGCCGGTACTCCACAACTCGCCTGCAAGCGACGGTACGCTGGTTTCGGTAATGTTCGGACAGCCGTCTATTTCGAAGAAATGGCTTTGGTGCTTGTGTCCGGAGAAGATGCGCACGCAGTTGAACTCCTTGACGGCATCTATCAGTTTCTCGCCCTCGCCCTTTTTAAGTCCGCGGTAAATTTCGCCGTTGGCATCGCGCAGACGCAACGGAGCGTGCATGCAAATCACTATCGGTGTGGACTTGTCGACGGATGTGAGGTCCTTTTTCAGCCATTCGAGTTGCGACGGCACTATATAGGCATCGTAATTTCGCGTACCGACAACGCCGGCGTATTTTTTAGCATTCGGTTTCGACGGCGTATTTTTGTAAACGATATTGTCGAGCATCACGAAATGAGTGTCGCCGATATTGACAGAGTAGAATGTCGGACCGAACGTTTCGCGCCATTTGTTCTCGGCGATGAAATCGGTATTTTCGCCGCAAGGAACTGACGGGTCGTTGTCGTGGTTGCCCATAATCGCATACATCGGTGTCGGATAGTTGCATTCCGACAGCAGTTTCGGCACCTGCGGCAGGTCGAATCCGGTTTCGAACCAGAATCTGTCCCACGTAACGTCGCCGAGGCAAACGGTATATACCGGATGCTCTTTCGCGTCGGCGAACGCCTTGTTCACAGCCGCCATGTGGTCGGTCTTGAAGAAGTGCAAATCATTGCGCTTCGGGTCGTTGCAGAAGTGCGAATCTGAGCAGAAAATAATCGAGAACTGTCTGTCATCTACCTTTTTAAGTTCAAAATCGTGCCGTTCGCACTTTTTGGCAGGTGCGGCGGTCGAAGCCCAGAATTGCGGCATGATGCCGTCCTCGCTTGTCGGAGCGAATCCTGACGGAGCAGTGATGTAGATAAGTCCGTAAGGCTTGGTCGAGGCGATGCGGTAAATTCCGTTCTTGTCGGTCCTGACGATTTCCCTGCCGTCCGTAACGGATACTCCCGCCAACGGTTCGTCGCCGCAATATACTACGCCCGTCAGCGTCGTGCCTTTCGGGCTTTTGATTTTTTTGACTTTATCGCCGTATCCGCCGGCAATAGCGGCTGTCGATACGGAGAGTAAAAGTGCGAAGATTACAAGTTTCTTCATCTTTTAGTTGACTTTAATTATGTGTTTGTTAAACGTTCTGTGCGAAATACTTATAAAACAGAGGAATGGTGCGCAGTCCTTTGTCGAACTGTTCCAGCCCGTAACTCTCGTTAGGCGAATGAATCGCATCCTCCGCCAGTCCGAATCCGAGCAGCAGCGACTTGATGCCGAGAATGCGCTCGAATCCGCTGATAATCGGAATCGAACCGCCCGAATAGAACGGCAGCGGCTTTTTGCCGAAACTCTCCTCGATTGCGCGCTCCGCCGCCTTGTATGCGGGCATGTCGGTAGGCGCGACATACGGCGCGCCGCCGTGCAGGAATCGCACGTCGACCTTCACGCTCTTCGGGGCGATAACCCTGAAATGTTTCTCGAACAGTTCGGCAATCTCCTCGAAATCCTGGTTCGGGACGAGGCGCATCGAGATTTTAGCCGATGCGCGGGCGGGAATGACGGTTTTCGTCCCCTCTTCGGTATATCCGCCCCAGATGCCGTTCACGTCGAGCGACGGACGTATTCCGGTACGTTCTATGGTCGTAAATCCGCTTTCGCCCGCCACGTCGTCGATGTCGAGTGCCGACTTGTAGTCGTCGAGCGAGAACGGAGCCTCATTGAACGCCTTCCGTTCGGCATCCGTAAGATTGCGCACCTTGTCATAGAAGCCGGGGATGGTTATGCGCCCGTTATCGTCCGTAAGCGACGCGACCAGTCGGGCGAGTACGTTCGCAGGATTGGCAACCGCACCGCCGAACAGCCCCGAATGCAAATCCTTGTTCGGTCCGGTTACTTCTACCTCCATGTAAGTCAATCCGCGCAATCCGCAGGTTATGGACGGAGTATCCATCGAAATCATAGACGTGTCGGATACGAGAATCACATCCGCTTTCAGCATCTCCTTGTATTCCTCGCAGAAGCCGTAAAGGCTTGCCGAACCGATTTCCTCCTCGCCTTCAAGCATGAACTTGACGTTGCACGGCAGCGAATCGGTCGCACACATAGCCTCGAAAGCCTTGATGTGCATGAACGATTGTCCCTTGTCGTCGTCCGCACCGCGTCCCCAGATGCGGTTATCCTTGATTTGCGGTTCGAACGGCTCGGTGTGCCACTCCTCGCGCGGGTCTACCGGCATCACGTCGTAGTGTCCGTAGACCAGAACCGTCTTGGCGGACGGCGAAACGATTTTTTCTGCGAAAACGACCGGATTTCCCACCGTAGGCATTACCTCCGCACGGTCGGCACCGGCATTCATAAGAGCGACGGCAATATGCTCGGCGCATCGAATCATATCCTCCTTGTGTTCGCTTTGCGCGCTTATCGAAGGAATGCGGAGCAAATCGAACAACTCGCTGATAAACCGCTCCCTATTATCATTTATATAAGTTTGTACTTTATCCATTATCTGTTGCTTCTTGTAAGTGTGTAATTGTCTTTCAGAACTCCGTCTATCGTATGTCCGTCCGCATCGAGCATCCGCAAATCACTACCCGATTTCAGAAACCGGTAACGGAATGCGTCGCCGCCGGTTGCGGCGAGCGAGACCGTGTCGCCCGAAACGGAATAGTCTCCGGATTCCGAGAACGACATGTCGCGTTCGAGATATTCGGAGTTCATCGTATATCTGCCGTTATCGCGCAACATAAGTTCTATTTTTATTCCCGGGCAGTCGGCGGCGGGAATAACCCCTTCATAAAGTCCGGCGACTTTGCTGTCGCTGCCGCATCCGACGAGCGAAACGGCGAAAATCGCCACAATTAAAGTTTTACGCGATATAAACATGACTATAAACTATTAAATATTACAGATACTCTTTATTTCGGCGATGAACCGTTGCGCGAGTGCATCCGCCTCGTCCATCGATTTCGCCTCGGTGTAAATGCGTATTATCGGTTCGGTATTCGACTTGCGCAGATGCACCCAACACTCTGCAAAATCAATCTTTATGCCATCTATATCGTTTATTTTCTCGCCTGCGTATTTGCGCTTTATTTCGAGCAATACTTTATCAACGTCGATAGCCGGTGTAAGTTCGATTTTGTTCTTGGATGCGAAATATGCCGGATATGTCTTGCGCAACTCCGTCATAGTCATGTTCTTTTGGGCGAAGTACGTAAGGAACAATGCAACTCCGACAAGGGCATCGCGACCGTAGTGCAACTCCGGATAAATCACTCCGCCGTTGCCCTCGCCGCCGATTATCGCACCGACCTCTTTCATCTTCGCGACTACATTGACCTCTCCTACCGCTGACGCCGAATAAGTCCCTCCGTGTGCAACGGTTACATCATTCAACGCGCGCGATGAACTGAGATTGGAAACAGTGTTGCCGACTTTCTGCGACAGAATGTAGTCGGCGACGGCTACGAGCGTATACTCTTCCACGAACATCGAGCCGTCCTCGCTGACGAATGCAAGACGGTCTACGTCGGGGTCTACGACGACTCCCAAATCGGCCTTTTCGCGGACTATCACCTCCGAAATCTCCGTCAGATTCTGCGGAAGCGGCTCGGGATTGTGAGCGAACATGCCGTTAGGTTCGCAGTTCAGTTCGACGACCTCGCAGCCGAGTTCGCGCAGGAGTTTCGGGATGACGATTCCGCCGACAGAATTCACGGCGTCCACGACGACTTTGAACTTGCGTCTGCGAACCGCTTCCGCATCTACCAAAGGAAGAGATAACACCTGCTTGATGTGTGTGTCATTGAAAGATTCGCGCGATAAAATCTTGCCGATACCGTCGATTTCGGGATAGGTGAAATCACTGTCCTCGGCGAGGGCAAGCACCTGCTTTCCTTCGGCGTCGTTGAGAAATTCGCCCTTCTCGTTGAGCAGTTTCAGCGCGTTCCACTGTTTCGGGTTGTGCGATGCGGTAATGATGATTCCGCCGTCCGCCTTGTGAGTGATGACAGCCATTTCGGTGCCCGGGGTCGTACACAAGCCTACGTTGATTACGTCCGCTCCGCAGCCGAGCAGCGTACCTTCGATAAGGTCGTTCACCATCTCGCCCGATATGCGGGCGTCGCGACCGATTACGATTTTAAGACGTTTGCCGTTGTTTTTGCCGCTTATGAAACGGGCATAGGCGACCGTAAATTTCACGATGTCGATAGGCGTCAGGTTGTTGCCGGTTTCGCCGCCTATCGTACCGCGTATTCCGGAAATGGATTTAATCAGGGTCATAAATTATGAGCGTTTTTATTTATAAATAAAAAAAGTTTTGCAAAGTTTTTGAAATTCGTTGTAAATATATTACTTTTATGCCAAATATGCAATTAAAAAACAGTGAGCAAAACTTGGAAATTATGGAAAGCAAAAGAATAATTCCCGCTTCGGAACTGATAATAAACGGCGACGGTTCGATATTTCATCTTCATCTCAAACCGGAACAACTCGCCGATACAGTGATACTTGTGGGCGACCCAGCCCGCGTGGCGATGGTCGCGTCGTTCTTCGATACGAAAGAGTGCGAGGTGTCAAACCGTGAATTCAATACCGTTACCGGAACCTACAAGGGCAAGCGTATGACCGTGATGTCCACCGGCATCGGAATCGGCAATATCGACATATCGGTAACGGAACTCGACGCACTGGCGAATATAGATTTCAAGACCCGAAAGGTAAAATCCGAATTCCGCAGGCTTACGCTCGTGCGTCTAGGGACTTCGGGCGCGTTGCAGCCTGACATCGAGGTCGGCGAGCAGGTTTTCTCGCGCACCTCGGTCGGATTCGACGGACTGCTGAACTATTATGCGGGACGCAACGACGTGTGCGACCTCCCTATCGAGAAGGCGTTCATGAAACATACCGGCTGGAACGAACTGCTTCCGAAGCCATATTTCATCGATGCGGACAAGGAGTTGTTCGAACTTTTCAAGGACATAACCCGCGAGGGCATCACCATAGCGGCACCGGGGTTCTATGCGCCGCAGGGTCGATGGGTGCGTCTGCAACCGCAGGACGTGACCCTTAACGAAAAAATCGAGAGTTTCGAGTACGAAGGTCGCAGAATCACCAATTTTGAAATGGAGGGTTCGGCGTTGGCGGGACTTGCCGCGCTTATGGGACACCGTGCGGCGACCGTATGCACAATCATCGCACAGCGAATCGCAAAGGACGCCTGCACGGACTACAAACCGTTCGTGCGCAAGATGATTGAGAACGCGCTCGACAAACTCGCGACATTGTAAAAGAAACAGACAGAAGAAAATAATACAAACAGAAATAGAGGAAATATGAAATTTACAGTATCAAGTTCCGCTCTGCTTTCACTTTTGGCAACAACGGGCAAAGTAATCAACAGCAAAAACACGCTCCCGATTCTCGACTACTTCCTGATGGAGTTGAAGAACGGCGAATTGAAAGTTACGACCTCCGACCTCGAAACCACGCTGGTCGGAACACTGAAAGTGGACAACGTAGAGCAGGAAGGAATGGTCGCTGCACCGGCTAAACTGATGCTCGACGTGCTGAAAGAGTGTTCGGAAATGCCGCTCGTATTGGAGGTGAACAGCGGAAACTGGGAGATAAAAATCAGTTGGAAGAGCGGCGGCTCGTCCGTTCCGGGTGCGAATCCGGTAAGTTATCCGACCGTACAGACGCTTTCGGAGGAGAAGACCGACGTAACTCTGGACGTGGATACGCTCGTAAACGGAATCAACAAAACCATATTCGCCACCGCCGACGACGAACTGCGTCCGGTGATGAACGGCGTATTCGTTAGTTTCGACGAAAAGTCGCTGACGTGCGTTGCAACCGACGCCCACAAACTCGTCAAGTACTCGACCGAGTGCGAGTGCGGCACCAAGGCTTCGTTCATCCTGCCCAAGAAACCGGCGAACCTGCTGAAAACGATGCTGCTCAAAGAGGAGGGCGACATTCAGATGAGTTTCGACAAGAACAACGTTCTGTTCCGTCTCAAAAACAGCACCCTCATCTGCCGTCTTATCGAGGGCAACTACCCTAACTACAACGCCGTGATTCCGGCTGCCAATCCGAACAAGATGCTTATCGACCGCATCGAACTCGTGAACGGCATCAAGCGCGTAGCGGTCTGCGCGAATCCGACGACAAACCTTATCAAGATGGACATCGCCGACAACAAGGTTTCGCTGACGGCTCAGGATTTGGATTTCTACGTATCGGCTAACGAAACGCTCAGTTGCAGTTACGACGGCGAACCGATTACGATTGGCTTCAAATCGACGTTTCTTGTCGAGATTCTTTCCAATATCGAAACTCCGACGGTTCTCGTCGAACTCGCCGATTCGACCCGCGCAGGCGTATTCAAACCGGTTTACGACGACAAGCAGAACAACGCGACGCTGATGCTGCTGATGCCGATGATGATTAACGCATAAGGCTGTCGGGAAATATGAATCTGAAACTCAGACGACCGATAATATTCTTCGATTTGGAGACAACGGGCGTTGATACGTCGCGCGACCGCATCGTCGAAATATCGTTGGCTAAAATCATGCCCGACGGTGAAGAGATAGTGCGCACCCGACGCATCAACCCCACCATTCCCATTCCTGCGGAGGCGTCGGCGATACACCATATCACCGATGAGGACGTGAAGGATTGCCCGACATTCAGGCAGATAGCCAAATCGCTGAAAAGTTTCATGGAGGGCTGCGATTTCGGCGGTTTCAATTCCAACCGCTTCGACCTGCCGCTGCTGGTCGAGGAGTTCATGCGTGCCGGTGTGGATGTAAATTTCCGCAACCGCAAGTATATCGACGTGCAGAACATATTCCATAAAAAGGAGGAGCGCACCCTCGTCGCGGCGTACAGATTCTATTGCGACAAGGAACTCGGCGATGCGGCGCACGGTGCGGAAGCCGACACGATGGCGACATACGAGGTTTTGAAGGCGCAATTAGACCGCTACCCCGATTTGGAAAACGACGTCGATTTCCTCGCGAAGTATTCGACCCGCTGCGAAACGGCGGATTTCGCCGGACGCATAGCGTTCAACGACAAGGGCGAAGAGGTATTCGCGTTCGGAAAATACAAGGGACAGTCGGTCGCCAAGGTATTCCAGACCGAACCGAGTTATTACGACTGGATGATGAACGGCGATTTCCCGCAATACACGAAGAAAGTGATAACCGAAATAAAACTTCGCGGAGTAAAGTGAGAACGGTTCGCAAACATATAGGCGCGATACTGTTCGCCGCTCTGTCGGGAGTCTGCACGCTGTCGGCTCAGGAGCGCATCGTGTATATCGACGGTGCGAAATACCGAATCCACGTGGTGGCGAAAGGAGAGACGCTCTATTCGTTGTCGAAACGCTACGAGGTAAGCATCGACGAAATCATGGCGACGAATCCGGCGTTGGCGGACGGGCTGAAAACCGACCAGATGATAAAGATTCCGTACAACGGCGGCGACGAACGGAGCGAAAAGCGACCCAAGAAACAGTTCGACATCCACACCGTCAGGAAGGGAGAGACAATCTACTCCATTTCGCGGCGGTATTCAATATCGGTGGACACCCTGATTGCAGACAATGACAATCTGGACCCGTCGCATGTCGCTGTCGGTCGCAAATTGTACATCCGCAAGAGCAAAATCGGGCAGACCGGAGCCGAAGAGGCGAAGGCGGAACTCGTAAAGCGCAGCGAGGCGATGTCGAACGTTGCCGACGGCGATTTCGCGTATCATGTCGTGCATTCGGGCGAAACCCCGTCCAATATCGCCGAAAGATTCGGAACGACGGAGCAGGCTCTGCTCGAAATCAACGGTATGGCGAATCCGTCGGAGATGAAAGAGGGACTTATAATAAAAGTACCTAAATCGAATGTCTTGCAGACAGTCGAAGCCGACGAGGTGCAGACTGACGAAAACTGCGCTCCGGTATCGTTCAGAAGGCTTTCGGCAGACGAGACGGCGAAAATATCGCTGTTGCTGCCGTTGAGCGTGAACGACAAGTCGTCGCAGAACTACGTCGATTTCTATCAGGGATTCATGATAGGGCTCGATGCAGTCAGAATGGGCGGACACTCGGTCGATTTGCGGCTGTTCAATACCGGACACGACTACGACAAAATCAACTCGCTCGTCGCCGACGGCAGTCTCGACGGTTCGGACCTGATTGTCGGTCCAGTCTACGAGGATGAACTGTTTCCGGTAGCAAAATATGCGGAAGCCAACTCCATTCCGGTAGTCTCCCCGCTTGCGAACATCTCGGGAACGCAAAGCAATGCGGTATTCCAGATGTCGCCGGACCACGTCTCGAAATACGACAAGGTGCGCAATCTGTTCGACGGCACGAGGCGGATTGTGCTTATCTCGTCCGACAACACCGACACGGAATTCGAAGCCGAGATATTGCAGATTATCGGAAATACGCCTTACGTTCGGCACAAATACGTGTACGAGCATCCGTCGATAGTGGAGCGGCGCATAAAGTCGGGTTCGTCGGAGTACAGCCCGAGTGATTTGTCGCCGCTGTTGCAGGACGAGCGCGAAAGCGTGTTCGTCATTCTGTCGGACAACGAAACGGACACGGACCGCATTCTCGCGGCATTGGCATCGGCGAAAATATCGTTGACGGCACGTTCGCGGAGCGTAACGCCGTTTTCGGTATTGGGCAACACCAAATGGAACCGCTACCGCAACATCGACCGCTCGATATTCTTCGCGAACAACGTCATTATGCTTTCGACTTACCATGCGGGACGCGACAATGCAAAAATAAGGGAGTTCGACAGCCGCTACGCATCGGAATTCGGAGCGGTCCCTTCGCTGTACTCCTATCGGGGTTACGATGCAGCCGTCATATTCGCCGAATCGCTTTACGGCGGTATCGAAACGGGGCTTTCCGGTCGCCGCTTCATTCCGCTGCAAACCCCTTACGGATTCGATGCGGACGGCGACGGTTCGATACGCGCCAACACCGAATGGGTGCGCGTGAATTACAACAACGATTTTACAACGACGATTGAATAGGCTTATGGCTACTATACCGAACAGCATACCGGAGAAAACCATCGAACGGTTGAGCGAATACCGCCGCACACTGCTCTCCTGCCACCGGCAGGGCATCACGCACGTTTTTTCGCACGTATTGGCGGGCATTCACGGAATCACGGCAGTTCAGGTGCGGCGCGATTTGATGCTGATAGGATTTTCGAGCGATACCAAAAAGGGCTACGATGTCAAGGTGCTTATCGATTTCATCAACAACATCCTGTACAGCGAGAACGACATGAACATCGCCGTAATCGGAATGGGACACCTCGGACAGGCGATTACTAAGTATTTCAACGGCAAACAGTTGAAACTGCGCATAACCGCCGCATTCGACATCGACTCCGCCAAGGTGGGACATACGATAGACGATATTCCGTGCTACCACATGTCGGAATTCGAGGAGGTGGTTTCCAACAACGACATCAGCATCGTGGTCGTTTCGTCGCCGACCAAGGTCGCAGCCGAACTCGTAGTGCCGATAATAAATGCGGGTATCAAAGGCGTGCTTAACTTCACCTCCGCTCCGCTCAATTTCCCGCAGGGAATAGTCGTCGAGAACTACGACATTACGACCGTGTTGGAAAAAGTCGCCTATTTCGTCAAGGCGAATGAGGAGAGCAACAATAACCAATAGCCGAATGGAAATCGTTTACGGGTTCGATTCTCTCCCTAAGATGCGGCGACCGGTTGCCACGCTCGGTTCTTTCGACGGAGTACACTGCGGGCATCGCATACTGCTCGACGAGGTTGCACGCCTTGCCGCAGAGACGGGCGGCGACAGCATCGTGCTGACGTTCGAACCGCATCCGCGAATCACGCTGCACAACGACGAGGGGCTGAAACTGCTCACTTCACTGGAAGAAAAGGCTTGGCTACTCGAACGTTGCGGCATCGATTACGTGGTAATCATCCCTTTCGACGAGGCATTCAGCCGATTGTCGCGCGAGGAGTTCGTCGAGAACTATCTGATAGACAAACTCGGAATCGAGAAACTCGTCGTGGGCTACAATCACCATTTCGGGCGCGACAAGCAGGGCGACTATTCGTTTCTGGCAGGCTCCGCAAGGATTGGTGTCGTGGAGGTGCAGCAGCAACTCGTCGGGACGGACAAAGTCAGTTCGACCGTCATCCGCCGGACAATCGAAAGCGGCGACATGCGCAACGCCGTCCGCCTGCTCGGGCATCCCTATATTATAATAGGTACGACCGATGATGATGGGGCGATGGCTACCGACCGCTACAAACTTCTGCCGCCCGACGGCGAATACGCAGCCCGCGTGAACGGGCATGACGGTAAAATAGTCATAAAAGGAGGAGCGGTCTGCCGAACCGGCATCCGTTCCGACAAAGCAACAGTGGAATTGTTATGATAACGAAAGATGTAAAAATACGCGTCCGCTATAAGGATACGGACAAAATGGGGGTGGTTTACCACTCGAACTACATAGTATACTACGAGGTCGCACGCACCGAGATGCTGCGCGAACTCGATATTCCATACTCGGAAATGGAGGCGCAGGGCGTAATGATGCCTATTCTCGAAATCGAGTCCAAATATATCGCACCGGCGTATTATGACGAGGAGATTACCGTTCGGGCAATTATCGATACCGAACCTATGGCGCGCATAAATGTCAGATACGAGGTAATCAACGAGGCGGGACAGACAATAAATACGGGACATACGCTTCTCGGATTCGTAAACTCGGAGACCCGCCGCCCTTGCCGCGCACCGAAGCAGTTCGCCGATAAAATCCGCGAGGAACTGGCAAAATCCGCCGAATGACGGCAGCGGCGAAACATACCGTTGTCCTCCGAATCGGATTTGCGCTGCTCGTCGCCGCATACTTTATCAACAGTTTTTACGGCTGGCGGCACGGGCTGGCAGCCGACGCGGTCAAGACATTGCCGGTATTGTTTCTGTGCATCATGACATGGGGCGCAGGAGGATTCCGGCTTCGGCTGTTTCCTGCGGCACTGCTATTCTCGGCAATCGGCGATTTGTGCGGCGAACTCGGAATGTTCATACCGCAAATAGCGATGTTCGCCGTTGCGCATATTCTCTATGCCGTGTTTTTCTTTCGGCGGCTGCATTTCGACAGATTATCGCTGTCCGCGGTCGCATTGCTTGCGATTGCGTGCATCTCGCTCGGCGCGTATTTGATTCCGCACATCGGCAGTCCGCTCGAACGGATGTTCTGCGGAGCATATATCGTCATAATTTCCGTAATGGCGGTGTCGGCGACACTGCAACGGTGTCCTCTGAAATGGCTTTATGCTGCCGCGGCTTTGATTTTCATAGCATCCGACGCCACCATCGCATTCAATAAATTCGTCTGGCATATTCCGCATGCCGGAGTGATAATAATGACGACGTATTTCGTCGCGCAATACATCTTCGCACGGCTTTACATCGAAGAACAGTTCCGGAAATAAAACAGACCGCCACATTCCGTAGCGGTCTGCCGTTCGTTATGGCGGACAATCCTACATCATCTCGTCGTAGGCGTATTGCACTGCACGGTTCAGTATATCCACAAGAGGACGAATCGAACGGAAATCGTCCAGCGAGTGCTGCAACAGATTCGGTGAAAGGAGGTCGCGTTCGGTCATCGTCTTCGCCACTCCGAAATCCTGCAAGCGCAGCAGGTCGTCGTATTTGTGTCCCGTAGGAAAATCCTTGGGATTTCGTTTCAATTCACGCTCCCGATATATCGTAAACCCGTTGGACTGCCCGATGGCGCGCATCAGTCCGTCGCCGTTATCGATTATCTCTTCGCGGACGCTGCGCAGAACCGTCGGGGAGGGCATGTGCAATCCGGCATAGAGGAAACTATCGACATCGGGTTCGACATGGAAATAGTATCCTGCATACCCTGCCTTCTTGCCGTGCGGCGCGACATAGATGCCCATATACGTTTTGTACGGCGACTTGTCGTTGCTGAACCGCGTGTCGCGATAAATACGATAGGTGCAGTCTTTCAGTCCCAATCCGCAAACCGAATTGTCGAACGAAGCGATACCGTCGATAAGTCCGACGGCGAAATCGCTGAAAATCGATTCGACGTGCCTGTACACCGCCTTGTTCGCATTGAACCATTCACGGTCGTTGTGCTGCCGCAACTCGCGCAGGAAATCGATAACCTCACGCATACCCTACCACGCGAACAACGGATAATCCTTCATCAGTGCGTTCACCTCCATGCGGACTGCCGCGATGTTCGCCTCGTCCTCCGGCGCATGAAGCACACGGTCGATAAGTCCGACGATAATCGGCATCTTGTCCTCTTTCAGACCGCGGGTGGTGATTGCCGGAGTACCGAAACGCAGACCCGATGTCTGGAATGCCGAACGGGAGTCGAAAGGAACCATATTCTTGTTGGTCGTAATATCGGCTGCCACGAGAGCCTTCTCGGCGACCTTACCCGTCAAATCGGGGAATTTGGTGCGCAAATCGACCAATATGAGGTGATTGTCCGTGCCGTCGGAGACGATTTTGTATCCCTTTGCGATGAACGCCTCCGCCAGAGCCTTGGCATTCTTCTTAACCTGCATCTGATACTCCCTGAACGACGGGTCGAGAGCCTCGCCGAAAGCGACCGCCTTGGCTGCGATGACGTGTTCGAGAGGTCCGCCCTGAATGCCCGGGAAAACGGCGGAGTTGAGAATCTGCGACATCATCTTCACTGCACCTTTCGGCGTAGTCAAACCCCACGGATTCTCGAAATCCTTACCCATCAGAATTATACCGCCGCGAGGACCGCGCAGCGTCTTGTGGGTGGTCGAGGTTACGATATGGGCGTATTTCACCGGATTTTCGAGCAGACCTGCGGCGATAAGTCCCGCCGTATGAGCCATATCAATCATCAGCAGCGCGCCGACCTTGTCGGCGATTTCGCGCATGCGCTTGTAATCCCACTCGCGCGAGTATGCCGAAGCACCGCCGATAATGAGTTTAGGTTTGCACTCCAACGCTTTCGCCTCCATTTCGTCGTAGTCGACGCGACCGTCCTCCTCGCGAACCGAATAACTTACGGCATTGAAATATGTTCCCGACATGTTCACCGCCGAACCGTGCGAGAGGTGTCCGCCATGCGAAAGGTTAAGCCCGAGGAACGTATCGCCCGGTTTCATCACGGCGAAGAATACCGCCATGTTCGCCTGCGCGCCCGAATGCGGCTGCACGTTGGCATACTCGGCACCGTAGAGACGGCAGATGCGCTCTATGGCGAGCGACTCCACCTTGTCCACCACCTCGCAGCCTCCGTAGTAGCGGGCGGCAGGATAGCCCTCGGCGTATTTGTTGGTCAACACCGAACCCATCGCGGCAAGAACCTGCTCGCTAACGAAATTCTCGGATGCTATCAATTCGATGCCCCGCATCTGACGCTCCCGCTCCTGGGCGATGAGGTCGAACAATTGCAAATCTTTTTCCATCTTATATATCATGTTTTATGTATTTCATTGCCAATTCTATATTTACATCATAGAGAATTGCTGTATGCCCAATCTTTTCATAAAGACAACCTTTACGGGTCTCAAAGATAAAACGAATTTCAAATAAAATTTTTAACTTTGCGGCAAACTTATTGACAATTTATCACTAATTCAAATTATGAAACTTCTCGAAGGAAAAGTCGCTCTTATTACGGGCGCAGGTCGTGGAATCGGCAAAGCCGTTGCCATGAAATTCGCGGAACAGGGTGCCGATATAGCATTTACAGATTTGGCAATCAACGAGGTAGTCGAGGCTACGGTTGCCGATTTGGAGAAATTCGGAACGAGAATCAAGGCATACGCCTCTAACGCCGCCGATTTCGAGCAGACCCATTCGGTAGTCGAGCAGATAGTCGCCGACTTCGGTCGCATCGATATTCTTGTGAACAATGCCGGAATCACAAAGGACGGTCTGATGATGCGCATGAGCGAAGCGCAGTGGGACGCGGTCATCAACGTGAATCTCAAATCGGCGTTCAACTTCATCCATGCGATTACTCCGGTAATGGCTCGTCAGCGCGGCGGTTCAATCATCAACATGTCGTCGGTCGTAGGAGTCAGCGGCAACGCAGGACAGTGCAACTACTCGGCGTCGAAAGCGGGCATGATAGGTCTCGCCAAGTCGATTGCCAAGGAGATGGGACCTCGCGGCATCCGTGCCAACTGCATCGCACCGGGATTCATCATTACCGACATGACCGGCAAACTCTCCGAAGAGATTCGCGAAGAGTGGTGCAAGACCATTCCGCTGCGTCGCGGAGGTACTCCTGACGACGTCGCCAATGTCGCATTGTTCCTCGCATCCGACCTCTCGGGCTACGTTAGCGGACAGGTTATTCACTGCTGCGGCGGCATGAACTGCTAAAAACACTATTACGATGAAAAAGGCATTGCTCATACTGGCTGCCGCCGCGACTGTTTCGTCGGGCGCATACGCGCAGGAGTTCATGAATATAAACCCCGATGCGCGGATAACCGCTATGGGCAATGCCGGCATCGCAGCAACCGGCGGTGCCTACCCTACGTTCAACAATCCGGCGTCGCCGCTGTTCGAATACCATTCGGTGCAGGCTTCGTTCGCCTATACGCTCTTCGCCGGCGAAGAGTTCAACAAACACCGGTTGATGGCGGTCGGCGGATACGTCAAACTGCATGAACGGCACGCGCTGTCCGTCGGGGCAAGGCTGTTCTTCGAACCGAGACTGACTGATACCGGCAAACGTCCCGATTCCAAATCGTTCGATTTGTCGTACGGATACAAGATAGGACGCCATGTCGCACTGGCGGCAACGGTAAGGTATCTGCATTACAACGACGGCGACAAGGCGGACGCCAATGCCATAGGCTTCGATTTGGGGCTTATGTCGAAGATTCCTGTGAAGATTTTCGACGGTTCGGAGGTGAATATCGGTGCGAAACTGTCGAATGCAGGTTTCTGGTGGGGCGACCTGAATTGCGAACTGCCGCTTGCCGTTACGGTCGGTTCGGCATTGTTCCTCCCTATACGGGATTCGCATTCGCTCGAAGTGGCGGTCGATATGGGCTACTGCATTTCGCCGAAACCGGTAAGACGGTTTACCGCGAATATCGGAGCGGAATACACGTTGATGCAACTGCTGAAATTCAGATGCGGCGGCAATCTTTCGGAAAAATTCAGTTACGGCACGATAGGATGCGGCATACGATTCTTTCATCTGCAATTCGACGTTGCCTACTCTATGGCGGGACGCGGCAATCCGATGCGTAATGCCGTCCAGTTCTGCGTCGGTCTGGATTTCTGAAAAACTAAAAGAGAGGTCATCAAGCCTCTCTTTTTTTCGTTATTTCGTCGATGATTGTACGGCAGCCGTTCTCCAACATGTCGAGTACGAGTTCAAAACCGTCCGCGCCTTCGTAATATGGGTCGGGAACATGGCTCCAATCGGGAAACTCGGTCATGAAATCGCGCATACGGAACAGTTTGTCGAGATACCTGCGTTCGGGAGCAATGCGGCTCACCCGTTCGTAATTATTATCGTCCATGACGATTATCATGTCGAAATCGTCGAAATCGCTTTCGCGTACAGTCCTCGCGCGGTGTTTCAAATCGTATCCGCGAGCCGATGCCGCACGCCTCATGCGCGGGTCGGGCAACTCTCCGGTATGTCCCGAATAGGTGCCTGCGGAATCTACCTCTATCGAATCGGCAAGCCCGCGTTGCTCTACCATGCTTTCGAGTATGCCGTTCGCCGCAGGAGAGCGGCATATATTGCCGAGGCAAACGAAAAGTACCTTTGTTTTCATTCTGCAAATGTAATTCAAACATACCGAACGACAAAATCCCGACGGTGCGGCACGGGCTAAAACTGACGGTTAGCCAGTTTCAAATCCATTAGGGATACGTGTTCGTTGCGGAATCTGGCGTTCGGATTCTTCTCTCCGTTGGCAAGCAACGGGTCGCTGCCGTTCTCGGCGAACCGTATCGCTTTCTGCGGGCAGTTCTGTATACAAGCGAAACAGAATTCGCAATCGCCGTGAACGCTTACGCCTCCGGCAGTCAGTTTGTAGTTGCCGCGCGGACACACCTCCGTGCAGATTCCGCAGCCTATGCAGGCATCGGCAACCACGAAACTCGCTTCGCTCCTTTTTATAAAACCGACCTCTGGGTCGATGCCGCTGCGCTGCAAGAACATTGCATGCTGCTCGCGCTCCGCCTCCGTTACCGGTTCATGCTGACATTTACGCGAGGCAATATCTCCGTTTATGCGTTGCAGATTCTCGGGAATATGTTTGTCGATTTTAATCTGCTCGTTCATATCGAAATTGGGCAGCCAGTTATCCACCATTATCAACGTAGCGATATAGTCGAACGGATTGCCCGCGCGCCGCGAAATGTCGTCCCATATCTCCACGGCATTGCATTTCCTGTTGCCGTAGGTCAGCACCGCGAACTTGTAGTCCGCTTTCAGTTTAGCCTTTTCGATGAACTGCCGCACCATGCGTGGCGGCATGTGTCCGTAAATCGGATATACGATTCCTATCTCGTCCGCCTCGAAGTCGAACCGCTCCTCTTTCATCATTTGAGGGATGCTCAGCAGTTCCGTATTTTTGTCCGACAACTGCCGTGCCGCATAAAGACAGTTTCCCGTTCCGGTGAAATAAAATACGATTCGTTTTTTAGCCCGTTCGCACGATGCAAACGACAGCAGTCCCGAAGATGCCACCGCCGCTCCCGCGACAATCGCTCCCATCCGTTTCAAAGCCTCTCTTCTGTTCATAGTCCGTATCGTTTACTGCAAAAATATACATTCGTCTAAAAATAGTCAACATCCGACGGCGCAAATCCGTAATTATGGTAACGGAAACGGTAATATGTACAATTAGGCGCGCCCGATTTATGGAATATTTATTGCATCCCGACTGTCAGTACAATCAAAAATATACCGAAATGATACCGCAATCCGAAAGGTCCAATAATTTGCACCATTTCTCGCCTCGGCATAGCCTGAATAAGTTCGGCTCCGCTCTAGGCTTATCGAAAAGGTTCGACTATGCGCTGCTGTTCCTGCGCATGTTCATAGGGGCGATACTGACGCTGCATGTAATCGGCAAACTGCAAGCCTACAATGCCCTCATCGGCGACTATCCGCCGCTGCTGTTCGGCGATTCCGTCGCGTCGTTCGTAGTACTGACCGCGCTCGAAGCACTGTTCGCCGCGATGATAATGTGCGGAATATGGACCAACTTCGCCGCATTCATCATGGCGATGGGGATGTTCGTCGATGCGTTCATCGTCTACCCTACGCTCGGCTGGTTGGGTGTCGAGCGGCAGATTCTGTATGTCGGAATATACACGGTTCTCGTCATCGCGGGCGGAGGGCGGTATGCTCTCGATTCTCGATTTTATCGCAAAAAAAGTTCTAATCCGCTCTAAATTTGCAGCCACTTGTAAAAATATGGCTATATTTGCATCGGAAATAAATACAAAAGTTATGAAAATCAAAGGATTGTTAGTTGCAACGGCACTTCTGGTCTCGACTGCGGCACATGCGCAGGAACTGAAACTCCCGCATAAGGTAAACAATGTAAAGATTTTAGACCTCGAAAACAACGAAACGACTCTCCCGATGTGGGGAGAGAAGAATCTCATGATATTCTATATCGACCCCGACAAGCACAAGCAGAATCAGGCGTTCACCGAAGAGATGGAAGCCAACCACCGTGCGGAGGGCGACGGAATATACGGGTTCGGAATCATGAACCTCAAAGATTCGGGATTCCCGAACGGAATCGTGAAGTCGATGGCGAGAAAACGCACCGCGAAGAACGGAGCGACGGTACTCGCCGACCAGAACCGGACACTCAGCACCGAATGGGGATTGGGCGACTGCAATAATCTTTTCGTGCTGATGATAGTAACGAAAGAGGGCGAACTCGTATACATGAAGAAAGGCGAATTAAGCGAAGCCGACAAGGAGGAATTCTATCGCGTCGTCGATAAATACCGTCACTGATGCTTCGTTTAGCCACAATGGTTCTTGCATTATCGTTCATCGTAGCGATAATGCAGGATGTTTCGGCGCAAACTGACAGTCTGCTCGTCAGCGGACAGGATACTATCCGATACAAATACACGCCGATTACACTGCCAGCCCAAAATACGATTGTCGCCGCACCGAGCGACTCGGTCGCCACGAAAAATGCGACGAAGAAACCCAATTTCTTCAAGCGCATCGTAAATTATTTCGCCGAGAGTTCCAAAGACAAGAGTTTCGACAAGAAAATCGATTTCACGTTCGTCGGCGGTCCCTCTTATTCCAACAGCACGAGTTTGAGCATCGGTCTTCTCGCAGCCGGACTGTACCGTATCGACAAGGTAAACCGTAATCTTCCCGCATCGGCGGTATCGATTTACGCGACGGCATCCATCATCGGATTCTACAAGGTCGGCATCGAGGGCAGCAACATCTTCAAGGACGACCGCGACCGACTGATGTACGACATCGCCTTTTCGTCGCAGCCGACCGACTTCTGGGGATTGGGCTATCATGCGGCAGTAAACAATCCGCGGACGAGTTATATCGCCAATAAATATCAGGTCGAAATCAAGTATCTGCACCGTCTGTTCAAGAACACGTATGCGGGCGTGAAAACCAATTTCGACTATATCTATTGCGGCAGGAAGATGAAAACGCCCGCCTATCTCGAAGGGCAGAAAAACCACTACTCCGCCACCGGTCTGTCCATTATGCTCGAATACGATTCGCGCGATTTCATCCCGAATCCGAGCCGCGGGCTATATGTTTCGTTTCAGGAGATGATACGTCCGAAGGCAATGGGAAGCATCGGCTCGACCACATGGACCACGAAAGTTACCGTCGATTACTACCACAAACTGTGGAAAGGAGCCATTCTCGCGCTCGACCTCTACGGCGAATTCAACAGCCAGACCACACCGTGGGTATTCTATGCGCAAATGGGCGGTTCGCACCGCATGAGGGGCTATTACGAAGGTCGCTTCTCCGATTTGAGCGTCGTAATGATTCAGGCGGAGTTGCGCCAAAGAATCTGGCGGCGTATCGGCATGACGGCTTGGGGCGGCGCAGGCAACGTATTCTCGTCGTTCAACAGGTTCGATTGGGGACATACCATGCCCAATTACGGCATCGGCTTGCGGTGGGAGTTCAAGAACCGTGTGAACATCCGTGCCGACTACGGTATGGGCGGAAAGGTACACGGGAAACTAATCAGCGGATTTTTATTCTCCATAAATGAAGCGTTCTGACATGAAATACAGACTGACTCCGTCGCGCAAGGCTCTGGGACTGTTGATTTACTTCATAATAACAGCCATGATTCCGAATTTCGTGCTTGCCAAAACCGAGATGTACGGAGGATGGTCGGTTGCAGCCGGAATATTGCTGCCGCTCGGATTCTACATGATAACCGGCTCCATGATTCGCAGAACCGGAGTGCCGGTGCTGCTGATGATATGGGTAATGATACTCTGTTCGTTCCAGATAGTGTTGCTCTACATGTTCGGCAATTCGATTATCGCTACCGACATGTTCATCAACCTGCTCACAACCAACCCCGGTGAAGCGACGGAGTTGCTGTCGAACATCGCGCCGGCGGTTTCCACCGTCGTGGCGATATACGGTCCGATACTGATATATGCGATATTCGCCGCACACCGACGCTACCGCATAACCCGAAAAATGCGCCGCATTTTCATCTATGCCGGCATTTCGGTAAGCGGTCTCGGCATTATCGCGCTGATTCCGGCTCACTCCGCAGGCGGAGGAAGCGTATTCCTCAAAGAGGTTTTTCCGGCAAACGTACTTTACAACCTGAAACTGTGTCTTTCCGAACAGCAGCGCATAAAGAACTACGCCGAAACGTCGAAAGATTTCAACTACAATGCCGTGCGCACCGACAATCCTAAACGTCGCGAGATATATGTCTACATGATAGGAGAAGCGTCGCGCGCCGCCGACTGGGAGATATACGGCTACGACCGTCCGACCAATCCGCGGCTCAAAAAGCGCGACGATATAGTCGTATTCCACAACGTCATGACGCAAAGCAACACGACCCACAAGAGCGTGCCGCTGTTTCTGTCGAGCGTCGGTGCTACGAACCGAGCCGAACTGTACAGCCGCAAGGGACTTGCCGAACTTTTCGCCGAAACAGGGTTCAAGACCTATTTCATATCCAACCAGTCGCCGCAGGGCGCAATGGTCGATTTGCTGGCGAACGAAGCGGACGAGCGGATATATATCGGCGCGCCGCGCTACGACATGCAACTGTTGAGCATGATGCGGCGAATCATCGAAAGCGACACCGATGCCGACATGCTGTTCATCCTGCATTGCTACGGCTCGCATTTCAGTTATCACCAACGCTATCCGAGAGAGTTCGCCAGGTTCGTTCCGGACGATGACGTCTCCATATCCAAAAAGAACAGACAACTGCTCATCAACGCCTACGACAACTCGATACTCTACACCGACACGGTAATCGACGAAATAATCGACTATCTCGATTCGCTCGACGCATGCGCATCGCTGCTCTACTGTTCGGACCACGGCGAGGACATTCTCGACGACAAACGCGAACGGTTCCTGCATGCTTCGCCAACGGTTACATATTATCAATTGCATATTCCGAGTCTCGCATGGTTCTCGGACTACTACGCCGAGCGCTATCCGCAAAGAGTCAGCGCCGCCGGCAGCAACGAATGGGCTGCCGCAACGACGCATTCGATGTTCCACACGATAGCCGACATGGCGTCGATAAAGAGCAGGTATGTGGACGACAGCGTTTCGCTGGTAAGCGACAATTTCGACAAAACCGCTCCGCGATACTACCTGAACGACCACAACGAGGCCGTCGCATTCGACATCCAGATAGGATTGAACGACGACGACCGCCAACGCTTCGCCGAACACGACATAAAGATGCGGTAACGGCAATACCCTATCCGATTTATAATATTTCGCGATGACGAACATTCGAACGTCATCGCGATTTTTCTGTTTGGTACAATACGTAACGTCATTCCGAGAAGCGAAGCGACGTGGGAATCTACCGCTGTTTCGTCATTCTGAGCGGAACGCAGTAAAGCGAAGAATCTGAATGTCCGTAAACGAGCGAAACAGATCCTTCGCGTTGCTCAGGATGACGTTTTCAGGATAAATCGTATATGGTTATTTTCATAAATTAGTCGTTTTTTGCGCGATACTCCATGCAAGTGTTGTTCGGAATGCGAAAAAATTTCTAACTTTGTCGTTGCCAAGGGCGCAAGCCCGAAGCGGACATATTTTGATGAAAGTGTTTTCGCTTTTGTCCTCAAATGGAAATGTGGAAGTTTTCAAGTGTAAGAGGACAACGAACAGCACTCATTTCTTGTTTAGATTACGGACGAGCATATATTCTGTGTGCCGATACCATGTCTATTCAAGTGTGGGGTATTGCGTCGTTTATTCTTACACAGGTCTTTCCACAACCTCCATTTGGATAAACGAAATTCAACTCCACACTTTCCTTTTATAACCCACTATCGTGGAGCGGATAGTAACAAAAACTTAAATCTATGAAGCATGTATTTTTCATGCCGTGGGTTGGAAAGGAGTATGCCACCGGCGGTATCTTCGGGAAACGGATTCTCGTTCTCGGAGAGAGTCATTACGGCGATGGCGAGCCGTCGCCCGACACGACCGTGCGAGTATTCGAGGAGTATTTAGGATGTCCCGAAACCGTACCGTCATATCTGCAATCATTCCATAAGTTCGAGCGGTCGTTGGTTGGCAGCAATACCGATTGCACCGACCGTAAGCGAATATGGGATTCGGTAGTATTTTACAATTATCTGCAAACTCCCATGTCCGGACCACGACAGGGAGGCAAGAAGTCGGACTACGCGAATTCATCCGAGGCATTCTTCGAGGTGTTGGAAGAGTATCGCCCCGAGTATATAATCGTGTGGGGCTACCGGCTTTGGGACAATATGCCGACAGAACGCTGGAAATGGGGCGAAGAAATTGTCGTTGACGGTCTGCCTGCCGTCAAATTCGGATACTATACGTTATCCGACGGCACACGCATTAAAGCAATTCCGATAAAACACCCTTCCGCTGGGTATTCGTGGACAAAATGGCATGAATTCATCAAACAATTCCTAATAAAATAATACAACCATGAAACGATTTTACATATCTATTTTGTTGCTATTCTATATGGCAACAAGTTACGGTCAGATAAAGGTCGTAGATGATTCTTACAAAACGGAAACTGCAACCATATCAGAGTTGAACAAAACTTTATATATGGAAATGTTTGAAAAACTGTTTCCCAGATATAAACCATGCACTTATAATATAAGCGATGTAGATATAAATGCTGTCGGTGAAAAATTTTATGTTTACGAAGAGTCAAAAAAACAATTTGTACGTATCAACCCTGCTGATTCGACAGTATGTATAACGTCTATGCCTGTAGGCTATTATGAAATTACAAACGTAATACTAACTTCTGACAGATTGGGAGAATGCAGAGATGAGGTATTAAAATACAAAATCAATCAAAATGAACGGACATCAATCATAGATCGCATGTCTTTTTCTGACCCTGCGGTAATATCCAATTGTGTAGGATCTAAACTAGGAAGCAATAACATGCTTTCAGAATTAGCGAGAAAAACGGATATTATACTGCCGTTTTATACATGCAAAGACTCAAACGGTAAATTATTTTATATTTCAGCACGAGATATTAACGATTATGTAACTAAATTTAAATATATTATGATGTCCTTTTATGAAAATGTAGAAAAAACTAAAAGGGCAAAAGATTGCATTATATAATGGCAAGGATTATATAATTGACTATATCAGCAAGGAGCCCATTAAAATATCTCTAAATTATAGAGTGGGTATGCCAATATTGAGAAAACAATTGGATCTTGACTACTATCAAGCCGAAATCAACCCAAATGTCAAATTTCTACAATGTAAGGATATCGTACTAAAAGAAGGTCAAATTCTTGCCATAATCGAGTATGAACAAGGAAATTTTGCCGTACCAATTAAAGATATAAAGAATTGGGATGTCACTTATTCCACTCCTGAAATAATTGTAAATATGTTTCGTACTATCGACGGGA
This sequence comes from uncultured Alistipes sp., assembly GCA_905213895.1. Classification (GTDB taxonomy): domain Bacteria; phylum Bacteroidota; class Bacteroidia; order Bacteroidales; family Rikenellaceae; genus Alistipes. The sequence goes on from CAJMKE010000011.1 coordinate 90,394, forward strand.
TGAGAATTGTATCTGAACAAGAACTGAATAATGTCGTTTCCAATTTTAATACAGTACAGAACAAATTAAGAGCATCGCAATTAAAGGCAGCGCAAAAGGCAGAGCAGGCATTTGCACAATATAAACAGGAGCGACTTAAGAATCTGACCTCGAAATATGGAACAGAAATGGCATCTGTAATTGCGGAACATAAAGTCAAAATAGGAATGACTCAAGAAATGTGCAGAGAAGCATGGGGAACACCTTATGAGACCTATACCACTACCACAGCGGCTGGCAGCACTCAAATTTGGATATATGGCTATAAAACACGTCTATATTTTGTCAATAATCGTTTGAATATAATACAAAATTAAGGCGTCCGAAATTATTTTCTGTAAAATGAATTGATTCATCAAGCAAAGCCCTCGCAATCTCAGAGATGCGAGGACTTATTATTGGACGTAATTACAAGTATTTTCGCTACAAATTCTATATAGGCAAATAAAAAAATAGATCGCAAATTATTGTAACCTCTTGATTCTACTTTGCGGAAATGGCAAATTCGACCGGTATAGCCCCGTTGAAAATAAATACAATTTCCAATGATTCTATGCAAAAAGGCTGCCTTATACGGGCAGCCTTTTTGATAGTCGGAGACGTGGATTATTTCTTAGCCTCTTCTACCGAAACCTTGCGGAATTCCTTCAAAAGTTTGGAAAGTTCCAAAGCAGCCTTGCGTGCGCGGGTGCCGGCAGCCTTATTGTTCTTCTCTACCTGAGCAGCAGCGTTAGCCTGGAACAATGCTATCTGAGCATTGATGTTTTCTACTAATGTTTTCATAACTATTAAATAATTTAATTTATGTATAACGTTTGTTGTAGCAAATATAAATTTAATTTCCTTATAATCCAAATTTTTCGTCCATAATCATCTATTTTTTGCAGATTTAGCCAGTTTTCGGGAGAATATCGGTATATTTTTTGACTGACGCATACCAAAAATCTGATATTATGCGCTTCAAAATCCCGATTGTTTTAGCAATCATATCATTATGTCCCGCATGCCGCCGAGCGAAAGTCGCCGCGGATATTCCGCCCATGCGAATTGAGGTCGCGACGGTGCGTACCGACACCGTTCCCAACCGTAAAACCTACATCGGACATATCTCCGCCAACTACGAAGCGGTCGTGCAGCCGCGAGTGAACGGCTATCTCGTCGCGGCGATGTTCAAGAACGGAATGCCGGTGCGGAAAGGTCAGTTGATATTCCGGCTCGACGGTCGCCAGCAGCGCGCCGACATGCTTTCGGCACGTGCGTCGCTCGAATCGGCGAAAGCCCGCGAAATCGAAGCCAAGAACAATTACGACCGCGCCATACCGCTGGCGAAGATAAACGCCATAAGCAAGGCGCAACTCGACCAGTACACCGCCGAATACGCGGCGGCGAAAGCGAGCGTCAATTCGGCTCGGCAGGCGTTGAAGAACGCCAATCTCGAAACCGAATACACCGACATATATTCGTCCATCGACGGAATCATCGCGTCGTCCGAAGCGCATGTCGGCGATTTCGTAGGACCCGGAACGCAGTTTTCGGTGCTTACGACGATACAGAATATCGATACGGTCTGCGTCGATATAGCGATGCCCATGCAGCAGTATCTGCAATATTCCGGCAGAAAAACGCTGACTTACGACAACGAGGGTCTGCTGTCCGACATAAGGCTCTATCTTGCCGACGGCGAGGAGTATCCTGTCGAGGGGCAATACAACTATACCAAAACGAACGTTTCGGATGCCATGGGTACGATTCTGCTCGTGGTTTCGTTTCCGAATCCCGATTACGCGCTCAAAGCGGGACAGTTCGCGCGCGTGCAGACCGACGTCGGCAGCGGCAGACCGTTCACGGTCGTACCGCAGCAGTGCATAAGCCAGACGCAGAACATCAATTCGCTGTGGGTGATACGCCACGACAGCACCGCCGAATATCGGGAAGTAACGCTGGGCGACACGTTCGGCGAAAAGTGGATTGTCGAGAAGGGAATCGAAGACGGAGAAACTGTTGCACTGACCGGACAACTGAAACTGCACAACGGTGCGAAAGTGATTCCGATAAAGAGATAACGCCATGAACAGATTTTTCATTTCGCGTCCGATATTCGCCATATCGCTCGCCATAATAATAGTGATGCTCGGCGTAATTTCGATATTCAACCTTTCGATAGAGCAGTATCCCGACATCACGCCGCCGGTCGTAGAAGTTACCGCGACATACAACGGTGCGGATGCCGAAACGGTGAACAATGCGGTAGCGACACCGATAGCGCAGAGCATAATGGGCGTAAGCGACATGCTCTACATGCAGGCTACGAGCGCCAACGACGGCTCGATGAACCTGCAAGTAACGTTCGACATCAATTCCGACCCCGACCTCGACGCCATACTGACGCAGAACAACGTCGCGACAGCGACATCGGAACTGCCGGCATCGGTTACGCAGCAGGGAGTAACGACGCGCAAGACACAAACCGGATTCCTTATCGTCTACGCACTTTACAGCGACGGTCGATACGACGGCGAATTCATGTCGAACTACGCCTACATCAACATCCAGAACCAGTTGTTGAAGATAAACGGCGTCGGCAAGGTTTCGGTCATGGGTGCCGGCGAATATGCGATGCGGATATGGCTGCGCCCCGACGTACTCGACTACTACAACCTGTCGGTGGACGACATAACGTCGGCGGTTTCGACGCAGGCGGGCATCTACCCTGCCGGACAGTTCGGAGCGGAACCGTCGCCCGAAAACACGCAGTTCACATATACGGTAACCATGCCGCCTCAAATCTCCTCTGCCGAAGAGTTCGCCGACATAATGATTAAGACCTTGCCGAACGGCGAACAGATAAGGTTGAGCGACGTTGCCGATGTCGCACTCGGAAGCCGGTCCTACGGTTCGTCGTCGCTGTTCGACGGCAACCCTACCACCGTGATAGTGATATATCAGGAACCGGGCAGCAATGCCGTGGAGGTAGGCGGAAATGTAAAAGCGGAAATGGAGCGATTGTCCGCACGGTTTCCCGACGGAATCGGATACGCGACCATAGTGGACAGCACCGACAGCATAATGGCGGGTATCGACGACATACTGGTTACGCTCGTAATCGCGCTCGTCCTCGTCATTTTCATCATATTCATATTCATTCAGGACTGGCGCGCCACGCTGATTCCGCTTATCGCGATTCCGGTATCGCTCATAGGAACGTTCGTGGCATTCCCGCTGCTCGGCTTCACCATAAACATCGTTTCGCTGCTCGGTCTGGTACTTGCCATAGGACTTGTCGTGGACGATGCGATTGTCGTCGTCGAGGCGGTGCAGGTGAATATCGGAAAAGGCATGTCGCCGAAAGAGGCGACGATAGACGCCATGGGCAAGGTTACGTCGCCGATTATCGCCACCACCATCGTTCTGCTCGCCGTATTCGTTCCGGTTTCGTTTTCGGGCGGAATCACGGGGCGGCTTTTCCAGCAGTTCGCAATAACCATATCCGTATCCGTTCTGTTTTCCACTCTCAATGCGCTTACGCTTTCGCCGGCATTGTGCGCGCTGCTGTTGAAACCGCACAAGGAGGCGACATCCGGCATATTCGGTCGGTTCAACAGATGGTTCGACCGGCGCATGGTCGGCTATACGGGTGCTACGAAGTCGGTCGTCGGACGCACCAAACTGACTGCGACGCTCATTGCCGTAATAATAGCGGTAATCGCCGTAGTGTGGGTACATCTGCCTGCCGGATTCCTGCCCAAAGAAGACCAGGGCTATCTGATGGTGTTCGTCCAGACGCCGGAGGCGACCGCACTGCCGAAGACGCAGCAGGTGATGACGGAGGTGGACGAAATCATCAAACGGATGCCGGAAATCGAATCGACGGCAATCGTCGCAGGATTCAACATGATTGCCGGCATCGCCGCGACAAACTGCGGAATAATATTCGTCAAACTCGTCGATTACTCCGACCGCAAACTGTCGGCAATGGAGATTTCGGACAAAATAACGCAGGAACTCTACGTCGCCGAATCCGCCGCGATGTGCTATGCCTTCATCCCGCCGTCAATCCCGGGTTTGGGCGTTACGTCGGGCATCACGCTCGAAGTGCAGGACATGAGCGGACGCGGCACCGAATATCTCGCCGAACACGCATACGCGCTGCTCGATTCGCTGCGCAAAAACGAATCGGTGGCATCGGCGACCACCCAGTTCAACGACGGAGTGCCGCAGCGCAGGCTCGTAATAGACAAGGAACAGGCTCTGATAAAGGGCGTATCGCTCCACGAACTGTATTCGCAGACGGCGGCTCTGCTCGGCAGCAGTTACGTAAACAGTTTCAATAAGTTCGGACGACTATATCAGACATACGTTCAGGCTGCGCCCGAATACCGGCGCGACAAATATTCGCTCGAAAGTTATTCGATAGCGACCGACGACGGTAACAGCGTTCCGCTATCGTCGTTCGTAAGCGTAAAGGATACGGTCGGAGTGGAGTTCGTCTCGCAATTCAATCTGTTCCACTCGATAGGACTCAACGTAACGCCCGCGAAAAAGGCGTCCACATCGCAGGTTATGAAGATAATCACCGAAACCGCCGACAAGGTGCTGCCCGACGACATGGGCTTCTCGTGGAGCGGGGTTTCGTATCAGGAGAGTACCGAATCGTCGAAAGGATTCATGGTCTATTTCATCGCCCTCGCATTCGTGTTCCTGACGCTTGCCGCACTGTACGAGAGTTGGGGTCTGCCGATTTCGATATTGCTGAGCGTTCCGCTCGCCGTAATGGGAGCACTGCTGTTCATCGGTGCGGCGCATCTGTTCGACACGACATTCATCAACGACATCTACATGCAGATTTCGCTCGTGATGCTTATCGGTCTTGCCGCCAAAAACGCCATTCTCGTGGTCGAGTACGCCGACAAACTGTTTTTCGAGGAGAAGATGTCGCTGTCGGATGCTGCCGTCGGCGCCGCCAAAATGCGTGTGCGACCGATTATCATGACGGCATTCGCATTCATACTCGGCGTCATGCCGCTGATTTTCGCAAGCGGGGTTTACTCCACAGCCCGCAACATAATGGGCGTGGCACTCGTAGGAGGAATGTTGGCGGCAACACTGTTCGGAATATTCCTCTACCCTGCCCTCTATTATCTCGTGGCGAAACTCGCGAATTTCGAGAAAAAAAGACAACTAAACGCACAATCATGATACGACGCAAACATATAACCGCTTTAATCGTATGCGCCGCGGTTCTCGCGGGGTGCAACCCCAAATTGTATCCGCCGAAAGTGGAAGTACCCGAAAAATACATATTCGGCGAAGGCTTCGACCGCGACACACTCGGGATTCCGGAGGATTGGTGGAAAATGTTCGGCGACACGATACTCGACGGACTAATCGAACGGTCGTTCGCCGCCAACCGCAATCTGGCGGCAGCCGTTTCCCGCATCGAGGAGGCACGCAGTAATCTGAAAGCCGTCCGCGCGGAGTATCTGCCGTCATTCGGGTTCGGACGCCACGCGGGCGCGTCGTATGCCAAGCCGACTAAAATCGACCAGTCGTATATCCTCGAAGCGACGCTAAGTTGGGAAATTTCGCTATTCGGGGCGATGCGTCACGCCAAGGATGCCGCCAAATCGGGCATAATGTATTCGGAATGGGCATACAGAGGGGTGAAACTGTCGCTCGCCGCCGAGGTCGCGACCACCTACTTTACGCTGCTGCAATACCGCCGCGACCTGAACATCGCCCGCCGCAGTTCGCAACTCCGGCGCGAATCGGCGACGCTTATCGATTCGATGTTCCGCCGCGGAATGATTACAGGACTGAACCGCGAGCAGGCGATGAGTCTGGTATACACCGCCGAAGCCGACATTCCGCTGTACGGCCGTGCGATAAAGCAGACCATGCTGTCGCTCAACGTACTGCTCGGCGAAACGCCCGATGTCGAAAAATTCATCGGCACCGACACGCTTCTACTGTCCGGATACCGCCATATAAATATTCCTATCGGCGTTCCGTCAGACATCCTGCACCGCCGTCCCGACGTCATGGAGGCATATTACCGAATGACGCAAGCCGCGGCTAATGTGGGAGCAGCCCGAAGCGCGCGTTTCCCTTCGCTGTCGCTCACCGGCAACGGCGGTACATCATCCAACGACATCACCGCCCTATTCTCCAAAAAATCGTGGATTTGGAGCGCATTTCTGTCGTTTACCGAACCAATATACAATTTCGGCGCGCTGAAACGGCGCGAAATGATTGCGCGCGAAAAATACAGACAGAGCGTACTGGCATACGAACAGGCATATCTTCAAGCGTTGTCGGATGTCGAGAAGGCACTCGTCAGCATATCTACATACCGCGAGCAGACCGAACGCTACGAAGAACTCGTACAGGCGAGCAGGAACATTGCGATGATGACAAATGCACTGTATTCGAGCGGTCTTTCGGCGTATCTCGACGTGATAGACGCCGAACGGACGCTCTACGATTCACAGATGCAGTTCGTCAATCTGACGGCACAGCAATATATCAACTATGTCAATCTGTGCAAGGCATTGGGCGGGGGCTGGAACGACATCGGCGAAAAATAGCATGTTGCGGCGATTGTAGATATGCGTATTTTACGCTACCTTTGCCGAAAAATTCGATAATATGCGTCTTTCGGAACTTAAAACCGGAGAATCCGCCACTGTCGTCAAGGTTTTGGGACACGGAGGATTCCGCCGGAGAATAATGGAAATGGGCTTCGTCCGCGGCTCGAAAGTGTCCGTCGAACTCAATGCCCCGTTGAAAGATCCGATAGAGTATCGTATTCTCGGCTACGAAATATCGTTGCGTCGCTCCGAAGCGGAAATGGTTGTGGTCATGACCGACGGAGAGGCGACCGACAGGATAAAGCGCGATACCGTCGAATCGATGCCCGATGCGGATTCGGTGGAGAGCGTAATCTCCAAAAGGGTCAAACATATCAACGTCGCCCTGGTCGGCAACCCCAACAGCGGCAAGACGTCGCTTTTCAACCGCATGGTCGGCGCGCGCGAACACGTCGGCAATTACAGCGGCGTAACGGTTGATGCGAAGACCGGACGCTGCATGTACAAAGGCTACGAACTGCACATCACCGACCTGCCCGGCACATACGCCCTTTCGGCATACACGCCGGAAGAACTGTACGTCCGCAAGCATCTGGCGCAGCACTCGCCCGATGTAGTGCTGAATGTCGTCGTAGCGTCCAATCTCGAACGCAATCTCTATCTCACGACCGAACTCATCGACATGAACCAGCGCATGGTGGTCGCGCTGAACATGTACGACGAACTCACGGAAAGCGGAGCGAAACTCGACCACGATATGCTGGGCAAGATGATGGGCGTGCCGATGATTCCGGTTATCGGCAAGAGCGGACACGGCATAGAGGAGTTGTTCGACACCGTGATTGCCGTATACGAGAACCGCGACGACCGCGTGCGGCACATACATATCAATCAGGGAATAATCGAGGAGAGTGTTTTGGCAATCAACCGCGACATGAAGGAACATCGCGACGAACTGCCAAAATGTTTCCCGCCGCGATATTTCGCCATGAAGATGCTCGAAAGCGATGCCGACATCTGCATGATGCTCAAAAAATCGTGCAAACGCTATCCGTACTGGGCGAAACTGTGCGAAAAGGAGAAGGCACATCTGAAATACGACCTCGGCGAGGATGAAGACATCGAAACGGCATTCGCCAATCAGAAATACGGCTTCATATCGGGCGCATTGAGAGAGACCCTCACGCTGGGCGACAAGGGCAACCGCAACGTAACCAAACTTATCGACGAGATAGTTACCCACCGCATCTGGGGCTACCCTATCTTCTTCGCCATAATGTGGCTGATGTTCTACTGCACGTTCAGTCTGGGCGCATCCCCTCACGAATGGATAGAGATGCTGATAGGTTTTCTCGGCTGCATCATTCAGGAGTCGATGCCCGACGGCTCGCTGAAAGACATGATAGTGGACGGAATCATCGGCGGTGTCGGCAGCGTAATCGTGTTCCTGCCGAATATCGTCATATTGTATCTGTTCATATCGTTCATGGAGGATTCGGGCTATCTCGCGCGGGCGGCATTCATCATGGACAAGGTGATGCACAAAATCGGGCTGCACGGAAAGTCGTTCATCCCACTGATTATGGGATTCGGCTGCAATGTTCCTGCGATAATGGCGACACGCACCATCGAGAGCCGCAGCAGCCGTTTGATTACGACGATGATAATTCCGTTCATGTCGTGCAGTGCACGACTGCCGATATACATCCTGCTGATAGGGACTTTCTTCGGCGACTATTCGGGCAGCGTGATGTTCGGACTCTATCTGTTGGGAATCGCAATGGCAGTTATCACCGCACGGCTGATGCGCCGCAGGATGTTCAAGGTCGATGAAACCCCGTTCGTCATGGAGTTGCCGCCGTACAGGGTTCCGACCATGAAGGCTACCGTGTCGCACATGTGGGAGAAATGCGCGCAATATCTGCGTAAGATGGGCGGGCTGATACTCGTGGCATCGATTATAGTATGGTTTTTGAGTTACTATCCGCGGCAACACGACGGAGAGCCTGCGGAAACCCACTATGAAAATTCGTACATCGGTCGTGTCGGAAAGTTCTGCGAACCGGTATTCGAACCGATAGGTCTGAACTGGAAAGCGAGCGTATCGATAGTTTCGGGAATCGCGGCAAAAGAGATTATGGTAAGCACGATAGGCGTGCTTTACGCCGACAGCGACATGCCTGTTGCAGAGGGTGAACCCGAGAAATCCGCGACGCTTCACGAAAAACTCGTTGCGAGCGGCGATTTCGACAAGGCGTCGGTTCTCGCCATGCTGGTATTCACGCTGCTCTATTTCCCGTGCCTCGCCACAGTAACCGCACTGGCATCCGAAAGCGGCTGGAAATGGGCTTTGGCTTCGACGGTGTACAATACGGCGGTCGCATGGCTCTGCGCATTCGCGGTATACCATATAGCGAATCTGTTCACACTATGAATTGGCAGGACATAGCGGTCGGAGTTATCGGCATCGCAATCGTCGCGATAGTCGTAACAAACGCCATGCGTCGGGCGAAGCGACCTTACAATCCGTGCGACGGTTGTGCGGGCGGCTGCGACACCTGCCGCGAAAAACCGAAAGATAAAAAGGATTGAGCGACCTTAAAGTCTTTAAGGTCATTAAGGACTTTAACGAAAAAAGACGAGCCCGCGAAAGGTTCGTCTTTTTCAGTGGAGGTGGCGGGAGTCGAACCCGCGTCCAAACAAGGAATCCGAAAGGTTTCTACACGTTTAGTCGTCTTTAATCCTTCTATCCGAGCCAGGCAGCCGACAGCCGAACCCGAATCCCAGCCTCTTGATTTCGCACGGTAACCGAGGCGCATACCGCACTATCTCTAAATGAATGATACCCCGTATGAACATTCGTTAAAGAGCGGAACGAAAGTTCGGGATACTCGTCGCCGAATTGCCTTGAACCCGGCGATTAAGCCAATTTTCCTTGAAAATTAGGCAGCGAGTGCATAGCTGTTATTGCCATTTGTAGTTC
>CAJMKE010000012.1 GCA_905213895.1 uncultured Alistipes sp.
AACTGGGAGAACTGGGAGAACTGGGAGAACTGGGAGAACTGGGAGAACTGGGAGAACTGGGAGATCTGGGAGTTCTGGGATGTCTCCTATAATACTTATACTACCTATATTACCTATTTCCCAGTCCTCCCAGGTCTCCCAGGTCTCCCAGGTCTCCCGACCTTTTCTTCTCCCCTCCCCGTTACAGCAGGTCTTCGTAGCGGGCTATCGGGGCGGCGTCGAGCGTCGAAAATTCGCCCTTGCAGTACTTGAAGTAGCCCGCCACGGCAATCATCGCGGCGTTGTCGGTCGTGAATTTCAGTTCGGGGATGAACGTGCGCCAGCCGCGCTTTTCGCCCTCGGCGGCTATGCGCGAACGCAGAACCGAGTTGGCGGATACGCCGCCTCCTATGGCTATGTCCTTGATTCCGTACTCCTTGGCGGCGCGTATCAGTTTGTCGGCGAGAATATCGACTACGGTGTGGAGCAGCGACGCACAGAGGTCGCGCTCGTTCTGCCGTATGAAATCGGGATTCTCGGCGACGGCGTCGCGCAGCGTGTAGAGGAACGACGTTTTCAGCCCCGAGAACGAGTAGTCGAACCCGTCCACATGCGGCTTGGCGAAGCGGAACGCCTTCGGGTCGCCCTCCTTCGCCAGACGGTCGATGACTGGACCTCCGGGGTAGGGCAGCCCCATGACCTTGGCGCACTTGTCGAGAGCCTCGCCCGCGGCGTCGTCTATCGTCGTGCCGACGATGTGCATCTCGAACGGCGAATCGACCTTCACTATCTGGGTGTGTCCGCCGCTGACGAGCAGGCAGAGGAACGGGAAATCGGGGTGCGGTAGCGTGCGGTCGGGCATATCGACGAAGTGCGAGAGGATATGTCCGTGCAGGTGGTTCACCTCGACCATCGGGATGTTGTGGGCGATGGCGAGACCCTTGGCGAACGAGGTGCCGACGAGCAGCGAGCCGAGCAGACCCGGTCCGCGCGTGAAGGCGATGGCATCGATTTTGTCGGGCGTTATGCCTGCCTCTTTGAGCGCGGTGTCCACCACCGGAACGATGTTCTGCTGGTGGGCGCGGGAGGCGAGTTCGGGAATCACGCCGCCGTATTTTTCGTGTACCGCCTGCGAGGCGATGACGCTCGACAGAAGGGTTGTGTCGCGCAGGACGGCGGCGGAGGTGTCGTCGCACGAAGATTCGATTCCGAGGATGGTTATTTCCATTGTCAGTGCGGTTTTTGTCGTTTATATTTCGTAGTTCGGTCGAAAATACCTAATTTTGTAAGTTATATTATAACTTAATTTCGTACCCGTGCGCAAAGTTATGAAAATATCGGTAAAAGTGTTATCGGCGATACTCCTATTGCTGATAATTCTGCCCGTTTTGCTCTCTTTGCTGCTCGCCATTCCGTCGGTGCAGAACCGCGCCGCCGATTTCGCCGCCGATTTCGCGTCGAAGAAAATCGGCACCCGCGTAAGCATCGACCATATCACCGTCGGTCTGCTCAACAAGGTGCGCGTCCGCGGATTCTATGTCGAGGACCTCGACCGCGACACGCTCATCTATGCCGGCAGCGTTACGGCGTATGTCGGCAGTCTCAGCGGCATCACCGACCGTCTGGTACTGAACGTGGGTCGCGTGGAGGACGGCAAGTTCATCCTGCGCGAGACCGAACGGGGTACGATGAACGTCAAGGAGATTGTGGACCGCATCAGCAGGAAGCGCAACGGTCGGTTCAAGATGCTGATACGCTCGCTCGACGCCGTGAACATCGATTTCCGCATGGAAAGGCTCGTGCATCGCAATCCCGAGTTCGGTGTGGACTATGCCGACATGTTCCTGCGCGGCATCACGGGGCATATCGACGACTTCACTATCGAGGGCGGCGCGGTCGGCGGCGACATAGAGTCGATGACCTTCACCGAACGCTGCGGACTGCGGGTGGACGACCTATCGGGTTCTTTCCTTGTGGACAAAGGGCTGATTGCACTGGCTCCGCTGCATCTCGCGGCGGGCAACTCCGAGATATTCATGCCCGAACTGACGCTCACGGGCGACGGCTGGGGGGCGTACAAGGATTTCATCAGCAACGTGCGCATCGACGCGACGGTCGAGAAGAGCCGCGCCGACACGGAGGATGTCGGATGCTTCGTCCCGTCGATACGGGCATGGAACACGTCGGTTTCCGATGCGACGCTCTCGATGCACGGTACGGTCGCCGATTTCAAGGGCAGGATAGACAACGTGCGGCTCGAAGACGGCGGCACGCTGCGCGCCGAGGCGACGGTACGCGGACTGACGGACGTTCCGCGCACCCGTTTCGACATAAAGGTGCGGCGGCTCGACGCCTCGACCGGCGAAATCCTGCGGCTGCTGGAAAATATAGCCCGACTGCGGATTCCGCAGCAGGCTGAAAAATATGCGGAGCGGACGAAACGTCTCGCGATGTCGGGTGCGTTCCGCGGAACGGTGAAGTCGTTCGCGGCGAACGCCTCCGTCGCGCTGGGATGCGGCGGACGCATCGAACTGTCGGGCAGGATGTCTCCCGACGGGAGCGGAAGGGCGATTGCGGCTGATGTCGGAGGAGAGAATGTGCCGCTCGACCGTATAATCGGCAGCCGCCTGCTCGGCGACGCGTCGTTCGCGACGAACGTCTCGGCGACCGTGGACGGCGGGCTGCGCAGTGCCGAGGGTGGCGGAACGGTTTCGGGACTGCGGCTGAACGGACACGAATATACGGGCATCTCGTTCGACGGTCGGCTGGACGACGGTCGCCTGCGGGCGTCGCTGCGGACGGAAGATTCGGCGTTGGAGAGCGATGCTGTGGCGGTAATCGGCTTCGGCGGCGCGGAGAGGACTTACGATGCCGTGGTGAACATCGGCAAAGCCGACCTCTTCGCGATGAACGTCAATCGCCGCGACAGCGTCTCGGTGCTGTCGGCGAGCATCGGTCTGTCGGCGCACGGCGATTCGCTCGATGCGATGAACGGCGAATTGAGCATCGCCGACGCCGTCTACCGCCAGGGCGCGTCGGAGATAGACTCCGACATAGTTTCGGTTACGGTCGAGAGCAACGAGGATACGCGGACGGTGAAACTGACGTCCGATTTCGCCGATGCCGTGTTCGAGTGCCGCAGCCGCTACGGCGACGTGGCGTACTATCTCAAAAACCTGCTCAACCGCTATGTGCCTGCGATGTACGACGACTCCGACCGCCGCACCATCGAGCGGCGCAGCGAGGACTTGCGGCGCAATATCGCGCTGCTGTCGGTTACGACCAAGCGGCTCGACCCGCTGCTGGGCTGCATAACGGGCGAGGACGGACTCGAAGTCTCGGAGGGTACGCTCGTGCAGGTGTTCATGAATCCGACGAACAACCGCTTCGTCATGCGCGGCAGGTCGGATTTCATAGCCAAGGACAGATATATGGCTACCGAACTGAAACTCAATATCGACAACCGCAACGATTCGCTCGCCATGCGGCTCTCCGCCGCCGACCTCTATGCCGGTACGCTGCATCTGTCGAACGTCGGCGTGGACGGAGGTGCGAAGGATAACGGCGTGGACATTTCGGGTTCGTTCGCCGACTCGGTGCGCAACGTGCAGGGGCGGCTGGCTGCGCGGTCGGTGATTTCGCGGCACGACGGCATGCGCCGTATCGCCGTGCGCCTGCTGCCGTCGTTCGTGTCGCGCGGCGACGAGGTGTGGAACATATCGTCGGACGGCATCGACATCGACTCGTCGCGCATCGCCGTGCGGCGGTTTTTCGTGCGGAGTGCCAATCAGGAGATGTACATGAACGGCGTGGCTTCGCGCAGTGCGAACGATTCGCTCGTGATGAAGTTGCGCAATTTCGAACTCTCGCCGTTCACGCAGGTCGCGAACCGCATGGGATACGAGATAGGCGGTCGCACGACGGGTTTCGCCAAGGTGAAGTCGGCGTTGCGCGACAGCGAAATCGATGCGCATATCCTGCTCGACAGCGTGGATGTGAACGGGATACGGATTCCGAACCTGCTGCTTTCGTCGTCGTGGGACCTGCGGCGCAGCCGTGCGAGCCTCACCGTGGCTACGCAGGAGCGGCGCGACACGCTCGTCCGCGGATTCTTCGCCCCGTCGAAGATGCGCTATTATGCGCGGCTGAAAATCGACAGCCTGCGCATGGGGCTGCTCGACCCGATGCTGAAAGGCGTCGTGTCGCAGACGAAGGGTACGGCGCAGGTCGATTTGGTGCTTAACGGCGAGCGGCGCGCAGCCGATTTGTCGGGCGGCATCGCGGTGCGCGATTTGAGCACCATGGTCGATTACACCAGGTGCGTCTACCGCGTTCCGTCGGCGGATATCCGCGTGAAGAACAACCGTTTCGTCGTCAGCGACGCTCCGGTCTACGATGTCGCCGACAACCGCGGCTCGCTCGATATGAACCTGAGCCTCGCCCATCTGTCGAACGTCGAGTACGAGTTCGGAATGAAGATACGCGAGATGCAGGTGCTGAACACGACGCGGCAGGACAACGACATGTTCTACGGCAGGGTGTATGCGTCGGGCAACGCCACGATAAAGGGCGACAAGTCGGGAGTGATGATGGACATCGTCGCGGCGACGGAGGGGAAATCGGAATTTTTCATGCCGCTGTCGGGGCAGAGCAACATCTCGAACGCCGATTTCGTGATTTTCGAATCGGCGGATAAGCCCGATACCACGGATTATCTCGTGCGCAAGAAACTGATGTTCGAGCGGCGGCAGAAACGCCACTCCTCGACGCGCGGCACGATGGACATCACCATGGCTCTCGACGTGCGGCAGAATGCCGAGGTGCAACTGGTCATCGACCCGACAGTCGGCGACATCATCAAGGGTCGCGGCGACGGACTGCTGAACCTGCGCATAAATCCGCGCAAGAACATATTCGAGATGTACGGCGACTACACGATAGAGGAGGGAAGTTATCTGTTCACGTTGCAGAACATCGTCAACAAACGCTTCGTCATCGACTCCGGCTCGACGATTCAGTGGACGGGCGAACCGCTCGACGCGATGCTGAACATCGATGCCGTCTACAAACTGAAAGCGTCGTTGCAGCCGCTGCTCGAAGGCAGCGTGGCGCAGAGCGGCATATCGTCCCGCGGCGTTCCCGTCGAGTGCGTCATCCATCTGAAAGACCGTCTGACGCATCCGACCGTAACGTTCGATGTGATAGTGCCTAACGTTGATTCGGACGTGCAGTCCGTTATCGCCAACGCTTTGAGTACGCCCGAAAGCCGCTCGCAGCAGTTCCTCTACCTGCTTGTGGCGAACAGTTTCATCTCGGAGTCGATAACCAACAACGCTTCATCGTCGATAGGCGAGTCCACGGCTGCCACGACGGGTTTCGAACTGCTGTCGAACCAGTTGAGCAACTGGCTCTCGACCGAGGACTACAATATCGTCATCCGCTACCGCCCGAAGACCGAACAGACGAGCGACGAAGTGGATATAGGCTTCTCCAAGGGGCTTATCAACAACCGTCTGCTAATCGAGGTGGAGGGCAACTACATCGCCGACAAGTCGCAGGTGGTGAATGCGAGTTCCAACTTCGCCGGCGAAGCCTACGTTACGTGGCTTATCGACAAGGCGGGAACGCTGCGTTTGAAGGGCTTTACGCATACGATAGACCGTTTCGACGAGAACCAGGGTTTGCAGGAGACGGGAATAGGTATATATTATAAGGAGGATTTCGACAATTTCAAGGATTTGCGCCGCCGTGTGGCAGCCCGTTTCGGCAGCAAACGCCGCCGCGCCCGCAAAGCCGCCGAGGCTGAAAAACGCAGGACGGAGGCGGCACAGAAGGAGCCGGGAGGCAATGCGGAGTGAGGGATTATGAATGCGGAATTATGAATCGGGAATGAGGAAATATGAATGCGGAATGAGGAATAAAGGGAAAGCATATATTACTTATATTACCTATAATACCTATTCCCGTGATAACTTAACAAAACTTAAATAAAACATAAAAAACTATGATTAAACTTTTGCAAGTCGCCGAAGCGGCGGAGAACGCCGCAGGCAGAATGAGTCTTTGGGAACTGTTCAACAACGGAGGTTGGCTGATGTGGGTGCTGCTGCTGCTCGGCGGAGCGACGATTTTCATCTTCGTGGAACGTTTCCTCGCTATCCGCAAGGCGTCGGTCATGGACATGAACTTCATGAACCGCATCCGCGACTACATTTCGGACGGCAAAATCAAGTCGGCTGTCGATTTGTGCCGCAAGACGAATACTCCTATCGCCCGCATGGTCGAGAAGGGTATCGAGCGTCTGGGACGCCCTATGGCGGACGTGCAGAACGCCATCGAGAATGTCGCCAACCTCGAAGTGTCGAAACTCGAAAACGGACTGCCGTTCCTTGCGACCATCGCCGGCGGTGCGCCGATGATTGGTTTCCTCGGCACGGTACTCGGTATGGTGCGCACCTTCATGGATATGTCGGCGGCGGGCGGTACGGTCGATATGGCACTGCTCTCGGGCGGTATGTACGTGGCGATGGTTACCACGGTCGGCGGTCTCATCGTCGGCATTCCGGCGTACTTCGGCTACAACTATCTGGTCGCACGCATCGAGAAACTCGTTTTCCGCATGGAGGCTAACTCGATAGCGTTCATGGACATTCTCAATCAACCGGTTCAAAAATAGGCTGCCATGGCAATAAAACGAGGCTCGAAAGTCGATAAGTCATTCTCGTCGTCGGCGATGACCGACCTGATGTTCCTGCTGCTGATATTCATGCTTATCGCCACGACGCTCATCAACCCGAACGCCCTGAAACTGATGCTGCCCAAAAGTTCGAACCAGTTGAAGGACAAGGCGATTACCACCGTGTCGATACAGCAGAGCGGCAAGGGCTACAACTACTACGTCGAGTTGGAGAAGGTGGACGGGTTTGCCGGCGTCGAACGCGCCCTGAAAGCGCGTCTGGCTGACCAGACCGACCCTACGGTGTCGTTGCACTGCGACAAGACGGTGGCGGTGGACGAAGTGGTCAAGGTGATGAATATCGCCAAGGACAACGACTATAAACTGATATTGGCTACCCAGCCCTAACATGTTCTTTAAGGACTTTGACGACCTTAAAGACTTTAAGTAACAAGATGGTGAAGAATACTCATTTGGCTGCGATTGCGACGATGCTCTATGCCGCTGTTTTCGCTGCGGCGTTCGCGCTCGTGTCGTTCGAAATAGGGGCGGATTCGACGCGTAACGCCGATGCGATACTCGTCGAGTTCGTCGAACCCGAACCGCCTGTCAGACCCGAGCCGCCCAAGCGTGTCGCCGAGGCTCCGCGGCACGAACATGTCGCCAAAACCGACAATTCACGGCAGGTAACGGGTACTGACGAAAAGACGCGTACCGTCAATCAACGCGCTCTGTTCAAGACCAATAAGGGTGGCACTGATGCTCCCGAGAATGCTGGTAATCCCTATGCTCGCGAGGGCGAGAAAGACGAGGCGAAAGGTACGGGCGGCGGTCTGAATCCGTCGGGCAACGAGTTTCTCGACGAGGGTCTGCAAGGTCGCGGACTCGTCGGTGCGTTGCCGCTGCCCGAGTATCCGGCGGGCAACCGCGGCGGCAAGGTCGTCGTGCGCGTAACGGTGGACAGGACGGGCAGCGTAACCGATGCCGTCTACGAGCCGAAAGGTTCGACAACCTCCGATGCCGCGCTCGTGCAGGCAGCCCTGAAAGCCGCCCGCCGCGCGAAATTCACCGAAAGCCGTGCGTTCATTCAGGGTGGGACTATAACTTATATCTTCAAAATGAATTAGATTTCGCGACATGGGCGGGGAAATCCTGCGTTACGCTTGCTCGCCGATGCTCACATACGGTCGGTATGCTGCGCTTCGGCTCGCTTCGCAAGCCTTGTCTTTCTCCGCCCTTGCCGCGAAATCGTTGAGAACACTACTCCGTCCTCTCACCGTCGCAAGCCTTGCTTTTGCGGCTCTTTCGGGTGGAAATCGTTTGTCGTGGGAATAGGGGATGTTCTGCGTTATGCTTGCTCGCTGGATTCGTCATCCTGAGCGGAGCGAAGGATCTAAAAACACGGCAGAAACAGATTCTTCGCTTCACTTCGTTCTGCTCAGAATGACGATTGTCGATAGTTTATTCGCTTCGCAAGCCTTGTCTTTCCCCGCTCCTGCCACGAAATTGTTTGCCGGCAGGTGTGTCGTTAAAGACTTTAACGACCTTAAAGTCCTTAGTGTCCCTGATACCATTTCTTCTCTCTCGCAAGCCTTGCTTTTGCGGCTCTTTCGGGTGGAAATCGTTTGTCGTGGGAATAGGGGATGTTCTGCGTTATGCTTGCTCGCTGGATTCGTCATCCTGAGCGGAGCGAAGGATCTAAAAACACGGCAGAAACAGATTCTTCGCTTCACTTCGTTCTGCTCAGAATGACGATTGTCGATAGTTTATTCGCTTCGCAAGCCTTGTCTTTCCCCGCCCCTGCCACGAAATCGTTGAGGTCGGATTGGCGCGTTTCGGGGGAGATGGGTATTATAGGTAGAATAGGTATTATGGGAGAAAATTATATTACCTATAATACTTATTTTACTTATAATACCTATTCTTTCTTTCCCTCTCCGCATCACCTCACACTATATCCTAAAACTCGCATTCCTCCACCCCGCTTATCGACCTCCGATATGCGGACTACCGTGGGTGAAGACTGTCCTTACGTGCCGACTTGCGCCGCCGAACCGACTGTGCAGAGTGAGCGCAACTCCCGCCGCTCGGTTGTCGAAATCGCGCTCCATGTCCGGTCGGTATTATCGGTTATCGGTATGCAGTAATGCGCCTTAAAGCCGATATGGCGTCAATTTGCGATTATCGCTCCATAATTTTGGAAATTTCGCCAAATAGACTATTTTTGTATAGACACGGTGTCGTGCGGTTGCAGGAATGATGCGGAATCGGAGATGGCTGAAAGCACCGGACGACCATGAAAAATCGAAATAATGAAAAAGATTCTGATTGTAATATTTGTGTCCGTTTTGTCGCTTTTTTCTGCGGCGGCACAGACGACGGACGGTGCGCATCTGAAACTCGATGCCGCCACTCTCGACTTCGGCGACGTGCAGCGTCGCGGAGGGGATTTGGTGCGCGAAATCGGATTCGTGAACGACGGTTCGTCGCCTCTCGTGATACTCAGCGTTACTACGTCGTGTTCGTGCCTCAAAGCGGACTATTCGCGCAAGCCCGTCGCTGCCGGCGAACGCGGCGTAATAAAAATCATCTGCGAAGCCCGCAAAATGGAACTCGGCGTGTTCCACCGTGTGATACAGGTGCGCTCCAACTCCGCCGACGGGGTGAATCTGATAACCGTGCAGGGCAACTCCCTCGAATAGTTCGGTGCGTCATGGCAGGCAATCTGCGGCGTTGTTTTCGGCATTCGGCTTCGGTCATTTACGATGAGTAAACTCCCTTGCCTCAGCCTTAACGCCTTGCATATTACCCGCTCTGACACACCGAGGGTAATATGCTGTGTTACGCTCGCTCGCCGAATTCGTCATCCTGAGCGGAGCGAAGGATCTGAAACTTCGTCAGAAACAGATTCTTCGCATCACTTCTTCTGCTCGGAATAACGATTGTCGATGGTTTATTCGCTTCACATGCCTTACCCCCCCCAAAAAAAAACATTCTGCCCAGTCCCCGTCTTCCGTTCCGCCGCGCCTCTGTCTGCCCCTCGGAAAGAGATATTTTAAGATTTTTTAATTACTAATTTTCTGCAAAATATTTCGAGTTTTATTGCTCATCTAAAAATAAATTTTTATTTTTGTATGAATTTATGTAACCAATTTTTAACAAAACTTAATAATTAACCTATGAAAAAAGATTTACTTCTTGCTTCAAACGGTGTTCGCAAACTGGCGATGTCGGTAGTAATGCTGTCATTGTTAGTTTGTTGCGCATTGTTTAGTCCGGTTAATGCCTACGCCCAAAAAGGTAAGCAGGTTACCGGTAAAGTTACAGATGCCAACGGTCCGATGATCGGTGTTACGGTTTCTGTGAAGGGCATGGACACGCGTGCGACGCTGACTAATTTCGACGGTACGTATACCATCGACGTTGCCGGTGTTGCCGACCCGTCCCTCGAATTCACGTACATCGGTTACGCTCCGCAGACTATCGCAGTCGGCTCGAAAACGGTAATCGACGTCGTGATGGCTGAGGAGACCAAGAAAATCGAGGAGGTCGTCGTAACCGCACTCGGTATCACCCGCGCCGAGAAGTCGCTGGGTTATGCCGTTTCGAAGGTGTCGGGCGACGATATCGCCAAGACGGTATCGGGCAACTGGCTCGACGGTATGAACGGTAAGGTCGCAGGTATGTCCTTCGAGTCCGCTGCTACGGGTCCTTCGGGTTCGGTTCGTGTAACTCTCCGCGGTGAGTCCTCCCTGTCGCACGACAACAACGAGGCTCTCTTCGTGGTGGACGGTGTGCCGTTGGGAAGCGACAATACCGCATCGGGCGGCGATAACGAATCCGCCGACGCGCCTATCGACTACGGTAACGGTATCGGCGACCTGAACCCCGACGACATCGCTTCGGTTTCCGTCCTGAAAGGTCCTGCCGCAACCGCACTTTACGGTTCGCGTGCGCAGAACGGTGCAGTCATCATCACCACCAAGAGCGGTCAGAAGAACAAGGGTATCGGCGTTACGTATTCGTTCTCGTTCGTAGCCGAGCAGGCTTCGTACTGGCCGGATTTCCAGGAGGAGTACGGTTCGGGTACCGCATCGCTTACGACCCGATACACCCATCCGGTTCTGGGTCAGGTAGTCCCTCAGCAATATTATTCCGCATGGGATGTCTATTCGGGTTCGAGCAAACTGGCTGACCGTACATGGAGTTTGAATGCTTGGGGTGCCAAATACGGAACCGATATGGGTTACGGTTACGATGAAAAGGGCAACAGTTTGACCTATATGTACAAGTCCCTCGATTTCGAGGCTTTGAAGGCAGGCTGGGGCAGTACGATTCTTACCGGTAAGGTGGACGGTCTGTACCCTACGGCGGAAGAGCGCTACTATACGCTGCTCCCTTATCTGCCTCAGGATTACTACAAGGGATTCTATGAGACGGGTCTTACCTTCAAGAACTCGATTGCCATCAGCGGTAACAACGGCAAGGGTACTTCGGTGCGCGCTTCGTTCCAGGATACCCGCAACGACTGGATTGTCCCTAACATGGGTTACAACCAGGAGTCGGCAAGTTTCAGCATCAATACCAAATTAAATAAGGTAATCAAGTTCAATGCGAAGGTGAACTACTACCGCAAGAAGTCGGACAACCTCCCTACGACCGGTTACAACGTGTCTTCCCCGGTCTATCAGTTGATGGGTAACCACCCGAACGTTTCGGTGGATTCGTACTACGAGGAGTATCTCAGCGGTCGTATTCAGGAGGCTTACGCAAACAAGGCGGGCGAGGATTCCGCAAGTTTGAACTCCCTCATCACCAACAACGGTTCTTCGCGTCGCGATAACGTTTACTGGCTGGCATACGAGTTCCTCAATACGCAGGTGCGCGACCGTGTATACGGTAACATGCAGGTGGTATTCGACATCACGAAGGATTTGAGCCTGTTCGTCCGTTCGGGTCTCGACTTCTATCAGGACTACCGTACTTCGCGCAAGCCTCAATATGCGAACAACTACGCTGACGGATGGTTCCGCGTTCAGGACATCTTCCGCTATGAGGTGAACAGCGACTTCCTCCTCTCGTACAAGCATCAGTTCAACCGATTCTTCCTCAGCGTGAACTTCGGTGGTAACAATATGGTATACAATCACCGCAACACTTCGATGATTGCCGAGAAACTCTCGACTCCGAACGTGTTCATGATTTCCAACTCCATCGACCGTCCGAAAGTAAGTTACGCGCTTACCGAGAAGATGGTGAACTCGTTGTACGGAATGATTTCGTTGAACTACAACGATACCTATTTCTTGGATTTGACCGCCCGTAACGACTGGTCGTCCGCTTTGAAGAAGGGCAACAACTCCTACTTCTATCCTTCGGTCAGCGCATCCATCCTGCTCGACCAGGCTATCCCGGGATTGCGCGACACCAACTGGCTCGATATGTTGAAGATTCGTGGTTCGTGGGCGAATGTGGGTAACGATACCGCCGCTTACCGTATCACCGACTACTATACGAACTCGTCCTACAACTCGTCGTTCGTGCTTCCGGGTACTCTGGCATTCGAGGATTTGAAGCCTGAGAACACCGAGTCGTGGGAGGTAGGTTTGGAGGCTCACTTCTTCAAGAAGCGTCTCTCGCTCGACGTCGCTTACTACGACAGCAACACGACCAACCAGATTCTGGACGTCCCTACCGACCAGATTACGGGTGCCAACTACAAGCGAATCAATGCAGGTAAGGTGAACAACCACGGTGTCGAAATCTCGCTGGGTGCCAAAATCATTCAGGCTCGCAACTTCTCGTGGGACTTCAACTTCAACTGGTCGAAGAACTGGAACCGCCTTATCGAACTGGCTCCTGGTGTAGACCTCTATCAGTTGAACACCGGCTTCACTTCCGGAAACAACGTGTTCATCTACGCTTATCCGAAGGGTTCGAAGAACTATCCTAACGGTACCGAACTCGGTCGTATCTTCGGTTACGGTTTCCAGCGTGCTCCTCAGGGTGCATACTATATCGACGCAGAAGGTCGTAAGGTCGACTGCGCAGGCAAAATCATCGTGGACTCGAACGGTTATCCGCAACTCGATACCACCAACTTGCAGGACTTCGGCTCCATCTATCCTGACTGGAAGGGCGGTTTCAACACCACGTTCCGCTACAAGAACCTGCGTCTGGGCTTGCAGTTCACCTATCAGTACGGAGGCAAGTGCTACTCGCTGACCCATGCCGTTCTGGCTGCTGCCGGTAAGACCAAGGATACTCTCTACGGTCGTTACGACGGTCTGGTATTCGACGGCGTCAATCTGACGTCTAACGGTACCTATACCAAGAACACTACCATCACGCAGAGTGCCGGACTGTTCTATCAGGACTACTACTATAACCGCAAGAACTCCGAAACCAACACGTTCGATACTTCGTTCCTGAAACTCAAACAAATCAGCCTCGATTACTCGCTCGGAAAGAAGGCGATTCAGAAAATCGGCTGGCTCAGAAGTTTCTCTGTCGGCGTATTCGTAACGAATGTTTTCTGCGTAACCGACTTTCCTCAGTACGATCCGGAGGCTGCGACGTTCAACTCGGCATCCATCAGCCGCGGTATCGAAACCGGTGCTTACCCTATGACCCGTACCTACGGTCTTACTCTTAAACTGGGCTTCTAATAAATAAATATAAGTATATATGAAAACATTGAAATATATAGCAGCAGCATTGGTACTCTTCTCGGCTTCGTCTTGCCGCACTCTCGAAGAGTATAATGTCAGCCATAACCAGATTCCGGTAGGCGAGGCTCAGCCGTGCGATATGATGGATGAAATCATTTGCTCGGGAGCAATCAACTGCCAGCAGCGATTCTACGACACCTATGCCGAACTGATGCAGTATACCTGTATCACATCTTCGTCCAATGAGGTTATCAGCCGTTACTATATAGCACCGAGTTATATAGAGAACTGCTGGAACAACTTCTCCCGCTGGGCAGCGAATGCCGACCACATGTATCAGTTGGCAGACAAACTCGACGACAACAACTATCGTGCAGTCGCTCTTACGCTCCGCGCGATGTATATGGACATGCTTGTTTCGACGTTCGGATATGTTCCGTTCTCCGAGGCTTTCAAAATCCGCGAGGGCAACAACAAGCCGGTATTCGACTCTCCGAAAGAGATTTATTCTCAGTTGATTATCGACCTCGAAACCGCCAATGAACTTTACGACACTTCCAAGAACCTCAGCAACGTAAAGAAGGACAAACTTTATGCGGGCGATACCAAGAAGTGGCAGAAGTTCACCAACTCGCTGATGCTGCGTATGCTGATGCGTCTGTCGGAGCGTTCGACCGAGATGGAAATCGTGTGGGGTGAGTCTGTCGTTCAGAAAATCAAGAATATCATCGACAATTCCGCAAAATATCCGGTGATGACCGATTACGAGGATAACGCGTGCGTTTATTTCTCGGGTGAGGCTCCGTTCCAGAACGGTTGGGGCGGTTACACCGAGTCCACTCTCGCAGGACACCGTTTCACGGAGCATATGTACAACCTGTTGAGACCTCAACTCAACGGTGCGAGAGGCGGCGACCCTCGCGTGTATATCTGGTTCATGCCTTATTCCGCAAGTTACGGCTGGATTGGTCTTCCGTCGGGTATCCCGGGCGACGACATGCAGTCGGCAGGTTATACCGTCATGAACTTCCAGACGATGAACAACTACAAACTTCCATATTCGTTCATGAACTGCGACGAGGTTTATTTCATCAAGGCAGAGGCTTATGCCCGCACTACCGATGACTGGGCGATGATTTCCGCATCGGAGAACATTATCCGCGACCTTTACAATACGGGTATCAAGAAGTCCTGCGAGTTCTGGCGTCATATCTATCGCGACGTACTCGGTTATGACGGTCGTTTCATCGACATCGACTCGCAGCCGAAATACCGTAACTTCTTCGCTTGCTACGATGACCCGAACGACGATACTCCGTACAGTCTCCCGATGTATTCGACTGCGGCAAACAAGGCTGCCGGAAAGGTTCTGAACTATATGGAACTGGTTCCTGTAATCAGTAATCCGGCAATCGAGTATTACTATACCGAGGTTGCGCCGTTCAACATGAGCGACCCAATCAAGTGCATTCTCGAACAGAAGTTCATCGCCAACTTCCGTGTAGGATTGGAGGGGTGGTGCGACTATCGCCGTACCGGTTATCCGGAGATGACGATTCTCGACGGTACGTACAACAACCACATTCTCCCTTATCGTCTGGTTTATCCTAACAGAACCAAGACGACGAACGACGAGAATTACCAGAAACTGCTTTCGGTATTGAGTTCGACTTATTACGACGGAGCGGACGACATGCTGACCCCTATCTGGTGGAGTGAAGCCGCTTTGCAGAAAGAGATTCGTTAATTTGTTAATAGATTGAAAATTATGAAATATACAGTTAAATATCTGAAATCTGCGGCATATTTGCTGGCACTCGCTTCGATGATATGCATCACCGGCTGCAAGGACGACGATGACATCTATCATCCGTATGATGACGTTTACAGTGGCGACTATGCGATATTTGCAGGTTCCAACAGCACCGAGGAGTCTCTTGAAGTCGATACGAACGGAATGATCGGCGAAAGTTTCGCCAATTCCATGACGTATGACATGTACACCAATGCAGGAGACTGGAAAATCGAATACGATTTTTCGAGATGTTTCAACCCGAAACCCGAAATCTCGTGGATTGAGGCTTGGCCTAACGAGGGTAACGGCGACGGACGCTTTACGATTAAGTTCTATGCCAATACCGACCAGGGCGATACGAAGTATGCCAATATCAATATCGTTTCCGGCGGCAAAATCATCAAGACCATCGCTGTCAAGCAGGCAGGTGCCACTTCGGTGCGTCTGGGTCTTGCGGCGACATTCATGTCGATTCTCAATCTGGAAGCGAACGATACGGCTGACAAGACGGTTCCGCTCAGCGTGAACGTATTCTGGGATGCATACGTGGAGTATGCCGACGAATATGTTGCCGACTGGGTGCATCTGAAAGAGATTACGAATGTGCAGAACCTGCAATTCAATATCGACCAGAACTATACGACGGAAACGCGTACCGCTACCATCGTAATCTACCAGATTACCGACCCTAACAACACTACCACGATTACCATCAACCAAAAGGGCGTAAGCGAGTAAGTGCCGTAACAAAATAATATTATTACCAAAATGAGAAATTGGATAAAATTTGTATCCGCAGTTTTGTTTGTCGGTCTGATGTCGGCAGGAATGACGGGATGTACCAAAACCGAGGTTAACCCGGGCAATGATCCGTCGTCGACGATATTGACCAACATCGGAGGATTGCAAAGCCGATTGTTCACACTCAACGGCGAGGCGGTGATGGTTGCATCGGGCGCCCAACTGACGGATGTGATAACGATGACCGGCACGAATACCTACGACTGCGAGATAACGAGTGTGGGAGAGACGAATTTCAAGTTTCGCGTACCGGGCGATCTTGTAGGTGGCGAGTACTCATTTAGCATCAAGCGCGGCGAAACCGTCCAGAATATTGGCGGTCCGTGGACAATCGCTGTCCGTGCATTCAATCCGAATGTGCCGGATGACGGCAAGTCGTCGCTGCGCGGTATGGTTTACTGCGACTCCAAGGGTGTCGACGGCGTTCTCGTTACCGACGGTGTCAATTTTACGGAAACAAAGGACGGAGGTAAATATTATCTTGCATCGGACAAGCGTTACGGCGTGGTCTATATCGTCCTGCCTTCGGGCTACGATGTCGCCACGCGTAAGGCGATGCCTCAATTCTGGGCAGCGACTAACGATGATTCGTCCGTTCGCGAGCAGCACAATTTCGAGTTGTTCAAGAACGACAATACGAATCACACGGTGCTTGTCGCAACCGATATCCACCTTTCGAACCGTAATCTCTATCCGTTGGATTTGACGCAGTTCTCTGCCGGCTTCGTTAATGAAGTCAAAGCCAACTACACCGGTCAGAAGAGCGTATATTGCTTCAACCTCGGCGACTTCGCATGGGATATTTACTGGTATAAGTATTGGGACGGCAAGGCTTTGGAGAATGCTACGGCTCAGATTTCCGGACTTCCTTGCCAGTTCTGGTCTACCATGGGTAACCACGATAACGACGGACATGCAGGATGGACCACGAAGATGAGCAACATCCCTTATGGTACGGATGAATACTGGGCAAAGGACCTCGAAGCATCCAAACCGTTCCGCACTGTCGTGGGTCCTACTCACATATCGATGAATATCGGTAAGGTTCACTACATTCTGGTGGATGACATCAATTACGAGAACGACTATCTCAAAGGTGCTACCGAGGAGGAAGGCTCGGATGACGATAAGATGGGCGACCGTAACTATCACGCCGGATTCCGTCCGGATGTGATAGAGTGGCTGCGCAAGGACTTGTCATACGTCGACAAATCCACTCCTGTGGTTGTCGGATTCCATATTCCGCTCGTCAATGCATTGGGAAACATGTTCAACGGAGAGTTCGTCTCCAATCCGCAGCAGTTGTACGATTTCATCAATCTGTTCAAGGACTTCTCGGAGGTGAACTTCATCTCGGGACATACCCACGTCAACCGTATGCGTCCGCTGCCGGGCTACGGCAAGAACCTGTACGAGCATAACATCGGTTCCGTATGCGGAATCTGGTGGAATACCAGTCAGGGGTCGGGTTCCGGAAACAGCAACGTGAACGGTCCTGCGGGTAGTCTGAACCTCTGTTCGGACGGTGCTCCTGCCGGCTATATGGTCTACGAGGTGCAGGGTACGAGCCGCTCGTGGTACTGGAAGGCGGTCGGCGTTAACAAGACGACCGTATTGAAGAGCAAGCAGTTCAAGACCTACGACATGAACGAGGTCGCTGCCTACTACAAGGCAGGCAAGGGTGGTGCATTCCTCACAGCCATTACCGGTCCGGGTATCGAGAACTCCGCAAGCGATGCCGCTCCTGGCAGCAGAATCAAGGCAACCGCCAAGTCGTATGGTGTCGAGGAGGAAGCCAATACCGTTTGGATTAACGTATGGGGCTTCGAGAAGGGCGATTTCGCCGGCTACGGCAAGTGTTCCGTGAAGGTTATCGAGGACGGCAAGACCACCGACATAACCGAGAAGGTGAACGATGCAGCCGGAACGGTCAACCCTATCGAGGGTTACCACGACCCGCTTTCGGCAGTTACGTTCGATGTATACCGCTACACTACGCGAGGCAGATTCTCATCCCATTCGATGAGCCGCAGTTATGCCAACCATATTTTCAAGTATATTGCGAAAAGTCCTAAATCCACGCTTACCATCGTGTATACGGACCGTTTCGGAAATACTTACCGTGAGCAGATGCAACGCCCTAAGAAATTCTGGGACGGAGCAAACCCTTACTACACATTAGATTAATCAAAACTAACCAAGAATATGAAAACTTTCAAACATTTTTTCCGTTATGCAGCACTCGCTGTCGTGGCAATATTCGCCTCTACTGCGTGTACTACTGACACTACCGAGGGCTTCGACTGGCTCGACCAGCCGTTTGCATTCGATATTTCGTATTCGACCGGCGAGGCGGTTTGGGATGAAGAAGACCCCGAGACTCTCGTGTTGAATAAGTTGGGTATCGGTATGACCGGTACGGTTCCGTACCTTAAAGTGAAATCCAACACCTATTGGACCATCTCCGTTCCGGAGGAGTGCAACTGGCTTCGCCTTTCGCTTCGTGCCGAGGACTCGTTTGCGGATTCCCGTACCACGGTCGGCGGACCTTCGTCCGAGGTCGTTAAGACCGACGACCAGATAACCAACGTTTATCTGAAACTGTTGGAGAACAAGGGCGAGACCCACTCTGTCGAACTTAAATTCAATTTCGCGACCCAGCGCGAATTTAAGGTGCCGATTGCTCAGCGCGGTGCTTTGAGTACCGAGGACAGTTCGCTGCTTACGTTCCTGAAAGACAGTTTCGGCGTAGTCGACGGCGACGATACCCGAATCAAGTTCTATCCGTTCTCCATGTCGGTGCGCAATCCTGACGGCAGCGAGACGAGCAAACGTACCTATGAAGGTATTGCCTGTGCCGGCGATGCTACGGGACGTCCGTTCTCGTATGCAGGTTCGGACAACGTATTCGTTTCCGACAACGACCCGTCCGGGGAGTATACGATTCTGACCGAGAGCAACGAAATCCCTGCTTCGGGCGGTGCGAACATCCGACTCAACGGCAAGGGCTATTTCGATGTACGCGTGTTCAATAACCAGGGTAAGTCCGACTTCCAGATGTTTTTCGGCGCGAAGAACGAGGACGGTCGCTACCGCGAGAAGGACCTGAAAGTCTGGGTTTCCAAGGACGGCGTAAGTTGGACTGTCGATGCCAATGCAAGTTCCGACGGTTCGATTGCCTACGAGCATCTCACTCCGCAGAGCGTGAACGGCTGGGCTGTATCGAAAGCGAAATTCTCGGTTGTTCCGGGTGTTTCCGACATCCTCTATTTCCGTTTCGAGAACACTTCGAGCGATACCTATCGTATCGACGATATCCTCTTCGAGGAGTACGAGGGCGAAACCGACCAGATTTTCTCGCTGATTCAGATGGGTTCGGACGTTATCGGTCTGCCTGTCAATTTCGAGTTCACCAATTTGAAGGACAGCAACACCAAAGGTATGTATTGGCGTTCGTCCGCCATCATCCTCTCCAACCAGAGCGGTGTATACGACGAGGCTTCTGAGGAAGACCAGGTTATCCCGACCGTTCCCGAATCGACCTCGTCGTCGGCTCACGTTCAGTTCATGACCGGTTCCGACGTGTCGCTGGTAAAGACGCGTACCGATTCCGACGGTCTGAACGGATGCGGTCTGACGGTTACGTCGAGCGCGCCGAAGGTTATCGGCTTCATGAAGGACGACTACTGGATTTGGACGCTGCCGGTACACAAGGTTACGGCAAGCACCAATGTCAAGGCTGCATTCACGTTCAAGGAGACCGATGCGGGTCCTAAATATTTCTACTTCGAGTGGGCGCAGTGTACAGAGGAGGAGTATGCTTTCGCGAAGAAGAACATCCTGCTGTTCTCGGAGGAGGAGAAGCGCGAGTTCTATGCTACTCTCGACTGGAAAGTTGCCGAAACCACGACGATAGATGTACCTAACGGCGAAGATAAGCATGACCCTAAATATTCAGGTATTCCTACGGGTTCGGCATCGTCTCCGGCAAGTTATTGGACAGGACAGATTACCTATTCGACCGGTTTCGCCGGTATCAAGGGCGGTGCCGATGTAAACAAGGAGATTTCGTGCAACTTCCCTGAGGCTATGGAGGACGGTTACTTCTTCTTCCGTCTCCGCTGTGCCGCCGACCTGACTACGGGTCCTTGCAACAGCACGCAGTACCAGCGTATCAACCGCGCGACCCACAACGGTACATCGTACCTGACCAAGCAGGCTGTCTTCACTTTCGACGGTTGCGGTCAGAAGGCGGAATACGACAACCAGTTCCGTCTGCTTCCTTCGTATGCAGAGTTAGATGTTGCCGGTACCGACAACCGTGTAGACCTGATGCCTAAATATACAGCCGGCGACAACGCGGTAGGTGCCATATATGCCGGAACTTCCGCCAACATTCCTGTAACCACTCAGGGCAACAACCTGTTGAACGGAAGTTGCGAGAACGACGAGACGGGCGCGAGCGTATATTTCTATTCGCCGTACAGTTCGTCGAGCAGCGAGAGCGCTTCGGATGTCATATTGAGCGTTCCGTCGATGCAGATTTTCGATAACGGCTATCTGGTTTCCAACTCCGTTCCTGTAACATCGGATGCCGAAGTCGCATTCAAGACGACCAATACGATGCGTGCAAAGGCAAGCGTGAAGTCGGCAGTCCTCGAACTCGACCTCTATACCGGCAAATCACTGTCGGGCAACATGTCGAAAATCGAGGTTTCGACCGTCAATCCGGACGACCCGAATGCCGAGGCTACCGATATCGCCGGTTCGTATCATTACGACTTGCTCACAAATACCCGCGGCGAGGCAGTTGCGCTTGCCAAAACCATTACTTCGAATGCCGTTACGGCTTTGACCGTTCCGGCAAGCAAGCGCGATGCATTGAAACTCTATTTCGGACTGTGGGAGGGTACTCACAAACTCTATCTGAAAGTGTATGCAGGTCCGGTATACTACGTGATACCTGTCGAGGCTGCCGAGTATAAGATAGGTACGGTTACCGCGCACGAGATTCAGGTGGATGATTATCCGTACTATTCCGCATCGGATCAACTTACCGGTATCGCGAATGCGGAGCAGTT
Organism: uncultured Alistipes sp.; assembly: GCA_905213895.1. Classification (GTDB taxonomy): domain Bacteria; phylum Bacteroidota; class Bacteroidia; order Bacteroidales; family Rikenellaceae; genus Alistipes. The sequence continues at coordinate 21,004 of CAJMKE010000012.1, forward strand.
CCGTCAGTTCTGCCAGGATGTCAAGGACGGCAAGACGGGTTCGGCTCTCGACCAGTACCGTAACATCGACGGCGAGTTGGGCTTCGGCGGTGCTGTTCGCGACGAGGACAAGGTCATCGATATGAACGGTGTAGATATTTACAACTGGCCGCTCTGTACTCTGCACGAGAACTTCAACGGCGGTAACTACGTCATCAAGAATCTTGTCATCAGCAACAAGGGTCGCGATTTGTCGGTGGACTCTTCGATTGCGTTGTTCCAGGCAATCGACCACGGCTGTACGATTTCGAACATCACGTTCGACGAGTCGTGCAAGTTGGATTTGGATCTCGACGACCGCAATGACCTTAACTTCGCATTCCTGATGCTCGGAAGCAAGAGCACCCCTATCGGTAGTTTCTACAACATCATTAACTACGGAGCGATGGATTACTCGTCCGAGCGCGGTATCTACAACACCAATGTCGGACCGATTGTGGCATGTGCATGCGGTGCGCCGAACGACAGCAGTGCCCAGTCCACGATGATAGCCTGCAAGAACTACGGAAAGATTTATGTCCACGATGTCAGCCAGAGCAAGCCGGGTTCCCGTGCATACAACGGTTACATACAGATGGGCGGTATTATGGGTATCAACCTCGGTATGATTGTCGAGGATTGCGAGAACCACGGTGAGTTCGTGTTGGACGACAACGTAAACCGCGAAATCGGTTCGTTCTATTTCGGCGGTATCGCGGGTTACAACACCAACCGTACCGACAACAACTCTTCGATTCTGTTCGGTATCCTCCGCAACTGCCGCAACTACGGACCTATCAACATCGGTCAGAATTCCGACATTACGGTATTCAACGTAGGTATATCGGGTATTGTCGGACGTATGCAGTGGGCGCACCTCGACGGATGTTCCAACTTCGCCGACATCAAGGCGAAGGCGAGAATTTCGGACCCTCACACCAAGACGTTTACGAACGATACCTATAATGTTACATATCCTACGTGGGCGGATTCGATAGATGCGAGCAAGGTATTCCCTGACGGCAAGACGAAGGGTACGACCAACTCGTTGGCATACTTCTCCATCGGCGGTATCTTCTCGTTCGTACAGAACAATATCACGACCGGAACGTCGTTCTCGAGCCTTACCAACTCCGGAAATATCGACGTAGAGGTCGTTATGGACGGAACGATAACCTATGCCGACAACTCGGGTGTCAGCGTCGGCGGTATCGCCGGTCGTACGGGTGCCAATGCCTACAACCCTCACTTCGACGGATGTACGAACATGGGTAACATCACGCTGAAAGCGAATGCGGCATCCGCCGAGGCGTTCGTCGGAGGTATCTGCGGTATTTTCGTGGGCAACAGATATACCAACGCCTATATCCCGTACTGCCACGGTAGTTCGAACAACGGAACGATTACCTTCAAGACCGACAATCCGGCAGACGTCGTGGCTCATGCCGGCGGTATCTGCGGTGCGGCTCTCTACGGTAATATCTCGACCTGCGTGAATGCCGGAATCGTCAACAACGCTTCGACCAACGAGAAGTCGCACACCGGTTCGATTCTCGGAACGCAGCACCGTTCGACGATTACTCCTAAGGCTGAGCGTACTCCTGCACTGACACTCGATGCCAATGCGGTCGGCGGTTCGGTCAACGGCGTAACCCTGAACAAGGACAATTTTGCCGACTATACCTATGGCGGTTACGAGACTTACGAGTTGAATATCCCTACGGATACGGACGGCAAGAACACCAACTATTTCTACAACATGTAGCGATACGTGAATATTCAGACCGGGACGGCATCTGCTTCGGCGGATGCCGTCTCTGTTTTTTTGATAGGCGGTTTCGTTTTAGGGTCGTTAAGGTCTTTAAGGTCTTTAAGGACTTTAAGGACATTAAAGTCTCTTAAATTTTATATCTTTGCAAAATGATAAGTTTTAGAAAGATATATCCTGCCGATTGTGGCATGTGGGAGCGGGTGGAGCGGCTGTATGCCGATGCGTTCCCACGCAACGAGCGGCGGGCGGAGAGCGAAATGCGCCGTCTGGCGGAATGCGGGCGGCTCAATGTCTTTGCGGTCGTGAATCCATGCGCGGCAGAGGATGCAGGCGGTGCGGACGGTGAATCGGACGGCTGCGGCAGATTCTGCGGATTCATCACGTGGTGGGATTTCGGCGGGTTCGTGTACGGCGAACACTTCGCGATGCTGCCCGAGTGCCGCGGTGCGGGAATCGGCGGTGAGGTCATCGACCGCTTCGTCGCCGAAGCGGGCAAGCCGGTGGTACTCGAAGTGGAGTTGCCGACAAACGACTTGGCGCGCCGTCGGATAGGCTTTTACGAGCGGCACGGATTCGTGTTGTGCGATGCCGAGTATGTGCAGCCGCCCTACGATGCGGGCGGCGGGTGCGTCCCGATGCGGCTGATGTCGCACGGTATGTCGCTCGATGCCGAGGCGTTCGAGCGGGTGAGGGATACCCTGTATATCGATGTTTACGGCATGGCGGAGTGAGAGGCAGCAGGGGCTTTAACGACCTTAAAGTCGTTAAGGTCATTAGTGTCATTGGGGGTAAAAGTTAGGGAGAATCGAGAACGGTTATGAAAATTTCTGAAAACGGACGGGGAGTCCTGTCGCTGACACCGATTGCGGTGCTGCTCGCCGTGTATCTGGTCGGGTCGCTCATCGCGGGCGACTTCTATCGCATACCTATCGGCGTGGCGTTCGTCGCGGCGGCGGTATACGCTATCGCCATTACGCCGCGCAGGACGCTGCACGACCGCATCGCGCTCTTCTCGGAGGGTGCAGCCAACGTGAACATAATGTACATGGTGTGGATATTCGTGCTGGCGGGCATCTTCGCCGCATCCGCCAAGGCTATGGGGGCTGTGGACGCGACGGTCGCGCTGACGCTGCGCTTCGTGCCGGGCGATTTCCTGCCTGCGGGAATATTCATCGCCGCATGCTTCATCTCGATGTCCATCGGCACGTCGGTCGGCACAATCGTCGCGCTGACACCCGTGGTAACGGGGCTGGCGGAGCAGATGGGGTGCGGCACGGCATGGCTGGTGGCGATAGTCGTCGGCGGAGCGTTCTTCGGCGACAACCTGTCGTTCATCTCCGACACTACAATCGCTTCGACGCAGAGCCAGGGCTGCCGTATGAGCGACAAGTTCCGCACTAATCTGGCGATAGTGCTGCCCGCCGCGCTGCTGACGCTCGCGATATATCTGTTCGGCGACACGCCGTCGGGTGCGGTGAGTGCGCCCGAGTCGGTCGAGTGGTTCAAGGCTGTTCCGTATATCGCCGTCATAATATTGGCGGTCGCGGGAGTGAATGTTCTGGCGGTGCTGCTCGTCGGCATCGTCATAACCGACGCGATAGGGCTGTGGAGCGGTGCATTTTCGCCCGTATCGCTGTTCACGGCGGCGGGCGACGGACTGAAATCGATGTGCGAACTGATTCTCGTAACGCTGCTGGCGGGCGGACTGATGAATCTGGTGAAGGTCGGCGGCGGATTCGACTTCCTGATACGGACGCTTACGCGGCGGATTTCGGGGCGGCGCGGTGCCGAGTCGGTGATAGTCGCCCTCACGGCATTGACCAATGTATGTACGGCGAACAATACGATAGCCATAATCACCGTGGGTCCCATCGCCCGCGACATCGCTACGCGCTACGGGATTCCGGCGCGCAGGAGCGCGAGCCTGATGGACACGGCGTCGTGCTTCGTGCAGGGCGTGATACCTTACGGGGCGCAGTTGCTTATGGCATCGGGGCTTGCGGGGGTGTCGCCGCTCGAAATCATCCCCAATCTCTATTATCCTGCGCTGCTCGGCGCGGCGGTCGTCATCGCGATAGCGGTCGGGCGGGGAGGAAGGCGGTAGCGGCGTCAGTGGGGCTTTAAGGTCCTTAACGACTTTAAGGTCTTTAAGGACTTTAACGACTTTAAGGTCGTTCGGGGGAGCGGGTAAAATAAACCGCCGTTTCTTGCCGTTTTTAGCGTAAAGTTTATTAACTTTGTGTCCCTTTAACTAAAATTTTCATGAAAAGGACGGAAATGTTATATGTCGAGCCTGCGATGAAGGTTGTCCGTATCGCAACGGAGAACGGATATGCCGCATCGGGCGGATTCGAGCAGCCGGAGTTCGGCGGTGAGGACGATTTGTAGGAGGAACGGGTTATGAAGAGATTATTGAACTGTATGATAGCGGTTGCGGCACTCGCCGGTTGGTCGTGTGCCGGAGATATGAATACCTCCGTTCAGCCCGCACAGGATAGGAAACTAACTTTCGGTGTCGATTTCGACGACCGGACGCGAATCGTTTTGGAGGACAACAAGTATTGCTGGGAGGGCGGCGAGGCACTCGGCGTGTTCGTCGCATCGCAGACGCCGACGCTCAATGTGCCGGCGGAGGTCGAGGTGCGCGACGGTTTCGGCTGGTGTTCGACCGCGACCCGCGGATTCGCCGACGGCGACATGCTGTACGGCTACTATCCGTATTCGCGCGATAACGCGGGACGCGACATGACGGGTGTCGAACTCGAAATTCCCGATTTGCAGATTCAGAGCGAGGCGGGACGCTTCAATGTCGAGAATATGCCTATGGTCGCCGAGCCGGTCGTGCTGACGACGGCTTCGGAGCAGGCGAGGATGAACCTGCGTGCGCTCGGCGGATTCCTCTGCTTCAACATCTATGCGAGCGGCGATTACGCGGGCGAGAAGGTGCAGACGATAACGTTCGTGTCCGACACCCCTATGGCGGGCGTATTCGAATACGACCTGACGGCGGTCGGCGAAACGCTGCCTGCGATTGCGGGGTATTCGGCGACGGAGGTGTCGGTAGACCTCGGTACGGAGTATGAGGTCGGCTCGACGCGCGAGGGTGCCGAAGGGATATATATGGTACTCGCTCCGGCGCAGTACGACGGACTGCTCGAAGTGAAGACCGACAAGGCAAGTTATGCCTACGACTACAAGCGCACGGTCGAGCGCAACAAGTACTATAACGTCAATATCGACCTGTCGAAAGCGGCAGACCGCACGCCGGTCGAACCCGAAAAGCCCGAACCGCAGCCGGTTACGGCGACGCTGACGTATGACGAGGCGAGCGACAAGGCTACGGGCTACAAGAATGAGAATACCTATACCAATTCATACGGCGAGTGGACGATATGCGCGTATAACTATAATAAGAGTGCATTGCAGATTAACAATGACGGAAGAGGGTATATCGGCACGCCGCAGTTCGAGGGTGAGATAACCGAGATTAAGATAAATACGGTGAATAATTTCACCGGAAATCTGTTGATATGCACGGGTACGAGTGAAAGTACGATGGTCGTGTCGCAAAAGGGCGGCGGCAGTTCGACGAGAGTGGATTTGACCGGCAAATCGCTGTCGAAAGTCTATATGCGGGTAAGTTCCTTATGTCAAATCTCGGATATTACGGTCGTAGGCAACGGCAAGACGAGTCAGGAGGGACTGACCGAACCGAAGTTCACCGAGGTGCATGCCGATGCCTCGGGGGCTTCGTCGGCTACGGCGGCTGACGGCAGCGCGATACTCGCGGCGACCATTGTTTTCGACGATGCGAAAGTCTCGCTGACCAATTCGGGTTTCGCATGGAAGAGTGCAGGTGCGACCGAATTCACGCGAATCGACTGCGGTGCTGCGGCAGAGCCGATAACGGAGATAAAGGGCTTGAAAACGGGTCTCTACGACTGGTTCGTATATGCCACGATGAATGACGGCAAGTCATACGAGAGCGAACATGCGACATTCTCGGTGCGCGACCTGTCGGTCAAGTCGGACTACAAGTACGGCTGGTTCGAGTTGCCGGTGCAGACCGATGTAGATAACAACGGCATCGACGACGTGAATCCGGATTACTACTATTCGCACACGTTCCGTGCCGATGCGCCGAAGATTCGCAACTTCTCGTCGTGTTACAGCAAGAGCAAGATTCATCCCGTGTGGGTTGCCGCGCCGATGCACAAATGCTATCTCGGCTCGTCGGGTCGAAACGATTCGTACAGGGCAGACCCGAACATCAAATGCGCGCAGTCGTCGAAATTCACGGGATATACCCGCGGACACATGATAGGTTCGTCGGACAGAACCGTTTCGGTCGCGACGAACAAGCAGGCGTTCTACTATTCGAATATCGGAGCGCAGATGTCTAACGGATTCAATACCGGTGGCGGTGCGTGGAACAATCTCGAAGACAGAGTGGACGGATACCTTTGCGCCGATACGCTCTATCAGGTTATCGGCGTCGTGTTCCAGACATGGACCGACAAGTACGGCAAGACTACGAGCGCGCAGACCGGCTCCAACAGCGTCGGCAAGTTCCAAGTGCCGACGGGCTGGTACAAGGTGCTGCTCCGCACGAAGAAGGGCAATACGGGCAAGCGTGTGGACGAGTGTTCGCGCGACGAGTTGCAGTGCGTGGCATTCATGCTCGGACACTACCCGAACAAGTCGCACAAGCCGTCGACGAGCGACATGTATCCAGTTACGGAGATAGAGAAGATGACGGGACTGACGTTCTTCCCGAACGTGCCTAACGCGCCGAAAGACGAGTTCAAGGCTTCGGACTGGGGATTTTAGGGAGATTCCGCAGAAAATGTTACGGTCGCCGCTCGAAAGGGTCGGCGACCGTGTTGTTATTATAGGGACTTTAAGGTCGTTAAGGTCCTTAAAGACTTTATTATAATAACGTGTGCGTTATTTCGCGAAAATTTCCTTATATTTGAAGACGAAATAACCCAAACGACTGAAACATGAAAAATACTTTGAACCTTTGCCTGCTCCTTTTGCTGTCGCTGCTGCTTTGGAGTTGCGACGACGGCAGCCAGAACTACACACGGCTGCGGGTCGAGAGCGAATATTTCGACGTGGCGAAAATTGCTCCCGGAAATGCCGCCGATACCCTGTCGAAACATAATGTCGAGCAAAAGGCGTGCGATTTCGGCTATGTCGCCAAATACGGCGATGTCGCAACGGTCTATCGTCTGAAAAAGGGTACGGAGTTTACGATATACGAAGACAAGGACTGGGACTGGCGCGACGGACAGCCCACCAATCTGTTTATAATCGGCGGCAAGGTGCTGGACGAGTCGGTCGAAGTGCCGTGGAATGCACAGAACTACATAGCCGAGGGGCTGTCATTGGTGAAGCAGGGCGATATAACCAAGGAGAAATACGACATGTCGCTGTCGGAGTATCAGGCGTATCTGCGCGAGGTCTGTCCGCCCAAAGCGCAGGCACGCAGCATGTTCCTGTGGGTCGGCATAGGTTTGCTCGTATCATTCGTATTAGTCTGCGGAGGCTTGTTGTTTAAGGCACCGGAGGAGGACGCGCCCGGGAACGACAAGGCGAAATGGAGTACGAACTGGAAAATTGCGTATCGGATATACACCGTCGTCGCACTGTCGATGTTGGTAGCCGTTCCGGTGGCGGTTTACCTCTATTTTTACCTGAATCCGAACGAATCGTTGTGGTTCATAACCGACTGGGGATTTTTCGGGTTCTTCGCAGGTCTTTTCATCCTGTTCGCGATATTGTCGATTGGTATCTCGCCGTTGTTCATGATTGGCGACTGTTTCCGGAAGATATTCTCGCCCGACTGGTGGAAAGGGCTTCTGATGCTGGCGGTCGTGGCAGGACTGTGCGTGGTGTCGTACTTCTTCCTGAAAATGGTTCTCATCCAGATATGGGAGCAGTGCGGATTCATTATCAGGGCCGTAGGCGTACTTATTCTTCTGTTAATGGAACCGACGGGACTGGCATCCGGCTACTCGTCCAAAGGCAATGACGATACGCATGACGTGGTGTCCGTCGGCAACGGCAATTATCATCATGTGGCTGGTTCGCAAACATCCGGTACGGTTCAGACGACCGACGGACGCACGATGCGCCGCCATGCCGACGGCAACTATCGCGATATACACAATGAGTGATGAAAGTCTGCGCACCGGCAGCGCAGGACGGGTAATATAGGTAATATAGGTAATATAGGTAATATAGGAGGTCTCCTATTATACTTATATTACCTATAATACCTATTTTTTTGCTCCTATTTCCCGAACTCGAAGCCGAGATAGGCGTTGTCGTACTTTTCGAGCAGTGCCGTAACCGACGACAGAGCCGAAATCTTCGAACCGAAATTGGTAAGGAAACTCATCAGTTTGTCGGTCGGGAATACGATTTGCAGATTCGAGCCGCTGATGTAGGCGTATCCGCCGAACGAGCCGAGCCCGCTCTTGCCGACATGCAGCGTGAGGGCGTGGGTCGCAGGGTCGAACTCGTATGTTCCGCTTACGGATTTGCCTTTGACGGGCATAGCGAACGAGCCGTCGTCGTTGAACGTAATCGAGCAGAACCCTTCGCGGATTCCGACCTTCTCGAATGCAGCCGCCATTTTGGTGCTGATTGCCGAGCCTGCGAGCGAGCCGCTGAGGCTGCTCAAAGCGTTGTCGCCGTCGAGCCGTGCGGCAGGGGCGGAGTAGTTCCATGTGCCGACGATTGCCTTGGCGGTGAGTTGTCCGCCCGTAGCCTTGTCGGCGGCTTCGGTCGCCACCTTCTTTACGGCGTCGAGCCATCCCTGTGCGTCTGCCGTCTGCGAAAGGGCGCAGAAAGCAAGTGCGATAATCAAAAGTCTCTTCATGCAGTTTGTCTGTAAAACGGTTATTTTGTGCAAATGTACGAAAAAATGTCGAATCGGGGCGTTAAAGAAACGCGGGCTGTCGGATGAACCGGACAGCCCGCTTGCGAAACGGAAGTTGAACAGAGGTTAGAATGTTACCGTTTCGCCGTCTTTGATGAACGTACCGCCGGTGATGTAGTAGCCGTACTTTTCCAGATTGTCGCTCGCATCCCACGAAGGCATACCGGAGAAGCCGCCGAGCAGACCGCCGTATTTGCTGTTGAGGCTCGTGAACGTTCCGCCGGAAATGGAGACTTTGATGAGTGGGTGAGAGGTACTGATATTGGAAACGATAACGTAAAACGAATTAACGCCGCTTACGGTGAAGTTGCCGCCGTTGATATTCAGTGCCGTACTGTTGGAGTCGCATGCTATGCCGCCGTTCATCGTGCCGTACAGCGTAGCGTCGTTGATTGTCATCTCGCCGTCGTTGCGGATTGCGTAAGTGTAGCCGGTTCCGCTGCCCCAAGGATATTTCTGGTTGCCTCCTGCGGTGAACGAACCGCCGTTGATGGTGGTAACCGAACCTTTCCAAGTTCGCAATGCCGCACCGCGATGAATCATGTTCTCGTTTTCGGTATCGGCATCTGGGTCGCCGAAACGTCCGCCGTTGACGGTCAGAATGCCCGAACTGCGGACGGCTTCGTGATTGTAACCGCTTACGCAATATTCGGTCTGCGAATTGAATATAGCACCTCCGCCGACGGTATCGTCGATGGTCAGTATGCCGTAGTTCCGAATCGAAACGCCGTCGTTCTTGCTTTCGATGCAGTGTCCCGCCAAATCGAGGTTTACGACAACATTGTCCTCGACGATGATTTGCGCGGCTTCGGAAGCCACGGCGGTAACGATGTCTTCGGTAAGTTTAATGTCCATGTCGCCCGTCAGTATTATCCTCGATGCCGCATCGCATGCGATTGCCTTGTTCCACTTTTCGACGGAGTCGACGTAGAAGTACACTTTCGATGCCTGCGAAGCGGTTCTGTCGACAGCGTTTACGATACCGTAGACCTCGACATTGCCTTTCTTGACAATCAGCGATTCTACGTTTGCATTGTTGGCAACGACGAGTGTATTGTCAGCCGTGGTTGCCGTCATGGACGTGTATTTGCCGTCGACGGTTACGGTCGATTCAGGAGCGTCGATTACGAGATTGCCCACGGTCGCGTTGTCGGCAGTCTTCACGGCAATCGTCTTCGGCGCATTGGCGGTTGCATCGCCGTAGGACATGGTGAGTGCCACGCCCTCGGGAATCGCAGGCAGTTTGACGGAGACAGCCGCTTCGGCATCGGAGTAGTTGTGAGGGATGACGAGCGTCTGGTCGGCGGTCGGTGCTTCGGAGATTACGACGTCGGTCGCGCCGTTCTCCAATGCCGCGTTAGCCTCGTCGACGGTCGCTACCGTTTCGGGAACGGTGATGGTTACGGTGCCGATGGTCAGCGGAATGTCGATGAACTTGTTGCGGGCGATGCTCTTGCCATCCTTCGTGTCGACGGATGCCTCTGCGTCTTCCGCGAACTTGTATTTGATATAGAACTTCTTGCCGTTCAGACCCTCGGTAGGAGCGACGACGATAGGAAGAACCTGAGTTTCGCCCGATGCGACGGTAACGCCCTCGCCCAAATCGAGCGAAATCTTATGGGTGTAGGAGGTCGGCGTTATAGTGAAGTCGGAGCCGGTAATGTCGACAGTTCCCGCAGCGACGAACGTCCTGTCGCCGGCGGTCGCGGTGTAGATTTCCAACTGCGTAACCGTGAGGGCGGTCGCGTTGCTGTTGGTAATCTTCACGCGGAGTGCGGAGAGCAGGTTGTGCATCTGCATGGCGAAGGTCGTTTCGGTCGGGAAGCCGATATTTTCGGCGATGCCCGCCATGAGCCAGTGTTCGCCGAACGAGCCGTAGGACTGCGATGTCAGGTCGAACGGAACAGCCGATGCCGCCGGAACGTCGGCTGCGGCATGAGGGTAATAGGCGTAGACGTTGCTCGGCGCGGTCGGCAGAGTGGTGTTGGCGCACTCGAACGCTGCGGCGGTCGAGCCTGCACCTGATTTCAGCGAGAACCGTTTGTTGGACGAGACGTCGCCGAGATAGACGCCGAGAGCGTCCTCGGTCTGCCAGAGAATGGCGTTGCTGTCGTCGACCGCAACGCGCGAGCCGCTCGCACGCGAGGCGGTGATTGTGATGGTCTTGCCGCCGGTTTCGCCGACGACGGCGTCGTCTTTAGCGCAACCCGTTGCCAGCATGGCAGCGACGGTCGCAGAGAATAAGATTTTTTTCATGGGATTTTGATTAAAAAATGAATGTAATTTGTAATGTCTTATGATACTGTCATTCCCGACGCTTCTTCCGTCATCCTGAGTGAAACGAAGGATCTGTTGCTGCTGATTCCGAAAACAGATTCTTCGCTGCGCTCAGAATGACGAGATGTGTAGTTGCCTGAAAAAAGTAACTACCAGGTTTCCACATCCGGAGTTTCGGTCTCGATAAGGTTGTCGGACATAAATACGCCCTTTTCGGGAATCATCGAATACTCTTCGCATTCGGGTGCGACATAGTCGCATGTCTTGATTTTTTTCATGATGATATGTTTTTGGTTTGAGAAATATTGCGGATTCGCCCGCAGCGCACGGTCGGCACTGCGCAGAAAAGGGCGGCGGTCGGTATCCGGATGATGCCGACCCGGAATGCCGCCCGTTATAATAATATAAGGAGATTTGCGAATTATATGGCAGCAAAAATCCCCCCCCCATGATTTTGGGAGAGGGATGCGCTTTCTGATGATATGTAAGCAGAAATCATGCTCATCTTTCGGAACAAAGGTAAGCATAATTATTTAATCTGCAATACGAAAGGGAGATTTTTTTGAGGGAGAGATTTTTTGGGTGCTTAAAGACCTTAAAGTCCTTAATGACCTTAACGACTTTAAGGAAATTTATTCTTATCTTTAACTTCGTTTTAGATACTCCCGCTCGGGAATGTCCAAATAAATTTGACATTCCTCTCGCTTATTCGTATCTTTACACCACGAAAACTCAAAACACAAAGATAAAATGAAGACTGCACTCAAAATTGCGGGCGGGTTGCTTGCCGTAATCATCGCCCTGATGATTATCGTTCCGATTGCCCTGAGCGGCAAAATCGGCGATATAGTGAAGAAAGAGGCGAACGAAATGGTAACCGCGACGGTCGATTTCTCGAAACTCGACATCTCGCTGTTCCGCCATTTCCCGAAAGCGTCGCTCGATTTGGAGGACTTCTCGGTTACGTGCCATGGCGGCTTCGAGGGCGACAGGCTCGTGGCGGCGAACCGTATCTCGGTCGTCGTAGACCTGTTCTCGATATTCGGCGAGAGTTTCGAGGTGTCGAAAATCATTCTCGACGCACCCGAAATCAATGCCCGTGTGCTTGCCGACGGCAAGGCGAACTGGGACATCATGAAGCCGTCGGACGAGGCTGAACAGCCTGCGGAGGAGGAAACGGCGGAGGAGGGCGGCGAATCGTCGTTCAAACTCTCGGTAACCGATTTCCGCATCGAAAAGGCGAAGATTTTCTTCACGGACGAGGCTGCGAAGATGCACTTCCATGTCGCGCCGCTCGACGTCGCGCTGAAAGGCGACCTGTCGGCGGAGCAGACGACGATTAGGACGGATGTCGCTGCGGGCGACATAACGTTCGTCAGCGACGGAACTACGCTCGCCAAGGGCATCGAGGCGACGTTGAAGGCTGCTGTCGCCGCCGATTTGAAGAACAACCGCTTCACGCTGTCGGACAATCTGCTGTCGGTGAACTCGGTGAAGGCGCGTCTGGACGGCTGGGTGCAACTCGCCGGCGACGACATCGATACCGACATCACACTCGACTGCTCGGACAACGATTTCAAAAATATTCTGTCGCTCGTGCCGGCGTTCTACACCAAGGATTTCAAGAATCTGACGGCTGCGGGCGAGGTGTCGCTGAAAGCGTGGGTGCGCGGTCGCATGACGGCGAAATCGTATCCTGCGTTCGCGCTCGATTTGGCGGTACGGAACGGCAGTTTCAAGTATGCCGACCTGCCTAAATCGGTTACCGACATCAATCTGACGCTGGGCGTGAAGAATGCGGGCGGCTCGCTCGACGCCACGACGGTCGATGTTCCGCGATTCGGCGCATCGTTCGGCGGGCAGACTTTCGGCGCGACGCTGTCGGTGGCTACGCCGATAAGCGACCTCGCGTTCAAGGCTTCGGCGAACGGCAAGGTGAATCTCGGCGCGATAAAGGAGATATATCCGCTCGACGAGGGAATGTCGCTCAACGGCATCGTTACGGCGAATGTCAGCGCGGCGGGTCGCATGTCGCAAATCGAGAAGCAGGAGTTCGACAGGATGCAGACTTCGGGCAGCATCGGGGTAGAGAATATGGCTGTAACGCTCGCGTCGCTGCCGCCGATTACCATCGACAGCGCATCGGCGAACATCACGTCGAAGAGCGCGTCGCTCGACAGACTGAACGTCAGGGTCGGTGCGAGCGACATCGCGGCGAAAGGCTCGCTGACGAACTATTGGGGCTACATTCTGCACGATACGACGCTTTCGGGCAGACTTACCGTAACGTCGTCGCTGATAGATGCCAACGAACTTATGGCGGCGATGACATCCGATGAAACGGCGGAGGAGAAGCCTGCGGAGGAGCAGCCTGCCGAGGCGGAATCTGCGGCGGAGGCGGCTCCGGCGGGAGTCATCGAGGTGCCTAAGAATCTTGACCTCACGCTGGACAGCACGTTCGGAAAGGTGCTGTTCGAGAAAATGGTTATCGAGAATCTGAAAGGCGTGATTACGGTGAAGAACGGCGCGATGACGCTCGACAAACTCGCCATGGACCTCTTCAACGGCAAGGCGTCGGCGTATGCGCAGTACTCGACGGCGAATGCGAAATCACCCAAGGTTTCGCTCGACGCGTCGTTCACTGAGGCTTCGTTCAAGACCACGTTTCAACAGTTGGAGTTGATGCAGCAGATTGCACCGGTTTTCGAGAATATCGACGGTACGTACACGATGAAACTCGCGGCGGCGATGTCGCTCGACGACGGGATGAATCCCGTTCTGAAAAGCGTGAACGGCAGCGGACAGATTAAATCGGGCAATCTGAAACTCGGCAATATAAAGGCTCTCGACGCGCTGTCGAAGGCGTTGGGCGACAACAAACTCGCCGATTTGCAGCACACCGAACCGACCTTGGTCAGTTTTACGATTAAGGACGGTAACCTCATAACCAAGCCTTTCGACATCAAAATCGGAGGGGTGAAACTGACGCTGTCGGGAACGACGGGACTGGACCAAAGCATCGATTACGCCGCGACGGTAGCACTGCCGGAGAATCTGACGGCGTATGCCAAAATCGGCGGCACGTTTTCGTCGCCCAAAATCACTCTCGACACCAAAAAGACCGTCGAGCAGGCTCTCGCCAATGTCGGCATAACCAAGGAGAGCGTGAACGCCGGGTTGCAGAAGCAGGCTGACGCACTGATTGCCGAGGCGGAGAAGGCGGGCGAAAAACTGGTCGATGCCGCCAAGGCGGAGCGTCAGAAACTGATTGACAAGGCGTCGAACAAGATTGCCAAGTTCGCCGCCGAGAAAGCGGGCGACAAACTCGTTTCGGAGGCTGAAAAGCAGTCCGCGAAACTCGTCGGGGAAGCCCGCAGGAAGGCGGACGAGTTGCTGAACAAGAATAAGTAGGTGAATGGCTTGACGCGGCATTTGCTGCCGAGAAACCGTGTACCGCCGGTAGACATTAAGGTCTTTAAGGAAATAAAAATAACGCACCGTAGAATAACGGTGCGTTATTTTTATGCGCAATTCCTCTCTTATTTGAAAGCCTGCTCGACAGCGACAGCAACGGCAACCGTTGCGCCGACCGTTCGGAGCGTCAGCGACAAAAGTCCCCCTTTACAGAAAGGGGGATTTAGGGGGTGGGTAACAAGGAGAAAAGCAAAAGCAGGCTTTTGCTCGGCTTGGTGTCGGTTAAAGACTTTAAGGACTTTAAGGTCGTTAAGGTCTTTAAGGAAATTATATAGGGCAGCATTGTGAAAGTGCTGCCCTATATAATTATAAAACCTTTTCTTCTCCTATTTGAGAGCCTGCTCGACAGCGACCGCAACGGCAACCGTTGCGCCGACCATCGGGTTATTGCCCATGCCGAGGAAGCCCATCATCTCGACATGTGCCGGTACGGACGACGAACCCGCGAACTGTGCGTCGGAGTGCATACGTCCGAGAGTATCGGTCATGCCGTAGGATGCAGGTCCGGCAGCCATGTTGTCCGGATGGAGGGTACGACCCGTACCGCCGCCCGAAGCAACGGAGAAATACTTCTTGCCTGCGAGTACGCGCTCCTTCTTGTACGTACCTGCCACCGGATGCTGGAAACGGGTAGGATTGGTGGAGTTGCCGGTAATCGAAACGTCCACGTCCTCTTTCCACATGATTGCAACGCCCTCGCGAACGTCGTCGGCACCGTAGCAGCGAACTTTCGAGCGGAGACCGTCCGAGTAGGCGATGGTCTCGACTTCCTTCACTTCGCCGGTGTAGTAGTCGAACTCGGTGCGGACGTAGGTGAAGCCGTTGATACGCGAAATAATCTTCGCGGCGTCCTTGCCCAGACCGTTCAGAATCACGCGGAGCGGATTCTTGCGTACCTTGTTAGCCATTTCGGCGATTTTGATTGCGCCCTCGGCAGCAGCGAACGACTCATGACCTGCGAGAAATGCGAAGCACTGCGTGTCCTCGCGCAGCAGACGCGCTGCGAGGTTGCCGTGTCCGATACCCACCTTGCGGTCGTCGGCAACCGAACCCGGGATGCAGAATGCCTGCAAACCCTCGCCGATAGCCTCGGCTGCGTCGGCTGCGCTGGTGCAACCCTTCTTGATTGCAATCGCCGCGCCTACGACGTAAGCCCACTTCGCGTTCTCGAAGCAGATAGGCTGCGTCTCCTCGCACATCTTGTAAGGGTCGATGCCCTTCTCGTCGCAGATTGCCTTTGCCTCTTCGATGCTCTTTATGCCATATTGTGCAAGCACAGCGTTAATCTTGTCGATTCTGCGCTCATAACTTTCAAACAAACTTGCCATAATTTTCTCTCTATTTTACGGTTTAACAATATGGTTTACTCCTGACGAGGGTCGATGTATTTGACAGCCTCCTTGAAACGACCGTAGGAACCCTTAGCCTTCTCCAAAGCCTCTTTCGGGTCGATGCCCTTCTTCACGAAGTCCATGAACTTGCCGAGGTGGATGAATTCGTAGCCGATGACTTCGTCGTTTGCGTCGAGACCCATGCGGGTGCAGTAGCCCTCAGCCATTTCGAGGTAGCGTGTACCCTTGGCGAGCGTACCGAACATGGTGCCGACCTGCGAACGCAGACCCTTGCCGAGGTCTTCGAGCGATGCGCCGATTACGAGACCGCCCTCCGAGAACGCCGACTGGGTGCGACCGTAGACAATCTGCTTGAACAACTCGCGCATTGCGGTGTTGATGGCGTCGCAGACGAGGTCGGTGTTGAGTGCTTCGAGGATGGTCTTGCCCGGAAGGATTTCCGATGCCATTGCAGCCGAGTGGGTCATGCCCGAGCAGCCGATGGTCTCGACGAGAGCCTCCTGAATGATACCGTCCTTGACGTTGAGCGTCAGTTTGCACGCACCCTGCTGAGGGGCGCACCAACCGATACCGTGAGTCAGACCGGAGATGTCCTTAATCTCCTTTGCGCGAACCCACTTTCCCTCTTCCGGAATCGGTGCGGAAGGGTGGTTGGCACCCTTCTTTACGCAGCACATCTGCTGCACTTCGTGTGAATAAATCATAGTTTTTAAGTTTAGTTTATGTAATTCTGAAACCTTTTATGCTTAAAATCGACACAAAGATAGTAAAAAATAGGATTCGCAATACCTAATAATAGAGTCTTTAAAGTCCTTAAAGTCGTTAATGACCTTAAAGTCCCTTGTGTTTTTCGGAAAAACCGATTAAAATGCAAGATAATCGGATAAATATGATGCTTTGTCGCGGAAAATATCTACCTTTGCAAATGTCCGCTGCGGCGTATCGACCGCAATACGTGTGCATCGCAGCGGATTCACATCTTTCTTATAAAAATTTTAGTTAGGTTGGTTATGAAAAGAAATCTGTTTTATTCGTTCGTGGCGGCATTGTTGTGCCTGCCGATGGTCGCTTGCGACAAAAATGAGGCTCCCGAGCCGGCTCCCGAACCCGAACCGGAACTGCCGAAGTACGAGGCGGTCGATATGGGCGTCAGCGTGAAGTGGGCGGCTTACAATATCGGAGCCGAGAAGCCCGAGGAGTACGGCGGCTACTATGCGTGGGGCGAGACCGAGGAGAAGGAGACCTACTCTTACGACAACTACAAGTTGCAGGGACAGAAAGTTGGAAATATCGAAGGCACCGAGTACGATGTCGCCAAAAAATCGTGGGGCGGCGACTGGCGTATGCCTACCTGCGAGGAGTTGCAGGAGTTGATTAACAACTGCACGTGGATTCGCACCGAACTGAACGGCGTCGGCGGATACAAGGTTACGGCGAAGAACGGCAATTCGATATTTTTCCCTGCTTCGGGTTACAAGTGGAACAGCGACAAGCCTTCTTACGAGGACGACAACGGCAGTTACTGGACCGGTACGCAGAAGGACGAGGACAACGCCTACTATCTGGCTATGGGCAGCCGTTACCGTTTCGACTACTCGATGCGGTTCGCCGGTCAGCCGGTGCGTGCCGTGCATCCGTAATCGGGTTGCGTGCAATACGCCCGTTACCCGTCGGACGTAAGCGGTCGGCGACGGAGTGCGGGCAGAAAAAATCCTGCCGGATTCCCTCCGGCAGGATTTTTTTGTCGGCGACCTTAAAGACCTTAATGACCTTAGGGACTTTAAAGTCTTTAAGGTCGTTAGGGTTGCTCGACGGGCGTTGTGCGCACTATTTCTTCTGCTCCGACTTGAAGACCTTTACTTTGATGTCGGTAAGAGCCTTCGTCAGCGATTCGTCGCTGTTCTTCGCAGGGTCGTAGGTAACGGTGATGGTCTTCGTCGGAACGTCCACCTGAACGTCCTTGACGCCCTTTTCGTAAGGAATGGTGTTCAGCACCTTCTTCGAGCAGTGCGGACAGTCGATGTCGGTGGTGAATATGGTGGTTACGGTCTTCTTCGCCGCTTTGTTGTCGGCATACGATACGCCGATGCCCAGAAATGCCGCGACAAGCACGATGATGAATTTTTTCATAGTTTTTTATTTTTAAGGTCTTGTTTTAATATAAGTTGAATCGTACTCCGATATAGAATTTGCGTCCCATAAGCGGTCCCCATATCAGCGAGGAGTTGAAATCTGGCGAATACGGATTGTCGGCATTCAGTATCGGGTGCTTCTGCTTATAGTTGCCGATGTTCTCGCAGCCCACATATATATCCCAATGTTTGATTCGGCGGCTTACCTGCGCATAGAACATCGGATATATCGGCGAATACTCGGAGTCGGCGAGATTGCCCGTCTGCGTCGGTATGCGGCTGCGACCGTTGAGTTGCGCCGTAACGTCGAACGTCCATTTGCGCATACGGGTCGCGTATTGCAGGTTGAGCAGCGTCTTGAAACGGCTTACGAGCGGTCGCTCGACGAGCGCGCGGGTTCCGTCCGGACGGTCGATGGTGTATTTGCTGTCGGTGTAACGGAACGTGGCGAAGATGTCGAAACGCTCTATCGGCGTCCATGTCAAATCGACCTGATAGGAGTTGGTGAACGATTTGCCGTTGGTGTCGTATATGTGTATGTCGTATGCGGAATACTCCTGGTCGGCTATTACGCTGTGGAACAACTGCGTGCGGAAATAGTCGAAACTGATGGTCATATCGTTGTGGTTGATGGTCGATATGGTCTGTGTCAGACTGCCGCCCGCCGTCAGAGCCTCCTCCATGCGGTCGAAATAGTGTTTGTAGCCGTTGCGGAACATGATGTAGCGTCCCGTGGCGAGAATTCCGATATTGTCGGTGATTACGTCGGTCGGACGGTAGCCCAGACCCGCCGAGGCACGGAATACGGTGGTCGGCGTGATGTTCCATTTGACGTGCGCACGAGGCGTAATCAGATGTTTGCGGAAGTAGAAATTATAGTCGTAGCGCAGACCCGCGACAACCGACAGTTTGTCCTTTATCGAATAGGTGTATTCCGTGTATGCGCCGACCTCGCTTTCGTTTCGGTGCGAAATCATCGACGCTTCATACCGTGTTGGAGAAGTCAGATTCCGGAAGAACAAATCTTCGTTCACCCAGCGCGACGACGCGCTGATACCCGAAATCAGCGACGAACGGTAGGTGAAGTAGTGAACGTACATGGCGTTGGCGTTAATCATGTTCTGCCGTCCGCCGTAATCGTTGAACGCACCGAAATAGGCATCCTCGTTGAAGTGGTCGAAGTCGATTACCATTGCGAAGTTGGAGCGCATCTCGTCCTGCTCGTCCTTGTCGAAAACCGACTTGCCGACGGGCATTCCGAGTTTGAAATAGGCGTTCACCTCCTCGTTCTTCACCTCTGAGCCGTAAGGGCGGTTATGGTTGTAGTGGTCGGGCTGCGATTCGTCTATCCAATGCAGCATCTCGTCCTTCATCTTCTTGCGGTAGTTCATCTGACCGCCGAGACGGTAGTCGTTGATGTACTTCACTCCCCAGCGCACCTGCATTCCGTTGTCCGCCTGATAGAGCCAGCGGTTGGCGATGTCGAACTGGCGCGAGAGCGGCAGGTCGCGGAACCCGTCGTGGTTGTGGTCGTAACTCTTGGTGTCCATCGAGCCGTGGGCGAGAATGACGGTCGAAAGCCGCTTGTCCTTCGTTACCGGAATCGCGCTCGAAAGGTTCACCTCGGGTTTCAGTTCGCTGTCGAAATAGAGGTTGAGGAACAGCCGCTCGTCGTCGGTCGGCTTGCGGTGTTCGAGGTTGATTTGTCCCGTAATCGCCTCGTGTCCGGCGGTTACGGACGAAATGCCCTTCGATACCTGAATCGAGTTGAGCCACATGCCCGGAGTGTAACTCAATCCGTATGGCGCGCTCAATCCGCGCATTATGGCGCGGTTTTCGTCGAGAATCTGGGTGTAGGTGCCGGCGAGACCGAGCATCTTTATCTGGCGTGCGCCCGAAATGGCGTCGCTGTAACCGACGGTAACCGACGCCGAGTTCTCGAAACTCTCGGCGAGGTTGCAGCATGCCATTTTGCACAGTCCGGCGAACGAAATCGTCTCGCCTTTCAGTATGCCGTCGTGGCGGATGTAGTTGCCGCCGAGATTGCCCTCGACGACGACGGTTTCGAGTGCCACGCCCTGACGCAATTTGAGTCGGACTTGCGACATGGTGTCGTCCACGTGCAATGTGTCGTTCTCGTAGCCGAGGAACGAGGCGACGAGCGTGTCGTAGCCCTTGACGCGGTGAAGACGGAATTTGCCGTCGATGGAAGCCGCCGTACCGACGTTGGTGTCGGCCCAGTAGACGGAGGCTCCGGGCATCGGGTTGTTTTCGGTATCGGTTACCGTACCCGTGATGTCCTGTGCGTATGCCGATGCGGCGATACACACGAATAGAATTATTGCGGAAAAGTATTTTGCGTATTTCATTTTCTCCCTTTGTTATAGGTATAAACGGATTTATTGCGGGCGAATTGCGTATTCGTCCGTAACGATTCGGTTATGCCGATACGGGAGGTGCGCGGAGCGAGCGGAGAACCCTTGCGGGGGATTGCGGCAGCGGTATCTTGCGCCGCTCGAAACGCCGGCTTGCGACGGAGGCGAAGATGCGCTCCGTATCGTCCGATGCCGGCAGTATGCAGTCGCTCACGACGGGCGCAGCGACGGATGCTACCTGTCGTGCGATGTCGTAGAGGTCGATTTCGGTGGAGTGGCTGTGCTTGCACTTGCAGCGGTCGTCGGCTTTTATGCCGTCGCCGAAGGATTGCGCATGGGTGCATGCCGTGCAGCAGCAGCCTTTGTGGCAGACCTCGTAGTGGCGGCTGTGCGGGCAGTGGCAGAGCAGGATTGTAGCCGTGTAGCCGCATATCGATGTGAGATACACCGACAGGATGAACAGCGATATGGCTTTGCGGAACGGCATGGTTTTCAACTGATAAGGTCTTTAAAGTCTTTAAGGTCCTTAATCCCGCATACGCGGTTTTTTATCTTCCCTTATAAGTCCCCCGCACAGGCGGGGGATTTAGGGGGTGGGTAACACGGAGAAAAGCAAAAAACTGCTTTTGCCCGGCTTGACGCCGGCTAATCCCGCGTTACGGTCTTTCCCTCCTTTGCTTCTATGTTTTTGAAAGTTATACGAGGTTGCACTCGGTGAGTTTCTCTATCCACGCCTTTGCGTCATGCTCGGCGACGGACTCCTCGACCTCGTAGTTTTCGAGCAGGATGCGCTTCACGTCGTCGGCGTCGAACTCCTTGCCCTGCAACTCGTTCCACAGCAGCAGCGATGTCTCGTTGAGCGCGATTACCCGCGTCATGTCGCTTCCGAAGCGTCCCTGCATTATCACGACGTGTTCGCCTGCTATGTCGCGAACCTTGTATCCCTCCTTGAATTTCATAACTTCGATTTTATTTGTCGCAAATATAGTGCTTTTTTCCGAAAAAACGTCTGCCGGCATCCCCATTTTCGGCTAAAAATCCTCGATTGTTGATAACTATTTCGCGCTTTTTTTCGGAAAAACCGCAAAAAATCCTAATTTTGCAAGGATATAAGAAACTGTTTTGGGCTTGTCGGCTATCTTCTTTCAGGCTCTTTACGGCTGTTTTCTACGCTTTTTCTCACCTCATAGACCCCACTATGCGGTTCGAACAACCGTAGAAAACAGCCACAAAATAGACGCAGAAATAATTTTGCCGACAAGCCCAAAACAGTTTCCAAATACTTTGGTGAAATGTTGTCGATATTGTATTATCTCTGGTGCGTGCCGGTAATTACGGTGTTTTTCCTGCTGTCGGTGTTCGCGCTGATTGTATGTTATCCGTTCGACAAGGGTCGGCGGGTCGTCCACGAACTTTCGCGGGCGTTATGCATGGTGTTCTGGCGGACGCCGCCGACGTGGCGACGCGACGTGTCGGGACTTGAAAACGTCGAAAAAGGCAAACCTTATGTCATCGTGCTGAACCACAACTCGATGGTCGATATAATATCGCTCTATTTCGTGCCGCTCAACTTCCGTTGGGTCAGCAAGCGCGAGGTGTTCCGCATTCCGTTCATCGGCGGACTGCTCGTGCTGCACGGCGACATCGCAATCGAGCGCGGACGCGGTGCGGAATCGATGCGCAAGGTGATTCGCGACGGCAGGACGTGGCTGTCGCGCGGAGTTTCGGTCGCGATGTTCCCCGAGGGTACGCGGTCGAAGGACGGCGAGATGCACCGTTTCAAGCAGGGGGCGTTCGTGCTTGCCAAGGAGGCTGGCGTGGCGATACTGCCCGTGGTGCTGGACGGCACGACCGAACTGGTGAAGCCGAATTACATGTTCAACTGGCATCATCGGCTGACGGTCAAGGTTCTGCCGCCCGTCTCCGCCGAAGAGGTTCAGAGCAGGGATACGGCTGAACTTATGGAGGATGTACACGACCGCATGGTCGCCGCCCTGGCGGAGATACGCGCTGACAAAAAGTAGAAAAACAGGAGAAAAGATATATGGCGGATTTGTTGAACAACAGCAATTACAGCGACGACGACATCATAACCCTCTCGCCGAGAGAGCATATCCGGCTGCGCCCGGGTATGTATATCGGAAAACTCGGCGACGGTTCGCAGCCGGACGACGGAATATACGTGCTTATCAAGGAGACGGTCGATAACTCGGTGGACGAGTTCATCATGGGCGCGGGCAAACAGATTGAAATCACGATAGAGGACAATGTGGTTTCGGTGCGCGACTACGGGCGCGGCATTCCGCTCAAATCGCTTGCTGCGGCGGTGTCGGAGATGAACACGGGCGGCAAGTACGGCAAGAACGGCAGTTCGGCGTTCACGAAGACGGTCGGTCTGAACGGTGTCGGCGTGAAGGCGGTGAACATGCTGTCGAGCGAGTTCACGGCGCGTTCGGTGCGCGACGGCGAAGCCCGCACGGTAACTTTCGCCAAGGGTATCGAGCAGAGCGACAAGTGGGAGAGCGGCGTCAGGGAGAAGAACGGTACGTTCATCTCGTTCCGCGTCGATACGGAGGTGTTCGGCGAGTATGCCTACAACATGGAGTACGTCGAACAACTCGTCAAGAACTATACCTACCTCAATCTCGGTCTCACGTTCGTGCTGAACGGACAGACCTACGTGTCGAAAAACGGACTGCTCGATTTGGTGAACGACAATATGGCGGAGGAGCCGCTCTACCAGCCGATACACCTCTCGGGCAAGGACATTGAGGTCGTGATAACGCACGGCACGGGCTACGGCGAGGGCTACTTCTCGTTCGTGAACGGTCAGTACACGTCGCAGGGCGGCACCCACCAGTCGGCGTTCCGCGAGGCTATTGCGAAGACCGTGAAGGAGTTCTACCACAAGGACTACGACCCGTCGGACGTGCGGACGTCGATTATCGCCGCGATTTCGGTGCGCGTCGCCGAGCCGGTGTTCGAGTCGCAGACCAAAATCAAACTCGGTTCGAAAGAGGTCGAACCGGGCGTGTCGATGCGTCAGTTCGTCGGCGATTTCCTCGCGACCGAACTCGACAACTACCTGCACAAGCACCCCGACACGGCACAGACGCTGCAACGCAAGATTGTCGATAACGAGAAGGAGCGCAAGGCTATCTCGGGTGTGCAGAAAAAGGCTCGCGAGGCGGCGAAGAAGGTGTCGCTGAACAACAAGAAACTGCGCGACTGCAAGATACATTTCACCGACAAGAGCGACCTCGCCGAGCGTTCGATGATATTCATCACCGAGGGTAATTCGGCGTCGGGTTCGATTACGAAGAGCCGCGACCCGCAGACGCAGGCGGTGTTCTCGCTGCGCGGAAAGCCGCTCAACAGTTTCGGTATGAAGAAGACCATCGTCTATCAGAACGAGGAGTTCAACCTTTTGCAGGCGGCTCTGAATATCGAGGAGGATATGGAGAACCTGCGCTACAACAAGGTGATTATCGCGACCGATGCCGATGTGGACGGTATGCACATCCGCCTGCTGCTGATGACGTTCTTCCTGCAATTCTTCCCCGACGTGATACGGCAGGGACACCTCTATATCCTGCAAACGCCGCTGTTCCGCGTGCGCAACAAGAAGGAGACCCACTATTGCTATTCGGAGGACGAGCGGGTGAAGGCGATTGCGCGGTGCGGTGCGAGTGCCGAAATCACGCGGTTCAAAGGTCTCGGCGAGATTTCGCCCGAGGAGTTCTCGGAGTTCATCGGCGAGAACATGCGCCTCGACAAGGTGCGGCTGACGAAGGACGACCCGATACTCGACCTGCTGACGTTCTATATGGGCAAGAATACGTTCGACCGCCAGCGGTTCATTGTGGACAACCTGCGCATCGAGGAGGATTTGGTCGAGGAGGATTTCATAATCGATTCGGCGGTCTGATTAAAAAAGGCGGTCTAATTAAAAAAGGAAATTTGGTATGTCGGAAGAAAAAGATATAATAATGGATGATGAGCCTATCGCCGATGAAGAACTCGTCGCGAGCGAACCGGGCAAATACGACCGTCTGATGGCGGAAACGGGCGTGCGCAAACTCACGGGCATGTACAAGAACTGGTTTCTGGACTATGCCTCATACGTGATTCTCGAACGTGCCGTACCGCATGTGGACGACGGTCTGAAACCCGTGCAGCGGCGTATTCTCCATGCGATGAAGGTCGTTGACGACGGTCGCTTCAACAAGGTGGCGAACATCGTCGGACAGACCATGCAGTATCACCCGCACGGCGACGCCTCCATCAAGGACGCTCTCGTGCAGTTGGGACAGAAGGAGTTGCTCGTGGACTGCCAGGGCAACTGGGGTAATATACTGACGGGCGACGAGGCTGCGGCGGGTCGTTATATCGAGGCGCGGCTGTCGAAATTCGCGCTGGACGTGGTCTATAACAGGAAGACGACCGAATGGATGCTCTCCTACGACGGTCGCAAGGAGGAACCGGTTACGCTGCCCGTGAAATTCCCGCTGCTGCTCTCGCAGGGTGCCGACGGAATCGCCGTGGGACTGGCGTCGAAGATTCTGCCGCACAACTTCGTGGAACTTATCAATGCCTCCATCTCGTGTCTGCGCGGCGAGAGTTTCACGCTCTATCCCGATTTCCCGACGGGCGGAATGATAGACGTGAGCCGCTACAACGACGGTCTGCGCGGCGGTGCGGTGAAGGTGCGGGCGAAGATTTCCAAAATCGACAAACGGACGCTCGCGATTACCGAAATTCCGTTCTCGACGACCACCGAGTCGCTGAAAGAGTCGATAATCAAGGCTAACGAGCGTGGTAAAATCAAGATAAAGAGGGTGGACGACAACACCGCCCAGCGAGCCGAAATCATAATTCAGGTGGCGAACGACGAGTCGAGCGACCGCACGATAGACGCTCTCTATGCGTTCACCAACTGCGAAGTGTCGATTTCGCCGAACGCCTGCGTCATCAAGGACGACAAACCGGTGTTCATGGGCGTCAGCGAGATTCTGCGCCACTCGGCGGAGCGCACCAAATCGCTGCTCGGACGGGAACTGGAAATACGTCTCGCCGAACTGGACGACGCTTGGCATGCCGCATCGCTCGAACGCATCTTCATCGAGAACAAACTCTACCAACTCATCGAGGGCTGCAAGACCCGCGAGGAGGCGTACAAGGCTGTGGACGAGGGCTTGAATCCGTTCAAGAAACTGCTCCGCCGCGAGGTTACGATGGAGGACGTGCAGCGGCTGACGGAGTTGAAGTTCATCCGCATCTCGCGCTTCGACAGCGACAAGGCGGACAACGAAATCAGGCAAATCGAGGCTGACATCAAGCAGACGAAATATGATTTGGCGCATCTGGTGGACTATGCGGTCGCCTACTACGAGCGTATCCGCGAGAAGTACGGCAAGGGACACGAACGCCGCACGGAGATTCGCGAGTTCGACAATATCGAGGCTACGAAAGTCGCCGTGACGAACGCCAAACTCTATGTAGACCGCGAGGAGGGATTCTTCGGCATCGGCAAGAGCATGAAGGACGCCGAGTTCGTGTGCGACTGCTCGGACATCGACGACGTAATCATAATTCTGAAAGACGGTCGCTACGTGATAAAGAAGGTTGCCGAAAAGAGTTTCTTCGACAAGGGTATTTATTATATAGGTGTGTTCAAGCGCAACGACGAGCGCACGATATACAACGTTCTCTACCGCGACGGCAAGAACGGACCGATAATGATGAAACGCTGCGCGATAAAGGGTATCACCCGCGACAAGGAGTACGACCTGACGAAGGGTACGCCGAAGAGCGACATCCTCTATCTGTCGGTCAATCCGAACGGCGAGGCGGAGGTGCTGAAAGTCTATTTCAAGCCGCGTCCGCGACTGAAAAAGGTGATAGTGGACCTCGACTTCTCGACGCTCGCCATCAAGGGTCGCCAGAGCCAGGGTAATCTGTTCTCGCGCTACGGAATCCATAAGATAGTCCTGAAAGAGAAGGGTACGTCGACGCTCGGCAGCCAGAACATCTGGTTCGACGAGGATGTGCGCCGGCTCAACAGCGACGGTCGCGGACGTCTGATAGGCGAGTTCAAGGGCGACGACAAAATCGTTGTCTGGACATCGAAGCACCAATACTATATCACGGGCTTCGACCTCGGACAGCATTTTCCGGACGAAACCGTCGCCGTCGAACGCTACGTGGCTGACAAGGTCTACGCGCTCTGCTACTTCGACCGCGAGCAGGGCTACTTCTATATGAAACGTTTCACGCTCGAACGCAGCGACAAGATGCAGAGTTACCTCGACGAGGACGGCAACGACGAGTTCGTGTGCATTACGGGCGCGGGCGGAGCGACGCTGCGCATAACCTACAAGGGCGCGCAGGCTTCGCGACCTGCCGACGAGGTGGACGTCGATTCGTTCATCGGCGTCAAGAGCCGCAAGGCGAAGGGCAAACGCCTTTCGACCTACGACATCGACACTCTGACGTTTATCGAACCCGAACTGCCTCCGCAGCCCGAACCGTCGGAGGATGCCGAGGATGCGGCGGAGGACGACGGTCGGCAGGAGAGCGTCGATTTGACGGACATGATTGACGACGAGGGCATAGTGCCGGTGAGCAACGGCGGCACGCCGATAGAGATAATACGTCCCGACGCCGACGATTTGATAAATCCCGAACAACTCGACCTGTTCGGCAAATAGCGGAGCGATGCGGCTGTTTCTGATAGGATACATGGGGTGCGGCAAGAGTTCGATGGGTCGCAAAATCGCCCGCCGGCTCGGCGCGGAGTTCATCGACACCGACGCGCTCGTCGAACTGACGGAGGGCGCGGAGATTGCCGACATAATCGCCTACGAGGGCGAGGAGTATTTCCGCGAATGCGAACGCAGGGCGTTGGAGCAGGCGGCGGAGCATCCCGATGCCGTGATTTCGACGGGCGGAGGACTGCCGATGTGGCGCGACAATATGGAAAGGGTGCTGTCGCTCGGACTGTCGGTCTACATCCGCCGTTCGCCCGAACAGATAATGTCGCGGCTGTCACCCTACGGTCGCCACAAACGCCCGAAGTTCCGCGGACTGGACGACGAACAACTGCTCGCGTTCATGCGCACCAACATGGCTGAGCGCGAACCCGTCTACCTGCGGGCGAACGTTACGCTCGACGGCGATGGGCGCAGCGACGACGAGTTGATAGACGGGATTCTGGAAATGATACGAAAACCATAAAATGCTTCGTCGTGTTGAACATCATTCTCTCTCCGTCATTCTGAGCGGAGCGAAGAATCTGAAATCGGTTGAAACAGATGTTTCGCTGCGCTCAACATGACGGACACAGATACTGAACACCATAAAACATAATACCGAAATGAAAAAAGCACTATTGACACTCTTTGCGGCGGCGGTATGCCTTTCGTCCGCGGCGCAGATGAAAATATCGGGAACGGTGAAGGATTCCGCCGGAAAACCGGTAGCCGGAGTGGTCGTCAGCGACGGCTTCTCGTGCGCGAATACCGATGCCAAGGGGCGTTACAAATTGGCGACGTCGAAAGACGCATTCTATGTATTCTACTCGATACCTGCCGAATACGGCATAGCGACGAAGGACGGACACCCCGATTTCTACAAGAAAATCGAAAAGGGAGTGAAGAGATACGATTTCACGCTCGCTCCGCTCGAAGGCGGCGTGGAGAAGGAGTTCAAACTCGTGATGGTCGCCGACCCGCAGGCGCAGTGCGACTTCCACGTGAAGCGTTTCGAGCGCGAAACCGTACCCGATATCCGTGCCTATGTCGATGCGCAGAGCGTTCCGTGCTACGGAGTTACGCTCGGCGACATGGCGTACAGCGAGGGTAAGGCGAATGCCGTGCCGCTGATGCCGAAGATGCGCCGTGCAATGGGCTACGACCGCTCGCACCTGCTCTTTTTCCAGACTATGGGCAACCACGACAACGCATTCGCTCCGGTTGCGACCGACGAGCGCAGCAGCAACATCAACCTTGCCTACCAGCGTCCGTTCGAGGAGGTCTTCGGACCTGTCAATTACTCGTGGAACCGCGGCGACGTGCATATCGTGTCGATGAAGGATATCGAGTATCTGCTTGCCGAAAAGAGCAGCAAATACCGTCCGGCGTTCAGCCGAGAGCAGTACGAATGGCTGTGTCAAGACTTGTCACAAGTGCCGGACGACAAGATGGTGATTCTGTGCGTGCATATCGGACTGTACGACCGCACGAACCCTTATCTCGCCGAGACCCGCCAACTGCTCAAACGGTTCAAGGAGGCTCATATCATGGTGGGACACACCCACTTCATGAATCACAATGTCAATAAACTCGGTATCTACGAGCATGTCCATGCGGCTGCGAGCGGCGCATTCTGGTGGTCGTGCATCAACGGCGACGGCGTGCCTAACGGCTATACCGTCTACGATGTCGATGGAGCGCATATCAAGAACTGGAAGTACAAATGCGTGGGTCGCGACGAGAACTACCAGATTCGCATGTATCGCGGCGACGGCGAGTTCGGCGGCGAGTACGAGAAGGTGCGGTTCCCTTACTCGCACGACACCGTGCTGGCGAACGTCTTCATGGCTGACAAGGACTGGAAGGTCGAACTCTACGAGGACGGCGTGCTGACGGGCGAGATGGAGCGCATGAAGCCGAAGAAGACCGAGTATCCCGAGGTCGGTTCGAGCCAGGACTGGTGGGCGATAGGCTATCACTTGGGCGTGATAGGTCGCAGTTACGGCAAGGTGAAGACCGGCAGGAGCAAGATGAACGGCGGCGGTCGCAACGGCTATCTGACGTCGTGCAACCACATGTACCGCATGAAGTTGAAGAATCCCGACGCCAAGGAAATCCGCGTGGTGGCGACCGATACCAACGGCAATGTCTACGAGCAGACGAAATTCACCGAGAATTACGACTACTCCGAGAACGAACTGATGAACAAACTCTACACCACACGGCGTTCGGTACTCGACAAGGAGTATTAGGCGGAGGCTTCCTTAACGACTTTAAGGACATTAAGGACTTTAAGGACCTTAAAGACCCTAACGATAAAAAAGCGATGAACAACAATCCTATCGGTGTTTTCGACTCGGGAATGGGCGGACTGAGCGTCTGGCGGGTGCTGCGCAAGGCACTCGCCGACGAATCGCTCGTGTTTCTGGGCGACGGCAAGAACTGCCCCTACGGCTCGCGTCCGCGGGAGGAGGTGCGGCGGCTGACGTTCGAGGCGGTCGAAAGGCTGCTCGCCGAGGGGTGCAAAATGGTGGTCGTCGCATGCAATACGGCTACGGCGATGGCTATCGCCGAGTTGAGGGAGCATTATCCGCAGATTCCGTTCGTCGGGCTTGAACCAGCCGTGAAGCCCGCCGCGTTGAGGACGAAATCGGGCGTCATCGGGGTGCTGGCGACGGAAAGGTCGTTCGACGGAGAGTTGTTCCTGCGCACGTCGGCGCGGTTTGCCGACAAGGTCAGGATTCTGAAAGCGGTCGGCGAGGGCTTCGTCGAAATCGTCGAACGTAATCTCGAAGAGACCCCCGAAGCGGAGGCTGCGGTGCGCCGCGCCGTCGAGCCGCTGATAGAGGCTGGGGCGGACGAGATAGTTCTCGGATGCACACACTATCCGTTTCTGCGCGGGGTTATCGGGCGTGTCGTGGGCGACCGCCCGGTCGAAATCATCGACTCGGCGGATGCCGTCGAACGGAGGGTCGAGGAGTTGCTCGACCGCTACGGATTGAGAGCCGAGCGGGGGCATAAGCCCGAATACCGTTTTCTGACATGCGCCGACGAAGCGTATGCCGAGCGTCTGCGGCAGAAAGCGTTCGGGGACGAACCGCGCTAAATCTTTTGGAAAAGCGGACGTCAAATTTGAAATAGTCGTTATTTTTTTCTAATTTCGCAACGGGTATGCGCATGTTTCGCCCGTTGCGGAATTTTTGTTTGCGGCGGTCGGCGAAAAGGTTGTGCAGGAGATAATTTCAGAGGAATATGGGAAGCAGAAAATCGTCGAAAAAAGGTAACGAAACTGAGGTGAAACGTACCGTGCGCGCCGACCGCAGTGCGGGGCAGACTGCCGGAGGAAAGCCCGTGCGCTCGTCGTCGGACAACGCCCGGTGGATTATAGGCGTACTCGTACTGCTCGCCGGAGTGTTCGCCCTGATAGCCACCGTCGCCTATCCTTTCTGCTACGAACACGACTATATCGCGATACATGCCCCCGAAACCGACAATCCGCGTTTCGACGACTCGGTGTCGAATCCGTGCGGACCGCTGGGCGCGAGACTGGCTGAATATTTCGTCTGCCATTCGTTCGGCATCGCGGGTCTGCTCGTGCCGGTGATATTCATAATGCTCGGAATACGCATCATCGTGAAGCGGGCGCGGCTGCTCAACCACAGCGTGCTGACACTGCTGCTGATAACCATACTCGGTTCGCTGACACTCGGACTGATGTTCGGCGACCGCTGGGGAATGTTCGGCAGCGGCTGGGGCGGTGCGTTCGGAATCGCGGTGTCGCAGATGCTCTACGGGTATATCGGCTCTATCGGCGCATGGATTGCGGTCGTTCTGGGCTGGATTCTTACGGGAGTGTTCATCAACAGCAACTTCATAAATACTGTGAACCGTGCGGGCAAAGTCGTCGTGAAGCAGGGCGGCGCGCTCGTGGATAATGTGGTGGACACGGCGGGAACGCTGATTCATCGCCCGAAATCGGAGCAGGAGGAAGTAGAAGCGGATGTCGAACGGCGCGACCTGACGGATGAAACGGTCGCCGAACCTGACGAACCGACCGGGACTGCCGATATTCCGCAGGAGGATGACGCGGCGGATAAGTCCGATTGGGAGATTGAACCGGAGAAGCCTGCGGCGGACGAGACTGCGGACGATGCCGCGGATTCGCCGGAGGAGACCTCCGAAACGGAGGGTGCGGCGGAGCGCGCGGGCGTGAAGACAATCGTCGTCGAGGAACACAGCGAGGCGCAGTTGGACGAGCGGCAGATGAAGAACCGACCGTTCAATCCCGACAGGACGGTGGGGTACAAATATCCGCCGGTGGATTTCCTGATTGATTACGTGTCGGACTCGAACGTCTCCGACGACGAGATAATCTTCAACAAACGCCAGATAGAGGATACGCTCGGCAACTTCGGAATCCCGATTCGCGAGATGAAGGCGACGATAGGTCCGACGGTTACGCTCTACGAAATCGTGCAGGAGGCGGGCGTGAAGATTTCGCGCATCCAGGGTCTGGAAAACGACATCGCCCAGTCGCTGAAAGCGTTGGGAATCCGAATCATCGCGCCTATACCGGGTCGCGGAACGATAGGCATCGAAGTGCCGAACCGCCACAAGGAGGTTGTGTCGATGCGTTCGGCGGTGCAGTCGGAGCGTTTCTACAAGTTCAACGGCGAACTGCCCGTAGTCATCGGGCGCACGATTCAGAACGAGAATTTCGTGTTCGACCTCGCCAAGATGCCTCACCTGCTCGTTGCGGGTGCTACGGGACAGGGTAAGTCGGTCGGTCTGAATGCCATAATAACGTCGCTGCTCTACCGCAAGGACCCGTCGCAACTCAAACTGGTGCTGATAGACCCGAAGATGGTCGAGTTCTCGCTCTATGCCAAACTCGAAAAGCATTTCCTCGCCAAGATGGCGTCGGAGGACGAGGCGATAGTAACCGACCCGAAAAAGGCGGTCTACACGCTCAACTCGCTCTGCATCGAGATGGACGTGCGTCTGGATAAGTGCCGCAAGGTCGGGGCGCGCAACATCGCCGAGTACAACGAGAAGGTGCGCAAGCGCGACGTGGACGACGAGAACATAATGCCGTATATCGTCGTCGTCATCGACGAGTTCGCCGACCTTATCATGACCGCCAAGGAGGTCGAAGGTCCGGTGATGCGACTGGCGCAAAAGGCGCGTGCGATAGGCATCCACCTTATCGTCGCCACGCAGCGTCCTGACGTGAAGGTCATCACGGGCGGCATCAAGGCGAATTTCCCTGCGCGAATCGCATTCCGCGTGATGCAGATGATAGACTCGCGAACCATTATCGACCAGCCGGGCGCAAACCAGTTGATTGGTCGCGGCGACATGCTGCTGTCGAAGGACGGCGAACTGACGCGAATACAGTGCGCGCTGGTCGAGACCAAGGAGGTCGGCGAAATCGTCGACTACATCTCCCGCCAGCCGTCGCCGACGGGTCGGGCATACGATTTGCCGGACTATGTCGAGGCGGGCGGCGATGCCTCATCGGCAGGCGCGGTTCTGGGCAGCGAGAGCGGCGCACCGGTGAAGTACGATTCGCTGTTCGCCGAAATCGCGCGCGATGCCGTCGCGAGCGGACAGATTTCGACATCGTACATCCAGCGCAACTACGAAGTCGGCTTCAACCGTGCCGGACGAATCATGACGCAGTTGGAGAAGGCGGGAATCGTCGGTCCGCAGATGGGCGCGAAGCAGCGCGAGATAAAGTTCTACGACATGCCTTCGCTCGAAGCGAAATTGCAGGAACTGGGGCTGTCATAAACGGGAATGTCATGCGGAAAATTCTGTCGATACTCTTTTATACGGTTGCGGCGGTCGCTGCTGCGACGGCTGACGAAGCCTCGGTACGGATACTCAAAAACATCGAGAGCAGTCTCGCCGCGCTCGGTGCGTACCGTGCGGAGTTCGAGATGACGGCTGGCGACTATACGGTACGTGGCGAATACTGCGTGTCGGGCGGCGATTTCTACATGAAAGCCGACGATACGGAGGTCTATGCCGCGGACGGCGTGCGGCGCGAGGTGAGCGCGTCGAAACGCGAGATTGTCGTGGACGGCATCGATACGGCGGCGCGCGACATCGTGAGCAACCCCGCGCGCGGGTTCTCGCTGCTGCTCGAAGATTTCGACTCGGCGGCGACGGTCGATGGCGGTCGCACTTGCGTGGTGCTGTCGCCGAAACCGGAGTCGGCGATGCGCGAAACGATAGCCGTGTTCGTGGATGCCGACGGCAAATACCCGACGGAGATAGTCTACGGCACCGATGCCGGCAATGTCGCCGTGCGGCTGTTGTCGGTAAAGGCGATGGCGGGCGACATCCCGCGCTTCGATGCCGCGAAGTACGAGGGGTACGAGACGGTCGATTTCAGGTAGGACGAGTTTAGGGACTTTAAGGTCCTTAAAGTCTTTAAAGTCCTTAATCCCGCATACGCGGGCTTTTCCTCCTTCGCGCCTCGGCAGTCCGAACAAGTTCGACTGCTCTCGGCTTGGCGTCGGTTAAAGACCTTAAAGCGGGCTGTTTCGGGGTGTGCGGGCGGCGAATCCGACACTTTTTTTCAAAAAGCGCGTCGAAATTTTGCAAAATCGGAAAAAAGCCGTAAATTAGTAGTGCGAATTTTGCAAACAAGGTAAACACATATTAAAAACATCGAGGCTATGATTATTACATTTAACGAATTGCGCCGTATCAAGGACAGACTTCCGAGCGGAAGTTCGCAGCGCATTGCAGACGAATTGGGAATCGACGTTGAAAGCGTACGCAACTATTTCGGCGGTAAACATCTGGATGCCAAAGAGGGTGTCGGCGTTCATTTCGAACAAGGTCCGGACGGCGGCGTTGTAAC
This sequence comes from uncultured Alistipes sp., assembly GCA_905213895.1. Classification (GTDB taxonomy): domain Bacteria; phylum Bacteroidota; class Bacteroidia; order Bacteroidales; family Rikenellaceae; genus Alistipes. The sequence goes on from CAJMKE010000012.1 coordinate 54,978, forward strand.
GCTCGACGATACGCGGATTCTCGATGCCGCAATGCGCATCCTGAACGAGCAGAAATAACGGATTGAATCCGATAGGGAGCCGAACAGCGATGTTCGGCTCTTTGATATGGACATAAACCTAAAACCCGAATACAGAAAATGAAAAGATTTTTATTGCTCGTCTTCGCCTCGTGCATGATGCTCGCGACTTCGGCTGCCGAGAAGGTGAAGATAAATTATGTCGATGCACAGAAACTGAACCATATCGGCAAGATGTGCAAGACCACGAATCCGTACAACCGCGTCGAGGTGAACGACTATCCCGAACTCAACAGCAAGGAGGCGAATCTGTTGCGCTGCTGCGCCGGCGAGGCGATTCTCTTCGAGACCGACGCAACCGAGATATGGGTTACGGCGAAATACGGCTACCGCGGCTTCAACCGTGCCATGCCTGCCAATGCCGGCGTGGGCTTCAACCTCTTTATCGAGAAGGACGGCGAATGGATGTGGGCTGCTTCGAAGAGCAACGCCGACGGCAAGACCAAGGACGGCAAGGCGCGCATCGAACAGCCGATGAAACTTATCGCCAACATGAATGACGCCAAGAAACGCTGCATTCTCTATCTGCCGCTGTTCGCCGAACTGACGTCGCTCGAAATCGGCGTGCCGGAGGGTGCGAAAATCAAGGCGATGAAGAATCCGTTCCGCTACAATATCGCCATCTTCGGTTCGAGTTTCACCCACGGTTCGTGCGCTACGTGTGCCGGTATGACCTATCCTGCGTTCCTGCAACGTCAGACGGGGCTGAACCTCTGCGGATTCGGCATGAGCGGCAACAGCAAGTTGCAGCGCGTGATGGGCGAAATCCTCGGCGGCACGAAAGCCGACGCCTACATCTGCGACGCATTCTCCAATCCGTCGATAAAGGAGATTGGCGAGCGCATCCGTCCGTTCCTCGACGAGATTCGCAAGCAGAACAAGAAAGCACCGGTAATCTTCCTCAAAACCATCTATCGCGAGGGTCGCATGTTCGACCTCAAAGCCGAGCAGAAGGAGCAGGAACGCATCGAGTATGTGGATTCGCTGATGAAGCAGATTACGAAGGAGTACGCGGACGTCTATTTCGTGGATGTCGAGAACCAGACGGGTACCGACCACCTCACCTCCGCCGACGGCGTACACCCTTACTCGTGGGGCTACAAGCGTTGGGCTGATGCGATTCAGCAGCCTGTCGTGGAGATTCTGGCAAAGTACGGCATCAAATAACGGTCTGCCGTAAGAGGCTTTGTTCCCCCGCCTGCGAGAAAGCAGGCGGGGGAACTTTTTTGGGAGGAAAGGAGACTTTAAGGACTTTAACGACTTTAAGGTCGTTAAAGAAAATTTTTTTTGGGAAAATATTGCCGGTTTTCCGAAAAACATTATCTTTGTAGAAAATAAATTCTTGATTATGAAACGTCTGCTTTTTGCTCTCCTGTCGCTTGCCGCGGTGTGCGGTTGCAGCAGTGATGACGATTCAGCCGATAAGGTCTACGAAGTCGGCGATGTCTATTCCAGAAACGGTAAGTCGGGTATCGTCTTTTGGGTAACCGACGACGGCAGGCACGGCAAAATAGTTTCGGCTGATTATGGCTATTGCCCGTGGTCATGTATAAAACTCGCATACGGACAAGCGGGAACTTTCGACGAGGACGACGGAATGAACAATATGGCGAAGATTCGCGAGTTTCAAGGCTGGCACGAGAAGTTCCCCGCGTTCGCATGGTGCGCCGACAAGGGCGATGATTGGTATCTGCCGGCAAAAAACGAATTGATGACTCTGTTGGAGTCGGGAGTATTGTACGACTCCGTAAATTTTTGGTCGTCTACGGAGCGGGACAGAGAGTGGGATGAGGCTTGGATTATAATTGCCGGAAGGAATGCTTATTCCATTGATTGCAGAGAAACCCCTGCTTATTATAACAATTGTTATGTGCGTGCGATAGCCGCTTTTTAGATGGTTTTGAATCGTTGACTTTGAAAATATGAAACATCTGCTTTTGATATTGTTGCCGCTCGTCGTCGCATGCGGATGCAACAAGGACGATGGACGTTATGCCGTCGGCGATATTTACAGACATAACGGCAAAACGGGAATTGTAGTTTCCGTGTCCAAGAATGGACTGCACGGCAAAATCATATCGACCGATTACGTTGAATGCCAGTGGTCTGTCGAAGAGGAGGAGTTAATCGTTACCGGCGCTGTCGATTGGGATAACGGGAAGAACAACATGAAAGTCATCCGGTCTATCGATGGCTGGCGGGATAAGTATCCGGCATTCGCATGGTGTGCCGATAAGGGCAAAGACTGGTACCTGCCGGCATTCAACGAGTTGTTGATGGTAAAGGATGCGAGGATATGGATGTCGTCTGCACGATTTTATACTTCTACGGAGGATGAAACCGGTATCGGTTATGCTCGTACAACGGATATGAGAACCGGAGGATACCATGCCAGCAAGAAATCAGTGCCTTGTTTCGTTCGGGCAATGGCAACATTTTAATGGATAAAGTATGCAGGGTATGAAACGTTTGCTTTTGATAATATCGCTGCTCTCGGTCGTATGCGGGTGCAGTAAAAACGAATCAGATGTGGTTTACAGGGTCGGGGACGTATATTACGGAAAGAACAAGACCGGACTCATATTTTGGGTTACGGACGATGGTCGGCACGGTAAAATCGTTTCTCTGAACTATACTTTGAAAGTATGGATACAAGATTCGGAGTCGATTTTTAATAAGGAGTTTGAGGAGACGGGAGCGACCGATTCCGACGACGGAATGTATAACATGAAAAAAATTATGTTAATCGACGGCTGGCGGGAGAAGTGTCCGGCGTTCGCATGGTGCGCCGACAAGGGGAAAGACTGGTATATGCCTGCGATTAACGAACTCGTTTTATTGACAGAATCGCAGTTGCTTCCGGATATCGGTCCTTATTGGTCTTCTACCGAGGATGAAAACGATTCCGACAGTGCATTGAGTTATTGGAACGGTAAAACTTCAAATAAATTTAAGAATGAAGGGGGTTATATTCGTGCCATAGCGAAATTTTAGTGGCTTGGTGCGATTTTGTTCCCCCCCCCGCCTGCGAGAGAGCAGGCGGGGAAACTTTTTTTGAGAGGGGGGCTTTAAGGACCTTAAAGACTTTAAAGTCCTTAAAGTCGTTAAGGACGATTTTTTCCGGTGGGGTGTCGCGAAAGTCTGCCATTGTGTCAGTCAGGACACGGTATATGTCAATTCGGACACTGCGGTATGTCCGTTTTGACAGAGCCGTGGCGCACAAATTTCTAATTTTGGCAGAAATCGGGCTTTGGTATAGCGTTTGCTCGACTATAAGGCGTATCACGAATACGAAAAATAGAAATTAAACAAATAAAAACTTATAAGATTATGGGAAAGATTATTGGTATCGATTTGGGAACTACGAACTCGTGCGTAGCAGTTATGGAGGGTTCGGAACCCGTTGTCATTCCTAACTCGGAGGGTCATCGCACCACTCCTTCGGTAGTGGCATTCACCGACGGCGGCGAACGCAAGGTCGGCGACCCCGCAAAGCGTCAGGCTATCACCAACCCTAAACGTACGGTATTCTCTATCAAGCGTTTCATGGGCGAGCAGTACGACAAGGTGCTGTCGGATATCGACCGCGCTCCGTATAGTATCGTGAAGGGTGCCAACAACACTCCGCGCGTGGATATCGACGGTCGCCAGTACACTCCGCAGGAGATTTCGGCAATCATCCTCCAAAAGATGAAGAAGACCGCCGAGGACTATCTCGGTCAGGAGGTTACGGAGGCTGTCATCACCGTTCCGGCATACTTCTCCGACTCGCAGCGTCAGGCTACGAAGGAGGCGGGCGAAATCGCGGGTCTCACCGTGCGCCGTATCATCAACGAGCCTACGGCTGCCGCGCTCGCTTACGGTATGGACAAGAAGAACAAGGATATGAAAATCGCCGTGTACGACCTGGGCGGCGGTACGTTCGATATTTCGATTCTGGAATTGGGCGACGGAGTGTTCGAGGTAAAATCTACGAACGGCGATACGCACCTCGGAGGCGACGATTTCGACCATGTCCTCATCGACTATATGGCGGAGGCGTTCAAGGCTGAACACGGCGTCGATTTGCGTCAGGACCCGATGGCGTTGCAGCGTCTGAAAGAGGCTGCCGAGAAGGCGAAAATCGAGTTGTCGTCGTCGCAGTCGACCGAAATCAACCTGCCGTACATCATGCCGATAAACGGCATCCCGCAGCACCTCGTGATGACGCTTACGCGTGCCAAGTTCGAGCAGTTGTGCGACCACTTGATTCAGAAGACCATCGAGCCTTGCAAAATCGCCCTGCGCGACGCAGGTCTGTCGGCTTCGCAAATCGACGAGGTGATTCTGGTCGGCGGTTCGACCCGTATTCCGGCAATCCAGAAAATCGTCGAGGACTTCTTCGGCAAGACGCCTAACAAGTCGGTGAATCCGGACGAGGTAGTGGCTATCGGTGCTTCGATTCAGGGCGGTGTCCTCACGGGCGAGGTCAAGGATGTGCTGCTGCTCGACGTTACGCCGCTGTCGCTCGGTATCGAGACTCTCGGCGGTGTGTTCACCAAACTCATCGAGTCGAACACGACGATTCCGACCCGCAAGAGCGAGGTGTTCTCGACTGCCGTGGATAACCAGCCGTCCGTCGAAATCAACGTCTGCCAAGGCGAGCGTCCGCTGGCGAAGGATAACAAGAGCATCGGTCGTTTCCATCTCGACGGCATCCCTGCCGCACCGCGCGGCGTGCCGCAGATTGAGGTTACGTTCGACATCGACGCCAACGGTATACTGAACGTGTCGGCGAAGGACAAGGGTACGGGCAAGGAGCAGAAAATCCGTATCGAGGCTTCGAGCGGTCTGACCGAGCAGGAGATTCAGCGTATGCGCGACGAGGCGAAAGCCAACGAGGAGAAGGACAAGGCGGAGAAGGAGCGCATCGAGAAGATTAACGCCGCCGATTCCAACATCTTCGCGTCGGAGAAGCAACTCAAAGAGTACGGCGACAAGATTCCGGCTGAGAAGAAGTCGGCTATCGAGGCTGCGCTCGCGAAGTTGAAGGAGGCTCACAAGAATGCCGACATCGCGGCTATCGATACGGCTATCGCCGAACTCAATGCCGCATGGCAGGCAGCGTCGCAGGACATCTACGCACAGCAGCAGGCTCAGGGCGCAGCGCAGGATGCTCATGCTAATGCAGGCGCAGGTGCGGGCGCGCAGGGCGGCGCACAGAACAACGGCGGTTCGCAACCCGAGGACGTAGAGTTCGAGGAGGTGAAATAGCGGTCGCGCCGAAATTGACCGAAACAGGGAACGGATTCAGTCTGTTCCCTGTTTTTTTGTTGGGGTGATAAGGTCTTTAAGGTCCTTAAAGTCTTTAAAGACCTTACGGGCTTTTCCTCGGGCTATTGCTTTTGGAAGTTCAGGGTGAGGTCGCCCCGTTGCAGCGTCAGGTCGGTTGGCGTGAGGTTTACGATGGTGAGCGTGTCGGTGAAATCGATTGTCATGCCGTTGCCGATGCTTCTGCCCGAAAGAAGCAGCCGGTCGCCGCGCTTTTCCCACCTCTCGTACCGCAATGTAGCCATGTTGATTGAAGATGCCTTGCCGCCACGCTCCAAATTCATGCCCTGCACCCGATTCTCCATTCCTGGTACGGGTTCGACCCATCTGCCCTCGATGCTGTTTCTGCAACATGCGGTGAATGCGACGGCGGCGATGATGCCGCACGCGCTTTTGAAAACCTGTTTTGCCGTCATAGGTGAATGCGATTGAATGCTGTGGCGAAGATACGCAGAAGTCGGGAGAATTGCAAAGAGGGGGGTAATGGATTAGGGACATTAAGGACTTTAAGGACCTTAAAGACCCTAACGAGGATTAGGGGAGCGGATGCGCTTTTGCCGGATTAAATCGCCCTCGCCGCGGAAAATTGCGTCCGGAGGTTGTTAGAAACGAAAAATTTACTTATCTTTGCGTGCTTTGTAGTGTATATAATGATACGCAACGGACGAAATAAAACGAAACAACATAAATATTAACGAAAAAATTAACTCAAATGCAAAGTAAAGGTGCAATCAGACTGCTCGCCGTTCTGTTGGCTTTGGCTTGTATCTACCAGTTGTCTTTCTCGCTCAAAACACGCAGCGTGGAGAAGGCGGCGGCAGAGTACGCGAAGGCTTTCCCGGCGGAGGAGCAGGCATCGATGGAGCAGTACTATCTAGATTCCGTCGAAAACAAGCCGGTCTATAATGTCGGCGTAGCCCAGTTCACTTACAAACAGTGCAAGGAGAAAGAGGTGAACCTCGGTCTCGACTTGAAGGGCGGTATGAACGTGATGCTCGAAATCCAGGTCGAGGACGTTGTGAAGTCGCTCGCGGGCGACAGCCAGAACGACCCTGCATTCGTCGCTGCAATCGAAATGGCAGGCAAGGCGATGAAAGAGGGTACGGGCGACTATATCGAGACGTTCGCCGAGGAGTATTCGAAGGCTTCCGACGGAGGACAACTCGTGGACATATTCATCAGCCCCGACCGCAAGGACATCAAGGCAGGCATGTCGGACGCCGAGGTCGTGAAGATTCTCAAACAGGAGACCGACGACGCCATCGCCGCTTCGTTCAATATCATCCGCAGCCGTATCGACCACTTCGGAGTTACGCAGCCGAATATCCAGCGTCTGCCTAACTCGAACCGCATTCTGGTCGAGTTGCCGGGTGTCAAGGAGCCGGAGCGTGTGCGCAAACTCTTGCAGGGTACGGCGTCGCTCGAATTCTGGACGACATACAACGGTCAGGAACTGCTTCCTGCACTGGTAAGCGCAGACCGCGCGGTGAAGAAACTCTATGCCGAGGAACTCGAAGCCGCGAAAGAGACTGTCGCTCCTGCCGAGGGTGCCGCAGCATCGCTTATCGAGGAGGTCGGACAGGCTGCCGAAACCGAGGAAAATGTTGCCGCACAGCGTTATACCCGCGAGAACAATCCGCTTCTCGCGCTGCTCAATCCTGATTATGCAGGAGGAGCGGTTATCGGTGCTGCGAATGCCGCCGACATCGCGACTATCGACAAATATCTCGCTCTGCCGGAGGTACGCGACTGCTTCCCTTCGGACGTGGCGTTCAAGTGGGCTATCAAGGGCGACCCGCAGGCTGACGGTCGGTTCTTCCTTTATACTATTAAGGTAGAGCGTCCGGACGGCAAGGCTCCGCTCGACGGCAGCGTCATCTCCGACGCCCGTGCGGCATACGCACAGACGGGTGCCGATGCCGAGGTTTCGATGTCGATGAACTCGAACGGTATCACCGAGTGGGCTCAACTCACCGCCGACAACGTAGGTCGCTGCGTGGCTATCGTCCTCGACGGCTACGTATACTCCGCACCGGTTGTCCGTCAGAAAATCGAGGGCGGAAACTCGTCGATTTCGGGCAACTTCACGATTCAGGAGGCTCAGGACCTTGCGAACGTGCTGAAATCGGGTAAGGTGCCTGCACCTGCACGCATCATTCAGGACACCGTCGTAGGTCCGTCGCTCGGTCAGGAGTCCATCAACTCGGGTCTGCTTTCGTTCGTAATCGCGTTTATCCTCGTCCTCCTCTACATGGGTCTGTTCTACAAGACCGCAGGCTGGCTGAGCGATATAGCACTCGTAACGAACGTGTTCCTGCTCATGGGATTCCTCGTTTCGTTCGGAGCCGTGCTGACGCTGCCGGGTATCGCCGGTATCGTGCTGACGATGGGTATGGCGGTGGATGCCAACGTGATTATCTACGAGCGTATCAAGGAGGAGTTGCGCGGCGGCAAGGGTCTGATGTCCGCTATCAAGGACGGTTTCTCGAACGCCTACTCCGCGATTATCGACGGTAACCTCACGACAATCATCACCGGTATCGTACTCTTCATCTTCGGTAACGGTCCTGTTCAGGGATTCGCGACGACGCTGATTATCGGTATCGTAACTTCGCTCTTCTGCTCGATTTTCATCACGCGTCTGCTCATCGAGTGGGTTGCCGAGAAGTGGGGACACATCTCGTTCTCGCGTTCGTGGTCGGAGAACTGGCTCGCCAACGTTCATTTCGACTTTATCGGCAAGCGCAAGTACTCGTATGTAATTTCGGGCGTGGTTATTCTCGCATCGATTGTTTCGCTGGCATTCGTAGGTCTTAACCGCGGCGTGGACTTCACGGGCGGTCGTACATACGTCATCCGTTTCGACAGCAACGTAACCGCCGAGCAGGTTCGCGAGGCTCTCGACGGCGCGTTCGTCGGTGCCGACGCTGCCAACGCCTCGTTCGAGGTGAAGCAGTACGGCAAGGAGAACCAGATGCGTATCGTAACCCAATACAAGTACGACGATACGTCGGAGGAGACCACCGAGGAGGTCGATGCAATCGTATACAACGCCTTGAAGGGTCTGTACACTTACGAAATCACGCTCGACGGATTCAAGAACACCCAGACCGACGTGAACGGTATCGTTTCCGCCGACAAAATCGGTCCTTCGATTGCCAAGGACATGACGATGGGCGCAATCTGGGCGGTGCTGTTCTCGCTTATCGCAATCGGTCTGTATATCGCGTTCCGGTTCAAGCGTTGGCAGTGGGCTACGGGCGCGACGTTCGCTCTGGCACACAACGCATTCATCGTTATCGGTCTGTTCTCGCTGCTTTACAGCGTCATGCCGTTCAACCTCGAAGTAGACCAGGCGTTCATCGCAGCGATTCTGACAATCATCGGTTACTCCATCAACGATACCGTGGTCATCTTCGACCGTATCCGCGAGTATATCGCGCTCTATCCTAAGCGTTCGTTGCGCGACAACATCAACAATGCCGTTTCTTCGACGCTTTCGCGTACCGTGAATACTTCGGGAACCACGCTCGTAACGCTGCTCTCGATATTCATCTTCGGTGGCGAGACCATCCGCGGATTCGTGTTCGCGCTGCTTATCGGTGTCATCGTCGGAACCTATTCGTCGGTATTCATCGCTACGCCGCTCGCTTACGATATGATTTCCAAGAAGGACAAGGGCGAGGAGAAATAGTCTCCCTCCGCTTTTGCGATATGCCGGTCGGCTGCTCATCGGGGCAGCCGACCGGTTTTTTTGTTGGCGGGGCGGGGGATAAAGTCCTTAGGGTCCTTAACGACTTTAACGACCTTAAAGACCTTAAAGTCTTTAAGGTCTCTGATGCCCTTAAATATCGCCGCCTTTGCCCCCCCCCAGAAAAAAGTTCAGCCCGACTTAAAGTCGGGCTGAACCTGAAAGCAGGCATACGCCTGCAAAAAAGCGAAAAGCCTAAATTTCTAAAAAGCGGACACCGCGCGCACGTAGACGAGGTAGCCCTTAAGGTTGAGGTTCGTGCCCCCGTAGTACATATTCACGTACCACGCGCACTCATAATCATATTCCGTCGAAGACCAATACCAACTTGATTTCAGTTCCACGACTTTCGATTCGTATAGTGTTTTCAGTTCGTTCAGTGCCGGCAGATACCAGCCGTCGCCCTTGTCGGCGCACCATGCGAATGCGGGATACTTTTCGTGCCAGCCGGAGATAGATTGTATCTTCTTCATATTCGCCATACCGTCGTTCTCGTCGGTCGCACCGGTAGAAACATCCTTGGTAGACCATGCGCATCTCGTTTCATCTTCGGAAACGATTTTGCCGTGCAGACCGTTGTCGGTTACATAAAATATGATTCCCTCTTTCCCGTTTCGCAAATATTTGTCGCTGACAGAATATATACCTAAAACTTTTGTATTATTATCTTTTTTAAGATAGGTAACACTTTGATTTTTCAGTAAATGAATTTCAGTTAACGACGGATTGTCCGTACAATCCAGCGCAGAAAGTTTTAAGCAGTCGGATACATCGAGCGACGTAAGCGAATTATAGGAGCAGTCGAGCGATGCAAGTGCGGTGCAATCTGTCAAAATGAGAGATGTCAGCGAATTGCGCTTGCAGTTTACGGTAACTATTCCGGTAGTTTTCGACAGGTCGAGTGTCGTCAGTTTGTTGTAGGAGCAGTCGAGAGTGCGCAATGCCGAGCAGCCTCCGATATTGAGCGTCGCAAGCGAGTTGTTGGAACAATTGACGCTCTCCAATGCCGTTGCCGACGAGAGGTCGAGCGTCGACAGCGAGTTATAGGAGCAGTCGAGCGTCCGCAACTCCTTGCAGCCGGCGACAGACAGTGAGCGCAGCGAATTACGCATGCAGTTTACACTCGTAAGATGACGGTTCTTGGAGAGGTCGAGCGATGCGAGTTTGTTGCCGGAGCAATCGAGGGTTTCGAGGTTGGAGAACTTGTCGATGTCCGTAAGTTTGACAATCTCCATACCGGAACACGTTATCGTCCTGACTTTGTCGGCTTCATACTGCGAAACGACACCGTCGCCGTCCGTATCGAAGCGTTCGAGGCAGAATTGCAGGAAAATATCATCTTCGGGGTCGATGTTCGGTTCATCCGGAATGTATGGGTTGTCGTTGCCCTTGTTTTCCGTCAGTTCGACCTTGCTGCAGCCGCATACGACGGCGAGCGGCAACAAAATAAGTAACAGTTTCTTCATGGTATTCGTTTTTTAGAAGGTAAAACCTATTGCCGCGTACATGCCGCCGCCCATGCGTGTGCCGATATTGAGCGACGACGGTTTGTTGGTCGGTGTCAGAGTGAACGGATTGAACGATTCGTCCGCCTGCATAACTCGGACTCCGTGAATTCTGCCGCCAATGAGCAGATACATCGACGATTTGTCGGTTATGCGGTAATTGAAGCCCAGCGACAGCGTACCGTAGCCCATCGTGCGACCGTACGATGCAGTCATGTCGAGTTCCTCACCGTAAGCGACCTCGCCCTTGCCCGTAATCATCACACCGCCCGTCGCATCGATGAACGGCGAAACGCGCTTTTTGAGGAAATAGACGCGGATTTGGGCGAAAACGGGTACGGTTGCCTTGGCGGAAGGGATGCTGAATTGGGTGCTATACGAATCGCAAGAACTTGTTTCGATATACTGTCCCGACCACGTATTGTAGTTCACGCCGACACCCGCTCCGATAAACAGCGCGTTGCCGAAGCGGTAACCGCCGGCATACGTCGCTTCGATGGTCGTCTGGTCGTGGAATCCCAGACAGTATACGCCCAGACGGACGTCGGACTGATAGCCGCGCTTGACGGGTTCGAGCGCCTTTTTAGTAACGATAAGCGACGAAGTCTGCACCAGTTGGGCATAGCCGCTCGCGCACAACAGGACGAGGGCGGCAGAGAGTAGTAACTTTTTCATTTTTTGTCTATTTTTCTATCGTGAGGTTGGTCCTGCTTTTCGGATTTTTCAGAATCTCGTTGTCGTTGCCGCTCGCGCACAACAGGACGAGGGCGGCAGAGAGTAGTAACTTTTTCATTTTTTGTCTATTTTTCTATCGTGAGGTTGGTCCTGCTTTTCGGATTTTTCAGAATCTCGTTGTCGTTGCCGCTCGCGACAGCCTTCGCCTGCCCGACGAGCGCGACGTCATCGCGCGTAGCGTTACGGAAATTGGTGTAGTGTGCGGGATAACCCGAAATGGTGATTTCGATGCGACCCTCCGCATTGGTGATTACATCGACCGTCGCACCGACTATGGCGTCCGCCTTATAGGCGCGTGCGGCGCGGCTCAACGCGACCTTCTTGAATTCGGGTATCAGCGAAACGATTGCGGGCGATACCGTGTAGTTGCGGAACGCTTCGGTTTCGGTGTAGTAGATTTTCTCGGAGGTAACCTCCATGTCGGCAATCATGGGTGAAATCATGACCGACTGCACGGGTTCGAGATTGCGCGCCGAGGATTCCTGATACTCGACTTTGTCGGTACGCTGCTGCGCGAATGCGACGGAGGTACACGACAGGATTGCAAGGAGCAATAAAATTCGTCTGCTTTTCATAATATTTAGTGTGTTAAAAATGAAGTTGCACACAAGCAGACACAAAAAAACGTGAGCCACTTCATTAGTTTTTCCAGGTATCGCCAAACACCCAACGCTCAAATAAAGTAAAGCCCACGTAGGAACGCGGGCGCAAACTTTACTTTTTGAACGTTTCAAAATTGGCGATTTGGAAAAACTAAAAAGTAAAAAACTTGCGCTTAATTATGTCCGGTATAACACAAGGATATACCGATGCAAATATAGCGATTTTCGGCTTATCGGCAAAAATAAAGGCAGATTTTGTCGGCGGGGCGGGGGATAAAGTCCTTAGGGACTTTAACGACTTTAACGACCCTAATGACTTTAAAGTCTTTAACGCCCCTGACGCTATAAAAAAAATCGCCGAAAATTTTGCGGGGGGGGGAATTTTGCTAACTTTGTATCCCGAAGGCATTTTTGTCGATAGGAGTCGTCTTTTGGGGGCGTTTCTGCACCGGTACGGATGCTTTCGCAAAACAAACACAACCTTTTCGATAAGCCGAGGGCAGAGCCGAACTTGTTCGGGCTATGCCGAGGCGAGAAAAGGTATATACAAACAAACCTTAAAACTTATAATTATCGTGAAAAAGCCATTGTACTTCGCTCCCGCAGTGCGGGAGTGTGCGCTCGTCATAGAGCGCGGATTCGCCGCCTCGGGCGGCTTCGAACAACCCGAATACGGAGGTGAAGACGATTTGTAGGAGGGACTGCCATGAAAAAGATTCTTACATGTATGTTGGCTGCGTGCGCGGCGATGTTGTCGTCGTGCGTCGCAGATGCCGTTGTCGATTCGGCGGCGGGAGAGTGCGAACTGAATCTGCGTATCGAGACCGATGCCGCGACGCGCGTCGGATTCGGGAACGGAAAATATTTCTGGGAGGGCGGTGAGACGCTCGGCGTCTATGTCGCGTCGGCGACGCCGACCTGCAATGCCGTTGCGACGGTCGAGGTGCGCGACGGCGAGGGCTGGTGCAAGGCGACCGTGAACCGCTATGCGGCGGGCGACATGCTTTTCGCCTATCATCCCTACTCCGAGGACAATGCCGGTGATGTGGCGCGTGCGCTGACGCTCGCGATAGAGCCGGCGCAGACGCAGACTGCCGCGGGAGTGTTCGGCGCGGCGAATATGCCTATGGTGTCGATGCCGCAGCCGCTCGGCGACGGGTCGAAGCAGATGGCACAGACCGTCGTGATGCGTTCTCTGGGCGGATTCCTGCGGGTTAACGTTTTCGCGAGCGGCGATTATGCGGGCGAAAGCGTGTTGTCGGTGAAATATGCCGACGAGGATACGCCGATGTCGGGCAAGTTCGAAATCGATGCCACGGCAGCCGACGACGAGCAGGCTCTCGATGCAGTGTTGCCGGATACGCATTTCGTGATGACGACGCTCGCCGAGGCGTATCGCGTTCCTGCGGCGAAGGCGGATGCCGCGGCGATATACATGGTTCTCGCTGCGGGCGATTACGACGGTGAGTTTACGGTAACGACCGACAAGGCGATATATACCTATAATTATAAGCGTACCGTCGCGCGCAACACCTATTACGACGTGAATGTCGATTTGTCGAAGGCTGCGTCGCGCCGCGCTGTGGACGGCGAATGGGGCGGCGGCGACGGCTCGGCGGAGAATCCGTATCTGATAGCGTCGGTCGAGGACTTGCAGCGTATGGCTTCGCTCTGCAACGGCGAGGCGACTCACGCGGAGTATGCCGCCAAGCATTATCGCCAGATTCGCGATATCGACATGGCGGACGTTGCGGCGTTCAAGCCGGTCGGCGATAGTGCCGACACCGCTTTCGGCGGACACTACGACGGCGGCGACCATGCGATAACGGGTCTTGTCATCGCTAATGTCGGCGACAATGCCTGCGGACTGTTCGGATACCTGAACGGGGCTACGGTCGTCAATCTGCGTTTGAAGGAGTGCAGGTATACCGCTACTGGACTTCATGCCGGCTCGGTTGCGGGCGTAGCCGAAAAGAGTACCGTTTCGGGATGCTCGTGCGACGGCGAAATCGTGAGCGCGGTGGCAGTGGAGTTCGACGGATATAAGGTCAGCAACGTCGGCGGTATCGTAGGATACGCGCTCGATTCCGAAATCGTGAACTGCACGTTCGGCGGACATCTGAAATCGGCTGCGCAGGTCGGCGGTATCGCGGGCTATGCGGGCGGAACGAAAATCGAGGGCTGCTCGATTGCCTCCTCGGCGGCGATAGACAGCGATGCCGCTTTCGCAGGCGGTATCGTCGGACGCGCGCGCTACGGCTCGTCGATAGTGAATTGCCGTATGGACGGAAAGGTCTCCGCCTACAACGGCAACTATGTGGGCGGTATCGCATCGCATCTGACATCGGGCAAGGTGTCGGGTTGCGAGGTTTCGCGTCTTGCCTCCATATCGTCGAAGGGCGACCATGCCGGCGGTATCGTCGGTGCTTTGCAGCCGAACGAAACCGAGGGCGGCAACGTTACGGCGACGGTCGAGGACTGCGAGTGCCGCGTAATCGTCTTCGGCTCACAGAACGTCGGCGGCATCTGCGGCTATCAGGGTTCGACGGCGGGACATACATCGCGCGTAACGGGATGTACGTCGTATGCCTCCGTGAAGGGTTGGAGTTACAATGTCGGCGGAATCTCGGGTACCATCTCCTCGTCGGGCAACAGTTTCATAGAGGACTGCAAAGCCTACGGTGAAATCTATTCGTCGTCATACAACGTGGGCGGTATATGCGGTTACGCCATTTCTATCGGCGAAACGACCATAGACGGCTGCGTCGCATACGGAAATTTGAGGGGACTCTACTCGGTCGGCGGCATCTGCGGATATTTCAAGTGCAACAATGGCGCATGTATGATGAATATCGTGAACTGCCTCTATGCTGGCGAGAAAATAGAGGCGTCGGGAAATAACGGCAGCAACGGTTATACGCTGGCTACGGGCATACTGGGCTGGTTGCAGGTCGCATCGGGCAAGGCGAATATTGTGAATTGCGTTTCGCGCGTGCGCACTATCGAGACGGTAAGCAGTTACGGTAACTATCAGTCCGGCAACAACACTATGTCGGGAATCGTCGGTTTCCAGAACGGTTCGCCGGCGTCGTGCAACATCTACGGCGTATACTCGACCATCGAGAAGTCGGGTTTCGTTACCGACGGCGTAAGTTATGCCGAATCCGCGGCGTCGAACTACTACGGCGGTGTATATGCCAAAATACATGCAGGCAGTTACAAGATTACGACTTTCAAGAACTGCTATTACAATCCGGCTGCCGGACAGGTCGGTCCCGGCTCGGGCAACCTGACGAAGTTGGACACGGCGACGGTCGGTGCCTACGGCGACATGAATACCCTGCTGGCGGATTTGAATGCGGCTGTTGCGGCTTACGACGGCGCGTGCGGACGGACGTTGAGGGCATGGACTCTCGATGCGGACGGATATCCGGTCATCGAAGGGCTTACATCGGAATTGGAGCCGGGCAATACCAAGCGCATCAGCGTTATCGGCGATTCGATTTCGACTTTCCGCGGCTTTCTGCCGTACGGATACCCTAACCACTATCCGACGGCGGACGGAGATTTGACCTCAGTTTCGCAGACCTACTGGTATCGTCTGGCTTACGACCTGATGTCGGATGCCGTCATCGACCGTAATATCGCATTCTCGGGTTCTGCCGTGGCTCGCACGACCGATACCAAATATTCGTCGTATACATGGTTCGGCAACGATTATTGCAGCCGCTTCATCGCCCAGAACGGTGTCGGAAATCCGGACATCGTGATTATCCATGGCGGAACGAACGATTGCGGACATAACGCAGACCCGCTTGCTCCCGGGGTGAATATCCAGAGTGCCGATGCTCCGTCTGACGAGACGTTCGCCGAGATGTTCGGCAAGGCGGATGCCGCCGTTACGAGAGCCGAGGTCGAGGCTCTGGACGACACGACGTTCTGCACGGCTTATATCAAACTGATATGCCTGCTGCGCGAACGCTATCCGAATGTCAAGATAGTGTGCCTGATAGGCGACTGCCTGACGACGGGTGTCGAGAAATCGACGATACGCATCGCCGAACACTACGGGGCGCGGTATGTCGATTTGTATGCCGTGAACGGCTACAACGACCAGACCTATATGCCTAAACACGACTACAATCCGGAGACTGGCAAGGGTTGCCATCCGGGTTCGGCGGCGATGAAGTTCATCGCCGAGAAAATCTATACCGAGTTGGGCGACTGGCTCGAAGAGTAGAACGGGGCTTGCTGCCTGAACGGGGGGGGCTTGCCACCGTAGCAGATTGTGGCTTATCGCCTTTGAGCCGACCGCATCCGGAAGATGCGGTCGGCTTCGCTTATCGCCTAAACGACCTTAAAGTCCTTAATGACTTTAAAGACTTTATTATTGCACATCGTAAAAAGATTGCATATCTTTAACTCCGTTTTAGATACTCTCGCTCGGGAATGTTCAAATAAATTTGACATTCCCCTCGCTTATTCGTATCTTTGCCTCTATGAAAAGGATATTCGAATCTGTCGGAAAATTCTTCGCGAAGTTGCGGCGGTATGTATCGCCCGTATTCGTGATGCTGCTCGTCGCTTCGTTCATGCTGTGGTATATCTCGAAACTCAACTACACCTATACCACCGAGTTCGACGTGAAAGTGAATGTGGACGGCGAACGTATCGAGGTGCCGTGTGTCGTCGAGGGCATGGGTACGAACCTGCTCGGATACTTTTTTACCTCGCGCAAAATCAACGTCCCTCTGTCGGAACTGCAATTCGACAAGGTGCGCGAAACCGAGCCGGTACGCGAATTGGGTGCTGAGGCGTCGTTTGTCGAGAAGATACGCATCCGCCCTGCGTCGTTGCAGAATGCGATTTCGGTGCGGTTCAGCGATATTAAGATAATTTCGGTTGGCAATGTCCCCGATATTGAAATTCCCGAGAAATGATAAAGGTCGGTATATGCGGCGGAATCGGTGGCGGCAAGAGTACGGTATGCGCGCTTCTCGCCGAGAAGGGAGTGCCGGTCTACGACTCCGATTCGCGGGCGAAGGCACTCATGAACACCTCGCCCGAAATCGTCGATGCCGTCAAGGCGGCGTTCGGCGGGCAGTCGTATCGCGACGGCACGCTCGACAGAGCCTATATCGCCGCGAAAGTGTTCGGCGACGAGGCGGCACTCGCCCGTCTCGATGCGATAGTGCATCCGGCTGTCCGGCGCGACTTTGAGAAGTGGGCGGCGGAGCAGCAGGCGGACTATGTCGTGCTGGAATCGGCGATTCTGTTCGAGTCGGGATTCGATGCCTGCGTCGATGCGAGCGTCGCGGTACTCGCTCCGCATCCGTTGAGGCTCGAACGTGCCATGCAGCGCGACGGAGCGGTGCGCGAACGGATTCTGGAACGTATGGCGGCACAGATGTCCGATGACGAACTGGCGGGCAGAGCCGATTTGTCGATAGTGAACATCGACCGCGAGGATTTGGAACATGATGTGGAGGAACTCGACCGCAGGTTACGGTCGATGGCTCGTCGAAAAAATAGTGCGAATGATTGACGGATTTCTCCGCAAGCCGCGGATAATGGCGATTGTAAACGTTACCGACGATTCGTTCTTCGCCGGCAGCCGTACTCCCGAACGGAATGCGGTCGTGTCGCGGGTCGAACGCGCGGTTGCGGATGGAGCGACCATAATCGATGTCGGCGGCTACTCGTCGCGACCTTCGGCGGCTGATATTCCGACGGAGGAGGAGTGGCGCAGAGTGGATTCGGGACTGTCGGCAGTAAGGGAGGTGGCTCCCGACATTGCGGTGTCGGTCGATACTTTCCGCGCCGAGATAGTGCGGCGTGCGGCGGACAAATACGGCGAACTTATCGTGAACGACATCTCGGCGGGCGAAGCCGATGCCGAGATGATTCCGACGGTCGCGTCGCTCGGACTGCCATACATTGCGATGCACATGCGCGGTACGCCGCAGACGATGCAGTCGCTCACCGACTATGAAGATGTTATCGCCGAAGTGCGCGACTATCTGGCGGCGCGTGCCGGCTACATGATTTCGCAGGGCATGCGGCGCGAAAACATAATTCTCGACCCGGGGTTCGGGTTCGCCAAGACGGTCGAGCAGAATTACCGTCTGCTCGGCGGTCTGCACGAGATATGCGCGCTCGGCTATCCCGTTCTGGCGGGCGTGTCGCGCAAGTCGATGATTTACCGGCTGCTCGGCATCACGCCCGAGGAGTCGCTGTGCGGCACGCAGGTGCTGAATTGGGAGGCTCTGCGTCAGGGCGCGTCGATACTGCGCGTGCATGACGTGCGCGAGGCGGCGCAGACGCTGAAAATGTACGAAACTTTCAAACGATAGAGATGATAAAGGCTTGCGACATACACAAACGCTTCGGCGAACTGGAAGTCCTCAAAGGCGTGTCGCTCGACATCGCGAAGGGCGAGACCGTGTCGATAGTCGGTGCGAGCGGAGCGGGCAAGACGACGCTGTTGCAGATTCTCGGTACGCTGATGCCTGCCGACGGCGGGTCGGTGGAGATTGCGGGAACCGATGTGGGCGCGCTGAACGACAAGCGGCTGTCGCAGTTCCGCAACCGCCATATCGGCTTCGTGTTCCAGTTCCACCACCTGCTGCCCGAATTTACGGCAGCCGAGAATGTCATGCTGCCCGCCCTTATCGGGGGCATGTCGCGCCGCGAAGCGGAACACCGTGCCGCCGAACTGCTCGAAATGGTCGGGCTGTCGGCGCGCGCGACACACAAGCCGTCAGCCTTGTCGGGTGGCGAGCAGCAGCGTGCGGCGATAGCGCGTGCGCTCGTGAACCGTCCGTCGGTGGTGCTTGCCGACGAGCCTACGGGCAATCTCGATACCCGCAACCGCGACGAAATTTACCGCCTGCTGTCCGACGTGCGCGAACGGTTCGGGCAGACGATAGTGATAGTTACGCACGACGAGCGGTTGGCGGAACAGACCGACCGCAAAATAGTTATGAGCGATGGAAAAATATTGTAACCTCTCCGACGAGCAGTTGCGCGATACGTTGGAGTATCTGCACGACAAGTACAACCGCCCCGAGTTCATCGAGGCAGACCCGATAAGCGTCCCGCATTCGTTCGCCGACCTGCGCGACAAGGAGATAGCGGGATTCTTCGCCGCCACCATCGCGTGGGGCAACCGCAAGGCGATAGTCCGCAGTGCGCGGCGCATGATGGAATATATGGACAATGCGCCCTACGATTTCGTGTGCAACGCTTCGGACGAGGAGTTGCAGCGACTGCAAACGTATGTCCACCGCACCTTCAACGGACAGGATTTCACCGATTTCGTCGTGGCGATGCGCGGAATCTGCCGCAAGTGGGGCAGCGTGGGCGAACTTTTCCAGTCCGCCTACGAGCGTTCGGGCGACATGGCGAAGGTGTTCTCGGAGGTGCGGCGCGAGTTTTTCAGCGTCGACCACAACCCGCATTGCGAAAAGCACCTCTCGTCGATAGACAAGGGCGCGGCGTGCAAGCGTCTGAACATGTACGTCCGCTGGTTTGTGCGCCGCGACGGCAGGGGCGTCGATTTCGGCGAGTGGACGCGGATTCCGATGTCGGCTCTCTATCTGCCGCTCGACGTCCATTCGGGCAATATGGGTCGCGAACTCGGTCTGCTCCGCCGCAAGCAGAGCGACTGGAAGGCGACGGTCGAGATAACGGAGTCGCTGCGCCGCTTCGATGCAGCCGACCCCGTGCGCTACGACTTTTCGCTGTTCGGTGCGGGCATCGACGGCTTCCTGAAAGGCAATAACTGACACACGCGACCCTAACGACCTTAAAGTCGTTAAGGTCTTTAAGGTCCTTAAAGAAATCCGCTGAAAAAATGTCCTCCCAATTCCGTTTCAAGCAATTCGCGGTCGAGCAGTCCGGCGTGGCGATGAAGGTCGGCACGGACGGCGTGCTGCTCGGTGCATGGGTCGCATTCCGCGGCGACGAACGGCGGGTACTCGACATAGGGACGGGTACGGGCGTCATCGCGCTTATGGCGGCACAGCGTTCGGCGGCGGAGTATATCGCCGGCGTCGATGTCGACGAGGCGTCGGTGCAGCGGGCTGCCGCCAATTTCGCGGCTTCTCCATGGAGCGGGCGTCTTCGTGCCTGCGCTTCGCCGATTCAGGATTTCGAGGCGGACGAACCGTTCGACCTCATAATCTCCAATCCGCCCTATTTCGTCGATTCGCTGCTGTCGCCCGACAAGCGGCGCACGGCTGCGCGCCATACCGCTTCGCTGCCGTTCGACGAACTCGATGCGGCTGTCCGCCGTCTGCTCTCGCCCGAGGGGCGCGCGGCGTTGATTCTGCCGACGGAGCAGATGGATGATTTCGCGTCGATAACTTCTCTTCGTATGGTACGCCGATGCGACGTGCGGTCGGTGCCGGACGGCGCGGTTAAGCGCGTGATGGCGGAGTTCGCCCGCAGCGCGACCGACGTGATGCGGCGCGAGGAACTGGTAATCGAAACCTGCGAACGGGGCGTTTTCAGCGACGAATATCGCCGTCTGACGAAGGATTTTTATCTGAAATTTTGATTATAGAGCGAAAAAGGCTAAATTCGCAAACCGACTCAATCAGAAATTATGAAAAGACTTTTATTGATTACGATGGCTCTGTGCGGTGTCGCATCGGCATCGTCCCAGAACATTGCCCGCACGGGCGTATATTGCGCCGCCGACGGCGAGACCGTTATCGGTGTTCCGAAAAGCACCGTCGCGGTCGAACTGCGCATCGCGGAACGTTCGTTCACCCCCGGGGTGTATGCCCGTTATGCACAGAAGTATCTCGGCGTGCGTGCGTCGCTGACCTCGCATGTCGAAACGTCGATTCTCTCGGCGTCGGTCGCACTCGCCGATTCTGCACCGGTGAGCGTGTGCGTGCCGCAGCCGGACGACGCCGCTGTCGAATCGTCGCCGCTGCCGTCGAACCGCATGAACGGTCGGGCGGTGTCGCCCGAGGAGCAGGCTTCCGCCACAGCCGACATGATATTCTCGCTGCGCAAGCACCGTATGGATTTGATTACGGGCGAATCGGGCGAGAACGTATTCGGCGCGGGACTTTCGTCCGCGCTGGACGAAATCGCGCGGCTCGAAAAGGAGTATCTCGAAATGTTCTACGGCTCGACCGTCGTCGGGGAGCGTACCGAACGCTTCTTCGTAGTTCCGTCGCGCGGCGAGAACAACTATATTCTGTGCCGCTATCGCGACGGCGCGGGCGTGCTGCCGCTCTCCGATTTGTCGGGCGAGGCGGTGATGCTCCATATCGAACCGTCGGCTAAACCCGATACCGAAGGGCTGCCGATAGCCGACGCGAAGGACAAGAACAAGGTCGAATACGTCGTTGCGAACGTCGCGAAATGCACGCTGCTGTGCGGGACCCGCGAACTCGCCGAAATATCGCTGCCGATTTACCAGTACGGAGAGCGCGTCAGCCTTGCCGCTCCTGCCAGATAGCCATGGACAACACATCGAGGATGGTCGCACTGTTGGGTGCGGTGCGCAAGCAGATGAACGGTGCGGTGCTCGACACGCTGCGCTATTACGGGGCGGATTACGGGCTGAACTACGGCGTCGCAATCCACTCGTTGCGCGAGACTGCCCGCGAAACTGGTCGGGACGACGGTTTCGCACGGTTTCTCTATCGCCAGCAGGTTCGCGAACTGCGCATCATCGCGCTGTGGATTGCCGAACCGGAGTGCACGACGGCTGCCGATTTCCCGTTCTGGGCGGCAGGCATAATCAATTCGGAGGTCGCCGAGCAGGCGGCACATGCCCTGCTTTCGCAGATTGATGACATCGATGCCCTGCTCGCCGAGTGGTGCGCGTCGGAGAATGCGCTGCTTGCCTACGCTGCGCTGCTCGCCGCATCGCGTTCGGTGCGTGCGTCGGTCGGTGCGTTAACGGAGGGTGTGCGCAGTGCCGTCGGGCGTTTCCCCGACAACCGCATAGTCGCGCAGGGTGCGACAGCCGCATTGGCTTCGGTCGCGGGAGAGCATCGCGAGCGGGTGCTGCTGCTTCTGGACGGCTTGGACGACACCCCGACCGCCCGCCTTGTCCGCGACGAGATGTCGTGGCGAATGGCGGAGTAGGTTGTGTTTTATGCGTATGGGCGGCGATTTATTCGCCGCCCATACGCATTCTTTAAAGTCATTAAAGTCTTTAAGGTCGTTAAAGTCTGCCGCCGACAATGTCGGCGGCAAGGGATAGGACGGCGCGGAACGGTGGCGCGACGCGGGTTTGCTTTTTGCATTGGCGGCTTTGCCGCCAATGCAACCTTAAAGTCCATAAGGTCGTTAAAGTCCTTAACGTCAAGCAGCCGCCAATATGGCGGCTGCTGAAAAAGCGCGGGCGGATAAACCGCCCGCGCATGACCGAAAACCTTGCCGGCATTATTCTGCCGTGCTGCGGAAGATTTCGCGGGCGAGTTCGCCTATGCTGTTGATGCGGACGACCTCGATGCCGCCGATTTTCTTGTGCGGCTTGGCGGCGTAGCCCGATACGATTATCCGCTTGAAGCCCAGTCGCGCCGCTTCGGCGATGCGCTGCTCGGTACGCGGTGCCGGACGCACCTCGCCCGACAGTCCGATTTCGCCCGCAAGGCAGACGCCCTCGTCGATAGGGCGGTCGAAATACGACGAAATGACGGCTGCGACGATTGCCAAATCGAGTCCCGTGTCGGCGACCTTGAATCCGCCGGCAAAGTTGAGGAACACGTCTTTCTGGAACATCTTCATTCCGATTCGCTTTTCGAGAATGGCGAGCAGCATGTTCATTCGCCGTGTGTCATAACCTGTCGCATTGCGTTGCGGCGTGCCGTAGGCTGCCGTGCCGACGAGAGCCTGAACCTCTATGAGATAGGGGCGTATGCCGTCCACCGACGCACCGACGGCGATGCCGCTTAGCGGTTCGTCGTAGTGGGTGAGCAGGATTTCGGACGGATTTTCGACGCTGCGCAGCCCGTCATGGAGCATCTCGAAGACACCGATTTCGAACGTCGCGCCGAAACGGTTCTTGATGCTGCGCAGGATGCGGTAGGTGTTGTTGCCGTCGCCCTCGAATTGCAGGACGACATCGACGATGTGTTCGAGAATCTTCGGTCCCGCTATCGTTCCGTCCTTGGTGATATGCCCGATGATGAATATCGGCGTGCCGCTGCCCTTGGCGTATTTGAGCAGTGTGGCGGCGCACTCGCGAATCTGCGACACGCTGCCTGCCGACGAGTCGATGAGGTCGGTGTACATCGTCTGTATGGAGTCGATGACGACCATGTCGGGACGTATCTCCCCGATTTGGGCGACGATGTTTTCGAGCAGCGTCTCGGTGTAGACGATGCAGTTTTCGTTGCGGATGCCGATGCGCTCGGCGCGCAGTTTTATCTGTTCCGCCGACTCCTCGCCCGAAACGTAGAGCGTTTTCAGCCCGTTGTCGGAGAGGGCGAGTTGGAGCGAGAGCGTCGATTTGCCGATGCCCGGTTCGCCGCCCAACAGTATCAGCGAGCCTGCCACCAGACCTCCGCCGAGTACGCGGTTCACCTCGCCGTTGCCCGTGTCGATGCGCTGCGTCGTGCCGCACTCGATGTCGGCGACGCGCTGCGGCTTCGATGCCGGTACGGATTTGCCTGCGACGACCGCAGGAATCGAGCCGCTCTCCTTGGCGACAATCTCCTCCGTGAAGGAGTTCCACGCGCCGCACGACGGACAGCGTCCGAGCCACTTCGGAGCGTCGAATCCGCATTCGCGGCAGAAGTATGCCTTTTTCACCTTTGCCATGGCACGGTTATTTGAAAAGTCGGTAGATGTCGTTGCCGTTGGCGAATATCACCAGCGCGAGAATCAGTATCAAGCCGATGTACTGCGCCGCTTCGAGGAACTTGTCGCTCGGCTTGCGCCGCGTAATCATCTCCCACAGCGTGAAGAGCGTGTGTCCGCCGTCCAGACCCGGAATAGGGATGATGTTCATGATGCCGAGGATGATGGAGAGAAACGCCGTCATGTACCAGAACTGCTGCCAGTCCCACTTGCCGGGGAAGATGTTGGCGATGGCGATGAAGCCGCCGACCTGCTTGTAAAGCCCCGTGTCGGGCTTGACTATCAGTTTCAGTTGCTGCCAGTAGTTGTTCATCACCCTGCCCGTCAGGCGTGCGCCCGCAGGAATCGATTCGAGCAGCGAGTAGTGCTGCGTGCGGAGGGTGAACGGCGAGAGTACGCTGACGCCTATCTTGCCCTCGGCGTTCACCGGAACGTCGATGTTCATCACGCGGTCGCCGCGCTCGACGGAGAGCGTCGCTTCGCCCGACTTGTGCATCGCCAGCAGCGAATCGTATTTGGCGAAATCCTCCTCGCGCCGACCGTCGATGCCGACGATGCGGTCGCCCTTCATAAGTCCCGCCAGTGCCGCCGATTCGGAGGCTATGCTGTCGATGATGAACGGCATTCGCGGCGTGTATAGCCCCGCGTAAGCCTTCTCGCCGCCGCTGCGCAGGGCGTTGAGTTCGTCGTAGGGGATATTGAGTTTCACGCGGCTGCCGTCGCGAATCACCGTTACCTGCAAGTCGTCCTCGGCGAGGATTATCCGCGACATTATCGAGGCGATGTTGTCGATTTTCTCGCCCTGAATCGTCGCTATGCGGTCGCCGTCGCGGAAGCCGAGCCGCTCGCCTGCCTCGCTGAAATTGTAGCCCCAGCGGATGTCGTCGTTGGCGACGTAACTGCTGCCCCATGCGTAGGAGATGCCGCAGTAGATGACGAATGCGAGCAGGATGTTCATCACCACGCCCGCCACGAGGACACAGAACCGCTGCCATGCTGGCTTGGAGCGGAACTCGTCGGGCTTGGGCGGCAGTTGCATCTGCTCCTTGTCCATGCTCTCGTCTATCATTCCCGCGATTTTGACGTAACCGCCGAGCGGCACCCAGCCGATGCCGTATTCGGTATCGCCGCGCCTGAACTTGAAGAGCGAGAACCACGGGTCGAAGAATATGTAGAACTTTTCGACGCGGATTTTGAAGATGCGCGCCGCGATGAAGTGTCCGAACTCGTGAATCGCCACCAGAAGCGACAGCGAGAGGAAAAATTGAATTGCCTTGATTAGAATATCCATTTTCTGAATTGTTTGTCGTTATAATCCGAGTGCTTCGGCAGCCAGACGCCGCGATTCGCGGTCTGCCGCCGCGTAGTCGTCCACCGTCGGACGAAGCGTGAACTGCGCCTTTGCGAGTGCGTACTCTATCGAACGGACGATGTCGGTGTAGCCGCATTTACGGGTGAGGAACGCCGCCACGGCGACCTCGTTCGCTCCGTTCATCGTGCAGGCTGCCGTACCTCCGCGGCGCAGGCAGTCGTAGGCGATGTCGAGAGCGGGATATTTCACGCGGTCCACCTCCTGAAAAGTCAGTGTCGGGTTGTCGGCGAAACTGAACGGCTCGACCTTGCGCACGGCACGGTGAGGGTACATCAGCGCGAAACTTATCGGTGTGCGCATGTCTGGCGAACCCAACTGCGCCTTTATCGCCCCGTCCTCGAATTCGACCATCGAGTGGACTATCGACTGCGGATGCTGGATTACCGAAATGCGGTCGGCATCGACGCCGAACAGCCAGTGAGCCTCGATGACCTCGAATCCCTTGTTCACGAGCGTGGAGGAATCGATGGTGATTTTCGCGCCCATGTTCCACTGCGGGTGGCGGAGTGCCTGCTCGGGCGTAACGCCGGCGAATGCTTCGCGCGGAAGGTCGCGCAGCGAGCCGCCGCTGCAAGTTACTATAAGCCGGCGGAGCGGCGACACCTCGCCTATAAGGCACTGGAAAATCGCCGAGTGTTCGGAGTCTATCGGGATAATCGGTGCGCGGTGGGCGAGAGCCTCGCGCATGACGAGTTCGCCGCCGACTACGAGTGTCTCCTTGTTCGCCAATGCCACCTTTTTCCCCTGCCCGATGGCGGCGAGCGTCGGGGCGAGACCTGCGTAGCCGACCAGCGCGTTCACGACGACGTCGATGTTCGACGCTGCGGCGCACTGCGCTATCGCATCCGCTCCGGCGTATACCTTGACGGGGTAGTCGGCGAGAGCCTTTTTGAGTTCGGTGTATTTCGATTCGTCGGCTATGACGACGCTGTCGGCGTCGAATTCGATTGCCTGCTCAGCGAGCCGCTGACAGTTGGAACGGGCGGTGAGGGTTACTATTTCGAATGCTTCCGGATTTTCGCGTACTATGTCGAGCGTCTGTACGCCTATCGAACCGGTAGAGCCGAGAAGTGCGACTTTTTGCTTCATTTCGTTAAATTAAATAGGGCGATTAATGTAGGTATATATCCTTGCAGGTTCCGACCGAAGTCCCCCTCACAGGAGGGGGATTTAGGGGGTGGGTAACATCCGATATACGCGGCTTCGCCGCGAGAACCACAACCATCGGATTTACGATTACATACCATAACCTGATTCATATAAAGTTACCTAAAACAATATGTATGATTCGGGGTCGACGGGCTTGCCGTCGCTCCATAGTTCGAATGCGAATGTGGAGAGGTCGTTTTCGCCGCCCGCGGTCGAGTAGCCGATGACTTCGCTGCCCTTGACGCGCTGTCCCTTGCCGACGAGCGTCCCCGACAACATGCGGTAGACCGAAATCATTCCGTTGGGATGCTGTATGGCGACGCTGTTGCCGTTCTCGGGCGACCAGTCGTTGAGGACGACCGTGCCGTCGGCTATGGCGACGATTTGCGATTCGGGCGCACCCGCGATGCGGATGCCGTACAGACCGCTCTTGATGTCGAAGCGTTCGGCGATGATGCCGTCCATCGGTGCTACGGCGTTGATGTTGGTGTGCCCCGATGCCGGGGCGGAGTTGCGGATGCCGTATTTGCCGTCGCTTTCCATCTGCCGCCGCAGCAGGGAATCGGCTGCGGATGTCGGCACGATGCTCTTGTCGCGTGGCAGCGAGTCGTTCTGCACGCTGCGCATGGTCGGCGTCTTGCCGTCCACGACGAGGATTATGCTCTCGTTGTAGGCGAGCATGTCGTTCATCTTGCGTTCGAGCGAGTCGATGCGGATCAGATTGCGCATCAGCGTTTCGCGCGATTTGGTCGCGTCGGTGCGGTAACCCGGCAGGAAATCGAGTACCGGCGTGTAGGCGACGAATACCAGCACGATGCAGAAGATAAGGAATACCGTGGCGACGATGCTCATGGCGAATCCCGCCGGCGATATGTGTATGAACCGCGTTTCGAGCCGGTTTTCAGGGTCGGAAACGCTTACGCGCCGGCGGCGGAACATGTCGCGGAACGAGTCGTTCGCGTCGGCGAAGAATTTTCTAATCGGTTTCATATCTGCAAAGATAGCGATTTTATCCTTTTACGAACGCTTTTCCGCCCGACAAATTGCGTGCAGGAGCATAAATATGCCGCGATGTCCCGAATAGTATGGAGCGCGGCGAAACAATTCGGCGTAAATGCTTTGTATTTAGAAGCCTTTTTAGTAATTTTGCAGGCTTCCGTATGCCGAATACCGTAGGACGCGGCGCGATGCGGAAAACTTTGGGAATCAATAGTTAAAAAACAGAAAATATTATGGTAAAACCGACACTTTTGGTACTCGCGGCGGGAATGGGTTCGCGGTACGGTTCGCTCAAACAGATGGACGGCGTAGGTCCTAACGGCGAGGCAATCATCGATTATTCGATTTACGACGCCATCCGCGCCGGATTCGGCAAGGTGGTTTTCGTCATCCGCCACTCGTTCGCCGACGCTTTCACGGAGGTTTTCAACGCCGAGCGTTTCGGCGGCAGAATCGAGGTGGAGTACGTTTATCAGGAACTCGACTGCCTGCCCGAGGGATTCTCCGTGCCTGAGGGGCGCGAGAAGCCGTGGGGTACTAACCACGCGGTGATGATGGCTGCCGATGCGATAAAGGAGCCGTTCGCGGTAATCAATGCCGACGACTTCTACGGCGAGGACGCATACAAGGTTATCGGAGCCTATTTGAGTACGCTCGGCGGCAGCAAAAACGACTACTGCATGGTCGGCTACGAGGTGAACAAGACCCTTTCGGAGAACGGCACCGTGTCGCGCGGCGTCTGCATGCTGACTGCCGACGGCTACCTCGAATCGATGGTCGAGCGCACCAAAATCGAGCGCAATGCCGAGGGTACAATCGTATTCCACGATTTGGGCGAGGACGTGGCTTTGGAGGAGAATACGCCGGTATCGATGAACCTGTTCGGATTCACGCCCGACTATTTCGACTACTCGAAACAGACGTTCATCGAATTCCTCGGCGACCCTAAAAATATCGAGAACCTCAAATCGGAGTTCTTCATTCCGCTGATGGTGAACAAACTCATCGGCGGCGGCACGGCGAAGATGAAGGTGTTGAGCACCTCGGCGAAGTGGTTCGGCGTTACGTACAAGGAGGACAAGCCTGCGCTTATGGCGAAAATCGAGGCTCTGATTGCCGACGGCGTGTATCCGCGCAATCTGTGGGGGAAATAATCGGACTTTAAGGACTTTAACTACCTTAAAGACTTTAAGATAACTATTCAGGAAGAAAATGAAACGTGAAGTAAGAGTTCGTTTTGCTCCGAGCCCGACGGGTCCGCTCCATATCGGCGGTGTCCGCACGGCTCTCTACAACTATCTGTTCGCACGCCACAATGGCGGAAAGATGATTCTGCGTATCGAGGATACCGATTCGCAGCGTTTCGTCGAGGGTGCGGAGGATTATATCATCGAGTCGCTCCGCTGGTGCGGCATCGAAATCGACGAGGGCGTCGGCTACGGCGGTCCTCACGCGCCGTACCGCCAGAGCGAGCGTCGCGAAATATATCTGAAATACGCCAAGCAACTCGTCGATGCGGGTTGGGCCTACTATGCGTTCGATACCGCTGCCGAACTCGACGCGCTGCGCAAGCAGGCGGAGGAGCGCGACGAGACGTTTGCCTACAATTACAGCGTCCGCACCGTGCTGCCGACGTCGCTTTCGCTCTCCGCCGAGGAGGTCGAACAGCGTATAGCGCGCGGCGACATATGGGTCATCCGCTTCAAGATGCCGGAGAACGAGGTGGTTAAGATGCACGACCTCATCCGCGGCGATGTCGAGGTGAACACATCGACGCTCGACGACAAGGTGCTTTACAAGTCGGTCGATGCACTGCCGACATACCACCTCGCCAATATCGTGGACGACCATCTGATGGAGATTTCGCACGTCATCCGCGGCGAGGAGTGGCTGCCGTCGCTGCCGCTGCACTATCTGCTCTACCGTGCGTTCGGCTGGACCGATACCCAGCCGGAGTTCGCGCACCTGCCGCTGCTGCTGAAACCTACTGGCGGCGGTAAACTGTCGAAGCGCGACGGCGACAAGATGGGATTCCCCGTATTCCCGCTCTACTGGGTTTCGCCTGCCGGAGATACGGCGCACGGCTACCGCGAGGACGGATATTTTCCGGAGGCGTTCATCAACATGCTCGCGCTGCTCGGCTGGAATCCGGGTACGGAGCAGGAGATATTCTCGATGCAGGAACTCATCGACGCTTTCTCGCTCGACCGCGTGTCGAAGTCGGGAGCGCGTTTCCAGCCCGACAAGGCGAAGTGGTTCAACGCACAGTACATGCACCACAAGACCGAAGCCGAACTCGCCGCGCTCTATCAGCCGATTCTGCGCGAACACGGCATTGAGGTTTCGGACGAAACAGCGGGCAAGGTAGCAGGCATCATGAAGGAGCGTGCGACGTTCATTTCGGATTTGTGGGATTTGACGTCGTATTTCTTCATCGCGCCGACCGAGTACGAGGAGAAGCAACTCAAAAAGTACTGGAAGGGCGAAAATCCGGCTCATCTCGCCGAACTGCGCGAGGTGCTGGCGGGCATCGACGACTTCTCGCTGGAAAATACCGAACATATCGTCCATTCGTGGATTGAGGAGCGCGGCTACGGCATGGGACAAATCATGAACTCGCTGCGTCTCGCGCTCGTCGGTGCGGGCAAGGGACCGGGCATGTACGACGTAACGTCGTTCCTCGGCAAGGAGGAGACGCTGCGCCGCATCGACAGCCTTATAGCCGACGTAAAACCTTTGGAATAGACAATTTGTATGACTGCCTCCCGAAGTCCCCCTCGCAGGAGGGGGATTTAGGGGGTGGGTAACATCCGTAAACGCGGCTTTGCCGCTAGACCCGCGACCGTCGGCAACGATATAATCCGACTTGGTCGTGAAATCATTAAGAGACTATTATGACTATTGAGCAAAATATCTGGGGTGTAACGCCCGAGGGCGAAGCCGTAATCATCTATACCATGCGCAATTCGCGCGGCAGCGAGGTGCAGGTGTGCAATATCGGAGCCGCGCTGGTGTCGGTGAAGTTCGCCGACCGCAACGGACATATCGACGATACGGTTCTGGGCTACCGCGACGCGTTGAGTTACATCGGCGACGGCGCGGCGAGCGGCAAATGCGTCGGTCGCGTCGCCAACCGTATCGCGGGCGGCAAGATGACGGTCGAGGGCATCGAGTACTCGCTCGAAGTCAATAACGGAACGAACCACCTCCACGGCGGTACGAAGGGTTTCGCCAACCGTCTGTGGGAGTCGCGCGTCGAGACCAACCGTGTGGTGTTCTCGCTGCTGTCGCCTGACGGCGACCAGTCCTATCCGCACGAACTGGCGGTGGAGGCGATATACGACTTTGACGACGAGGATTCGTTGGAGATAACGTTCCTCGCCAAGAGCGACGGCACCACGCCGGTGAACCTGACGAACCACGTGTACTGGAATCTGTCGGGCGAGGGGAGCGGCAGGACGATTCTCGACCACGAACTGCATCTGAATGCGTCGCACGTTTTGGAGATGAACGCCGCGCAGATTCCTACGGGTCGTCTGCTCGACGTGAAGGGTACTCCGCAGGATTTTACGGGGTGGCGTCGGCTGGGCGACGACATAAACGCCGAGTTCAACCATATCCGCGATTTCCGCGGCTACGACCACTATTTCGTCGTGGACGGCTGGAAACCGAATATCCTCGGCGAGGTCGGCGAACTGCGCGACAGGGCGTCGGGACGCTGCGTGAAGATTCTGTCGTCGCAGGCGGGCTGCATGGTCTATACGGGCAACTGGCTTTCGGGCGGATGCCCCGTGACGAAGTCGGGCGGCAGGTATTGCGACTATGCGGGTGTCGCCATCGAGTGTCAGGGCTATCCCGATGCCGTCAATCATCCCGATTTCCCGTCGGTGCTGCTGCGCGAGGGCGAACTCTACTGCCAGAAAATCGTTTTCCGGCTCGGAACGTTCGGGGAGTAGGGGAATCTGTTAAAAAGGACGCGATTCGCGTCCTTTTTCTTTAAGGACCTTAAAGTCCTTAAAGACTTTAACGGAAGAACTCAAAAAACATCGCCCGCACCGTCGAAGTCAATGAAAAATTGCATACCTTTGTAAAAGACACCGGAACCGTCGGGCGGCTGTGCCGCGGCGGTTTCTCTAATACCTATTATATTATGGACAGAAATTTAAGTGCGCTCGAACCAGCGCTCGTTTGGAAACATTTCGCAGAGATTGCAAGAATACCGCGTCCGTCGCATCACGAAGCGGCGATTCGCAAATATATAGTCGATTTCGCCGAGGCTCACGGTCTCGAACACTGCGTCGATGAGGCGGACAACGTGTATGTCCGCAAGCCGGCGACAGCAGGGATGGAGAACCGCAAGGGCATAATCCTGCAAGCCCACCTCGACATGGTGCCGCAGAAGAACAACGACAAGACGTTCGATTTCGAGAAAGACCCTATCGACGCATACGTGGACGGCGAGTGGGTAACCGCCGACGGAACGACGCTGGGTGCCGACAACGGTATCGGCGTTGCATCGGCACTCGCGGTGTTGGAGGACGACACTATCGAGCATGGACCGATAGAGGCTCTCTTCACCGCCACCGAGGAGACGGGCATGGACGGCGCGTTCGGATTGAAGGCGGGGCTGCTCCGCGGCGACATCCTGCTCAATCTCGACTCCGAAACCGAGGGCGAACTCTATGTGGGCTGCGCCGGAGGGCTTGACGCGAACATCGAACTGCCTTACGTAGCCGAGCCGACGCCTGCGACCGGCTATAAGGCTTACAAAATAGAGGTCAAGGGATTGAAGGGCGGACACTCGGGAATCCAGATAGGTTACCAGCGTGCCAACGCCAACCGCCTGCTGTTCCGTTTCCTGCTCCATACCGATATTCCGACGCTGTTATGCTCGGTGGACGGCGGCGGACTGCGCAATGCCATTCCGCGCGAAGCCGTCGCTACGGTTCTGGTCGGCGAGAGCGACGCGGCACGCTTCGAGAAAGAGGTTGCCGAGTTCTGCAAGACGGTAAATGCCGAGTTCGACGGCATCGAGGACGCAATCTCGGTTACGGCGGCTGCTGCCGACGCTCCGGCGAAGATGATTCCTGCCGAAACGGCGGCTAAACTCGCGAAAGCGGTTGTCGGCGCGCCTAACGGAGTGGTGAAGATGTCGATGGAGATGGAGGGTCTGGTGCAGACCTCGACCAATCTCGCCCGCGTCGTGTCGGACGGCGGGAGCGTGAAGATACAGTGCCTGCTGCGCAGTTCGGTGAACAGCGAGAAACACGCGCTCGGCGAAGCGATACGCGGCGTGTTCGAACTCGCGGGAGCGAAGGTCGCGCTCGAAGGCGACTACGACGGCTGGAAACCGAACATGTCGTCGCCGATACTCCATGCGATGCTCGCGTCGTATGAAGCGTTGTTCGGCGCGAAACCGGCGGTAACCGCCATACATGCGGGATTGGAGTGCGGAATCATCGGCGGAACATATCCGAACCTCGACATGATTTCGTTCGGACCGACAATCTGCTATCCCCACTCTCCGGACGAGAAGGTGAACATCGCTTCGGTCGGGAAGTTCTACCGCTTCCTGCTGCATACGCTCAAAAACGCTCCGTCGAAATAGCATGGCAGCCGAAGTCAGGGATTTGACCGACCGCTGGTTCGTCATCGTGAATCCGGTCGCGGGGTCGGGACGCGGACTGATTGACTTTCCGCAGATTTCCAGACTGCTGCGCAACGACGACATACGCCACGACGCGGTCTTCACGGAGCATAAGCACCACGCTACGGAACTTACCGTAACGGCAGCCAACCAAGGCTACCGCCGCATAATCGTCATCGGCGGCGACGGTACGCTGAACGAGGTCGTGAACGGACTTTTCATCCAGAAAGCCGTCGAACCTTGCGAAATACTGCTGGCGGTAATCGCCGTCGGCACGGGCAACGACTGGGTGCGCACGTTCGGCATTCCGCAGCACTATTCGGAGGCGATACGCGCGATACGCGAGGAACGCTCGTTCTTGCAGGATGTCGGCACGGTTACCTACACCGAGTCGCACTATACGCAGACACGCTATATGGCGAACGTCGCGGGACTGGGCTTCGACGCGCATGTCATATCGACGTTCAACCACCTGAAAATGAAAGGTTACAAGGGCGGCTGGATGTATCTGTACAGCATACTGAAATCCTATTTCCGCTACAAGTCGTCGGGCGCGCGAATATGGGTGGACGACGAGGTCGTGTTCAATGACCTGATGTTCAGCCTCGCCATCGGTATCTGCAAGTACAACGGCGGCGGAGTGCAGCAGTTGCCGAACGCTCTGGCGGACGACGGACTGCTCGACTTGACAATCATACGACCGGTTCACTGGTGGCACATTGTCTTCCGGCTCAAAAAACTGTTCAACGGCGACATCTACCAAATCGGACACGTCATTCATGCGCAGGGACGCAAGGTGAAAATAGAGGCGGCACCGTCGATACAACTCGAAACCGACGGCGAACTGATGGGCGGGACGCCGGTCGAGGTCAACATACGCCAGCGGGCGATACGCGTGGTCGTTACACGCGAGTTTCTCGGTGAAGATTAAGCGAAAGCCCTGCGGAAGCGGGGCTTTTCCGTTGAGGGAGAGTTAAGGTCCTTAACGACCTTAAAGACTTTAAGGACTTTTTTGCACTTACGACATTTTTGCGTATCTTCGCGCCCGAAATAAGGGGTGCTGCCTGCTGTGCGGGCGGCTGAGATTATACCCATCGTACCGGATACGGGTAATGCCGAAACCGGGAGCGCAAGCATAATCACATATTGTACCCCTTTTCAAACTGTTTAATTTATAAAAAGTTATGAAAAGGATTTTTTTCTTATTGGGTGCGGGAGCATTCGCTCTCTCCGCAACGGGCGCGGCATCGGCGCAGCAACGGATGCAGAATCAGCAGCAGGATTCGGTTTCGATGTATGAAATCCAGCAGGTGGAGGTTACCGCGACGCGCGCCAAGCGTCATACGCCGTCCGCCCACACCGACCTTTCGCACGACGAAATCGTCCGCGGCAGTTACGCGCTCGATATTCCGTCGGTGCTGGCTCTCACACCGTCGATGATTGCGACGAACGAAACCGGTATCGGAATCGGCGGAACGTCGATACGTCTGCGCGGTACGGATGCCACGCGATTGAACGTAACGGTGAACGGCGTGCCGGTCAACAATCCCGATTCCCACTCTGTCTACTGGTACGATACGCCCGACCTGCTTTCGTCGGTCGGCTCGATACAGATTCAGCGCGGCGCAGGCACTTCGACCAACGGTACGGGTGCTTTCGGAGGTGCGATAAACATGACGACCGACGCTCTGTCGCCCGATTTCGGCGGTACGGCTTCGATGTCCTACGGTTCGTACAATACCAACAAGCAGGCGGTGAACATCACGTCTGGACTTATCCGCAACCACTGGGTCGTGGATGCGCGTCTGTCGCATATCGGTTCCGACGGCTATGTGGAGCGCGGTGCTACGGACCTGAAATCATACATGCTCCAAGGCGCGTACTACAACTCCGGCACGATGGTGAAACTCATCTCGTTCGGCGGCAAGGCGAAGACCTACCTTACGTATAACGGCGTGTCGAAAGAGGATATGGAGCGTTACGGACGTCGTTACCACGACAGCGGACAGTACAAGACGTCGGACGGTCCGTTCACGCTCGCCGACGGCACGCATGTCGCGTATTACGACGATAATACCGACAACTATCTGCAAATCAACAACCAGTTGCTCGTCAGCCACCGTTTCAACGACAAGTGGGCGTTGAACGTTACGGGATTCTACACCTACGGCTACGGCTACTACAAGCAGTATAAGGACGACGCATGGGTTGTCGGTTACGACAATCTGAATCTCGGCGACGACCTCGCCCAGTCCGACCTTATCCGCCGCAAGGTGATGCGCAACCATACGGGCGGTCTGAATGCCGCCGGACAATATTCGTCGAAGAGACTGGATTTGGTCTTCGGCGGTTCGTGGAGCATGTACGCATGCCCGCACTGGGGTACGCTCGAATGGGTGGACGGCGTTGCGGACAAGTCGCTGTACGACGACAAGATATGGTACGACAACGACGTGCGCAAGCAGGACGCCAACGTATTCGCCAAGGCGAACTGGAACATTTTCAAGGGATTCTACCTCTTCGCCGACATGCAGTACCGCTATGTCCACTATAAGGCGTGGGGTACGAACGACAATTATGACTGGGAAGAGTATGCGATGCAGCCGGTCGATGTTAACGAGAAGTACCACTTCTTCAATCCGCACGCAGGCATCAACTACGAACTCGGCAAGCACCATTCGTTCTACTTCTCGTTCGCCGTGGCGCACAAGGAGCCGACGCGCAACGACTTCACCGACCGTTACCTCTTCTCCGGACTGGAAGGCAAGCCGAAAGCGGAGCGGATGTTCGACTATGAGTTGGGCTACCGTCTGTCATACGACATAGTCGATGCGGGCATCAACCTCTATTATATGGACTACCGCAACCAACTGGTTCATACGGGACTGGTGAACGAAGGCGGCGACAACCTCAATATCAACGTTCCCGACAGTTACCGCCGCGGTATCGAACTCACGCTCTCGGTGCGTCCGACCAAGTGGTTTACGTTCGGTGCGAACGCGACGTTCAGCCAGAACCGCATCGAGAACTATATCGAGAATATAGGCGGCAAGGAGTTCGCCATGGGAACTCGGACGATTGCCTACTCGCCGAACGTCATCGCCGGTACGGTATTCGATTTCCACGTCAAGGGATTTCAGGCGGTACTCCAAACGCAGTACGTCGGCAAGCAGTACCTTACCAACGGCAATTACGAGGATTTGACGCTCGACCGCTACTGCGTAAGCAACCTCGATTTGTCGTATACGCTGCGGACGAAGCGTGTCAAGAGCGTGAGATTCGGAGTTTCGCTCAACAACCTGTTCAACACCGAGTATTGCAGCAACGGCTACGGCGGCTCGTGGCTCGAAGGCGATACGCTTGCCAGTCGCGGCTCGTGGGCGAACTACTTCCCTCAGGCTCCGTTCAACGTGCTGGCGAACGTAACGTTGAATTTTTAATGCGACCAATCGTCATCCTGAATGTAGCGAAAAATTTGGAATCGGTATAAACGGATTTTGATTCGTCATTCTGAGCGTAGCGAAGAATCTAATAAAAACAGATGTTTCGCTACGCTCAACATGACGCGATGATAATGATTTTTTACTATGGACTATAAACTCCTGCTTCAAGCAATCGGCGTTGCGCTCGGACTGCTCTATCTGTGGCTGGAATACCGCGCCAACATATATCTGTGGATTGTCGGACTGATAATGCCCGTCGTCCACGGCGTACTCTATTTCAAGTCGGGACTTTACGCCGACTGCTCGATGCAGGTGTACTATGTCCTCGCCGGACTGTACGGACTCGCGGTGTGGCACCGCCGCTCGTCGGACGCGAAAAAGAGCGCGTCGGCGGACATCGCACCCACTCCGGTTCGCCTGATTGCTCCGCTTGCGGCGGTATACGCGGCGGTGCATGTGGCGATATACTTCTTCCTCGTGCGCTTCACCGACAGCAGCGTGCCTTTCTGGGATTCGATGACTACGGCGATGAGCATCGTCGCGATGTGGATGCTCTCGCGCAAATATATCGAGCAGTGGGGCGTGTGGCTCGTCGTGGACGTCATCACGGCGGCTCTGTACGTATATAAGGGCATACCGCTGACGGCTGCTCTGTACGCCCTCTATTCGGTGCTTGCTATCGTCGGATATGTCAGGTGGCTGCGCATATATCGCGGAGTGGCACACTGATTGCATTTCATTGCGTAACGAAATTTGAACCAGTATTAAAAATATTACGCAATGAAAAGAATTTTACTGACTGTGTCGGTAGCGGCACTTTCGATTTTGAGCATCGCCGGATGCTCGCAGCAGGCGAAATGGAACAGACAGGAGCGTCAGGCGATGCGCAATCTCCTGCGCGACTATCGCGAGATGGTCTATCTCAACGACCTTACGGATGCCGAATACATGTTGTTCTCGGACAACGTGGCGGCGAATATCGAGGAGGACTATCCGGTCTACACCACGTTCATTCAGATGCCGGGCGTGAACGACACCGTGCAGGTGTATGTCGTAACGACGATTGTCGAGGAACTCGACACCGACGCCCGCAACATGCGCCATATCTATCCTTACCAGTATCTCGTCAGCAACAATGTCCTGCCGTCGGGTCTCGACCGCTCGCAGCAGAACGCGTTCTACAACTGTCTGTCGCAGAAGGTCAATAATACCTATCCGACAGTCAATGCGTTCGTGAATGCCGTGATGAACGACACTACCTCGACGTCGCAGATTTCGCGCTTGCAGCAGCAGTGCGCCGCCGACCTGTTCGACTGGACGGTGGAGGTGATAGAGGTTACCGAAGTCGGCGGAAACTAACGGCACGCTTCGACAATACCCGACGCCCGACCTTATAAAAAAGGTCGGGCGTTTTTTTGCGCTCTGCTAACGACCTTAAAGATTTTAAGGACTTTAAGGTCCCTAATCTCTCTTACCCTCCCCTGCAAAAAAATGCGATTTTTTTACACCGTCTTCTTAACTTTCCGCGTTATCATACGTCTTATATGCGAAACCGATAAGAGAGAATGAGTATCGACAACGCTGAAATAGTGAGGTTGATTGCCGATGAGGCGACGAGGGGCGACGGGATAGCAAGGATGGTCGATGCCTACACCGAACCGCTGTACTGGCACATCCGGCGGATGGTGGTCGTACACGAGGACAGCGAGGACATCTTGCAGGAGATGTGGGTGCGGATATTCCGCCGGCTCGACTCGTTCCGCGGCGGCGAGGGCGAATTGAGGGCGTGGATTTACAGCATAGCGACCAATCTCTGTCTGACCCACCTGCGCAGAAAGTGGCGGTGGAGTTTCGTCGGGATGGACGGCATAGGCGCGAAACTGGCTCAATCGGTGGCGGATGCGGCGTCGGAATCGGCGGAGAGCATCGAGGCGAGATTCCAGAAGGCGATACTCTCGCTGCCGTCGAAACAGAGACTGGTTTTCAACCTTCGGTATTACGACGAACTGGCATACAGGGAGATAAGCGAGATAACGGGAATGAGCGAATCGACGCTCAAAACCAATTACCATTACGCGCAGCAGCGCATTAAAGAATTGATGACGCAATGAAGGATTTCGAATTCAACGATGTAGGCAAACGGCTGCCGTACAGCGTGCCGGAGGATTTCTTCGACAACGCGCGGCGCAATGCCAAGGCGGTCGGAATGAAGCCGGCGCGGAGCGGGAATCACCTTTTGCGTGTGTCATTGGCGGCGGCGACCGTGGCGGTGTTCGCGATTTGCACCTTCATAGGTGTCTATGCCAGCAAAAAGCGCGTATTGATGTTCCGCTACGAGCAACTGCTCGAACGGGCTGCCGACGAGGAACTTGCCGATATGGCATCGGGCTATGCGGCGGACTTCGAGGAGATTACGAACGAATTTTAGACAAAATACAGGAAACTTCCGGATAATTCCTAAAACAAGCGTATTACTTAAACTAAAACAGAAAAGACTATGAAACGTATGATTATCGCTGCGGCTCTTGTTTTCGCAGCATCGCAAATCGCATTTGCACAAGACGATAAGACGAAGGTAGACCCGCAGAACGTACCGACCGCACAGGCTCCGGCACAGGAACGGCAGAAGGAGGAGGCGCAGCCTGCCGAGAACAAGGAGCAGGGCGAGGCGCAGCCTGCCGAGCAGGAGAAATCCGCTGCCGGGCAGGAGAAACCGACCGGGCAGCAGGGTGAAGGTGCGAA
Source organism: uncultured Alistipes sp. (assembly GCA_905213895.1). Classification (GTDB taxonomy): domain Bacteria; phylum Bacteroidota; class Bacteroidia; order Bacteroidales; family Rikenellaceae; genus Alistipes. The sequence goes on from CAJMKE010000012.1 coordinate 94,143, forward strand.
AGCCGAATAAATTGCAATAGCGGACGACCGAAAAAACAATGACCATGAAACGTGCGATTTTCACGATAATGCTCGTCGCCGCTGCGACCGTAACGGCAACGGCTCAGATAAACGAAGGTATCCCGCAGCCGGCGGATGAAACCCGCGTAGTTAGGATTGAGGAGGAGAACATCAGCCCCGAACGTCTCGAAATGCGCAATATCGTACTTGGCATCCTGCGGGACGAGTTGAAGATGACGGACGAGCAGTTCGAGAAATTTGCACCGGTCTATATCGAGTATCGGCAAAATATCCGTGCTGGGCAGATTCGCAAACCTGCGACGGCGGATATCGACAGCGCGACCGACGACGAGATAAACTCCGTTCTCGCGGCGAATCTGGACAACTACATCCATATTTCGATGGTGCGCAAGGTCTATATCCCGATATTCGAAAAGATTCTGACGCCGAAGCAGGTTTATGGGTTGTACGAAATCGACAACAGCCTGTCCAGACAGGCTCGCGACGAATTGATGAAGCGTCGGAAACGTCATTGACCGACGGTGCGTTCCGCTCGGAACACCGTTCCGACATAGGTTTCGCCTTATTCGGAGATTCCGCCCTATCTGACAGGGGCGGAATTTTTTTGCACGCAGGTTGGGCTATGCTTGGTTTGGTTTGGTTTGGTTTGGTTTGGTTTGGTTTGGTTTGGTTTGGTTTGGT
>CAJMKE010000013.1 GCA_905213895.1 uncultured Alistipes sp.
CCGACGGGGCTTTTTGGCATGCGGTCGGTGATTTCGGCGTTTTAGTATGGCGTCGAGACCCTCGCGCCGATGCGAATCAGTTCGCCGGCGCGGTCGAGTGCTTCTATGTATTTTCGCAACGAACCGTACATTTGTTATGCTTTGTGTTCGGCAGCGGCTGCGCGAACTCGTTCTTCCATAATGCGTTTCTCCTTGCCCCATGCAACGGTGCATATCGCGGCGGCAATGAGAGTGGTGATGAGGAACATCCAGAATGTGAAATTCCAGCCGAGCGAACTGCTTGCCACGTAGCCCATCGCGATTTTCGACAGTACGGCGTCGCCGAGCATGTAGCCGAACAGACCCATGAAGCCGGCTGCCGTTCCCGCCGCATTCTTCGGAACGAGCGACAGAGCCTGCACGCCAATCATGGCGATAGGTCCGTAGACCGCGCCGCCGATTATCGAGAGTGCGACGTAGACTATGTATTTGAGCGGCAGTGCCGTAAATTCGGCGATTGCTCCCGCCTCCCAGTACATCAGGATGCCGACGGCGACCAGAAGCGTGAAGATGACGTTCACCGGCGCACAGCGACCCTGGAAGAATCGCGACGACATCCAGCCGCAGAGAATAGTCCCCGGGATGCCGGCGTACTCGAACAGCGCAAATGCCCACGAACTGTCATCCTTGGTCAGCCCGCAGACCTCTTGAAGATAGGTGGGCGACCAGTCGCTGATGCCGTAGCGGACGAAATATACGAAGACGTTGGCGGCTGCGATGAGCCACAACATCTTGTTCTTGAATACGTAATCGACGAACAGACGGCGGAACGGAATCTTCTCCTCCTCGCCTTTCGACGCCTTGGCACCCGTATAGTCCTTGCGGTAGTCCTCTATCGCAGGCAGACCGCACGATTCGGGCGTGTCGCGCAGTACCATCCAGCAGAACCATGCGAACAGCAGCGCTACGACGGACGGGAATATGAATGCCGCACGCCACGATTCGGCGATGCCCATCGAGCCGAATACGAGTACGCCGACCGAAACGAGCAGTGCCAGAGTGCCGTTGCCGACGTTGTGCGCCGTGTTCCATACCGACATCTTGAAACTGCGTTCGTTCTGCGAGAACCAGTGGGCGAGGATTCGTCCGCACGGAGGCCATCCCATGCCCGACAGCCAGCCGGCGAGGAGCATGAATACGAACAGTATGCCGACGGTGGTCGAGTAGTTGCCGTCGACGCCCGCGCTGAACGGCAGCAGACCGACGGCGAGCATGACGAGCGATGCCAGTACGAGACCTATCGACATGAATTTGCGGGCGTCCGAACGGTCGGAAACACTGCCCATGATGAATTTGCTCAGTGCGTAGGCTATCGGAATACCGGCCATGGCGACACCTGCGCCGGCTTTGTCGATAAGACCTTCGCCAATCATGTCGGGTACGGCGAACGACAGGTTCTTGCGGACGAGATAGTATGCCGCGTATCCGAAATATATGCCCAGAAATACTTTCAGACGCATCGACTTGTACTCCTTGTCGATTTTGTCTGCCGGCATCTGCGGTTTGTGTGCCGGAGGGGCGAGAAAATCTAATAATGACATTTATTTTAAGGTTTTAGGTTTTTTCTCTTTCTCTTTAAAGTCCTTAAAGTCTTTAAGGACCTTAGGGACTTTAATGTCGGTTAAAGTTTTATGTCGTAAATCTGTATGACGCCGACAAGATGCTTGTGTTCGTCCACGACGAGCAGCGAATTGACCTTGTGGCGCGTCATCATCTTCTCCGCCTCGATGAGTTTCTCCTCGGGGCGAATCATCTTCGGCGACGGAGTGGCGATGTCCATCGGTTTGATGTTGAAGAACTCCGCCTGCCGGCTCTCCATCGCACGGCGGATGTCGCCGTCGGTGATGATTCCGAGAATCTCCTCGCCGCGGCAGATGACGATAAGTCCCAGTCCGCCCTGCGAGATGGCGTGAATCATATCCGTCGCCTTGCAGTTCTCGTCCACTATCGGCAGGTCGTGGTTGCGCATCACGTTGCCGACCGTCATGAGCAGCCGTCGTCCCAGACTGCCGCCCGGGTGCAGTCGCGCGAAATCGGTCGACGAGAAGTTGCGCAGTTTCATCAGTGCGCAGGCTATCGCGTCGCCCATGGCGAGTTGCGCGGTGGTCGAGGTCGTCGGCGCGAGGTGCAGTATGCAGGCTTCGTGGTCTACCGACACGTCGAGATGTATGTTCGAGTTCTTGGCGAGAGCCGATTCGGGATTGCCCGTCATCGAAATCAGCGTATTGCCGTTGGCGATGATGAAAGGAACGATTTTCAGCACCTCGTCGGTTTCGCCCGAATACGACAGGGCGATGATGATGTCCTCCTTGGAAATCATGCCCAAATCGCCGTGGAACGCCTCCCCGGGGTGGAGATAGAAACTCGGAGTGCCGGTGCTTGCCAGCGTCGCGGCGATTTTGCGGGCGATAAGACCCGACTTGCCCATTCCCGTTACGATGACTTTGCCGTTGCAGTCAAGTATCGTTTCGACGGCGCGTACGAATTCGCCGCCGAGTTCCGATTTGATTTTCAACAGAGCGTCCGCTTCGGTCTGCAATGCCTCGCGGGCGACGTCGAGTATCTGTGTGCTTTTGTTGCTGTTCATTATAGGAGAGATTTTATTACGGTTTCCAAATCGTCGAGCCGCAGCATGTTGGGTCCGTCGCTCTTGGCGTTGTCGGGGTCGGGGTGTACCTCGAAGAAGTAGCCGTTGGCTCCGAACGCCTTCGCGGCGAGAGCCATTGCCGGAACGAATTCGCGGTTGCCGCCCGTCTTGCCGCCTGCTGCACCGGGGCGTTGCACCGAGTGGGTGCAGTCCATGATTACGCGCGGCGCGATGCCGAGCATGGTCGGTATGTTGCGGAAATCGACCACGAGATTGTTGTATCCGAACGAGTTGCCGCGTTCGGTGAGCCACACTTCGCCTGCGCCGGATTCGACAGCCTTCTGGTACGGGTATTTCATGTCCTCGCCCGAAAGGAACTGTGCCTTCTTGATGTTCACCGTCTTTCCGGTCTTCGCCGCCGCTACGAGCAAATCGGTCTGGCGGCAAAGGAATGCGGGAATCTGAATCACATCGACCACTTCGCCGACGGGTGCAGCCTGATACGATTCGTGGATGTCGGTCAGCAGCCGCAGACCCCATTTGGCGCGGATGTCGGCGAGCATCTGCAAGCCGCGCTCCATGCCGACGCCGCGATACGACGACAGCGACGTGCGGTTCGCCTTGTCGAACGACGACTTGAAGATTATGTCGGTTCCCAGTTTGCGGTTGATTTCCGATATGCGGGCAGCGACCTCGTCGAGTACCTCTGCCGATTCGATTACGCAGGGACCTGCTATGAATATTGGTTCGGACATGCCTTATTTCAGTGAGTTGATTATTTCCTTGTTTATCGCCTTCACGCGCTCCGCATCCATTTTCACGACTTTGCGGTCGTATGTAACGAGCCCGTTCACCTCGCCCTCAACGTCGGTCGCCTGAGTGTATATGGCTGCCGACATGCCCTGCGGGATATATTTCTTTATATCCTTGGCGTAGTCTATGTACTCGTTGGTTACACGGTCGGCGTCGTCGAACTGAATGTAGCCCCAGTTGCGCTTGTTCCACCACAGATGTCCCTCGACAGGGCAGCCGATGCCGCCGTACTCGCCGAGTATGACCACGAGGTCGGATTCGTATAGCGGCATGCCCGGACGCGGATACACGTGCATGTCGAGTATGTCGCCGCATTCGCGCATGTTGCCGCCGCTGGCGGAGTTGATGATGCGCGAAGGGTCTTTTGCTTTCGTCCAGTCGGCGACCGTTTCGGTGTCGAACTGCGTCCACGCCTCGTTGAACGGCACCCACATGACTATGGACGGGAAGAAACGCAGGGCATCCATCACCTCACCCCATTCCGCATAGTAGTTGGCTTTGTCGGCAGCCGTCAGTTCGATGTCGTCCGTACCCGCACCCTTGACGTTGCGTCCCCAGTTGTTTTTGCCCTGCACGCCGTTAGGCATGTCCTGCCATACGAGCATGCCTTCGCGGTCGCAGTGGTAGTACCAGCGCGCCGGTTCGACCTTCACGTGCTTGCGGACTGCATTGAACCCGAACTCTTTCGTGCGCAGAATGTCGCTCCGCAACGCTTCGTCGTTCGGTGCCGTGTACAGTCCGTCGGGCCACCAGCCTTGGTCGAGCGGACCGAACATGAATATCGGTTTGCCGTTGAGGCATATACGTTTGTGCCCCGTGGCGTCGCGGCGGACATCGACATTGCGCATCGCTGCATACGACTCGACCTCGTCGATGACTTTGCCATTGCGGCGGAGAGACACTTTCATCCCGTAGAGGAACGGATTCTCGGTGTCCCACAATTTTGCGTCAGGCAGAATTACGACGGCTCTTTTGCTGGCAACCGATTTTGCCGAAGCCACCTTCTCGCTGCCGTCGAAAATGTCGATTTCGACCAGTCCGTCCTGCTCTGCGCATTCGACGTCTACATAGAGTTCACCCTTGAAGACGTTGCAGTCGGGGCGGATGGCGACGATGCGGTTCTCGACGGGAACAGGCTCAATCCACACTGTTTGCCAGATGCCCGTTACGGCGGTGTACCATATCCCTTTCGGGGTCAGACGCTGTTTGCCGATAGGGTGTTTCTGCGTGTCGGTAGGGTCGGTTACGCGTACCGTCAGACGCTGCACGGCACCCTTTTTCGGATTCAGGGCTGGCGTTATGTCGATTGAGAACGGAGCGTATCCGCCCGTGTGGCTGCCGACCAGAATGTCGTTCACATAGACGTCGGCACTCCAATCCACCGCTCCGAAATTGAGCATTATGCGTCGTGATGCCCATGCCGACGGGATGCTTATTTCCCGTTCGTACCACAGTGCGTCATTCTCCGTAACGGCGCGCGCCACTCCCGAAAGTGCCGATTCGACGGCGAACGGAACGAGTATCTGCCCGTCGAATGCCGTCGGTTTTACGGCTGCGGCAGGCGTTATGGCATAGTTCCATAATCCGTTGAGGTTTTTCCACTCGCTTCGTACCATTTGCGGACGAGGGTACTCCTGCCACACGTTCTGCGGGGTAACGGTTTCCGCCCATTCGGTGCGGATTTTGTCGCCCGCCATCTTCCATTGTGCCGAGGCTGTCGGGAATATTGCGGCAAGTGCGGCAACTGCGATAAGGTAACGTTTCATAATTCAAGGGTATTTGTCGTTTGTCAATGGTTCGTTCGTTTCAGGAACTCCTCGGCACGTGCGAGGTCTTCGGGAGTGTCGATTCCGATGGTCTCGACGTTCGAGATTCCGACGCCGATGCGGTATCCGTTTTCGAGCCAGCGCAACTGTTCGAGCGACTCCGCCTTTTCGAGCGTTGATTGCGGCAGCGACGTAACCTGCCGCAGAACGTCGGTGCGGAACGCGTAGATGCCGATGTGCTTATAGAACGTGTGCCGCGCGAGCCATTCGCTGCGGTCTATGCCGCGGAGATACGGGATTACCGAACGCGAAAAGTACATCGCGCAACCCTCGTTGTCGAGGACTACTTTCGGCGAATTGGGATTCTCCAACGCTTCGAGCCCGTCGCTCTCGGCGAACGGCTTCACGAGCGTGGCGATGTCGGTATCCTCGCGGTCGAAACAGCGTTTGATTGCCTCCAACTGCGACGGCTGGATGAACGGTTCGTCGCCCTGCACGTTTATCACGACATCGAAATCGCCGCCGTGCTTGCAGTATGCCTCCCAGCATCTGTCGGTGCCGCTGCGATGTGCGGCAGAGGTCATCTCCGCCTTGCCGCCGAATGCGGTTACGGCATCGTATATCCGCTCGTCGTCGGTCGCCACGACCGTTTCGTCTACCGTGCCTGCGACCTGCTCGTAGACGCGACGTATGACGGTCTTGCCGCCGAGAATCGCCAGCGGTTTGGCAGGGAAGCGCGTCGAAGCGTACCGCGCCGGAATTATCGCTATGAATTTCATGTCAGTCTATTTTTCGAGAGCGAGGGAGAGAACCTGCTCGTTGGTGTGAACGTAGTGGAACGTCAGCCCTGCCGTGTACTCTTTCTTTATCTCCTCGACATCCTTGCGGTTCTCCTCCGGCAGCAGGATTTCGACGATTCCCGCGCGTTTTGCCGCCAGAATCTTCTCCTTCACTCCGCCTATCGGCAATACTCTGCCGCGAAGGGTGGTTTCGCCCGTCATGGCGATGCGCTCGCGCACCTTTCGACCCGTGTAGGTCGAGACAATCGACGTTATCATCGTGATTCCCGCCGACGGTCCGTCCTTCGGTATCGCACCCTCGGGAACGTGGATGTTGAGGTCGTGTTTCTCGAACATCTGCGCGTCGATGCCCAACTCCTCGTGATGCGCCATCACCCATTCGTGGGCGATTGTCGCCGACTCCTTCATCACGTCGCCGAGATTTCCCGTCAGCGAAATCTTGCCCTTGCCCGGAGTGAGGATGCTTTCTATGTAGAGGATGTCGCCGCCGACCTGCGTCCATGCCAGACCGGTTACGATGCCGACCATATCCTTGATTTCGTACTCCTCGTTGAGGAATTTCGGCTTGCCGAGAACCTTCTCGATGTCTGCCGCCGTGAATTCGGGCGAGTAAGCCTCCTCGAACGCGATGTTCTTCGCCCGCGAACGTGCGAGTTTCGCGATATGCTTGTCGAGCGCACGCACACCCGATTCGCGGGTGTACTCCGAGATAATCTTCGTCAGCATCTTGTCAGTCAGCACCATGTCGTCCTCTTTCAGACCGTGGGCGTCCGACTGCTTCTTCACGAGATGTCCGGCTGCGATGCGCACCTTGTCTTCGAGAATGTATCCCGGAATGTTTATCAACTCCATACGGTCGCGCAGCGCAGGATTCACCGCGCCGATGTCGTTCGCCGTGGCGATGAACAGCACTTTCGACAGGTCATACTCCGTGTCGAGGTAGTTGTCGTGGAACGTCGTGTTCTGCTCGGGGTCGAGGACTTCGAGCAGTGCCGACGACGGGTCGCCGTGGTTGCTTACGGTCATTTTGTCCACCTCGTCGAGGATGATTACCGGATTCGACGAGCCGCATCGCTTGATTGTCTCGATTACGCGACCCGGCATTGCGCCGATGTAAGTGCGGCGGTGTCCGCGAATCTCCGCCTCGTCGTGCAGACCTCCGAGCGCGATTCGTCCGAACTTGCGTCCCAGAGCCGTGGCTACCGACTTGCCGAGCGACGTCTTGCCGACTCCCGGAGGACCGTATAAACAAAGTATAGGTGATTTCAGGTCGCCTTTGAGTTTCAGCACCGCCAGATGTTCGAGGATTCGCTCCTTGACCTCTTCCAGTCCGAAATGGTCGGCGTCGAGTTGCTTGCGGGCGCATTCGAGGTCGAGATTGTCCTCCGTAACCTCGTCCCACGGCAGGTCGAGCATCAGTTGCAGATATGTCATCTGCACCGAATATTCGGCGACGGCTGGATTCAGCCGCTCCACCTTGTCCAACTCCTTGTTGAACATCTCGGCGGTCGCCGCGCTCCATTTCTTGTTCTTCGCCGCCTCGCGCATCTGCATTATCTCGTCGTCCTCGCCGCCTTCGTTCAACTCCTGCTGTATCGTGCGCATCTGCTGTTGCAGATAGTAGTCGCGCTGCTGCTTGTCGATTTCCGACTTGACCTTGTCCTGAATCTCCTGTTTGAGTTCGAGCAACTGCTGGTCGCGAATCAGTATTTCGAGCAGTTTGCGCGAACGGGCGAGCAAACCCGGTGCTTCGAGCAGCGACTGGCGGTCGTCGTCCGAAAATTCGAGGTTCGAACAGATGAAATTGACGATTCCGCGCTTGGAATCGATGTTCTTTATCGCGAACGTCGCCTCTTTCGGCATCGACGGCGAAATGTTTATGATGTTCAGCGCGACGTCGCGTATCGAGTCCACCAGCGCGTCGAACTCCACGCTGTTCTTCTCGGGTGTGCTGTCGAGCAGCGGCGTAACCTTCGCCTTGAAGAAAGGCTCGGTCGAAACGTATTCGCCGATTTCGATTTTTTCGAGTCCCGACAGAATCACCGTCAGGTTGCCGTTCGGCATTTCGAGAATTTTGAGTATGCGCGCAGCCGTTCCGACACGGTACATGTCGTCCGGCGACGGATTTTCGATTTCGCCGTTGCGTTGCAGTACGGCACCCAACAATCCGCCCTCGCTGTTCACGGCGCGCACCAGAGCGATGCTCTTTTCGCGACCGACCGTAATCGGAGTTATCGCACCCGGGAACAGCACCGAACTCCGCAGTGTCAGAATCGGAAGTATCTCCGGCACGTTCACATCCTCCATCGACTCGTCGTCCGTATTCGTAACGATAGGAATCATCTGGTGTTTCCTGTCGAGAATGTCGGGCAGCATGTTGTTCAGTTCGTCGATTTCGATATTGTCGTTTTTATTGTTCTTTGCCATAAATTCGTCTGTAATAATTCCAATCTACAAAGATAGTAATCTTTTTTAGAAGATTCCGCACCTGCCTGCACAAATATCGTTTTCAAAATGTCGGAAATAGGTATAATAGGTAATATAGGTATTATATGCTAAACTTATATTGCCTATTCCTCCTATATTACTTATTTTACCTATGACATTCATTTTTCTTCCGATAAATTTGGTCGGTAGCGCGGAAGTGTCTACCTTTGATAAATATGGACAATCTCATATCGCAGCGTATCAACTACAAGGAATTGTTGAGTTTCCGTAAGGCGGAGTCGATATACGACATTACGTTCGAGTTTTGCAGCCGTTTTCTGCAAAAGGGCGACCGCACGACAGACCAGATGGTGCAGGCGGCGCGTTCGGGCAAGCAGAATATCGCCGAGGGCTGTGCAGTATCGCCGACGTCGTCGGAAACCTATATAAAACTGCTTAACGTCGCAAAGGCGAGTTTGCAGGAATTGCTCGTCGACTACGAAGACTATTTACGTACCCGCCGGCTGCGGAAATGGGCGAACGATTCCGTCGAGGTCGCGAAGATGCGCGAACTCGGAAGCCGCCATAACGATTCGGAGTTCTATCGCGAATTTATATCTACGCGCAGCGACGAAACGATAGCCAATATCGCTATCGTACTGATTCATCAAGCCGATTATCTGCTTTATCGTCAACTGAAAGCCGCCGAGCGAGAATTTGTCGAGGACGGCGGCTTCCGCGAAAAAATGTATCGTGTACGGGTGTCCGAACGCGAGAAAAAGTTCGGCAAATAATCCGCACTATAACACGGCGGGGGATAGGCTGAATAGGTAATATAGGATAGGCTGTCTCCTATAATACTTATTTTACCTATATTACTTATAATCGCCCAGCCTTGCTTGGTCTTGCCAGGTCGTGCCCAGCCTTGCCCTATTCTTGCTATATTACCTATTCCTCCTATTTTCCCGTCTCCGCTCCCTCCTCCCCGCAAAAAAAAGCGAGCCGCCATTTTATTGGCGACCCGCTCTGTCGGTTTTCATAAGGCTTTTGCAGCCTTATGAAAACCTAATGTCCTTAGTTCCCTTAACGACCTTAAAGTCCCTAACGACCTTAAAGTCCTTAATTATTCGTTGGTGTAAACGACCTTGGAAATCTGTACTTGTCCGTTTGTCTTGCCGTCTGTGGACTTATCGCAGTCGTAAGTCAATCTGTAATAGCAGTTCTCGGCAGGAGTAGGAACGTTGTATGTCATGTTTCCAGTGGCAATAGGCAACTCTATTGTCTGAACATTCTGTGTAAATGCAGCATCTGTGGCAACTTCCAGTTTAGTGGATTTAACACTTGCTTGTTTCAGTTTGTCCACAGTTACAATTACTTTTTCAATGGCTTCTGCTATTGCCCAACCAGTAGTAATTGTTGCAACCGATGTATTAGCCTTTCTTCCGCATTTTATATACGACCAATTGAGGTCGTAATTATTGAAATTGGCAATATTCCAAACATTTCCATCTACCGTTGCTTTCCAAGTTATATCATAACCATTACATTTCTCCATTGTCTCTTTGGTGAACGTCAAGGTGTATGTATTCGTTGCACCTGCTGCACCAGCCGCTTTCTGCGAAACCTCTATTGCAACGGTTGCTGCAACTTCACTGCCCTTCATGATGTTTACATCTACTTTCGTGTTGCGCGGAGTAGTTTCGGTATTTGCTGCTGCGGTGAAGAGAATCGTGCCGTCGCTTGCCGGAGTTACGGTAAGCCATGCTGCCGTATTCTCGACTGCTCCGAGAGTATAACCCTCTTTAAGAGTTACCTTGACAGTCTCGGTACCGCCGTCAGCCGTAAATGCAACGCTCTCTTTGTCGATTGTGAAAGGAGCAGCGAATGCTTCGATGTCGGCAACGGTTACAGGGCATACCTGCGGTGCATTACTATATATCTGTCCTACTCCATAGAGAGTGCCTTTGACTTTGCCGATTTCAATCTTGCCGGCGTCCCAATCGCCGTACTTGCTTGTTTTTCCGTAAGCGTTCACTTCGTTAGTGCCGTCGGTGAATGCTATTGTTCCGGTAAATACGCCGGCTACGGTAGGGATAACATCTACGAATTTCAGATATACGTTGTTGTATGCAGCGAAATTGGCTTTGTAGTCGGCAATGGAAATCTCCTTGGCAACGATTACATTGCCGGTGGAAACAGCCTCTCCATTGATAACATTATCAACGGTAACGCCTGTAATCTGTTTGCCGTTGTAGTCGCCAATGCCTGCATTGGAAAGGTCGATTTCGAGTTCATCGCCGATAGCGAGTCCCGAAAATTGTGCAAGACCTGTTGCTGCGTTGTTATAGAACTTGACTGCACTGTATTCGTTGCCCGAATTGTCGGTAAGAATAACCGTACCTTTCGAGAAATTGTCAGTATCGCCTGCGGCTACTGCCGAAACGAAACCCTGTACCCTCTTGCCTGCAAATGTGGTGGAACCTGCTTCGATTGCCTGTGCCAGTTCGCTAACGGTCATCGGAGTTTCGGCAACTGCGTCCTTAACGAAGTTTACGGTTGCGGTGTTGAGTTTGCCTGCCTCGAATGCCGTAGCGGCTGCCATTTTCTTCTCGATGGTGCAGGTCGTACCGTCCGTTGCCGTAACGACTACGGTAATCATATCGTCAGCCGCGAGTCCGAACGGAGCGACTGCCATGTAAACGTCGAAAGATTCGCCCTTTGCCAATTCTGGTGCGTTCTCTACACTGACTGTCTGAGCACTGTATGTGTAATTTGCACCCGACGAAATAAGTTCGCCCGTAGCGACGTTGAGGTAGAAAGTACCGCAAATCTTGATTGTCGAAGGAACGGTGAGTTTGAGACTCTTAACAGTCAGAGCAGCATCCTCGCCGTTGGTTACGGTGAATTTCATCAACGAAGTGGTGTGGTGCAACTGAACTGCGAGAGCGGCAGGAGCGACAGCACCTTCGCTGACATAGTACATAGGCGATACGGCAGGAATGTGGGCTGCCGATGCGCCGTTCTGGATAGCCTCGCCTTTCGAACCTACTACATAGAAAACGGTAGTCTGGTTCGCTCTGCTGGCGTGGTCTGCCGGATAGATGCCGGAGAAACCACTATTGCTTGCTGTGTACGGATAGATTGCATAGAACGTCTGTGCGTCTGCATAAGAAGCCTCGGCGTTGTTGAATGTACTACCCGAAACGTAGTCGAATGCGAGGAGTTGAACGTTCTTGTTCTCCTGCATGTTGTCGATAGAACCGCCCAAGCCGATTTGGTCGCCGGCTTCCCAAACGGTCTTGACACCTTCGAGATTTGCTCTCGTGTCGATGTTTGCAGTGAAACTGAATCCTTTGCCGTTATCGACAATCGCCTTGTCTTCTGCGGCGTCCTTGGTACAATTGGTGAGAGTCAATGCAGCCAACATCAAACTCATCGAAAGGAATAATTTTTTCATAATCATCAATTCGTTTTAGAGTTAGACATTAGTTCAACCAATCTTTGTTTCCGTCTTCGTAATCGTCCGAACCGAACGATGCCGATGCGGCAAATCCGCATTCGATAGAGGTTTTCACCTCTTTGAGCGCAGGAGCGACGTAAGCCCCCTCCCTCGAAAAAAACGCTTTTTTCACCATGGTGCTTTAATTTTAGTTTGTTTTGGTTATAATAAAAAATCTTTATCCTCTGTCGCACAGGTCGGAACTCCTTACGAATCCTAACCTCAAACGCAGGGTTCGACGTCATTTTGCAATCGGAACGCGCAAAAAACATACCCTTTGTTTATTTGGTGCAAAATTAAGATATTTTATCTAACGGCGTACTTTTTTCGGGAACTTTTTTCGATAATAGTGGATGACTATGCGCCGCAGTGTTGCAGGAGTGCGATTAGGGCGGGGCGAAACGCCCGAGCGGGACTGCGCGGCGGGGATTTGGGGAAATCGGGGCGACCGGGAGAACCGGGACTTCTGGGAAAACTGGGAGAATCGGGAGAACCGGGGCTTTAAGGTCGCTGAAAAAATGCTGCATTGCTTCGCAAATGTCTAATAAGTTTGTCTGAGCCGTCATTCTGAGCGAAGCGAAGAATCTGTTTTATCAGCGTCTGTTTTTCAGATCCTTCGCTGCCGCTCAGGATGACGGGTCGGGTATCATCGCAGTCCTTTCAACAGCGGTAGATCGCCACAGACTTGTATGGTCGGTTCACGGGTATCATTCGGCGAAACGGTTACAAGTCTTCGCGATGACGGGTCGGGTATCATCGCTGTCCCGAATGACATTTTAGTGTGAAATCATATATAATTATCTATTTTTTTATACTTTTGCAGGATTGAATTGCTGTTTGGAAATTTATAAAATACACATACCATGCAGATTGCAGACAAGTACTCTCCGCAGGAGATAGAACAGAAATGGTACGACTATTGGCTCGACCATAAACTTTTTCATTCCGAACCGGACGAACGCGAACCCTATACCATAGTCATTCCGCCGCCGAACGTTACGGGAATGCTCCACATGGGACACATGCTCAACAACACGTTGCAGGACGTGCTGATACGCCGCGCGCGAATGCTCGGTCGCAACGCCTGCTGGGTGCCGGGTACGGACCATGCGTCGATTGCCACGGAGGCGAAGGTGGTCGCGAAACTCAAAGCCGAGGGCATCGACAAGTCGTCGCTTACGCGCGAGGAGTTTTTGCGCCATGCGTGGGAGTGGAAGGAGAAGCACGGCGGAATCATCCTCAAACAGTTGCGTAAACTCGGCGCGTCGTGCGACTGGGACAGAACATGTTTCACGATGGATGAACCCCGCACGGAGGGTGTCATCAAGGTATTCTGCGACCTCTACGAAAAGGGCAGGATTTATCGCGGCGTGCGTATGGTACACTGGGACCCGTCGGCTAAAACGGCTCTGTCGGACGAGGAGGTGATATATAAGGAGTCGCAGGGCAAACTCTACTACCTGCGCTACAAGTTGGAGGGTACGGAGCGCAGCATCATCGTCGCGACGACCCGCCCCGAAACGATTCTGGGCGATACGGCGGTGTGCCTGAACCCTAACGACGAGCGTTACAGGGACATTCCTGCCGATGCGCGCGTGATAGTTCCGCTCGTCGGACGCTCGATTCCGATTATCCGCGACGAGTACGTCGATATAGAGTTCGGTACGGGCGCGCTGAAAGTTACGCCGGCGCACGACGTGAACGACTACATGCTGGGCGAGAAGTTCGGACTGGAAACCATCGACATATTCAACGACGACGGTACGATTAACGACAAGGTCGGAATGTATGTCGGCGTAGACCGTTTCGAGTGCCGCAAGCAGATTGAGAAAGACCTCGAAGCGGCGGGACTGCTCGAAAAGGTCGAGGCTTACACCAACAACGTCGGCTATTCGGAGCGGACGGGCGTAGCCATCGAACCGAAACTTTCGATGCAGTGGTTCATGTCGATGAAGGAGATTGCCGAGCCTGCGACGAAAGCGGTTTTGGAGGATGTGATACGTTTCGTACCGGAAAAATACAAGAATACATACCGCCACTGGATGGAGAACATCAAGGACTGGTGCATATCGCGCCAGTTGTGGTGGGGACAGCGGATTCCGGCGTACTATCTGCCGAAGGGCGGCTACGTGGTCGCCGAGACCGCCGAAAAGGCTCTCGAACTGGCTCGCGCCAAGTCGGGCGACGCGTCGCTGCAACTCGCCGACCTGCGGCAGGACGAGGACGTACTCGATACGTGGTTCTCGTCGTGGCTGTGGCCTATCTCGGTATTCGACGGCATACGCAATCCGGACAACGCGGAGATAAAGTACTACTATCCGACCAACGACCTCGTTACGGGTCCCGACATCATCTTCTTCTGGGTTGCCCGCATGATTATGGCGGGTTACGAGTTCCGCGGCGAGAAACCGTTCGGAAACGTCTATTTCACCGGTATCGTCCGCGACAAAATCGGTCGCAAGATGTCGAAGCAGTTGGGCAACTCGCCCGACCCGCTCGACCTTATCGCCGAGTACGGTGCCGACGGAGTGCGCGTGGCGATGATGCTCTGTTCGAGCGCGGGCAACGACCTGATGTTCGACAACGCGCTGTGCGAGCAGGGTCGCAACTTCGGCAACAAGATATGGAACGCCTACCGGCTGATAAACGGCTGGACTGTCGATGAATCGCTTGCGCAGAGCGACAACAATCGCCTTGCGACGGAGTGGTTCGAGAACCGCATGAACGCCGCGTTGGCGGAAATCGACGAGAATTTCCGCAACTACCGTATCTCGGAGGCGTTGATGGTGGCGTACAAACTGTTCTGGGATGATTTCAGCGGCTGGTATCTCGAAATCGTGAAGCCGGCTTACCAGAAGCCGTCGGACGCTGCGACTATTGCCGCTACCAAACGTATCTTCGAGAAACTGATGCTGGTTCTGCATCCGTTCATGCCGTTCGTTACCGAGGAGATATGGCAGGATTTGGCCGAACGCAAGGAGGGCGAATCGATTATGGTCGCACATATGCCGAAGGCGGGAGAGGCGGACGAAAAACTGCTCGCCCGTTTCGCGCTGGTTCAGGATGCCGTGTCGGCAATCCGCAATATCCGCAAGCAGAAGAATCTGCCGCAGAAAGAGGCTATCGAACTGAAAGTGATTGCCGACGAGAACTATCCGTCGGAGTTCGAGCCGGTACTCGTGAAGATTGCCAATCTGTCGGCGGTTACCGCCGTGAGCGAGAAGAATCCGACCGATGCGGGCTTCATTGTCAAGACGACGCAGTATTTCGTGCCGATGGGCGACAATATCGACCGCGAGGAGGAGATTGCGAAGTTGGAGAAGGATTTGACCTACTACGAGGGCTTCCTCGCGAGCGTGATGAAGAAACTGTCGAACGAACGGTTCGTGCAGTCGGCTCCGGCACAGGTCGTGGCGAATGAACGCGCGAAGCAGACCGATGCCGAGGCTAAAATCGCCGCTATCCGCGAGCAACTCACAGCACTTAAAAAGTAGACCTTAACGACATTAAAGACTTTAAGGACTTTAAAGAAAACGGAAAGTAACCGGAAAACTGCCGACAAGCCGAGCAAAAGCCGATTTCTTCTTTTCTCCGTGTTACCCACCCCCTAAATCCCCCGCCTGTGCGGGGGACTTATATGGGGATGAGGAAACGCAGGATTATGACCTTAAAGACTTTAAGGTCGTTAAAGACCCTAAAAACACTGGTACTGCAATGCCGCCGATTACAATATACACCGATGGCTCTGCGCTCGGAAATCCGGGCGCAGGCGGCTACGGTGCCGTACTGCTCTGCGGTGCGCTGCGCAAGGAGTTGTCGGCGGGATTCCGCCTGACGACCAACAACCGCATGGAACTCATGGCGGTGTGCGTGGCTTTGGAGGCGTTGAAAATCGACGGTTCGGACGTAACTATTTACTCCGACTCCAAATACGTCGTTGATGCCGTGTCGAAAGGCTGGGTCTTCGGCTGGGAGAAGAAGTGTTTCGCGGGCAAGAAGAATCCCGATTTGTGGATTCGCTTTCTGCGTGTCTACCGACGTCATCATGTGCGGTTTGTGTGGGTGAAGGGGCATGCCGAGACGGTCGAGAACAACCGTTGCGACCAACTCGCCGTTGCCGCCGCCAACGCCAAACCTCTCTACGAAGATACGGGCTACGTTCCCGAATAGCCGTCGTGTCGGTGCGGCTGACCGAAATCATATCATATAGTATTATAGTATGGAACGTCGTCAGACCGTGTGGAATCCGTGGCACGGCTGCCACAAAATCAGCGAGGGCTGCCGCCACTGCTACGTGTATCGTCAGGACGCCATGTTCGGGGCGGGCGACAGCAACCGTGTTGTGCGCAATGCCGATTTCGACCTGCCCGTGCGTAGGGGGCGTAGCGGACGTTACAAGATTCCGCCCGAAACATTCGTCGTAACTTGTCTGACATCGGATTTCTTCGTCGAGGAGGCGGATGCGTGGCGCGACGAGGCGTGGGCTATGATACGTCATCGCAGCGACTGCATGTTTCTGATAATCACTAAGCGCATAGACCGTCTCCGCGAATCGCTGCCCGACGACTGGGGCGACGGCTACCCGAATGTCGTTATCGGATGTACGTGCGAGAATCAGGAGCGCACCGACTACCGTATGCCGATATTTCTCGAAGCACCAGTCCTTAATAAGATTGTGATTTGCGAGCCGCTGCTCGAACGCATCGACATCGGACGCTATCTTACCGACGCGATAGACTGCGTGTATGTCGGCGGCGAGTCGGGAACCGATGCGAGGGTGTGCGACTACGAATGGGTTCTGGATTTGCGGCGTCAGTGCGCCGAAGCGGGAGTGGGATTCAGATTCAAGCAGACGGGCGCATGTTTCCGCAAGGACGGTAGGCTGTACCGCATTCCGCGCAACAGACAGCATTCGCAGGCGAAGCGCGCCGGAATCGATGTTCCGAGCAGAAACAATGGTGTATAATTATACGCTTAATGTGTGATGCGTAATTCGTGTCGGTAGTTGTAAATTATCCGGCACGTCATGTTGAGCAGCGCGAAACATCTGATATAAATGTAATAAACAGATTCTTCGCTACGCTCAGAATGACGTCGGTATAATGATAACGGTTGTAGCGTGCGTAATTAACGTTTTTTGATAATCAAATCGTCGGTTACGACCTTCGGTACAAAGTGTTTCCCGTCGCGGCGGTAGTATCTGCGGTCGCCGTCCGCGCTGATGTCCACCAGTTCGATATTGTCCCTGCCGCGACCTATTGCGAGTATCAGCAGCGGTTCGAGTTCGAGATTCAGAGCCTCTCTGACAGACTCTTTGTCGAACGATGCTATGCAGATTCCGTTCAATCCTATCTCCACCGCCTGCAACAACATGCTCTGTGCCGATATTCCGAGGTCGATGTCGAGGTATCTGTCCTCTGTCGTCGCCGCGCAGACGATGATATAGGCGTTGGGTTCGCAACCCTCCTGCGGCAGATGCAGTTCGGGCAGTGCGCCGCCGAGCCTTACGAGCGGCGTAATCTTCGACGCCTCGTCGGACAATACGGGACGGAATCTCAATGCCTGTCTGTTGAGGGCGGACGGAATAAGCGGATTTACCGCGATGATGCGCCGCAACTGGTCTTCGCGGACGATGAATCCTGCGTCGTAGTTGCGGTGGCTGCGGTTGCGCACGAGCAGTTCGTGCAACTTTACCGACGGTCGGGGGCGCGATGCCGCCGGACGCGACATGTACTCCTCCATTTTTCTTCCTAAATAATCGTCTGCCATAATTTTACTGCGAAATCTTCACCAACTGCTCGCGATAGGCGTTGAGGATGCGCGATTTCGAGATGAATCCGCGGTAGTGGTTGTCGCGGTCCACGACCGGAAGCATCCATGTGCGGTTCTGTTCGAAACGCGGCAGTACGCTCTGTATCTGCTCCTTTTCGAGAATCTTGTCGGGCGGCTGAATCATGTAGTTTGTAATCGGGCTGCCCCATTTCTCGCGCTTGAACATGTCTTCGCGCAGGTCGTCCAACTGGACTACGCCCAACAGATGCCCGAAATTGTCGATGACGGGGAATATGTTGCGGTGTGCCGAGGCGATGATGTGTACTATGTCGCCGAGCGTGTAGTTCTCCTTGATGCGCACGAAGTCGGTCTCCATCAACTCTTCGAGTTTGAGGAACACGAATACCGACTGGTCTTTGTCGTGCGTGAGCAGTTCGCCCTTCTTGCGCAGCGATTTGGTGTAAATCGAGTCGGGGTCGAGATAGTAATCGACCGCGAATGCTATACATGCCACTATCATCAGCGGGATGAACAGCCCGTAGCCGTTCGACAGTTCGGCAATAAGGAATATCGACGTGAGCGGCGCATTCATCACACCCGCCATCACCCCTGCCATGCCGACGAGCGTGAACGATGCGACGGAGACCTCCCAGCCGAAACACAGATTGCAGAATATCGCCAGTGCCGCGCCCGTGAACGCCCCGACGAACAGCGACGGCGCGAACGTTCCGCCGACACCTCCGGCGGCGTTGGTCGTAGCCATAGCGACGACCTTGAAGAACATGACGGCGATAACGTATATCAGCAGCACCCACCCGATGTCCTTGAACGGGTAGAAGAGCGAGTTCTCGAATATCGCCTGCTCGTTGCCGTGCATCAGCGCGAGAAATCCCTCGTAACCCTCGCCGTATAGCGGCGGGAATATGAATATCAGTACGCCGAGTATCACTCCGCCCACAATCCAGCGTTTGTACTGCCCCGTAATATTGCGTATGCGGCTGCCGACGGTGGCATTGGTCTGCGTGAAGTAATAGGACATCAGTCCGCACAGCACTCCGAGAACGATGAACAGCGGAATCTGTCTGATTTGGAATGCGTCTGCCTCCGTGAGCGTTACGGCGATTATCGGGTCGAAGCCGCGCAGCACGAGAGCGATTGTCGTGGCGGTGATGGACGAAATCAGCAGCGGAATGACCGAAGCCGACGTGATGTCGAGCATCAGTATCTCCAATACGAATACCACGCCCGTAATCGGAGCCTTGAAGACGGCAGCCAGTGCCGCACCCGCTCCGCAGCAGAGCAGCAGCGTGATGTTGCGGTAGTTGAGGCGTGCGAGTTTGCCGACGTTGGAGCCTATCGCCGCGCCCGTAAGCACGATAGGTGCTTCGGGACCGACCGAACCTCCGAATCCGATGGTCGTCGCGCCGCCTACGATTGATGTCCAGCAGTTGTGTCCCGCGATTCGCGAGCCGCGGCGCGACATGGCGTAGAGAACCCGCGTAACGCCCTCCGAGATGTTGTCCTTGACTATGTATTTTACGAACAGCGTGGCGAGGACGATTCCGAGCGCAGGGTAGATGAAGTAGAGGAAGTGATAGGTGTCCACGTCGAACCAGTTCACGAGGCAACTCTTTATGGCGTAGAGCAGCAGTTCGAACAGGTACGTTCCGAACCCTGCCAGCGCACCGACGACGACGGCGAGTATGGCGAGCATCTGCCGCTCGTTGAGCCGCTTGGTCATCCGCAGAAACCATGCGTAGATGCGTTCGCGTTTGGCTGCCTTTATGTAGTTCGAGTGTTCTATCACGGCGAATCGTTCGTAATGTTTTGCAGTCGCTTAATCTACTCCGCCTTGTATTTCGCCGCCTGCTCGGCAATCAGTGCCTTGTCCTCGAAATAGTTGATTTTCATCGCTGCACGCACCTCGTTCAAAGTCTGTGCCGCGACCTCGCGGGCAGCCGCCGAACCGTTTTCGAGAATGCGGTAGACCTCCTCGATGTTCTGCTCCCACTCCTTGCGGCGTGCGCGTATCGGTTCGAGCAGTTCGTTGAGTACCGCGATGAGGAACTTCTTTATCTTCACGTCGCCCAGTCCGCCTCGGCGGTAGTGCGCTTTCAGTTCGTCGAGCGATGCGTAGTCGGGCAGGTATTTTGCGAAATGCTCCGGACGGCAGAATGCGTCGAGATAGATGAAGACGCAGTTGCCCTCGACCTTGCCCGGGTCTTCGACATGGATATGGTCGGGGTCGGTGTACATGCCCATCACTTTCTGCTTGACCTCTTTTTCGGTGTCGGACAGGTAGATGCAGTTGCCGAGCGATTTGCTCATCTTTGCCTTGCCGTCGGTTCCCGGCAGACGCATGCACGCAGCGTTGTCGGGCAGCAGAATCTCCGGCATGACGAGCGTTTCGCCGTATACCGAGTTGAACTTGTTTACGATTTCGCGGGTCTGCTCTATCATCGGCTCCTGGTCTTCGCCCGCAGGAACGGTAGTCGCCTTGAATGCGGTGATGTCCGACGCCTGCGAGATAGGGTAGGTGAAGAATCCGACCGGAATGCCCTTCTTCTGCGTGGTGTCGCCCTCCGCCACGTCGTCCGAGAAGCCGCGCATCTTGATTTCGCTCTTGACGGTCGGGTTGCGTTGCAGACGCGATACCGTAACGAGGTTCATATAGTAGAACGCGAGTTCGCACAGTTCGGCTACCTGCGACTGGATGAAGACGGTCGATTTCGACGGGTCGATGCCGCACGAAAGGTAGTCGAGCGCGACCTCGATTATGTTCTGACGAACCTTTTCGGGATTGTCTGCGTTGTCGGTCAGTGCCTGTGCGTCGGCTATCATGATGAAAATCTTCTCGAACTCACCCGAATTCTGCAACTCCACACGGCGTCGCAGCGAGCCGACGAAGTGTCCCAAATGGAGGCGTCCCGTCGGACGGTCGCCCGTTAAAATAATCTTGCCCATTGTGTCTGAATGTTAATTAACGGCAAAAATATGAAAAATTCTCGCTCCGCGGCGAATCGGCGTTGAAATTATAGTTATTTTTTATAACTTTGTAAGCGGTTATATACAATTTTACACTAACGGTATTCCAAATCCGTATGTCTTTGCGGGCTCCGACGAAAGTCCCCCGCACAGGCGGGGGATTTAGGGGGTGGGTAACACGGAGATAAAAACTACCAGACTGTCGGTTCCTTGAAAACAGAGATTGACGGCGTCCGGATAATCAGTGTTATAAAACATCACTCCCCCGCACAGGCGGGGGATTTAGAGGGTGGGTAACATCTGTGTACGCGGCTTTGCCGCGAGAACCGTAACGGTCGGTTCTCTGAAT
This sequence comes from uncultured Alistipes sp., assembly GCA_905213895.1. Classification (GTDB taxonomy): domain Bacteria; phylum Bacteroidota; class Bacteroidia; order Bacteroidales; family Rikenellaceae; genus Alistipes. The sequence goes on from CAJMKE010000013.1 coordinate 21,038, forward strand.
ACATATAATAACTCGATTCGGTGTAAAGTTGTATGTAGTTGCCGATTTGTATTTCCAAATAATATGTCGATATGACGATAGTCCAACTCGAATACCTACTTGCCGTTGCCAATTTCGGCAGTTTCTCGGTCGCTGCGGAACACTGTTTCGTTACGCAGCCGTCGTTGAGCATGCAGATAAAGTCGCTCGAAGACGAGTTGGGCGTCATGCTGCTCGACCGCTCGAAAAAGCCCGTCATACCGACCGAGGCGGGCGAGGCGGTGCTGGCGCAGGCACGCGAGACGCTGCGCGAGTACAACTCGATAAAGGAGGTCGTCGCCCGCATCAAGGGCGAGATGTCGGGTCGCATACGGCTCGGCGTCATCCCGACCATCGCCCCCTACATGCTGCATAAGTTCATCCCCGATTTCGTGCAGCGTTATCCGAAAGTGGAACTCGAAATCCGCGAGATGAAGACCGAGTACATCATCGACGCTCTGAACCGCGACCGCATAGACGCCGCGCTGGTTGCGGGCGGAACGTGCGGCGACGGCATTCTGGAATACGACCTGTTCGACGACCGGTTCTTCGCCTACGTGTCGCCCGACAGTCCGCTCTACAACAAGTCCAATATCCGTATCGAGGATATCGACATGCGCGACCTGATTCTGTTGAGTGCGGGCAACTGTATGCGCGACCAGGTCCTCGAACTGTGTCAGGCTCGCAAGGGTGTGCCGGCGCATTACAGTTTCGAGTCGGGTTCGCTCGATACGCTGATGCGCATCGTCGATTGCACGTCGTGCATGACCGTGATTCCCGAAATGGCGGTCGAGTATATCCCGAAAGAGCGGCGGTCGCAGGTGAAGAATCTGCTCAAAGGGGCTTCGTCGCGCAAAATTTCGCTCGCCATCCGCCGTACCTACGTGAAAAAATCCATCGTCGATGCGTTGAAGGAGACGATTCTCGAATGCGTTGTCCGACCGCAGCGGAAATAGCCGTCGACCGGCGTTTTTCTTCTTGCCGTTTATATCTTTTGCGATGCTCCGCAGTGTCCTTTTTGAGGATATTTCATTGTCATGTCGCCGAAAATGTATAACTTTGCAAAGTTATATGTACATTTATTTTGTATGGAGAAACTCATTGAAACCATAGTAAGTGCGATTCAGGATAAGAAGGGTAAGGATATAGTGTCGTTGGACCTTAGCGGGTTCGACGGGGCGATATGTTCGAATTTCGTGGTCTGCAACGCCGATTCGACCACGCAGGTGGCGGCTATCGCCGACGGTATCGAGGAGAAGGTTCTCGAAACGCTCGGTGAGAGCGCGTGGCGCGTCGAGGGCAAGCAGAGCGGACTGTGGGTGGCAATCGACTATATCGACGTGGTGGTGCATATCTTCCAGACCGAGTTGCGCGGATACTACAAACTCGAAGAGTTGTGGGCGGATGCTCCGTCCGTGCATTACGACAGCGAATATTAGGAGCGATATTTGCAATGGTCGCAGTGCGATTTTGAAGAAAACGGGAAATCCGGCATACTTTAATCCGTGAGAATGCCGTTTTCACGAAGAGTGTAACAGAAAAATTATGGGAAAAATAAACAATAACGGCGTTAAGTTGCCGAATATGCCGCGCCCCAACATCATGTGGCTGTGGTCTTTGATATTGATATTCATTCTCGGATACTCTCTGTTTTCGTCGGAGGACGGCGCGCCGGTCCAGAGCGACTGGTATACCGTCGAGGAGATGATAGAGCGCGGGGAGGTCGAAAAGATAAATATCGTCAACCGCGACGTCGCGCAGGTGTACCTGAAAAAGGACGCCGTGGAGCGTTACCGCAACACCGATGACGCGAAGTTGAAGAAGATGCCGTCTACGGGGTCGCAACTGGTATTCAATATAGGTTCCGTCGATACGTTCCGTCAGGATTTCGACAAGGCGGTCGAATCGTCGGGCAACAAGGTCGTGCTTCTGTACGAGAACGACACTCAGGACTGGGTCGGAATCCTGATTACGTGGCTGCCGTGGATAGTGATTATCGGTGTATGGATATTCCTTATGCGCAGCATGTCCCGCGGCGGTGGCGGCGGAAGCGGCGGCATAATGAATGTCGGCAAGGCGCGTGCGCAGGAGTTCAACCCCGACGACCCGTCGCGCAAAATTACGTTCAAGGACGTTGCGGGTCTCGAAGAGGCGAAGGTCGAAATCATGGAGATAGTCGATTTCCTGAAACATGCCGACAAATACCGCGAACTCGGTGCCAAGATTCCGAAGGGCGCGCTGCTCGTCGGTCCTCCGGGAACCGGCAAGACCCTGCTTGCGAAGGCGGTGGCGGGCGAAGCCAACGTGCCGTTCCTTTCGATTTCGGGTTCGGATTTCGTCGAGATGTTTGTCGGCGTCGGCGCGTCGCGCGTCCGCGACCTGTTCGACCAGGCGAAGCAGAAGGCTCCGTGCATCGTCTTCATCGACGAAATCGACGCAATCGGACGTGCGCGCGGAAAGAACGCGGGATTTTCGGGTAACGACGAGCGCGAGAATACACTCAACCAGTTGCTTACCGAGATGGACGGATTCCAGACCAATGCCGGCGTGATAGTGCTGGCGGCGACCAACCGTGCCGACATCCTCGACAAGGCACTGATGCGTGCCGGTCGTTTCGACCGTCAGATAGAGGTCGGCTTGCCGGAGGTTCACGAGCGCAAGGCTATCTTCGACGTGCATCTGCGCCGTCTGAAACTCGACCCGAAACTCGACCGCGAGTTCCTCGCCAAACAGACCCCCGGTTTTTCGGGAGCCGACATAGCGAACGTATGCAACGAAGCGGCGCTGATTGCCGCCCGTCATGACAAGAAGGTCGTGTCGAAGGAGGATTTCCTTGCAGCCATCGACCGTATAATCGGCGGACTGGAACGCAAGAACAAGGTCATCACGCCTCACGAGAAGAAGACCATCGCATACCACGAAGCGGGACATGCGACGGTAAGTTGGATTCTCGAAAATGCGAATCCGCTCGTTAAGGTAACCATCATACCGCGCGGCAAGGCTCTCGGCGCGGCTTGGTATCTGCCCGAGGAGCGGCAGATTACGACCCGCGAACAGATGATGGACGAGTTGGCGGCTACGCTTGCAGGACGCGTTTCGGAGCAGATGTTCTTCGGGCATCTTTCGACGGGCGCGCTGAACGATTTGGAGCGCGTTACGAAGCAGGCATACGCAATGGTCGCCTACTACGGCATGAGCGAAAAGGTAGGTACGTTGAGTTACTACGATTCGACGGGACAGAGCGATATGGCGTTCACGAAGCCTTATTCCGAGCAGACGGCGCGCGACATCGACGACGAAGTCCGTGCGATAATCGACAAGGCTTACGCAATGGCTGAAAACGTGCTGACCGAGCATCGCGACGGCATGGTGCGGCTCGCCGAACTGCTGCTCGAACGCGAAGTGGTGTTCACCGAGGATGTCGAGAATATCTTCGGCAAGCGCAAGAAGGACGTTGAGCGCGAGCGTATCGAGGCGGAGCGTCTGGCTGCGATGCGCGAGGGCGAAAAGGAGTTGAAGGAGATTGAAAACAAGGAGGGCGGAGCCGAGACCGGTGCAGGCGAACCGGCTGCCGCGGATAAAATATCGTAACCCGATTATGACTGACAGAATGAAGGACCTTTCGGTAAGGACATTGAGCGGAATCGCGCTCGCGGCGATTGTCATCGGCGCGACGCTGTGGTCGAAATGGAGTTTCGGCGCATTGATGTTCCTGGTGGTTATCGGCGGAACAGCCGAGTTTTACAGACTGTGCCGACGATGCGGCATCGCCCCTTTGGAGGGCATAGGCATCGTGTCGGCTGCGGGACTGTTTTTGTTGAGTTTCAATATTTTTATGCAGTTCGGCGGCAACGGCGTGCAGCCTTCGACCGGAGCGGCGGTACTCGGAACGGTTCTGTTCCTGCTGCTGATGGTTCCGACCGCATTCGTGTGCGAACTGTGGCGCAAGAGCGCGACGCCGATTGCGAATGTCGCCGCCACGTTTACGGGCGTGCTGTATGTCGCACTGCCTGTGTCGCTGCTGATATACGTTCCGCTGCTTTTCGCAGATGGAGAGTGGCAGCCGTGGATAATGTTGTGCTACATATTTATTATATGGGTGAACGACGTGTTCGCATATCTGGTCGGCGTTTGCTTCGGCAAGCACCGCATGTGTTCGCGCATCTCGCCTAAGAAGTCGTGGGAGGGATTCTTCGGCGGCGTAACGGCATCCGTCATTGCGGGTGTCGTCTGCGGATACCTGCTCGGCGGAGATATGTTCGTGTGGGGAGTGCTGGCGTTGATAGTGTCGGTAACGGGCGTTGCCGGCGATTTCGTCGAGTCGCTTTTCAAACGTTCGGCGGGAGTGAAGGATTCGGGTGCTATTATGCCTGGACACGGCGGATTTCTGGACCGCTTCGACGCGATGCTGGTGTCCGCGCCTTACGCTTTCGTGTATCTTTTGATTTTGGGAAACTGCTAACTTAATGATGATATAGTATATGATGAAAATAAACAAGGAAGGATACAGGATAATCGCCATCTCGGGCGTGTGCTGTACCGCCATCTGGGCATTGATATATTACATGCTCGAAGTGCAGGAGAGCGGTTGGCTGCTGTCGATGATTTCGCTGCTGCTCCTGCTGTTCTGGTTCTTCATCGTCTCGTTTTTCCGCGAGCCGCGGCGCGTGAAGATTCACGATAACCATCTCGTGTTCTCGCCTTGCGACGGACGTGTGGTGGTTACGGAACTCGTGCGCGACGACGAGTATTTCGGCGGCGGGGAGCGGATGCAGATTTCGATATTCATGTCGGTAACCAACATCCACATGAACTGGTTTCCGGTGGGCGGCATCGTCCGCTACTTCAAGTACCACCCGGGACGCTTCCTCATCGCATGGCATCCCAAGTCGTCTACCGAGAACGAGCGTACCACGACCGTAATCGAGACGCCGGAGGGCAAGGAGGTGCTTTTCCGCCAAATTGCAGGCGTTGTAGCGCGCCGTATCGTGTCCTACATGAAACTGGGCGACAAGGTGGAGCAGAACGATGTGTGCGGATTCATAAAATTCGGCTCGCGAATCGACATTCTGCTGCCGAAGGATGCCGAACTGCTCGTCGAAATCGGCGACCAGGTGGTCGGTACCCAGACTCCGCTCGCGCGAATCGGCGGCGGCAAGGGCATCGACGGCGAATAATTTGCATATAACACGGGAAAGGGAATACAACCATGAATCTTACTCCGCAATTACTTATGCGCTGGGCGGTCGGAATTATCGTTGCGGTCGTCATCGGCTCCGTATTGTGGTATTTCAGGTCGATAGTCATATATATTCTCGTTTCGGGAATCCTCGCCATAATGGGTCGTCCGATGGTGCGGGCGGTCGCCAATATCCGCGTGGGCAGATGGCATGTACGTCGCTGGATGGCAGCCCTGCTGACGCTGATATGCATGTGGGTGGTGATAATTTCCGTGTGTTCGATAATCGTTCCGCTCGTCATCAACGAAATCTACGAACTCGCGTCGCTCGACCTGAAATCGGCTCTGTCCGATATTCAGGAGCCGCTGGAACGGGTGCAGGAGTATTTGAGCACGATGTTCGTCCTGCCCGAATCGCAGGTTTCGCTGTCGGAAATATTGGTCAGTTCGCTGCGCAACATCCTCGACTACGACACAATCAACTCGGCGTTCTCGTCGATAATCGACCTCGGCATCTCGGCATTCGTCGTATTCTTCTCGGTGTCGTTCATCACGTTCTTTTTCATGAAGGAGGACGGTCTGTTCTATGCGATGATGACCGCCGTGTTTCCCGACCGCTACAAGGAGAACGTAACCCGTGCGCTCGACAAGATAACGGTGCTGCTGTCGCGCTATTTCACGGGACTGCTGACCGAGAGTTTCATATTGATGATAATCATTTCGCTTACCATGATTGCTTTCGGCATGCGTACGGAGGACGCCTGCTTCATCGCGATTACCATGGGTGTCATGAACGTGATTCCGTATGCCGGTCCGCTTATGGGTGGTATCGCGTCTATATTCATCGGCATAGTCAATCCTATCGACGGCTACACGATAGGGCATACGATAAGCATCATCGTCTTCTCGCTGCTCGTGATAAAGTGCATCGACGATTTCATTTTGCAGCCGACGATATATTCCGAGCGCGTCAAGGCACATCCGCTCGAAATATTCATCGTCATCCTGCTTGCCGGTTCGATAGGCGGAATTCTCGGAATGCTGCTGGCGATACCGTCGTATACGGTGCTGCGCGTGTTCGCCAAGGAGTTCTTTTCCCAATTTACACTCGTACAAAAACTTACTGAGAAAGTCTGATATGCGGTATATGATAGAGGCGGAGGTTATTCGCGGTCAGCAGTTGGGTCGCGAAATGGGTTTCCCGACCGCGAATATGGATATTGCGGAGCGTACCGACATCGAAAACGGTGTCTACCGCTCGTTCGTCGAGGTGGACGGCAGGGATTATCTTGCCATGTCGAATGTCGGCGTGCGTCCTTCGGTGGACGGCAAGACCCGCCTGCTCGAAACCCACCTTTTCGGTTATTGCGGCAATCTCTACGGTCGCCGTCTGCGCGTGCGCCTGTCGGAGAAGATTCGCGACGAGCGCAAGTTCGCATCCATCGATGACTTGAAGGCGCAACTCGCCGCCGACCGCCTGATGATTCTTGGCGATTCTGCACTCCCGCAACAGCGATAACGCCGCACGCTTTAACGACGTTAAAGTCTTTAAGGACTTTAAAGACCCTAACGTCGTTAAGTATTAAACCGCTATTCCGTCTCCGATTCGAGGATTTCGGCGCGCTTATTGTCGTAAGCGCGGTAAAATCTCGATTATGGAAAACTTTCGACAGTCTATCCGGACGGCGATGAATGCCGCAATAGCCCGCGTGCAGCCGTTCGTACTTATCGTCATGTGCGTCGGAATCCTGCTTGCATATCTGGTCGGAATGTACGTTACGGGTCCTATTCACTCCGCTTCGCGCTGGATGGGCGCGATGCTCGCCTGCACCTCGGTGGTCGTGGTGCTGCAACGCCCCGGTTACAAGGATTCGCTTTCGTACGGCTGGACACGCGTACTCGGCACGTTCATCGGCGCGCTGGTCGCTTATTTATATCTGGCGGTCTTTCCGTTCACCGTCGTCGGAATGCTTATGGCGGTGTTCGTCCTCGAAATGCTCTTCATGTTGCTCAACATCTACAACAACGGACACATAGCGACGGTAACGCTGCTTATCATCATGCTCGTGTCGCAGATGAACCCCAAAGTAGACCCCGCGATGAACTGCTTCCTCCGCTTCTTCGAATCGGCGGTCGGCGTGTGCGTCGGAATCGGAATACTGTGGGCGACCGAGCAGTGGAACAAACTGCGGACGAAGTTGCTGCACATGGGCGCGAACAAGGACGGAAAACCGCTCGACATGGCTACGATGCCGCTGCGGTGGGGGCATCTGCGCGTGCTTATCGTCGCTTCGTTCGGGCAGATGACGGGCGGTGCGCTGGCGACGCTGATAGGTATCGTGGTGCCGATGCTGCAAATCATAGGACATCCCGAGTTGTCCACCTTCGCTCAGGGCGGTATCGCATGTACGAGCCTCGTCGGCATCATGGTCGGGTCGCTGATATTCGGCGGACTGAGCGACAGGAAAGGCTACCTGTTCTTTTTCCGGTTCTGTCCCGCATTGATTCTGGCGGCGTCGCTATTCGCCGTCTGGTCGGACAGCATCCACGGACTTGTCATCTCGCTGTTCTGCATGGGTCTCGGAATCGGCGGCGGATACAGCCTCGATTCCGACTATATCTCCGAAATCATGCCCGACCGCTGGAAACTGACCATGGTCGGCATCGCCAAATCTTTTTCGGCACTGGGCAACATCGTTGTCGCCGTTTCGTGCCTTTCGTTGCTGCGCCGCTGGCAAAGTCCCGAGATGTGGAACGGGCTGTTCCTGCTTATTTCGCTGCTGGCGATAGTCATGCTGCTTACCCGCGTAAGGTTTTTCCAAAGCCCGAGTTGGCTGCTCGCCCACGGGCAGAGGGCGGAAGCCGAACACGCAATCAGATATTTCCTCGGTCCCGATGTCATGATAAGCGACTCGAAGGCGACCGAGAAGTCCGCAGCCGCGAAGTCGTCGTGGCTGGACATGTTCCGTAACGGCAACGGAAAGAAAGTGGTTTTCAGCGGTATTCCGTGGGCTTGCGAGGGCGTCGGGGTATACGGAATAGGCGTGTTCCTGCCGATGCTCGTCATGGCTCTCGGCATCGAATCGTCGTCGGACAGCGGATTCGCGCATATAGTCGATTCGGTCGAGAAGACGGTATACATAAATTTGTTCGTGCTGCTCGGTTTCGCGCTCGGATTGCGCTATATGAACCGTTTCAGCCATGTCCGCATGCAGACGTGGGGCTTCATTCTGTGCGCCGCGGGACTTGCTCTGCTGCTGACGGCGTATGAACTGCACTGGAACGTCTGGGCGGCGATAGCGGGATTCATGATATTCGAACTGTTCCTCAATGCAGGACCGCATCTGATAACATTTATCCTTCCCGCGCAGATATATCCGGTGGAAGACCGCGGCGCGGGTGCGGGCATCGCCGCCGCGCTCGGCAAACTGGGCGGAATCATCGGCGTGCTGTTCATGCCGGTTCTGCTGAAAGCCGGCGGATTGACGCTTACGATGTCGGTAACCATCGGAATACTGCTTGTCGGTGCGCTCGTAACGGCTGTTCTCGGACGCAAGGTCGGCGGTGTGTCATAACGGGCAATCTGCTGCGTTGTTTTCGATATTTCGGCTCGGTCATTTACGACGAGTAAACTCCCTCGCCAAAAATCTCAACGCCTTGCATCTTACCCGTTCTGACGCACCGCAACAACCGTATAACGGGTATTTGCTTCGTCAATATCATTGAGACCAAATAAAACGAGGCTGTGCAGTCGATGCACAGCCTCGTTCGGTTTCGTTCCGACGGTTATTTCGACATCCGGCGGCTGAGATGCGTTTTGTTCTCGGCGTACCAGTTCGAGTGGTCGGGTTCCTTCTCGTAATCGAACTTGATGAGCGGGAGCAGGAACATCCATGTGGCGACGCAGAACGGTGCAGTCAGCGTAGCGATGCCGAGCGGAGCCGTCATTACGTTCATTCCGGCTTGGACGAATACCGTAACGCAGATTCCGAGCAATGCCCATATCGCCGAGCGGAAAGACGGTTTGTAGAATACCGTTGCCAGCGCGATTGCCGTAAGAACGGGGCTGAATCCGTAAAGACCATGGGCGATGTCATAACCTGACGCTCCGAAGAGTATCGCGACGAGGAGCGCGAGAGCCGAGCCGAGTGCCGCCCAAAGTGCCGCCCAGCGGCTGCCGATAAACAGTCCGATAAGGAACAGAAGTCCCGTTACCCACGAATCTATCAGAAATACCTGCGCGATTCCTTTCAACCAATATATTATCAGGGCGAGGAAGCGTATGCTCTCTCCCGAGACGAACGCTTCTGGTAGCGACGGGTCGGACATGTGCGTCGGCGGAATGCCGTGCATGGCTCGTGCCGCGAGCAGGAACAGCCATGTGCAGAATACGAACGGGAAGGTGAACGAATTGACTTTCCACGGCTTCATCACGTTGTTGAATCCCGTGCGCACCCATGTCGTGAGTGCGGCGCACAGAATCAGTGCCAGCCACATCCATACGGTGTTGCCCATGAATGTCGGGAATGCGCATCCGACGAGGATGCCGTTGAAGCCCCACAGTCCCTCTCGTCCGTCCTTTGCGGGCAGTCCGAGAGTATAGCCGGTAAGGGTCGATACGACCAGTCCGAGTACCGCTCCCCAGGCGACGATGCCCATGCCCTCGTGGTAGGCGCCGTAGAAGATTCCGATGATGAACAGAAGTCCCGTCCATGCGCTGTTCTGGAACATCACCTGCCCCGCGCCGCGAAACAGCGTTCCGATGAAACCTGACAGACCGTCGGTCTTGTCCGGTTGTGCGATTGAATTGTTTGCCATAAATTTTCTATTTTGAATTTCAGTGGTTTTATCGCCATGGGAACTCTCCGAAAACGGGTTTTCCCTTGACTGCGCGGCGCACCGTCGAGCAGAAGTCCCTGACGGCGCGTTTCACGGGGTCGGTCTCGTCGCCCAACACCTTGTACGACAGTCCGCACCCTTCGGGCAGTCGGGTTATGCCGGCTGCGAGCCTCCTGCTTTCGTCGATGAAAGCCCGCGTCTGTTCGTAAATCGCGTCGGCGGTGTCGGGCGGCGTCAGTACGATGACATTGGCGAACACGTCGTAGCCGTCCATTACACCCAGTGTTTCGGGCGAACGGAGTTCGGGACGCACGATGAACTTTTCGCGGAACAGAGGCGTGCCGTCGGGTCGCTCCGCGCGGGTGCAGACCGACAGTATGTCGTAGGCGAACCGTTCGCCCTCGCCGAAATATTTGCGCCCGCTCATGTATATTTCCGAGTAGAACAGCGTCGCCGTCGGAGCGATGCGTATCGTCGTGTCGGCGATGAACCGCGTGTGGCGGCACGGAATTATCTGTTCGGGAATGTATTCGAGGTACGCTCCCTCTTCGAGTTCGATTTTCTGCGTCAGACCCGAAAAGTTATAGCGCATCTCGGCGAGTTTTGTCGCCGCACCGGTCGATATGTGGGCGAATGCGTTGCGGCGCACGACGAAACTCTGCTCGTAGCGGTCGCCGTCCACATTCGGTCCTCCCGACGACAGGATGTAGACGCACGGCATTTCGGGAATCTCTTCGTCGAAGTAGAGTTCCTGCTGCACGATAAGCGGCGCGCGCCGCTCCCATTCGCGCATTATCGACCGCCCGTCGCCGTCGAGTTCGAATCCCAGATGCAGATAGCCCACCTTGCCGGCAGTCCCGACGGGCATCGCTTTCGGCTCGTCGAGATACGGGCGCATCTCTTTGACGTCGGTGAAGTTCATCGTGCGGCGGTCGTTGTTTCGGCGGTCTTTTCGTCGCGAAGTTCGATGTCGAAGAGAGCCATTTTACGTATCAGGTCTATCAGTTCCTCTATTCCCTCGCCCGTCATGCAGTTGGTGAATACGAACGGTTTCCCCGGGCGCATGATTTCCGAGTCGCGCCGCATCACTTCGAGGTCGGCGTGGACGTATGGTGCGAGGTCGGTCTTGTTGATTACGAGAATGTCGGACTGCGAGATGCCCGGTCCGTCCTTGCGGGGGATTTTGTCGCCCGCCGCGACGTCGATTACGTAGATGAAGAAATCGACCAGTGCGGGACTGAACGTCAGCGTCAGATTGTCGCCGCCCGACTCGATAAGCACCACGTCGCCGTCCGGAAAACGAGCCTCCATCTCCTCGACCGCGGCGATGTTCATCGACGGGTCTTCGCGAACGGCGGTGTGGGGGCATGCGCCGGTCTCGACACCGATTATGCGCTCCTCGACGAGTATGCCTTTGAGCATCTTGCGGACGTGTTTCGCGTCCTCGGTCGTAACCACGTCGTTGGTGATTACCAATACTTTGTATCCCATGTCCAGAAGACGCGGCGTGATAGCCTCTATCAGTGCGGTCTTGCCCGAGCCGACAGGTCCTCCGATTCCTATTCTGCAAGTGTTGTTCATTGCTTGTTGTGATTTTAGTTCATGAATAGTCGTTTGTCTCCTTTTTCGTGCAGCGAGGCGAATATGTCCGCCTGCGGATTGAAAGCGTGTATGTCCTCGAAATCGGCATTGCGGATTTCGTCGTACAGCGCATCGATTTCATCGCTCATGCGGAACAGAATGCGTTGCGTGTCGTAGTGCGACACGCGGACGCAGCGGAGTGCCGCACCGAGAATCATGTTGAGTACTCCGTACTGGTGCGAGCAGAACAGTCCCTTTTCCGAAATCCCGCATGCGGCGAATACGATGCCCTGCGCCGCGGGATAGGTGCCGGCGGTGTTGCCGTCGGCGATGTAAGCCAGCCAGCGGTCGCGGATTTCGTCGTCGAATATGCGCTTCGACAGTTCCGCCAGTTTCTTGCCCATGCGGCATGTCATCAGACGTGCTTCGGCGTTCATCTTGCAGATTATCGCCTGCCTGTCCGCTTCGAGAATGCCCAGAAAATCTCCTGCCGAGTAACTGCGGAAGGCTTGCACTGCCGCTATGCCGTCGGTGAACGCCGCCTGACGCGCCATGGTGCGCGCGTAGGCTTCGAGCGTCGCGGCATCGCGCACCGAACCTGTTTCGGCTGCCGTTTCGAGACCGTTGGAAAACGAGAATGTCCCGACGGGAAACGCCGAGTCGGTGAATTCGAGCAGACGCATGATTGTCGCCGCCCTGACGTCGTCTTCGTGGCGGGCTACTCTGTGCATGCGTGTTCGTAATCTTCGTGGTGGTGATGATGGTGCGTGCTGCTGTCGGGACCCGTGCCGCCGAAAAGACGGCGGATTTCGTGCGGAGCGAGATAGGGGATTACCTCCGAACCCGACTGGAAGGAGTATTCGACCCCTTCGAGATGATGGGTGCGCATGACGCTGTCCATGACCTTGCGGTCGACCGTCAGCGGAACGTATACCTTCGAGCCTTTGATTACGGCGGGCCAGTGCTGGTTGCCTATGGCGTGTCCGAGTTCGACGGCTACGCGCATGATGTTTTCGGAAGCATCGTTCTTCAACGCGCCGAGGTCGGCGACGAGAACGCTGTTGAGATTGATTCGCACCACGACCATTTTGCGGCTCTCGGGCAGATACTCGATTATGTCGCCGTCGAGCAGTTGGGTGTGGCGTTTCAGGGCGACGGCGTATTCGGTGTCGCGGTCGCTTTTGGCTACGAAACGGCTCTTCTGTGCCGTCCACTGGTCGAGGTCTACGTATTCGGTGTCGAATCCGTCGGCACTCACCGCCCACTCGGGAGAGTGGATGTTGCCTATGATTTCAGTATATATTTTCATCTGTTTATTCTCTGTTTTTATCGGTGTGCGATAACGACTTTAAGGACTTTAAAGTCATTAGTGTCCTTAAAGTCGTTAGAAAGGCTGTAAGTTCTCTATCCGAACCAGTAGAGTTGTCCGAGCGACACCTCTTTCGCCGGCTTGACGTATGCACGGACGCTGTTCACCAGAACCTCGAACGTTTCCGGATTGACGTCGATTTGCGGCGTCCCGCCGTTGAGTACCATGTCGTATTTGGTCAGTTGTCGCGTGCGGCGTACCGGCTTGACCATGCGGTCGAGGCACAGACGCTCCTTGATGCCGTTGCAGCATGCGGCGTTGGAAACGAACGAGATGCAGGATTCGGGCAGTGCCTGACCGAATCCGCCGAACATCGGACGATAGTAGCACGGCTGCGGGGTCGGCAGCGAAGCGTTCGGGTCGCCCATGTTGGACCAACTGATTACACCTCCCTTGATGACCATCTTCGGTTTCGCGCCGAAGAACTGCGGCTCCCACAGCACGAGGTCGGCGATTTTGCCCTTTTCGACCGAACCGATATAGTCCGATACGCCATAGGTGATAGCCGGATTTATGGTAACTTTCGCCAGATAGCGCAGTACGCGGAAGTTGTCGTTGCCGTCGGCATCCTCGGCGAGTTTGCCCACCGCATTTTTCATGAACGACGCCGTCTGGAAAGTCCGCATGAACGACTCTCCGATACGACCCATCGCCTGTGAGTCGGACGAAACCATCGACAGCACTCCGAGGTCGTGCAGGACGCTCTCGGCAGCCTGCGTTTCGGGACGCACGCGGCTCTCGGCGAATGCGACGTCGGACGGAATCTGAGGGTTGAGGTTGTGGCATACGACAATCATGTCGAACAACTCCGCCTGCGAGTTGATGCCGAACGGCAGGGTAGGATTGGTGGACGATGGCAGCACGTAAGGCATCGACGCCACTTTCAGCAGGTCGGGCGCATGTCCGCCGCCCGCACCCTCGGTGTGGTAGGTGTGAATCGTGCGACCGTCCATGGCGGCGATGGTGTCTTCGACATAACCGCCTTCGTTGAGGGTGTCGGTATGGATTGCGACCTGCACGTCGTAGCGGTCGGCGACTCCGAGTGCCGCACGTATCGCGGCAGGAGTGGAACCCCAGTCCTCATGTACCTTGAATCCGCAGGCTCCCGCCTCGATTTGCTCCGACAACGCCTGTTCGCCCGAGCAGTTTCCCTTGGCGAGCAGACCTACGTTGACGGGGATGCTCTCGAACGATTTAAGAATGCGTTCGATGTTCCAGCGACCCGACGTGATGGTCGTACCGTTGCTTCCGTCCGTCGGACCCACGCCGCCGCCGAATACGGTGGTGATGCCGTTGCTCAATGCGGCGTATGCCTGCTGGGGTGCAATCATGTGGACGTGTCCGTCGATGCCGGCAGCCGTGAGGATGAGATGTTCGCCCGAAATGGCGTCGGTCGCCGCACCCGTGATGAGGTCGGGATGCACGCCGTTCATTATGTTGGGATTGCCCGCCTTGCCTATGCCGGCGATTTTGCCGTCCTTTATTCCGACATCCGCCTTGACGACGCCCAGTATCGGGTCGATTATCGTTACGTTGGTGATTACCAAATCGAGCGAACCCTCCTTGGAGGTCATCGTGTTTGCGAGACCCATACCGTCGCGTATGGTTTTGCCGCCTCCGTAAACCACTTCGTCGCCGTATTCGCGCAAATCCTTTTCGATTTCGACGTAAAGGTCGGTGTCGCCAAGACGGATTTTGTCGCCGACGGTAGGACCGAAAAGGTTGTTGTATTCCTGACGTGAAATTGTTGCCATATATTCTATTTTTTATCGTTTTTACTCTTTTGCGACGCGCCCTTGTCCGCCGCACCGTTCGCCGCATGGGCGGCGGAAGCGGATTTGACGGCAGGCTCGCCGATGTTCTTCTTTGCGTCCTCGCCGGCTATCATGAAGCCTGCGTGGCGTACCTTGCGCAATGCGCGCAGACGTGCGGGGAAATATGTAGGCGCATCCTCGTCGCCGGTGTATCCGTTTACGAGCCCGTTGAAGCCTATCACTCGCCGTTTGCCGGCGTATGCCACTACTTCGACCTCCTTCTGGTCGCCAGGTTCGAAACGTATCGCCGTCGTCGCCGGAATGTTGAGGTGGCATCCGAATGCCGCGTCGCGGTCGAATTCGAGATAACGGTTCACCTCGAAGAAATGGAAATGGGAGCCGACCTGAATCGGACGGTCGCCGCGGTTGCGTACCGTCAGTTTCACGGTTTTGCGTCCGTTGTTGTACTCTATCGGCGTGCTGTCGAGGATTACGCCGCCGACTGCGACCGGCTTGGACGGCGCGAACCCCTTCTTGTTCGGATACAGGCTCTGCTGCGGTGCCTTTCTGGCATCGGTTGCGGAATTTGTCTTGTTCATAACGGTGTGTCTTTTTTTGAATTACTTGATAGGATGATGGATGCTCACCAGTCGCGAGCCGTCGGTGAATACCGCTTCGACCTGCAACAGCGTTATCATGTCGGCAACGCCCTCCATGACATCTTTTTTGGTCAGCACGGACGCGGCGTCCTTCATGACCTCTTCCACGGTCTTGCCTTCGCGTGCGCCTTCGAGCGCGGTGGAGGTGATGTAGGCTACCGCCTCGGGATAATTGAGTTTAAGTCCTTTTTCCTTGCGGCGTTCGGCTATCATGCCGAGCGAAAGGAGCATCAGTTTGTCGATTTCTCTTGGTGTCAAATGCATATTCTGGAATGTTTTTATATTTTTGTTTACGCCATAAGTCAAATTATATGCCATTGGCATCGAATTTGGGAAACGCAATGACGTATCAATTAAAAATATATCGTTTATGTTAAAAGCAATGATTATCGCCGGTCTCGGCGGATTCGTCGGCACGTGCCTGCGATTCCTGACCGGAAAACTCTGTCATCTGCTGTTCGTGTCGGCATTCCCGTGGGGAACTTTCGCCGTGAACATGATAGGCAGTTTCGTAATCGGCATCTTCTTCGGAATGGCGGAGAAAACGCAGATGATTTCGCCGCAGATGAATGTCTTCCTCATCACCGGTTTCTGCGGAGGATTCACGACCTTCTCGTCGCTCGCCGACGACATGTATCTGCTCCTGCAACAGAAACAGTGGCTCTACTTCGGGCTTTACGCCGGATTGAGTTTCGCTCTCGGTCTGCTGCTGGTGTGGCTCGGACGTTCGGTCGTGAAGGTTTCGTGATACGGACGGCGGTTTCGATTCGGAAATCGGGTATGCAGTCGCATACCCGATTTTTCGTTTCAGACCTGAGCCGCTTTCCTGCCGCACTCGGCGGATTCGAACATGTCGGCTACCTTGGCAATCCACGAGGCTATCGACAGATGCTGCGGACACGAACCCTCGCACTGTTTGCAGCCGATGCAGTCCGATGCCTTGCCGTAATTCTCCTCCGCGAACGAGCGGTAGGCGCGCTCGGTGTCGCCCGAACCCGAGATTCCGGTTTCGATACGCACGTTGTAGAGGTGCAGATACTCGAAAATCGGAATGTTCGCAGGACATGCCGGCACGCAATAGCCGCACGAGGTGCATTGAATCGGCGTGGTGCGGCAGATGATGTCCGTCGCTTCGTCCACTATCGCGCGTTCCTCTTCGTTCAGCGGTTTGAAATCGCGCATGTAGGCAATCGCCTCTTCGACCTGCGCGACCGACGACATACCGCTGAGTACGGTCGTAACCCCCTCGGGGCTTGCGGCGTAGCGTATAGCCCACGAAGCGGGCGTAGCGTCGGGCGCATACGCCTTGAACAGCCTTTCGACCGCCGACGGGACATCGGCGAGCATACCGCCTTTGAGCGGGCACATGACGACTACCGGTTTCCCGTGGCGTCGCGCGATGTCGTAGCACCGGTGAGCCTGAATAGGCGTGCGCTCCCAGTCGATGTAACTGATTTGCAACTGTACGAAATCCACCTCCGGATAGCGGGTGAGGAGGGCGTCGAGCAGTTCCGGCGAATCGTGGTACGAGAAGCCTATCATGCGGGTCAGCCCTTCGCGTTTTTTGCGGATTGCGAATTCGAAACTGCGGAAACGCTCCGCCTTTTCGTAGAATGCCGCAGTGGCGCAATGCACCAGATAGCGGTCGAAATACTCCACTCCGCAGCGTTCGAGTTGCTCGGCGAAGATGCGCTCCTGCTGCTCCTCGCTTTCGAGAAGAAGCGTCGGCAGTTTGTCGGTGAGAGAGTATGCGTTGCGCGGATAACGCTCCACGAGAGCCTTGCGCAACGCCGCCTCGCAGTGTCCGTCGTGGTAGGTGTAGGCGGTGTCGAAATAGGTGAATCCGTTCTCGATAAGCAAATCGACCATTCGCGACAGTTCGCCGATGTTTATCGACGATACGTCATCGGGATTCGTAAGCGGCAGCCGCATACATCCCAGCCCGAGTTTTTTGTCCATTGCCGGTCTATTTTTTGAGTGCGTATTTCAGAATTGCCCAGCATCCGAATACCTGCAACAGCATACCCGGGATACCGATGCGGAAATCCTGCATTGCTTCGAAGAAAGAACCCGAACCGAGCCATTCGATTGCCGTTCCCAGAATCTGCGACGAGAGAACCGCCGCGGCGAGCAGAAGTACCGATACCTTCTTGGTGCGCGAAGCAATCATGCCGGCGATGACTGCGAGCAGAATCGATTTCGCCATGATTGCCGGTACTGCGGCTGCTGCGGGCATGCCGAAAAGCGCGCTGTTAGCCAGCGGCGACACGATTGCGGTGAGCAGACCGACGCGCCAGCCGTACTTGTACGCGCCGAGCAGCGTGAAGAAGTAAATCGGCAGCAGCGTCGCGCCTCCCTGCGGGATGAGGTGGCAGAGTTGCGGAAGCGCGATGTTGCCGAGTACGAAAAGTGCGGCTGTCGTGTAGGTCTTTGCCTGCGAATAGCCCAACGAATGAAGTTTGACAGTGGTTGTGTTCATATTCTTTTAGTTTTTAAAAGTGAAAGTTCAATCCTCCGAATACGGTCGCTTTCGGCATCGGATAACCTGCGTTGATTTCGTAGCGTTGTGCCAGCAGATTCTCGCCGCGGACGAATATTTCGAGCCACCTGGCGGCTCGGAAATTCATGTCGGCGTTCCATAACACGAAATTCTCCCTCTTTACCGGGTCGGTCTGCGTATAAAGCCCTCGTATGTAAAGTACGCCGGTAGATACGTTCCACCGTCTTTTCGCAAAATTTATGCCGCAGAACAATTTGTGTTCGGGTGCCGCGACGACCGGATATTTCATTTTGAGCCAACTGTAATTGGCAGAGAGCGTCCATGCCGGAGAGAATCGCAGTTCGGTTTCGCATTCGATTCCGAAGTTGCGTATTCGTCCGGTGTTCATGTATTTCATGCGCCCGTCGGTCGGGACGAGTATTATGGAGTTGTCGCCGTCGATATAGTAGACGTTCAGCCCGTAGGAGAATATGCTTCCTACGCCGTCCTGTTTGAGCGAGAGTTCGTAATTGACGAGGCTCTCCGGTTTCAGGTCGGGATTCTGCGGCGGGAACATGTACATCTCGCGAATCGTCGGGAATCGGAAACCCTTACTCACCATAGCCTTTATCTGGACGCTGCGCGGCAGCAGGAACGACACTCCGCCCTGCGGTATCCATACTCCTCCGCAGTGCGAATTATGGTCGTAGCGTATTCCGGCGTCGATAATCAGCCAGTGCGTTATGTTCTGGCGGAAATCGACGTAACCCGCAACTTCGTGCTGTTCCTTGTCGGCTATTTCGCTGCGCTCGCCCGCGCGTTCGCCCGCGACATACTTGTTCCATGCTTTGCCGCCGAAATTGAAATAGTCCGCTCCGAAGGTCGTGCGGTTGCCCTTGAAAAGACGTATGCTCTGATAGACCGATACTCCCGACATGCGGTCACGCGAGTTGAACCGGTAGTCGGGCGGCGTTCCGCCTTCGGGGTAGCCGTCATTGATTTTGTGTACTCCCCAGTTGTGGAAAACGCTTATCGAACCTGACGTCTTGGCGTATTCGTTGTGCAGCGCGAACGACGCCATGCCTCTGGTGATGTGTGAATCGTTGTCGATTAGCGGGGATGAGACCGTACCCGGGTTCGAGGCGTTGAAATGCGTAACGTTCAAGTCTATGGCGGCATTCCAGTGTCTGCCCATTTCGTATCCGAACTTTCCGTAGCCGCCGTACTGCTCGAAGCCCATGTTGCGTCGATGTCCGTCGGTGCGGTTGTAGGAGCCGGTAAGGGTACTCGTGAATCCCTTTACCCGCACACGGTTGGTGAGTTCGGACTGCACCGTGTTGTACGAACCGTAGCCGGCGCGCAAATCGGTGCTTGCGCCGTCCTCCTTCGTCTTGCGCGTAACGATGTTTATCACCCCGCCCATGGCGTTCGAGCCGTACAGCACCGATGCCGGACCGCGCACGACTTCGACCTTTTCGGCGAGCATCGGCTGGCAGGCGTCGGCTATCGGATGCCCCATAAGACCCATGTATTGCGGATGTCCGTCTATCAGAACGAGAAGTCCCGTGGTCGGGCTGCCGCCTATTCCGCGCATGCTCATTCCTCCCGATGCGCCGGTAGAAACGCCGTAGCCCATGATGCCACGCGAGGTTACGAACAGCCCCGGAACATGCTCGGTCAGCGACGGCAGTATCGAATTGCGGAATCCTTCGTCTATCTTTTTTCTGCCCACGACCGATACCGTCATCGGGAGCAGACGCACGTCGGTTTCGCTGCGAGTTCCGGTTACGACCACTCTTTCTATTGGATTTATGTCCGATGTTTTGAGCGAATCCCGCGATTCCGCCCGTGCCGACAGGCAGACTGCCGTGGCGGCGATTGCCGCTGCCGTGAATTTCAAAGTCCGTTTCATTGCCCTTTTTGATGGTTTTCGTTTCGCTTGCATATAATTGCATTCAATTATTATGCCTGCCGCCTCGCGCTTTCGGTCGGTTCGATAGCGGATACGGATGATTAAATCGGTAATATTGGTATGTTTTACCGTAATCCGTGTATTATGGCGGATTGCGGAAAATCATTATCTTTGCCATAGATAAAAATCGTTGCGTCAGCAGTCGCCCGCCGCTTCGGACAGCCGCGGTCGTCGGGCGTTGCGGCGCGTAGGATAAAAACAGAAAATTATGTTGCGAAAAATCAGAATTGCATTCGCCGTCGTATGCTTCGTACTCGTTACGCTGCTGTTCCTCGACTTTACGGGGACGCTCCATGCGTGGTTCGGCTGGCTGGCGAAGATTCAGTTCCTGCCGGCTCTGCTGGCTCTGAATTTCGGCGTCGTCGCCGTACTGGTGATACTTACGCTGTTGTTCGGACGAATCTACTGTTCGGTAATCTGCCCGCTGGGTGTGATGCAGGACGGCATTTCGTCCGTCGCAGGCAGAGTGAAGCGCAACCGCTTCCGCTATTCCAAGCCGCTATCGTGGCTGCGTTACGGTATGCTCGCTCTGTTCATCGTCTCGCTGGTTGCGGGCGGAGGACTTGTGATAGGCGGTCTGGCGAGATTGATTGCGCCGTACAGCGCGTTCGGTCGCATCGCCCAGAATCTGTTCGCCCCGATATGGCAGGCGGGCAACAATCTGGCGGCGTGGGTCGCCGAGCGTGCCGGAAGTTATGCCTTCTACGAAACCGACGTGTGGATAAAGAGCGCGGCGACATTCGGAGTGGCTCTCGCGACGTTCGTAGTTATCGCGGTGCTGGCATGGCGCAACGGTCGCACATGGTGCAACACCGTCTGTCCGGTCGGAACGGTACTCGGATTCCTGTCGCGCTATTCGCTGTTCAGACCGGTTATCGACACCGAAAAATGCGTCGATTGCGGCTTGTGCGCACGCCGTTGCAAGGCTTCGTGCATCGATGCCAAGAATCATGCGATAGATTACAGCCGCTGCGTCGCCTGCTTTGACTGTCTGGAAAATTGCAGCAAGCATGCGATTTCGTATACCGCACGCCGCAAATCCGCTAAACATGCCGAACCGGTGAAGCCCGTCGAACCCGCTGCTGCCGAATCAGCCGACGGAAATGGCATCTCGCGCCGCAAATTCCTGTCGCTCGCTGCGGTTTTCGCCGCCACTGCGGCTGTCAAGGCGCAGGAGAAGAAGGTGGACGGCGGACTTGCCGTGATAGCCGACAAGAAGATTCCGAAGCGCAGCGACCGCATAACTCCTGCCGGCTCGCTCAGTGCGCGCAATATGGCTGACCACTGTACCGGCTGCCAGTTGTGCGTGTCGGTATGCCCTAACGGCGTTCTGCGTCCGTCGGGCAATCTCGCGACGCTGATGCAGCCCGAAATGTCGTATGAACGGGGCTACTGCCGTCCCGAGTGTACCCGCTGTTCGGATGTCTGCCCGACTGGTGCGATACGTCCGATAACGGTCGCGGAGAAGTCGTCCACGCAAATCGGACACGCCGTGTGGATTAAGGAGAACTGCGTGCCGCTGACAGACGGAGTGGAGTGTGGCAACTGCGCCCGCCACTGCCCGAGCGGTGCGATAACGATGACGCCGTCCGACTCCGAAATCGCCGATTCGCCAAAGATTCCGGTGGTCAATACCGAACGCTGCATCGGCTGCGGCGCATGCGAGAATCTCTGTCCGGCTCGTCCGTTCAGCGCGATATATGTCGAAGGACACCGAAATCACAGAACAATCTAAACCGACACTGCCATGGAAAACAAAAATAATAAGGGAATGAACCGCCGCGAGTTTCTGAAACGGCTCGGCGCAGGTGCTGCCATAGTTTCCGCCGCTACGATTGTAGGCTGCGACGCTAAACGCAATCCGATTGACGGAAAGGGTATCGCTGTCGGAGATGTGCCGACGGACAGGATGACATACCGCACCAATCCCAAGACGGGCGACAAGGTTTCGCTGCTGGGCTACGGCTGTATGCGCTGGCCGACCGTCAAGGGCGACAGCGCGCGCGATAAGGCGGACGACATCGACCAGAACGCCGTGAACGAACTCGTCGATTATGCGATTGCCCACGGCGTGAACTATTTCGATACGTCGCCGGCGTATTGCAAGGGTCGGTCGGAACACGCGACGGGTATTGCTTTGAGCCGTCATCCGCGCGACAAGTATTTCATCGCGACCAAACTCTCCAATTTTGCTCCGTCCACATGGAGCCGCGAAGCGTCGATTGCTATGTACCGCAATTCGCTCAAGGAGTTGCAGACCGACTATATCGACTATATGCTGCTGCACGGCATCGGCATGGGCGGCATGGAGGCTCTGCGCGGTCGTTATCTCGACAACGGCATACTCGATTTTCTCGTTGCCGAGCGTGCTGCGGGACGCATCCGCAATCTCGGGTTCTCGTATCACGGCGACATAGAGGTGTTCGACTATCTGCTTTCGCGCCATGACGAGTACAAGTGGGATTTCGTGCAGATTCAGTTGAACTACGTGGACTGGAAGCATGCCAAGGAGGTGAACGAGAGGAATACCGATGCCGAATATCTCTACGGCGAACTCGTGAAACGCAATATTCCTGTGGTTATCATGGAACCTCTGCTCGGCGGACGTCTGGCGAGCCTGAACGATTTCCTTATGGCTCGGCTCAAACAGCGTCGCCCCGACGACAGCATCGCTTCGTGGGCATTCCGCTATGCCGGTACGCCGTCGAATGTGCTGACGGTGCTCAGCGGCATGACGTATATGGAGCATTTGCAGGACAACCTGCGCTCGTATTCGCCGCTTGACCCGTGTACGGATGCCGAACTCGAACTGCTCGAAGATACCGCGCAGGCTATGCTGCGTTATCCGTCGGTTCCGTGTACGGCGTGCCAGTACTGTATGCCGTGTCCATACGGACTGGATATTCCGGGGATATTCGCCCATTATAACAAGTGTATCAACGAGGGCAATGTGCCGGTAAGTTCGCAGGACGAGGATTACCGCCGTGCGCGCCGTGCGTTCCTGATTGGCTACGACCGCAGCGTGCCGCGCCTGCGTCAGGCAGACCACTGCATCGGCTGCAACCGGTGCGTGCATCACTGTCCGCAGGGAATAAATATTCCGGCGCAGATGCGGCGCATCGACAATTTCGTGGAACGGCTCAAACAGGGCAAGGAGTTCTAAAAGGATATGGAGTACAGAATATTGGGACGCACGGGAATCCGCGTGAGCGCGATTGCCCTCGGCTGCGAAGGGTTCATGAACAAGTCGGCAGACGAGGTGAAGGCGGATTTGGACTTCGCCATTTCGCACGGAGTTAATTTCATCGACATCTATTCGTCGAATCCCGATTTGCGCAGCAACATAGGCGCGGCACTCGAAGGCAGACGCGACGGTTTCGTAATTCAGGGGCATCTTTGCACCGCATGGGAGAACGACCAGTATCTGCGCACGCGCGATATGGCGAAGACCGTCGCTTCGTTCGAGTTGCAGTTGGAACAACTGCGCACCGATTACCTCGACATCGGAATGATTCACTATATCGATGCCGTGGACGATTTCCATAAGGTGTTCGACGGCGAGATAATCCGTTACGCACAGCGGTTGAAGGCGGAGGGGCGTATACGCAGTATCGGTATCAGCAGCCATAACCCGGTTGTCGCCCGCATGGCGGCGGAAACGGGGCTGGTGGACGTAATCATGTTCTCGATAAATCCGTGCTACGACATGCAGCCCGCGGGCGAGGATGTGGATGCGCTGTGGGCTGACGAGAGTTATGCGAATGCGTTGCAGAATATCGACCCCGACCGCGAATCGCTCTACGAAATATGCGAACGCGACGGCATCGCGATAGACGTGATGAAGGTCTATGGCGGCGGAGATTTGCTCGATGACGGGAATTCGCCGTTCGGACGCTCGATGACGGCAGTGCAGTGCATCGAATACGCGCTGACGCGACCTGCCGTGGCGGCGGTGATGGTCGGATGCAAAAGCACGGACGAGATAGCGGCTGCGCTCGCATGGTGCGACGCTTCGGCTGCGGAGCGCGACTATGCCTCGGCAATGACGGGTCTCGAAAAGTTTTCGTGGAAAGGACACTGTATGTACTGCGGACACTGTGCGCCGTGTACGGCGGGAATCGACATCGCGGCGGTGAACAAGTTTTTCAACCTCGCTGCGGCGCAGGGCGAAATTCCCGAAACGGTGCGCGAACACTATGCCTTACTGACCCATCACGCGTCGGAGTGCGTCGGCTGCGGTGCGTGCGAAACGCGATGCCCGTTCGGCGTGAAAATCGTCGAACGCATGCGCGAAGCCGCAAAACGGTTCGGTTATTGATGCCATGTCGCGAAACATCGATGCAAATGAGAAATAAAACACGACAAATGACTGCGGATACTCTTTCCGCGATGCAGCGGCAGAACGTTATCGACTGCCTGTTCATCGAAAACTGCTCTTGCGTGATACGCAACGGCGATACGGTACGCATTTTCCACGAACGGGGCATCAAGGATTTGTTCCGCCTGCTGAAAACCGAACGCGAATTTCTCGACGGAGCGTTCGTCGCCGACAAGGTCGTCGGCAAGGGTGCGGCAGCACTGATGGTGCTTGGCGGCGTAGACCGTCTGTTTGCCGACGTGATAAGCCGTCCCGCGCGCGAACTGCTCGAAAATGCGGGCGTGAAGGTCGATTACACGCTCGAAGTGCCGCATATCTCCAACCGTACCAACACCGGTTGGTGTCCCGTCGAAACGATGTGTCGCGACTGCCGCACCGCCGAGGAGTGTCTGCCGCTGATTATCGATTTCGTCGAGCAACTGAAATAGGAATATTGCAAACATTGATGAGGAAACCGCTTTTATTCATAGTATTCGTTCTTACGACCGCAAGCCTGCGGGCGCAGGACGAACGTGCGGTCGCTTCGCAGGACAGCATACCGCAGGACAGACGCGTAGATATAGAGAATGTTGTCGTTACGGGTACCCGCAGCGAAACCGATTTGCGGCATCTGCCGATGACGGTTTCGGTCGTCGGTCGCGACAAAATCGAGAGCGGCAGACAGCCGTCGCTGCTTCCGTTGCTTACCGAGCAGGTGCCGGGGATGTTCGTAACCTCGCGCGGCGTGATGGGCTACGGCGTGTCTGACGGCGCGGCGGGCGGAATCTCGCTGCGCGGATTGAGCGGCGGCACGGGACGGCTTATGGTGCTTATCGACGGTCATCCGCAGTATATGGGCATGATGGGACACCCGATAGCCGATGCCTGCCAGTCGCTTATGGCAGAACGGGCGGAGGTGCTGCGCGGTCCTGCGTCGGTGCTTTACGGCTCGAACGCGATGGGCGGGGTAGTGAACATAGTTACGCGACGCATGAAAGAGGACGGCGTGCGCACCGATGTCGATATGGGCTACGGCTCGTACAATACGTTGCAGACCGATGTTACGAACCGTGCGCGGGTGAAGGGTTTTACGAGCGTGGTTAGCGCGTCGTACAACCGCACCGACGGGCATCGGCGCAACATGGGTTTCGAGCAGTACGGCGGCTACGCCAAACTGGGCTACGAATTCTCGAAGGCGTGGAGCATAAGGGCGGACGTGAACGTTACGCATTTCAACGCTTCGCAACCCGGGCAGACGACCTCTCCGATGGAGGATGCCGACCAGCACGTAACACGCGGAATGACGTCGTTCGCCGTCGAGAACAGTTACGAAAGGACTTCCGGCGCATTGAGCGTGTTCTATAACTGGGGTCGCCACAAGATAAACGATGGCTACACCGTCAATCCCGACGACAACAGCAATCCCAAGGAGTATCTGTTCAACTCGCGCGACGACATGATGGGTGTTTCGTGGTATCAGGGCGTCCGCATGTTCAATGGCAACCGGCTGACGGTCGGCGTCGATTATTACCGTTTCGGCGGCAGGGCATGGAACAGGTATGTCGCGGGCGAACGCGCGGGCGAGAGGGCGGAACTCGCCGACAAGGTGCAGCACGAGATTGCGGGCTACGTCGATTTCCGCCAGCATATCGGCAGCCGCGTTACGATAGATGCGGGAGTGCGCTACGACCGCCATTCGCACGTCGGCGGCGAGTGGATTCCGCAGGCGGGAGTGTCGCTTCACCTGCCGTACTCGCTCGAACTGAAAGTGTCGGCGGCGAAAGGCTTCCGGTATCCGACGATTCGCGAAATGTATATGTTCCCGCCGCAGAATCCCGATTTGAAGCCGGAGCGGATGTGGAACTACGAAATCGCGCTCTCGCAGCGGCTGCTCGACGGTCGGCTGTCGTGGGGTGTGAACCTGTTCTATATCGACGGCGAGAACCTGATATTCGCCGTACCGCGCGAGGGTGCGACGCCGCTCAACATGAACAGCGGCAAAATCGACAATACGGGCGTCGAGGTGCAGACGGCTTACAGAATCGACGCTTCGTGGTCGGTCGATGCGAATTACAGTTTTCTGCACATGGAGAACCCCGTGCTTGCCGCTCCCGAACACAAACTCTATGTCGGTGCGTCGTTCGTCAAGGGACGCTGGTCGGTGGCTACGGGCATTCAGTATATCGCGGGGCTGTATACGTCCGTCGTAACCAACGGACGCGGGACGGAGAAGACCGAGGATTTCGTGCTGTGGAACGTGCGCGGAGAGTTCCGTGCGGCGAAATGGCTCGACATATGGGTGCGCGGCGACAATCTTCTGGCGCAGCGTTACGAAATCAACGCCGGTTATCCGATGCCGAGAGCGACGGTGATGGGAGGACTGAAATTCAACCTTTTCGTTAAGCCGAGTGCAGAGCCGAACTCGTTCGGGCTATGCCGAGGCGGAAAAAGGTGCAAGCAATTGAACTTTTGATATAACAAACGATTATGAAACCTTTAATATTTTTAACGATTATGTCAGCATTGATGGTATCGGGATGCAGCGGCGCGGCGAAAAAGACGTCCGACGGCGCATCGAAACCGAAGGTCTACATGTACAAGGAGATTTCGTCCGAAAATCTCCTGAAAATCTACGACATGCTCGGTCGTAAGGCGGAGGGCAGGGTAGCCGTCAAACTTTCGACCGGCGAGCCGGGCAACAACAACTATCTGAATCCCGACCTGATAAAGGATTTGGTGCATAAGGTGAACGGAACGATTATCGAGTGCAACACCGCTTACGGTGGCGGTCGCGCCGATACCGAAAGCCACTTGAAGGCAGCAGCCGACCACGGATTTACGGCTATCGCCAAAGTCGATATCATGGATGCCGACGGCGAAGTGTCGCTGCCGGTGGCTGGCGGAAAACACCTGAAAGAGGATTTCGTCGGCAAGAACTATCCCGACTACGATTTCACGGTCGTGCTGTCCCATTTCAAGGGACATCCTATGGGAGGTTTCGGCGGTGCGATAAAGAATATCTCAATCGGTATCGCTTCGTCGGCGGGCAAGGCATGGATACACTCGGCGGGCAAGACCAAAAGCCAGACCGAGGTGTGGAAAAACCTGCCGCCGCAGGATGATTTCCTCGAATCGATGACCGAGGCGGCGAAGGCGATAATCGACCATTGCGGCGACAAGATTCTGTATATCAGCGTTGCCAACAACCTCTCCGTCGATTGCGACTGCGTGGCGAAGCCCGAAGACCCGAAGATGGGCGACATCGGCATCCTCGCGTCGCTCGACCCCGTGGCACTCGACAAGGCGTGCGTCGATATGGTGCGTGCATCGGAAGACCACGGCAAGATTCACCTTATCGAGCGCATCGATTCGCGCAACGGCATGCACACTCTCGACTATGCCGAGCAGTTGGGCATGGGAAGCCAGGATTACGAACTTGTTGTATTGGATTAAAAAACTATAAATTATGCAAACTCCATCAGTAAAACTCTATTCGTTCGGTTACGGCGAAGCGCGCACCTATATGGTCGCGGCACTCTTTGTTCTCGGCAATATCGCACTGCCTCAACTTTGCCACCTCGTGCCGCAGGGCGGTTTGACGTGGCTGCCGATTTACTTCTTTACGCTCGTCGGCGCATACAAGTACGGCTGGCGCGTCGGTCTGCTCACGGCGGTTCTGTCGCCGCTCGTGAATTGCGCGGCATTCGGTATGCCTGCCGTGGCTTCGCTGCCTGCGATACTGCTCAAATCGGCGGTGCTTGCCGGTGCGGCGGGATATGCGGCGTATCGCTTCAAGCGGGTTTCGTTAGCCGTTATGGTCGGCGTGGTGCTGTTCTATCAAGCGGTCGGAACGATAGGCGAGTGGATTATGGTCGGCGATTTGTTCGACGCGTTGCAGGATTTCCGTATCGGAATCCCGGGAATGCTGTTGCAGATTTTCGGCGGATGGGCGATTATCCGTTTCGTGTTGAAGCGGTAGTATCGCTCCTATGTTTAGTTTAATGAAACGGGTCGCCCGAAAAGGCGACCCGTTGCCGTTAAGGACTTTAAAGTCATTCTTATTCTCCTTCTTCGAGCGAGAATACCGATTCGACGGTCTTGCCGAAGAAACGGGCTATTTTGAGTGCCAGCACCGTAGACGGAATGAACCGTCCACCCTCGATTGCGTTTATCGTCTGGCGGCTGACACCTACCGATTCCGCCAGTTGCTGCTGGGTTACGCGCATTTCGGCGCGCGATACGCGAATGCTATTCTTCATCGGAATTGCTTTTTTTGAGCCGCCATATCTTTATGCGGAATACGGCAAGGAATACCAGCGGGATTGCGAACATATTGTACATCATTACATTGATGTAAAACAGTCCGTTTACCAGAATCGTACTTGCAATGAGCAGCGCGCAACTTATGTAGAACGCAACGAGCAGCGAATCGCGTCTGACGGACGAAATCATCTCATCCTCTACCGGTTCTTTTGCGCACGTAACGAATATCGCTCCGAGAATTATGCCGATTATCGCGGCGTCGTTGATTATTATCTCTGCAACCGCTCCGTTAATATTCAGTATACGTGCGTAATCGGATGCCGTTATCGACGATAGTAGAATTGCCGCGCCTATTGCGATTGACGGCAGCAACATGCACCAGCCTATCTTAGCGAAGGCGTGAGGCAATAAAAGATTTGTGCTTTTCATAATGTCTTTGTTTGAAAGGTTTATACGTAAATTGTACAATTACGATGCAAATGTAAATTATATTTTACATTTTAGCAAGTAAACACGACATTATTTTTGCCGGTAAAGTCCTTAAAGTCTTTAAAGACTTTAAAGTCGTTAAGGTCTTTGGGAACGGTGGTTATCCTCTTTGAGCCTGTCTTCTCTTGAAGAATTCGGTTACCGCTTCGGCGATTCGTTCGCCGTCCAGTGCTGCCGAGATTATGCCGCCGGCGTATCCTGCACCCTCGCCCGACGGGAAAAGTCCTTCGACCTCGGGGTGCATCAGCGTTTGTGCATCGCGGGGGATGCGGACAGGTGTCGAGGTGCGCGATTCGACGCCGACTACTATCGCTTCGTCAGTCAGATAGCCGTGCATGCGCTTGTCGAATACGCGGATTGCTTCGCGCAGGCGCGACGACATGAATTGTGGCATCCATTCGTCGAGCCGCGAGCATACCAACCCCGGGACGTATGACGATTTGGGCAGCGACGACGAACCGCGCCCCGCGACGAAGTCCGCAACGCGCTGCGCCGGTGCGGTCTGGTTTTCGCCGCCGTTCTCTCGGGCTGCTCGTTCGAGTTCGCGCTGGAACTGCAATCCTGCGAGTTCGCCGTATTTCGGTCGCAGATGCTCGAAATCGGACAGCCGTATCTCCGTTACGAAACCCGAATTGGCGAACGGCGAGTTGCGCCGGCTCGGCGACATTCCGTTCACGACCGATTCCGACGCATCTGTCATCGCCGGAACGATGAATCCCCCCGGACACATGCAGAACGAGTAGACGCCGCGTCCGCCTATCTGCGCGACGAGCGAGTAGGATGCCGCCGGCAGATACTCCATCTGCTCCGACGAGTGGTACTGTATGCGGTCGATAAGCGATTGCGGATGTTCGATGCGGACGCCCATTGCGAACGGCTTCGCTTCGAGCCTTACGCCGCCTGCGTCGAGCATCTCGTAAATGTCGCGGGCAGAGTGTCCCGTAGCGACGATTACGGTGTCGGTATCGACATTCGCGCCGTCGGCTTCGATGCCTGCGACGCGACCGTTGCGAATCTTTATCGCCGTAACCCGTTTGCCGAAATGAATCTCGCCGCCCGACGCGATGATTTGCCGTCGGATGTCGGCTATTATTCGCGGCAGCCTGTCCGAACCGATGTGCGGATGCGCTTCGTATAATATCTCCGGCGATGCGCCGTGGAATACGAGCCGCTGCAATGCGCGGTTGTAGTCGCCGCGCTTCTTGCTGCGGGTGAACAGTTTGCCGTCGGAGAACGTGCCTGCGCCGCCCTCGCCGAACGCATAGTTCGAATCGGGGTCGATGCCTTGGTTGCGCTGTATGCGGGCGATGTCCTTTCCGCGCTCCACGACCTCTTTGCCGCGCTCGAAGATTATCGGTTTCACGCCCGATTCGATAAGCCGCAATGCCGCGAAAAGTCCTGCCGGTCCAGCACCGATGATGACCGCTTCGCGCTTTCCGTCGACCGACGGATAGTCGAACCGGAGCGGTGCCGGCTGCGGTTCGTCGTCGATGAACGCTTCGAGCGACAGGTTTACTTTGAGTGCGCCTCGACGGGCGTCGACCGAACGTTTGACGATTCGCAGAAGTGCTATATCCTGTTCGCGCACATGTAGTTCGCGAGCCGCTTGCGAGGTGTAGTATTTCGCATCGGCAGCCTGCTTGGGCGAGAGCGTGAGATTTATTATACGGGACATCGTATGAGTTTTCATGGTCGCCGAACCGTATGACTGCGCGTGTTTCCGATGCTTCGGACGGCGCGCCGTACGGCTTGCGACAATCGTTTAACGGCTGCAAATTTACTGATTTTCCGCAAACCGCCGACATGCAGGTTGCTATTTATAAAATTTTGGTTACCTTTGTGCCTGCGACACTGCGGATATGGTGTAATTGGTAGCCACGTCAGACTTAGGATCTGATGCCGAGAGGCGTGGGGGTTCGAGTCCCTTTATCCGCACTTGAAAACAGGGGACAAATCGTCCCCTGTTTCCGTGCGGATAATCCGCAATTCACATTGACATTCCCTCCCCATCCCCTCCCTTTGTCAAAGGGAGGGACTTTATTTCGCAAACAATGTTCGGTAAGATATTTAACGGGTTGCCGAATTAAGATATATTTATTTCAGCGGTAATTCGGCTTCGGCTGCGCCGTCCGAGTCCCTTTATCCGCACGAATTTTACGCGAGCGACCGAATATGTTCGGTCGCTTTTTTCGTTCAAGGAAAGCATTAAAGACTTTAAGGTCATTAAAGTCCTTAATAATCCTTTTACTGCTCTTTCGGTTGCAGCAGGTTGCGTACGGAGTCGCGGATTACCATCTTGACGGGCAACTTTATCTGCGCCGCTTTTTGCGAGCGGTTCGAAATCTCCTGCATCAGCACCTTTATCGCCAGCGTACCGATATTGGTTATAGGCTGGCTGATGTGCGTTACGGGCGGGTCGATGAAGTCGAGTTGTATCGAGTGGTCGAACGAGATTACCGAAATGTCCTGCGGTATACGCAGTTGCGATTCACGTATCGCCTTTATCGCACCGAGCAGAATCGTGTTGCTGAGCGCGAAAATCGCCGTAGGCGGATTGGTCGAATTGAGCGCGAGTTTGGTTTCGAGATAACCGTTGTCGATGGAGAAACTGTTGCCGCAAACGTTGGCGCAGTCGCCGAGACCTGCCGCCTGCATCGTGTCGATAAAGCCTTTCACGCGATGCCGCGTAGGCGAGGTGTGCAGGTTGCCCTGAATACACAATATATTGCGGTGTCCGTTGTTTATCAGATAGTTCACTGCTTCGCAACTGCCTTCGTAGTTGTCGCTGCATACGTATGGCAGGTTCGAGTTCTCGTAGTAGCGGTCTATCAGCACGACCGGAGTGGATGCGCTTATCGATTCGAGTCTGGACGGGTCGTTTCCGCACGGAACGGCGATTATGCCGTCGACTTTGCGCGATACGAGCGACCGTATTCCGTCCTGCTCGTCCGCTTCGTTTTCGGTAGAATCGACTATTATAATGGTGTAACCCATGCGTTTGGCTTCCGCCGTTACGACCGATGCTATCATAGCGAAATAGGGGTTTTCGATACACGGTATGATAAGACCTATCGTATGGGTGCTTTTCGTGCGCAAACTTTTTGCGATGATGCTTGGGGTGTATCCGCAGCGGTCTGCCTCCGCCTTGATTATGGCGACGGTTTCGGGGCTTATGCGGTATTTGGCTGCCTGACCGTTCAATGCCCTCGATATGGTTGATATCGAGAATCCTGTGCGCTGCGAAAGACTTATGAGTGTGCTTTTTTCCATTTGCGAATCGTTTCTTTGGCAAAGATAATGCTTTCATGTAAAAAAGTAAAGAAATTCTTTGCAGTTAGAAAAAATAGTGATATATTTGCGCAAACGTTTGTGCAAATGCAGATGTCTTTGAAACGAAAAATAAACGGGAAATATTGTGCGCAAAATGTGTAAAATAGTCGTTTTAGGCAGTTCCAATACGGATTTGGTCGTGCGTTCGTCGCGTATGCCGCGCGCCGGAGAGACTCTCCTCGGCGGAGATTTTATGATGGCGGCAGGCGGCAAAGGTGCAAATCAGGCGGTGGCGATAGCGCGTCTGGGTTCGCCGGTTACCTTTATTGCGAAGGTGGGCTGCGACATGTTCGGGGAACGGGCGGTGGAGCAGTATGCTGCCGAGGGTATCGACACGTCGACGATTCTGCGCGATAGGGAGGCTCCGTCGGGCGTAGCCCTTATCACGGTGAACGATGCCGGCGAGAACTGCATCGTCGTTGCCGGCGGCGCGAATAACGGAATGACTGTCGCCGATGTCGATTCGATGCGCGACCGTATCGAGAGTGCCGAATATCTGCTCATGCAGTTGGAGGTGCCGATGCCGGTCGTCGAGCATGCGGCAGAAATCGCGTTCGCGGCAGGCGTGAAGGTGATACTGAATCCTGCTCCCGCGGCGAAACTCAGCGACGGACTTCTCTCGAAATGCTATATGCTGACGCCCAACGAAACCGAATGCGGTATAATCGCCGGAGTTCCGGTCGAAAATTGCGGGCAGGCGGAGGCGGCTGCCGAAATGCTGATTGCGAAGGGCGTGCGGAACGTTATCGTAACTCTTGGCGGCAAGGGTTCGCTCTACAAGAGTGCGACGGAGCGGGTGATGATACCTGCCTGTCGCGTGAAGGCTGTCGATACGACTGCCGCGGGCGATACGTATAACGGGGCATTGTGTCTGGCGTTGTCGGAGGGCAGGACGATTCGCGAGGCGGCGGAATTTGCGACGAAAGCGGCGGCGATTTCGGTTACCCGTGCCGGTGCGCAGCCTTCGCTGCCGACGCGCGGCGAGGTGGAGGAGTTCGATGCGTCGAAATATGCGGAAGCACCGTTGCATGCGGGTGCGTAACGCAGGTAAAATGAAACAAACTTAAAACTAACCTGATAAAAACTTTGAAATTATGTTTATCGTAAACAGTTATGCGCTGGCAGTCGTATTCTGCTTCGTTACGATGCTTTGCTGGGGTTCGTGGGGCAATACTCAGAAACTCGCGTCGAAGAGTTGGCGGTACGAACTCTTCTATTGGGACTATGTAATCGGAATGGTGCTGTTCGCCGCCATACTCGGATTGACGATGGGCAGTTGCGGCACGCTCGGTCGCCCGTTCCTCGAAGACCTCGGACAGGCGTCGTGGGCTAATATCGGCAGCGTCGTTCTCGGCGGCGTGATATTCAATGCATCCAATATTCTGCTTTCCGCATCGGTTTCGCTCGCAGGACTTGCAGTGGCGTTTCCGCTCGGAGTGGGACTGGCTCTCGTGCTGGGTGTACTGATAAACTATCTGGGCGCGCCAAAGGGCGACCCTGTTATTCTGTTTCTCGGCGTCGCTCTTATCGTCGTCGCGATTATCTGCAACGGCATCGCGTCGGGCAGGATAAGCAGCGGCTCGAAAAGCGCAAGCACCCGCAAGGGTCTGGTACTCGCCGTAGTCGCGGGCGTGCTGATGTCGTTCTTCTACCGCTTCGTGGCTGTCGCCATGGATATCGACAACTTCGAGAATCCTACTCAGGGCATGCTTACCCCGTATTCGGCGATATTCGTATTCTCGATAGGAGTGTTGCTCTCCAATTTCGTGTTCAATACGTTCGTCATGCGCCGTCCGTTCGTCGGCGAGCCGGTAAGTTACAAAGACTATTTCGCGGGCAAACTCTCCGCCCATTCGGTCGGAATGCTCGGCGGTGCGATATGGTGCCTCGGTACTGCGTTCAGTTACATCGCTGCCGGAAAGGCGGGTGCCGCAATATCGTATGCTCTCGGTCAGGGCGCACCTATGATTGCCGCGATATGGGGTGTGTTCATCTGGAAGGAGTTCAAGGGTGCCGACAAGTCGGTCAATGTCCTGCTCGCACTGATGTTCTGCCTGTTCATAGCGGGTCTGTCGCTGATAATAGTTTCGGGCGGAAACTAAAAAGCGTATCCGGAAACAAAAAAACTACATGATATGAAGAACCTCAAATTTCTGCCGCTCGTCTGCGCGTTTCTCGTCTGCACGACCGTGGCGGCATCCGCCAAAAATGACGACAAGGTGCTGCTGATTGTCGAAACCGACATGGGCAACGACATCGACGATGCCATTGCGCTCGACGTGCTGTACAAATATGCCGATGCCGGCATGGTCGACATAGTTGCGATAGGCAACCACAAGTACAGCCCGACGGCAACGGCTTATATCGACATAATGAACTGCTGGTACGGCTATCCAAATATTCCGATGGCACAGTCGAACACTCCGGTAATCAATATCGCTGCGCCAGACTATACGCTGCCGGTAGTGTATTCGGAGGTCTATCCGCGGCACAAGTATCTGCCGAAACTCTCCACGCAGGTGGAACTCTACCGCCGCATACTCGCCAAGGCGGACGACGACTCAATCGTAGTTCTGTCGCTCGGTTTCGCCACCGAACTCGCCAAACTGCTCGATTCGCCGGCAGACGACATTTCGCCGCTGACGGGTCGCGAACTGGTTGCGCGCAAGGTGAAGATGCTGTCGGTAATGGCGGGCAGTTACGGTCCTAAAAAGCGTGCCGAATTCAATGTCAAGAACGATATTCCTGCGATGCAGAAGGTGTTCGCCGAGTGGGACACTCCGATTGTCCAAAATCCGTTCGAACTCGGCAAACAGGTGATGTTCCCTGCAACTGCGATTACCGACGGGCTGTCGTGGGCGAAAAATCATCCGCTCGCCGACGGCTATGCCAACTACCATGCGATGCCTTACGACCGCCCGACATGGGACGTGCTGTCGGCAATTTATATCTTCTATCCGGAGATGTTCACCGGCGAGAAGGGTACGGTTACGGTCGATGACAAGGGATACACCCATTTCGAGCCGTCGGTATCGGGCAAACATACAGTCTTGTCGCCGCTTACCGACGCCCAGGCTTCGGCACTGCTCGACCATATGCTGAAAACCGTGGCTGAACATCCTAAAAAGCGTCGCTAACAGCCTAACCTACGCAATATGAAGATAGACAAACTTTTGGTGTGTGCTGCTGTAATATTCTGTATTGCAGCATGTAGTGAAAAATCTTCGGGGGGGGGATTTTCGCCTGACGAACCCGAACCGACTCCGCCCGACCCTCCGGTAACGACGACGCTGCCCGATATTTCCGAGTACAAGATAAAGAGTGTCGAGGAGATGTCGCTCGGCGGAGCGTATCTGATTCCGTGCAGCGGCGTGGGCGAGGGCGACTGCGTGAAACTCGTCGCCCGCGACGGCAGCGGCGAAACGCATACTCTGCCGGTCGAGAATATCAATGAGGAGAAGGGCGTTTCGTTCAAGACCCCGTCCGAGTTTATCGGCGGAATGTTCGCCGTGTCGGCGCAGGTCGGCGGCAAAAGCATCGATTTCGGAACGACATTCATCGACGTAATCGACGATGCCGAATTGCCTCATGCCGGCGGATACACCCTCTACGGTCGTGTCTGCGACTGGGCGGGCAAGCCGATTGCCGGAGTTACGGTGTCGGACGGCTTGGAGGTAACGACCACCGATTCCGAGGGCATGTACTATATCGCGTCGCTCAAACGCCGCGGATACGTGTTCATTTCCGTGCCGAGCGGCTATCGTGTGGCGGTAAACCGTTCGATTCCCCAATTCTTCCGCTATACCTCGGGCAAACCGTCGCAGTACGACCAGTGCAATTTCGTACTCGCACCCGAGGAGAATACCCGTCATCGCGTAATCGTATTCACCGATACCCATCTTGCCAACCGCACCGATGACGTCAAACAGTTTACATCGGGATTCTATGCCGACCTCGAACGCGAGATAGTGAAGGCGCGCACCGAGGGCGTGAAACTTTGCGGAATGAGCCTCGGCGATTTGACGTGGGACGAGTGGTGGTATAAGAACAGTTACACACCGACGACCTACGCCGCGCAGATGGCGGGTCTCGATATGCCGATTTTCAATGCGCCTGGCAATCACGACAACGACCCGTATGTCGCCGACGATTTTGAGTCCGAACATGCTTTCCGCACCAATATCGGTCCTACATATTATTCGTTCAACATCGGTGCGATACACTATGTCCAGTTGGATGACACTCTGTTCGCCAACAAAGGCGGTGCTAACGGCACTGTCGGCGACCTGTCGTATTCGCAGGGTCTGTCCGACGACGAATTCGCATGGCTCGCGGGCGATTTGAAAAACGTTCCGGCGGGAACGACGGTCTTCGTCGGCATGCACATCCCGTATACCACGCGCTATAACATCAGTTCTGGAACGTTGCAGTTCGGATATATGATGCCTGCCGCCCAGCGGTCGCGGCTGGATGCCTTGCTGGCTGACTACAAGGTGCATTTCGTTACGGGTCATACCCATATCCGCTACAACAACTTCGTGAGCGAACGTGTCGTGGAACACAATATTCCCGCAATCTGCGCCACTTGGTGGTGGACGGGCAAATACTCCGGTTTCCGCTGCCATATGTGCCGCGACGGTGTGCCGGGAGGATACGAGGTGTTCGACATCGGCTACGGTTCTCCGGACGACGTCCGTTGGTATTACCAGCCGATAGGACGTAGCGCCGATTACCAGTTCCGTGCCTACGACCTGAACAACTGTCTGATTACGCGTGCGAAATATTGCCCGAAAGTGGCGAACAACTTCAAGACGGTTACGGAAGAACTGTTCGCGCAGTATGCCTGCGGATACGACAGAAGCCGCAGCGACAATGCGGTGCTTATCAACGTGTTCAACTGGGATGTCCGCTGGAAGGTGGAGGTTCGCGAGGTCGAGACCGGCAAGAATCTGACGGTGCGTCAGGTCGATGCCTACGACCCGCTGCATGTTATCCATTTCAACATGGCGCGCATGAACACCAACTCGGCGGCACTGACGTTTCCCGCACTGCTGACCTCGCACATGTTCGAGGCGACATGCTCTTCGGCGACATCGACATTGGAGATAAGCGTAACCGACGGTTTCGGCAGAACGTATTCCGAGACGATGAAGCGTCCGCGCGAACTCTACGATATGTCCAAATCCTCTGACTGGTAAAGTTTTATAAGGTGATTGTTTAGTGTGTGTACTCTTTCGTCGTTCCGCAGCCGCGGTTGCGGAAACGGCGCAGGAGAGGGGAACATACACCCTTTCGGTCGCAGAAAAATAATACCCAATATTAACTAAATGAACTTTTAATCAACTAATTATGAAACGAAATCTACTTTTGATTGCAATTACCTGCCTTCTTATGGCGGCTTGTAATTCGGGTGGGGAGAATCTGGAACGCGTGCCGATTTTCAAGGTTCTCGGACCTACCGGAACGGTTTCGACGGATGCCCCGATTGCTATCGACGGCAAGGCGCAGGAGGTCTCCTTCCGTGTCTATGCGTCGGGCAAATGGGAGGCGTCGCTGTCCGAAAATGCGACGGGATTTTCGCTGTCCGACACTTCGGGAGCAGCCGGCGATACGTCGGTAAAGGTCGTGGCGGCTGCCAACAGAAGCGGCGCCACGAGGTCGGCGACGGTAACGTTCGTCATGAACGACAGCGTCTACGCCTACACTATCGAACAGGAGGAGGAACAGCCGTACCTCGACCCTGTTAAACTGTCATTCGTCCTCAGCGGCTATGCCCAGGAGTTGAACATCGCCATCGAAACCAATCAGGATTCGTGGACATACGATTTGGGCGACGCTTCGGCATGGCTCACCGAGCGCAGCAAGGACAATTCGTCGCTCGTACTCGCGGTTGCCGAGAACAAGACCGGCGACGTGCGCAATGCCCGCATCAAAATCTGGTCTGCGCTGCATCCGGAGGTATTCACCTTCGTAACCGTCGAGCAGGACTGGATTATCGACGCCCCTGTCGCCGACCTGCTGGATGTCGTGTTCGGCGAGAACTGCGCGGCAAGCGACGCTTCGGCGATGAAGATGACTATCGACGGTTCGTGCCTCGACGCCACCGTTTCGACGCAGTACAGCGAACGCTACGGTCGCTGGGTTGCGGTATTCTCTGCCGAACCGGTCAAAGCCGCTCACGATACCGGATTCTGGAAGATTCCTTACACGACACGCACCGATTTCGCCGAAAAACTCGAAGACGGCTACTCTATGGAGTTGCTCTTCGCCCGCGGCGATACGCAGGCTCCGGGCAGCCAGATAAAGCCGTTCGCATCGACGCAGGCGGGCGGTACGGGAATGTGCTTCCGCGCCGCTACCCACGAAATCAACTGGGAGATTCACAGCGGCGGTACGCGCACCGGCGACGGATACAAGTTCAAGGGCGGCAAGTGGAACGAGTTGTACAGCGGGGTAGTGCCGCAGAAGGATACGTTCTACCACACCGTGCTTACATGGGACAAGGCGGAGGGCAAAGCCCGCTGCTACGTGAACGGAGAATTGACCACGACACTCAACGTAACCGGCAACTTCGACCACATGGTGTCCAACGTCAATGCGTACTGGTTCGGTTTGGGTGCTGACCCTAACGCTTCCGACAAGGGCGAACTTTCGTTCCAGGGTACGATAGTTCTGGCGCGTATCTACGACGACCCGCTGTCTTCGCAACAGGTCAATGCCCTTTATAAACTTGTTGAATAATTGAAAAACGATTCGATATGCAAAACAATATGAACAATCATTCGGGCGGCAGAACGCTGGCGGCATTATTTGCCGCCGTCCTGCTCGCCGTTGCGGGATTCGTGCCGGATGCCTATGCAGCAGGCGGCGGCGCTGATGCTCCTCAGGGAGGTGTCTCGCAGACATTGCGCACAATCACCGGACGTGTCGTCGACAAGGCGACCAAAAAGCCTCTTGCCGGTGTCGCAATCGTCAATATGAAGACGAACATGGGTACGACGACTACCGTGGACGGCTCGTTCACCATCGCCGCCGCTGCTGGACAGCCGCTGTCCGTTTCGCTGCTCGGTTACACCGATGTGGAGATGACGGCTTCGACGGCAAGCAACATCACTATCGAGATGTCCGAGAGTTCGCAGTTAATCGACGACGTCGTGGTAGTAGGTTATGCCGAACAGCGTCGAGTGAACATTACGGGTGCCGTCGCCACCATCTCCGGCGACGACCTCGCCGCGCATCCGGTCGTTTCGACAGTTCAGGCGTTGCAGGGTGCCGACCCGTCGCTCAACATCACGATGGATTCGGGTAACCCGACCGCTTCGAACAACGTAAATATCCGCGGCGTGCCGTCCATCAACGGCGGCGAACCGCTGATTCTGGTTGACGGCGTGCCGGGTGTAGCCCTGCGTCTCGTCAATGCCGCCGACATCGAGTCGATTTCGGTATTGAAGGATGCTTCGGCGAGTGCCATCTACGGTGCGAAGGCTTCGGCGGGCGTGATTCTCATAACGACCAAGAGCGGCAGTTCGGGTCGTGCGACGGTAAGTTACTCCAACAACTTCGGATGGTCTTCGCCGACGACAGACCACGACTTCATCACCAACGGTTACGAGTATGCGACGACGATACACGATTTGTACTATTCGCGCTACGGTTACAGTCCGTTCAACTATACCGAGAACGACTGGGCGCAACTCGAAGCGCGCCGCTACGACAAGACCGAGAATCCGGAGCGTCCGTGGGTAGTCGTTGGCGACGACGGCAAGTACCACTACTACGGTAATTTCGACTGGTATCACAATATCTTCAACACCAACCGTTTCAATCAGGAACACAACGTGTCTCTTTCGGGCGGCAACAAGGATATAAACTACTATGTCAGCGGTCGTTTCTACGAGCAGGACGGTACTCTCTCGGGCGACATGATTAAGCAGAAGGAGTACTACCGCAACTATGCGTTCCGAGGCAAGTTCGACGCCAAGATATTCAAGTGGGCTAAATGGTCTACCAATGCCGCGGTGAATGCCGTCGAGCAGCGGTATCCGGGTCAGTTGGACGAGGGCATGACCATCGCCGCACTCGAACAGAACCTCGCGCCGATGTTCGTGCCTGAAAACCCCGACGGTTCGATTGTGATGTACCCTTACGACCTGCGCAATATCGCGCTCGCCACGGGACGTACAGCCTCGTTCATGGATGAGGGCAACAAGCACACCATCGAGAACCAGATGTTCACCCTCTCGAACGGTCTGCACCTCACTCCGGCGAAGGGTCTGTCCATCGATGCCACCTACAATCTCACCAACTACCGCCGTCTGTACAAGGACCGCCACCACGACCAAGTCTACTCGCGTCAGATAGGCGTGTACGAGACTTCGACGACCTACATGAAAGACCGCTACCGCGAGCGTCATTACGGATATACGTTGCACAATGTCGATGCCTACCTGACGTACAACCACACGTGGAACGATGCGCATAACTTCAAGGTGCTGGCAGGTATGAACTACGAGCGTTACCGCAGCACCGATCTCACCGTTCAGCAGGACGGACTCGGCAGCGAGATTCTCGATTCGTTCAAATCCAAGACGGACAAATCTTCTTACACCGTTACGCAGGACATTTCGGCATACCAGACGCTTGGATTCTTCGCCCGCGTCAATTACGACTACAAGGGCAGATACCTCTTCGAGGCTTCGCTGCGTGCCGATGCGACGTCGCGCTTCGCCAAGGATAGCCGCTGGGGATATTTCCCTTCGGTTTCGGCGGGCTGGCGATTCTCGGAGGAGCCGTTCATGGAGAGCGTGAGCGACTGGTGGAACAACGGTAAAATCCGTCTCTCCTACGGTTCGCTCGGAAACCAGCAGGTAGCCGACTACCTCTATCTCGACCGTATCTCGACCAATCAAATCAACTATCTGTTCGACGAGGCGACCAAAGCCAACGCAAGTTCGGTTTCGGCTCCTCTCGCAACCGACCTGACATGGGAGACGGTAACCACCTACAATGTCGGTCTCGATTTGAGTTTCCTCAAAAACCGACTGACGTTCACCGGCGACTACTTCATCCGCGATACGAAAGACATGCTCACGACGTCGATGACTTTGCCGGCAGGCTACGGAGCAGACCCTCCGAAGGGCAACTGCGCCGATTTGCGCACGAAGGGTTGGGAAATATCGCTTTCGTGGCGCGATAAGTTCGACCTCGGCGGCAAACCGTTCACCTATGCCATTTCGGGTTCGGTCGGCGACTACCAGTCGGTAATCACCAAGTATAACAATCCGTCCAAGATTTTCTCAGGCTACTATGAAGGCAAGAAACTCGGCGAAATCTGGGGTTATCACGTGGTCGGACTCTTCAAGACCGACGAGGAGGCTGCCGCATACCAGCGTGCGATAAACAACTCGACCAACGTCTATCAGCGTATCTACAACATGTCGCCGACGGGTCTGGGTCAGTTGATGGCGGGCGATATGATGTTCGAGGACAGCGACAACAGCGGTTCTATCGGTACGGGTTCGGGTACGGTCGATGACCCGGGCGACATGCGCGTCATCGGTAACTCCACTCCGCGCTACAACTACTCGTTCCGCGTCGAGTTGAACTGGAACGGATTCGACATTTCGGCGTTCTTCCAGGGAGTCGGCAAGCGTGACTGGTATCCTACCAACAATCAGGATGCTATCTACGGCGCGAACAAGTTCTGGCAGTTGTATTCGTATCCTATTCTGTCGTTCATCACGAGCGATTTCAAGAAGGATGTGTGGACGGAGGAGAATCCGAACGCATACTTCCCTCGTCTGCGCCCTATCATCTGTTATAACGGCGGACCTCTGGGCGTTGCCAACGACCGCTATTTGCAGAGCGCGGCATACCTGCGTTTCAAGAACCTTACGGTCGGTTACACGATTCCGGTCTTGAAGCAGTACGTCAAGAAGTTGCGCGTATACTTCTCTGCCGAGAACATCTGCTATTGGTCGCCGCTCAAAAAGCACTGCAAACTGATAGACCCCGAACTCGCCGTCTCGGACGGTACGTACAAGGCAGGTACCGGTTCGGGCTACGACCTGCCGCGCACGATTTCGTTCGGTGTGGATATAACTTTCTGATAAATGTTTAATTGGAGCAAAAATTATGAAGATACTGAATAAAATACTGATACTTGCAGCGATTGCCGTATCTGCCGTAAGTTGCGACCTGACATTGCTGCCGGAGGACGAGGTTACGCCGAAGCAATACTTCGCCACCGAATCGGATTTGGCTCTGTGGAGCAACAAGTTCTACAACTATCTGCTCGAAACCGCCGACGTAGGCATCAACGATGCCGACGACAAAATCGACAACGGTCTGAGCAACTTCATAGCGGGCAGCCGCAATCCGGCATCTGAATCGTGGTCGTTCTCGCAGTTGCGCGAAATCAACTACCTGCTCGAACACCTCGACCAGTGTGCCGACCGCGGTGTCGCTCTCAAATACGAGGCTGTGGCACGTTTCTTCCGCGCGTATTTCTATTTCGTGAAGGTGCGCGCATACGGCGACGTCCCTTACTACGACCATGTGCTGGCGTCGAACGACCCCGATTTGTTCAGGGCTCGCGACGACCGCGGCTATGTCATGGACAAGGTGCTTGAAGATTTCGATTTCGCGGCGAAGAACCTGCCTTCGTCGTGGGGTACGAAGAGTACCCGCGTAACGAAATGGGCTGCACTCGCCTATGCCAGCCGTGCGGCTCTGTTCGAGGGAACGTTCCGCCGTTACCATGCCGCCACGCTGTTCAAGAACGATGATAAGAATGCGGAGAAAGCCGAGAAGTATCTGCGCATCGCAGCCGATTGTGCAGCGGAGTTCATCGCGTCGGCACCTTATTCGCTCTACAATACGGGCGACGAGCCTTACCGCGATTTGTTCTGGGCTGACGACGCCAAGACGACGGAGGTCGTGCTGTGCCGCCGCTACGATGCCGGCGCAGGCGTTACGCATTCTGTTCCGCAGTCCATCAATTTCGGTCGCACGAGCCTTACCCGCGGCTTCATCAACCACTATCTGATGGCTGACGGTTCGCGTTTCACCGACAAGAAGGACTACGACAAGATGTTCTATACCGAGGTCGCCAAGAACCGCGACCCTCGTATGGCTCAGACGGTATTGTGTCCGGGTTATAAGATGGTCGGTGCTTCGACGGTTACCAGGTCGAAACTCTATTCGCATACCGGTTACGAACCTATCAAGTTCCTCAGCACGGCAGCCAAGGCTAACCCAGGTGCGGGAACGAGCGACTGGATATGTATGCGTGCCGCCGAGGTGTACCTGAACTATGCCGAGGCACTGGCGGAACTCGGAACCCTCACCCAGAACGACCTCGATATTTCGGTGAACAAAATCCGCAAGCGTGCGGGCATGCCCGACTTGAAGATGGCGGACGCCAACGCCAACCCCGACCCGTATCTGGTCGATTACTATAAGAACGTTACCAAGAGTGCGAATACTGGCGTGATTCTGGAAATCCGCCGCGAACGTACCGTCGAACTGGTGATGGAGCCTCCTTACCGTTCGTGGGATTTGTTCCGCTGGAAAGAGGCTAAAATCGCTCTCAATACGGTTCGCCCGTGGGAAGGCGTATATATCCCTGGGGACGGAACATACGATATGGACGGCGACGGCAAGGACGATTTGGAAATCTATTCCGATACCCCTAAATCGACTTGCGAGACTAAACTCAAAATAGGCAGCGACATAATCGTGAACAAGAACGGTTATATCGAGGGTTACAGCGAGAACAAGTATGGCACCAACTGGGACGACGAGCGCGATTACCTGTGGCCTATTCCGGCATCGCAGCGAGTTCTGAACCATAATTTGACACAGAATCCGGGCTATCAGGACGGATTGAGTTTCTAACCGGTATCGGTTCATGCGGCTGGCGGCGGAAAATTCCGTTCAACCCAACAGGCTCGTCATTCTGAGCGAAGCGAAGAATCTTTTCGGATGTTTCGCTTCGCTCAACATGACGGACTATGTTAAGATAGGTAATGCAATGACGAATATTCTCCGCCGCTGCTGCCGACCGATTACAGCGAATAAGAATTCTATATGAAGAAAGCAGTTCTGTTCGTCGCGTTCGCGGCGATTGCGGCTAACGCGATGGCGTGGGGGCGTATCGGACACGAGGTGATAATAAAGGTCGCCGAACGTCATCTGACGGCGAAAACCAAGGCTAATATCGCCAGGTATATGCCTTACGACCTGAAAACCGATGCCGTATGGATGGATGTTCATCGCAACGATGCTCCGATAGCCTACA
The DNA here is from genome assembly GCA_905213895.1 of uncultured Alistipes sp. GTDB lineage: Bacteria > Bacteroidota > Bacteroidia > Bacteroidales > Rikenellaceae > Alistipes. The sequence continues at coordinate 65,628 of CAJMKE010000013.1, forward strand.
CGTCGCCGTGGCATACTTATCGAGTGCGCGAGAACAACGAGTATGACCCCAATCCGCGTCTTGTCAAGGGCGATGTCGTGAAAGGAATCATGGTCGCCGACTACAATCTGCGCCGTTACAGGGAACTGACGGACTCGGCGGTGGTGATGAACCTGCGCATGATACTCCATTTCGTCGGCGATTTGCACTGCCCGACGCATGCCTACTATCCGAAAATCTCGTCGAGCGCATGGCGATGCACGCTTGCCGGCACGAAGCCGGACGAAAACCTTTTTCACGGCATGTACGACGACAATATTCCGAATTTCCTCTATCGCGGCAAGGAGTCCTCGGAGGAGGTCGCCGCCCGCGTCGATAATCTGAAAAAGGGTGCTATACGCAAAATCGCGGCTGGTACTCCTGCCGAATGGGCGGGCGATTGCGCCGAGCGCGATTTAATCATCTACGAATGGAATCCAGTCGGCACGAAGGTGCTGAACCCCGACACTGCCGAAATGTCGCGCGATTTTATCGAAACCCAGTTCCGCTACGCCGGCTACCGCCTTGCCCGCCTGCTGAACGAGTATTTCGATAATTAGGTTCGATTTCAGGAATGTAAAACCCCTCACAATAAATTTGTGAGGGGTTTTACGTATTATTCCGCGATATGTCGGTAGACAGTCTCCGAAATATCGGCTATGATTTGTTCGGTGGTCGCCATATCGTATTGCGACGATTTGACGAATACGGCAATCGCATAGTGTCGCCCGTCGGGCAATCTTACGAATCCTACATCATTGACGCCTTGCGGTAGTCCGTTTTCGTCTTCGAAGCCGGTTCCCGTTTTATGCCCGATAGTCGCTTCTGTTCCAACCAACGGTTTTGGCAGTCTGTTTTTACCGGTCGAACAGGCATCCAGTACGTCGGTAACGAATCTTCTGTATTCGTGAAAATGTTTTTCGTCCGTATACAGCATGTTAATCAATGCTGCCGCCGCATCCGGATGCGACCAGTTTTGGGATACCAGTTCTGGGTTTCGGTGCATTGCATTCTCGTCTACGGATATGGCAAATTCGCCGATTCGAAGATTACGGATGTATGAATCCACCGATTTCGTGTCGAGCAGATGATTGAACAATATGTCGCAAGCGTTGTTGTCGCTGAATTGGAGCGAATGTCTGATAATTTCTGCAATGGGCATCGAGCAGTCTGCCGTTCCGATAGAGTCTCGCAGCGGGCTGTATGTGTCTTGACGCAACTCGGCTGCTTTTATGTCGAGAGCCGAGTCGAGCGGAATACGATTTCTGTGCATGTAGTCCGCCAAGGCGACTGCTTGATACAGTTTCATTACGCTGTTCATCGGATAGGCGGTGTTGTTGTTGATACGAATTGTGTCCCGACTGTCGATAATGACGCACACGCCTATTTCCGCATCGCGCGACCGGACATAGTTTTCAATAGCGGACCGAATGGAATTTGTATTTCTGTCAGAACGGCAACCTGCGACTAAAACCGACAGTATGCAGCAACCGCATCCGACAAGGACCGAAATCAACGACAAGACTTTTTTCATACGTTTTTTCAAGCGACAGACAATATTTCGCATGAAAATAAATATATATCGATTATTTCAACGGAATATTGGTTTCGTTGCAGTAATAAGCGATTTCGTCCTCGGAAGCAAACCCTTTGTCGCAGAATTTTTGAAGACCGTTCTTGACATCCTCCACGACATCATTTTGTGAATTGAGAACTTTCGTCGTTTTTACGATGAAATTTTTGAAATCGGGATTTATACGGCTCAATTTGTCGATTGTATAATAGTCCAACTTTTTCTTGCGTGCTTGGAATAATTCCCGCGTGTCGTTTGAGAACGGAGATAGCAGGATTATTCCTATTCCGAATGCACGGTTGAGCCGTTCCATCTCCTCCATCACGTCATCGCTTATTTCGAATGCCACCAAATATCCGTAGTTCGCCCAATTGCTGTTGGAGAGGGCTTGGAAGAAGTACTCTTTCAACTGATGGTCGTTTTCGATTCTGCATTTGAGTTCGTATGAGAACAAATCCACGTAAGTCTTCGTGTCTGCCGCTTTGAGAAACGCTTGCGTCGTAGGTGATTGAAACTCGTTGAACTCGACTGCCACCATGTCGGGATGAATCCATTTTTGTGCCTGGTCTGCCTTGCTGGATGTTTCGTGAAAAATCGTCTTTGGGAATCGGTTTTTCTCGATTAGATAGTGCGCAAGCAACTTGTGCAGGCTTCGTTCTTTGAATGTATTCGAATGTTTGTCGGCGACAGCCGTATTCGTGACCGTTTTGCCTCCAATCAGCGTTTCCAACTCTTCGGCGTATTTCGTAATATTGCAGCATGTTCCGATTGACCCTGTGGAGTATTGCAGTTTCTGAGACATGGATTTTCTCGATATCACGTTGTTTAGCCAAACGACAGACCGTCTGTGAGGAAGATTTCCGCCGGGTACGTAAATATAGTTGCCGTCGATAATTCCTACATGATACCCGCCTTGTCCGTTGGATGCTATGACCATATCGTCTTTTTTCAGCCCGAAACAGATAGTCCAAAGAAATCCGATACTGTTTCTTGCCGTTCCTATCGATTTGTCGGGATTTTCTTGCAGATATGTCGCAACCATTTGTTTGCGCCACATAACCTCATCATTGTATGGAGTGTTCGCAAGGTCGGTTTCCGGCAAAAAATTAGCCCCGATGAAGTTCTGTGCCAAACATTCATTAAGATATCTGCCGTGTTCTCCCAACATGATGCGGTTATATTGTTTCATACCTGAATTTGTTTAATATGTTTGAATATACAAAATTAACAAATTTTATGTATGCAGATGACATACAGATAAAAATTTACTCTATAAACCGGCAAAATCTTTTGATTGCGTGGTTTATATGTATATATCCGCTGTAAAAAAACTATAAACTTATTTGCTCGATGCAGCATACATAGCTGCTTGAATGATAGATTATTGCAATTTAATCGGTAGAAAAGTTGTTTTTGAGCCTCCTGGACTTGTTTTTGAGGCTGTTTTACACTCTTTTCTCAATGAATCAGAACCATGAGGAAATTTTGCATCCTCAATGATGTTCACCTATCTTCTATCCGGCTACAAAGGTACAAAATTCCGTGATGTTTTTGCCAAGAATGTCAACTAAATGCAAGATCTTTTCACGGATATTATTTGCTGACTAAAAGAGAAAAATTTAGTTGAGGCCTTTTCCCTTTTCTTCCCTCTGCTTGACTTAACTTTATTGCCCGTGTATATAATAACGGTCATTAAAGTCAAGTTGAGAGTGGGGTTATATCTTTTTCTTTTGGCAAGCAAAATAGTTCTTTGATATGATGAGTGTATGAGTAATAATTTGCATCTATATTACGAATAATATATTGTTTGTAGATAGGTGTATATAGCACTTACAAACAAAATCATGACATTTAATCTTTGGAGTTTCTGCTCATAAAGGGATATGTGCATGGTTAATTATTCAATGATGTGCATTTTCTATGTACAACACATCATTAAATAAATAAAAAGTATTACATTTGCATATTATATGATAGGTTGGCTATGGCAAAGTCATCGACATAGTCGCTTTGTACCTTAAATTAAGAAAATATGGCAAAGAATACAATGGGAACCAAACTTCCCCGAAAATTGGAGCAAAAGATGCAGATTGTAGGCGAGCAGATTAAGCTAGCTCGTTTACGTAGGAATCTGAGTGTAACTCAGGTGGCAGAACGGGCTACCTGTTCACCGCTTACTGTGTCTCGAATTGAAAAAGGTATTCCAACTGTTGCTATAGGAATTTATATGCGTGTGTTGTATGCTTTGCAACTCGATGATGATATTTTACTGCTTGCCAAAGAAGATAAAATGGGAAAAGCTTTGCAAGATTTGAGTTTGAAAACAAGAGAACGTGCATCCAAGAAAGAATAATCTATGAAAAAGTTGTATGTATATGCCGATTTCGATTGGCTCAAAGAAGTGGAACTCATTGGCGAATTAGGCTATGAGTCTCTTCGTGGTGCGGACAGCTATAGTTTTACGTTCAATAATGAATGGTTAAGGCAGCACAGCAATCTGTTTTTGAGTGACGACCTGAATAATTACCCGGGACAACAATATACACAACCGGACAAGGATATATTCGGATGTTTTTCTGATGCTTTGCCGGATCGTTGGGGACGTACTTTGTTGTTGCGCCGTGAGCAAATTGCAGCTGCGGAAGAAAAACGACTAGTACGGAGATTGTCATCCTTCGATTTCTTGACTGGTATTGATGATTTCTCCCGAATGGGTGGATTCCGTTTTAAGGAAGACCTCAATGGCGAATTTATCAATGTGAGTGAATCATTGAAAATTCCACCTTTGACGGATATTCGGGAACTGATTGCAGCCAGTGCCGAGATAGAGAAATGTGAAGAAAACAATATGCTCCCTGATAGGAAATGGATTGCACAACTTGTGCAACCGGGAACGTCATTAGGAGGTGCAAGGCCTAAAGCCAATGTGATAGATACGGATAAAACTCTTTATGTGGCCAAGTTTCCATCGCGCAAGGATGACTATGATGTTGGGCTTTGGGAGCATTTCAGTCATTTGCTTGCCACAAAAGCAGGGATAAACGCTGCAAAAACAAAAGTGTTGGCAACTGGAGAGAAATATCATACATTGCTGTCACAACGCTTCGATAGAACCCAAGAAGGAAAACGCATTCATTTTGCATCTGCCATGACCTTATTGGGGCTGAGTGATGGTGACAATGCAACTACCGGGCATGGCTATCTGGATATAGTCGACTTTATTATTCAGAGCTGTACCGATGTGGAACGAAACCTCCAGGAACTATACCGTCGTGTGGCTTTCAATATTTGTATAGGCAATAGTGACGACCATTTTCGCAATCATGGTTTCCTTTTGACTGCAAAAGGTTGGACACTGTCTCCTGCATATGACATGAACCCCACGTTGAATGAGTATCAAAGTTTGCTTGTTTCCTCAACTTCTAACAAAGCAGAGTTGAGTATTTTGCTGGATGCTTGCGAAGACTACATGCTAAACCGTAAAACAGCAGAAAAGATTATTTCGGAGGTGATTGAAGCTGTAAAAGGATGGCGCGAATTGGCAACACGATTAGGAATTTCCAAGAGAGAAGCGGATATGTTTGCCGGAGTGTTGGATGGGCGATACAAGGCGGAATAACTATTATAGTGTGCCCATTTGCCAAGCGAAAATGCGCCAAATTTCCAAACATAACAAGTTATAACAGTGATTTACACGTTATTGAAGAATAAAAAGGGGCTGGATTTTTTATTATGCTGCGCGAACATAATGTTTGTGAAGCATAATATTTTTGAAAGGTGAAATTCATTGATAGAAAAATAATATGTAAAAGGAAATCTTTATTTGATGTAGGTTCGCATCCAATTTATATCGTATAGTTGTAGAAATAAAATGCGCAGGGTGGGGAAAATGCTAATTTAATTCCATTATTGCATAAATAATTCTCCATATACACTTTATATTAAAGGATTTGATTAACTTTGCATGTTAAATAGCCTATTATGGATAAGGATATAAATAGACTCAAGGTTGTTCTTGCGGAAAAGAAAAGGACAAATAAATGGCTGGCTGAGCAATTAGGGTGTGCTCCGACGACTGTATCAAAGTGGTGTACTAATGCTTGTCAGCCTACAATGGAGACATTTATTAAGATAGCGAAACTCCTTGATGTTGAACTGGCACAATTAGTAATTATAGAAAAATAAGATGTATAAAATAATATGGGATTCAGAAACTGGTGGAGTCAGAATGTTGTCGCACTTCACTGTCGACACATTGCCCGTGTCGCCACGTCCTGTTTTCTATGAAGAACTTGATATGTTGAAGTTGGACAAATTGGGTTGGCAATATCCAAGATGTCAAGAGCCATTACTGTGGGCTTGCAACAAGCAATATTTCTACAGAGGAGCATTTGTTTTTGAAGTTAAAGGTGCAAATATCTATGATGATCCAACCGTAATTTTTCAAGCAGGACAAGAGTCTCTATCTCTTATTCCGATTGATGTGAATGAGATGTTAAACAGAGTTGGTGATGAAATGTTTTTGTTGGAGAGTGAGGCTGTTGAGTATATACGAAATATATTTACGCAATATTCTACTGCTCGAAAGTCTGTTGAGAAAGTGGCTGCCAACCAAATTGATTTTGAAGTATTGGCGGCAAATCTTGAGAAGCGCACCAAAAGCAAAATGGCAATTGTTAAGCAGGATTGTGATAGTTTTGATGTTATGCCATTAGAACTGGCGCAGGAGCAAGGAAAGAAGACATATCACACAACGAGAATTGATAAATTCTTGGCTTCATTTTCTGGGGGAAAAGACTCACAAGTAGTCCTTGACCTGTGTACACGAGCAATACCTCCCGAGTCTTTTGAGGTTATTTATTCAGATACAGGATATGAACTTCCTCCATCATTAGTACTCTATGATAAAGTCATAGAGTATTACCATCAGAAGTTTCCAACATTGAAATTTTCGGTTGCGCGCAATCATGAGAATGTGATCAATTATTGGGATAAAATTGGAACTCCATCGGACACCCATCGCTGGTGCTGTTCAATTATGAAGACGGCTCCACTATATCGAATGCTTAAAGTTGAGGGAAGTAATAAGCAGGCAAGAGTCTTGACATTTGATGGTGTCCGAGCAGAGGAGAGCACTCGAAGATTAGGATATAGCCGAGAAGGAAGAGGCGTAAAGCATGATACTGTTATTAATGCTCGACCTATATTGTACTGGAATACAACAGAGATATTCCTGTATATGTTTGAGCATAACCTTCCTATAAATCCTGCATACCGACAGGGTATGACTCGAGTTGGTTGTCTTCTATGTCCATTCTCGTCGGAGTGGAATGAGCATATCGCAAAGCTCTATTATGGAGAAGACATAAAACCTTTTGAGCAAAGAATAATTTCGAATGCTAAGAAGGCTGGTGTTAAAGATATTTCAGACTATATCAAAAACGGAGGTTGGAAAAGACGTGCTAGTGGTGATTTGATAGCACAAAATGTTCGAGTTGTATTTTCGCAGGCTAATGGGAACTTTACCGCAATTGTAAACAACGCCCATTTACAGATAGACACATGGTTTATTACAGTATGTGAGTACACATACACTCAAAATGGGAATAAAGGTTTTGGGGCGTTACGATTTAACAATCTGATATACAAATATGAAGTTGAATTCAAGAATGAGAACAGCTTCACATTTATATTGTTTAATGCGAACAATGGAGATTTGATAGGCTTATTAAAACGAGCTATTTATAAGACAGCATACTGTGCTAATTGTGAGGCATGTGAAGTTGAATGTCCAACCGGAGCTTTAAGTGTATGGTCAAAGGTTGTAATTGATAAATCAAAATGCATTCATTGTCATAAGTGCTTAGAATTCCATGAAAAGGGATGTATTGTTGCTAATTCATTGACTCAAACAAACGGAAATAATAAAATGCAAGCACAAACAAGTATTGACCGTTACAAGAACTTCGGTTTACGAGACGAGTGGGTAAGCATATATTTACCAGAAGGAGATTCTTTCTGGAATAGTGATCATGGTTTAAATCCTACATATCAAATACCATCTCTTAAAAACTGGCTTAAGGATGCTGAGATAATTGATGCTAAGGGGCAAATGACTGATCTCGGTAAGACTTTACAAGGCATATACGAGTATAACACTATTTTGCCATGGGAGATTATTTGGATTAATCTAACTTACAACTCATTTATTGCAAGTTGGTTTTCTGCTCGTCAGGCATTTGATAGACCATTTACCAAATCATTATTAGAGGAGCAGTTATCAACAGAATTCCCTACTTATAAAGGGAAAACAGTGCAGAATGCAGTATATCAAATTCTTCGAACGCTAAAGGAATCTCCAATTGGTTTTACATTGAACCAATATAACGAGCTAGACAAGAACACCGGTATTCGGGCTGAATATTCAGATTTAAGTCCAGAAGCAATAGCATATTCTATATACAAATTCGCTAGAATAAGGAATATTAGCATGTTGCGAGTATCGGATTTATATGCATCAGATGTTGAGTCCGGCGTACACAAAGAGTTTGGAATTAGCAAGGATAACCTTGAACGACAACTCCGCTTTCTTAATTCAACAACTAATCGTGTATTAGTTGCGGAATTGAATATGGGCTTGGACCACATCACATTGAGAGATGATATACAGCCTATTGATATTCTCAAATTGGATACATTATGATGGAATCCAGTTCCCAATACATGTTTTATAGAGATCTTATAATTTTCACCCAGAGGGGAAATTATCGAGGTAAAATCTCTAATGCAAAACCAGTGTTCATAATTTCGCTTATAGATGCAATCAGCGAGAGTGTATTCACTGATAATAAATTGTGTTTTGGGAATGAAGATTTTGAATATATATACTACCGAAATAGCGCAAGATATAATAACAAAACTAAGGTAATACTGCCGTTTTATCATTTGGATACGTCTGAATACTATTCTATTAAGTGGCGTCAGAAATATAATGGTAGTAGTCATACTCCGAGCAAAAGATTTATGCTGGATAATGTGGAGTACGCATATTTAGATAATGCGCTATGGGATTTGCTGCAAGATAAAGAAGCTCGTAAAACGATTAAAGAAGAGATCGTGAGATTCTTTAAGTTTGACGTAAACAATTAACTTGTAAAAATAAAAAAATTCATACGATGAAGACGAAATACTCTGACCTAATTGAAATCCGTGAATCGGCTATAGCTTTTAAGATTCATCCGGAAAATGGTGATTGGAGAGACTTTATCCCAAATGGACAGTTTAACGCTGTGTTAAGGAAAGTTACAAATGCTGTATATAACAACAATGCAGACTTTCATAAACCATTCTGGATTGCCGGTACCTATGGTAGCGGTAAGAGCCATGCAGGAGCAGTTATAAAACATCTGCTATGTGATAAGGTAGAGGATATTCGTGAGTATGTTGAAAGAGAGTATAAGGACGATTCTTTGGCATTGCTTCGCTCGGATATATTGAATCTGCGTAGCAAGAAGCGACTATTCCCAGTATCGTTGTATAGCAACGAGAATATGGCTGCAGCCGAAGACTTGCCGTTTGTTCTGCAGAGAGTTATTGTAGATGCATTGAAAGCAGCAGGAATCGAATTTGAGGTTCAAACTGACTTTGACAACTATATTAACGATATAAACAAGGACTCTGAATTCTGGTCACTTGTCATAGATAGGGATGCCCAGCTTAAAGCATTAGCTCCTACGACAGACGTATTGATTGACAAACTTCACGATTGTGACACATCGGTAATTCGTCATATAAAAAATGCTTTACGCAAGCAGAATCGTGTTGTCCCATTGCATAGTGATAGTCTTGAAGACTGGATTTTTGAGGTACAAGATAAGTTGGCTGCACAAGGTGTATATGATGGTCTGCTTATTCTTTGGGATGAATTCACAGATGTAATTAAGTCATCATTCGGTTTGTCAATCCTTGTTACTTTACAGGGTATCAGTGAACGTATGATGATGGCTAAAAATAATTCCTATTTCTTGTTTATCTCACACCCTTCTGCTTTGGATAATTTGCAAGTAGAAGAGCGAGAAAAGACAAAAGGTCGCTACCACTATATGCCATACAATATGGAGACCGTATCGGCATATAAGATTATGTCGCGTAAATTCAAATTTGATGAAGATGACGTCTATTACAAACATAAGCGTAGTGCTTTTGTAGGACCACACGAGAAACTTTATAAGGAATTCGCAACAATATCCACCTCGAATAGTCCAGAGGAGACTGAACAAGACTTGTATAATTTGTTTCCTATTCATCCAGGCACTGCGAATTTGGCAACATATTATGCTCGTGAGGCTGGTTCTTCATCTCGAAGCGTCTTTGAATTCATCGGTGCTAATCCAAAGATTCGTGAGTTTTTCGAAAATGAGGAAGCTTATGCTGACGGTCGAGTAATTACAGCTAATTTTTTGTGGGATTTTGTTGTTGATGAGTTTAATGAAAAGGTGTCGAAGTTTGGTGCCGTTACAGAACGCTTCAACTCGCGCAAATTGCAAGTTGAGAATGAAGGCGGTCCAGAGTGTTATGCTGTTTTCAAGAGCATACTGCTATTAAATGCGCTAAATAACATTGCAAATAATATAACTGTAACACCTTCGGAAGAGAATATCGCTCGCCTATTTGTTGGTACTCATATTGAGCCTAAACTCAAAGACATTCTTGACTATTTGAATGACAATAGTATAATTCAAAGAGCTCCAGGTGATTTATTCTCGATACAATTCTCTTCACTTCCCACAAAAGAAATTGAAGCGAAAAAGAATGAGTTGAAGCTGACGCAATTCAAGTATACTTCAAGCATTATAAATTTTGGTAGTGAGGCTGACAAACTGTTGAAAATGAATTTCTCGACAGTCACTCGACCAATGACATATCAAAAATACTCAATTGATAATAATGAGTATTTATTGCTGAATGCAATAGAGAAAGGGCGAAAGAATTGTCCTGCATACGAAATATTTGTTGCATTGCTTTTTGCTAGAAATGCTCAAGAGTTAAGTGAGTTAAAACAAATTGCATATAACGCTACCTCAAACGATGAGATTGGCCGCTTTGACAGCACTCTGTTTGTTGTTTATGAAACACCTTTTGGGGATACAAATTACGAGCGATTTATAGAGTATCAAGCAAATGCCTCTGTCGCTCGTAGTCATAACTCTACAGAGCAAGCTGAAACACACATTGCATCTGCAAATGCAATGATTAAGGAGTGGGTTCAAAAGCTACAACGAGCTACATTCTCTTATTTTTTGAGAGATCAAAACAGTGTTAGCTCTGGTTTGAAGATTGCTCTTACAATTAACTCTTGTGTCGCTCCGACAATCTTCTCAAGCGGACCTGATTCTTATGATTTGCTTCGTTCTAAGTCTGCTACGTATTGGCGAAAACAATTAGCTAGAGATACCGTCAAGACCGCATTGACCAATAATACTAAAACTGATATCAGTAGTCGTTGTACGGGGCAATATGCTCATATGGCGTTATTGCTTCAAGATAGCGTTGATGAGAATTTGGAGTGGAAGCCTTCGATCAGTCCATTGCATCCGTTAAAGCTTGTGGCTGATTTTATAGACAAAAAACTTCATAGTGTTAATAAGAATACTGATTTTAATCTTGGAGAGCGACTAAAAGAATTAACTCTGCCTCCATTTGGACTTTTCCAGTCATGTGCTTGTATGGGTATGGTTGCATTTGCAATGCGTAAGTATGTCAAGCAGATTTTTGATACAAATGGAAAACCTCTTGATGCGACTCATATTGCAGATGCTGTTATTAAGATGTTTCAGGCTTGGGAATCTGATAAGGTGAACAATACTCTCAACTTTATGTTTGAGACGAAGGAGTCTGGAGAACTGTGTAGATTGTTCGTTCAAAATTTCAGATTGAATGAGCTTAAAGGTTATAATGATATTAGTAGTCTAACAGATGCACGTTGGGCTCTTACGCATGAGTATATAACTGAAAAAGGATTTCCTCTTTGGTCATTAAAGCATGCAACAAATTTTGATAACTTGCGTGGGCTAATTGATAATATTTGCAAAATTAGTACTGAAAAAGACTTCCGAAACCAGCCTCACTTGATGTCGCAAACGCTTGCAGAAATAAAGCAATTCAAATTTGAATTAAAGGAATTGCTAAAGCATACTAATGCATTCAAAGAAGGTTTTTCGGCATTTGTAATGGGCGTTGCAATAGAAAAGGGTCTTCCACTCAAAGAAGACGAGGTCGATGAGGCAATAGCCGGTATGCGCAAGCACTTAGGTGGCGATATTGGTTATTGGTCGGAAGAGGAGGCTCGCAATGCATATGTGATATGGAAGGCTCAGCTTCTTGAAGAAAAGCGCAGAAGACAAGAAGAGGAATTGCGTCGTCAAGAGGAGGAGATTCGTCGTCAGCAGGCTAACGACATGAGGACTGAATACACCGCATTGGAAATTGACAAACTCAATCAGCGGAAAGCAGCTGCAATTGCCAAAGTGAAACAGATTAAAGATGCAGATATAGCAAAGGCAATTCTTGAAAAAATTATAGAAAAGACAAATAATAGCTTAGTAATTAGTCTTATCAACGAATACGATGCTTAAGTCATTTGGAACAATAGATGATATGCTTGTTGCAATTGATGCTGACAAAAATGTAACAGGCAGTAATGCTGGTATAGCAAATCGCTTTCCAGTCCGATTTGTATTGTTTGATAACTTTAGAGACTCCTACGAGTTTATCTCTAAGATGTCGGATAAGGATATCGAAATACAAAGTGTTGACAAGTGGATGAATCCTCAATATGACGATATGTTTATATCTCGTATTGAGCTGGCTAATAATATCGAAAAATATATTGGAGATATTAATGGTGAGGATTGTGTTGTGGCTCCTTTCTCTGAACTTGCTCGTTTCTATGACAATATTGAGCACAAAGAATTCGATGCCCTTATCACAAAGTTAAAATCTATTCAGAGTACCAACATTGCATTTGATAAACATCAGCGTATATATATTGTTATTGTGGGACAATATAGCAAAATTTCAAACTTTGAAAATGACCCACAAATGTTCGCTTGGTATTTAAAATCTGATGACAAGCAGTTTAATTATCGTTTGGTATTATCTAATGGTACTGATTATGATGTACGTAATTTAAAGAATAGATATACTGTTGTAAACAACCTTAAAGAGTGGCTTTATTTGTGGAGAAATGGAATGGATATCGCCAATACTATTATTTCCACTTCACCATCTATATATGCATACGAACAGAATGCTTTACCAGATAATGCATTTGATTTTGACAAGTGTGAGAATGTATATAAGTTTTTAACACTCGGATTAAAACTTTCTTTTGGCAATGTGCAGTATAAGGAATGTGATGATGCGCATTGGAGAGAGTTGGCCGAAAAAATAGATGTTACGAATTTCGTTTTTTCAAAGTTTCTTAAACAGTATTTTCATTTATTTGAACTTAAGGATTATCGAGATTTCATCAAAGCATGGCATAGTACAGATGACAGCTTTGATAAATGGTTGCTAGTAACGTACTACTTAAGCGAGTTTGATAAGTCGGATTATCTGTTTTCCGCATTGCAGAATTGTCGCACCTACACAGATCGAGAGTTGTTCGAACAATTAATGTTGGCTGTTTTTGACTTTGAAGATATGTCATATCAATCAAGTGTTCGTCTAGATGTTTTGCGAATATTCAAGTATAAAGGAACTTTGTCAAAGGAGGCGCAAGAAACACTAGAGGAAAGGCTAATTAAGGTTGCAACAGATTATGGGTTTAAAACAGCTGCAAACCTTTTGACTCCATTCACAAGTGTAGAAAAAGAAATTGCTGTTAAGTGGTATGGAGAAGGTAATTTGGCTGTATGCGATCTGCGAGAAAACTTTCCTATATTCTATTGCTACCTGCAAAATAATGTGTTGCCGATTGATTCACAAGATTGGATTGAGAATTATATTGAAAAATATAAGAAAGCAAAGTTTTCTAATAAGTACGATCAGAGTGTTAGTGATGCGTTGCTTGTCCATAGTTCCAATGATGTTGCATTCAATTCATGGTATCAAGATTTTAGAACGGTGCGTACTATTCTTGCTGATAGAGATGATATAGATGATATAGATGTGTTTTATTGGATTGATGGACTTGGTATAGACTGGATTCCAGTTGTCCAACATATTATAGAGGCTGAAAAACAAAATGGTATTTATCTAAACGAGGTCATTGTTGGAAAATCATTATTGCCAACAGTGACATCCATAAATAAGGTTGATTTAGAAAAAATAGTTTCTGGCAAGCTGGTAAAGACTGGAGATCTTGATAATTTGGCTCATAAAAACAACAACAAGTATCCTGAATATATATTAGAAGAGTTTGACTTAGTTATAAATGCTATTCGTAGTATAATTGACGAGTATGCAGGTAAAAAGATTGCTATTGTGTCAGACCATGGGTTAACGCATTTATCTCAATATTGTGCAGGGTTAAATCTAGCGGGCTTTGAATCAGATCATCATGGTCGACTTGCAAAAAAGAAGAGTGGCGTTTCGCCTGACAATAAGTATATTGTTGTGAATGAGGATACTGCTTGTGCTTTAGAACACTCTTCGTTATGTGGTAAAGTTCCTATTGGGCAAGCGTCTCATGGAGGAGCTACACCAGAAGAGGTATTAGTTCCAATTTTCATTATATCAAACCAAGAGTCTGTACAATCATGGACGGCTAAGTTGCTTACAAAAGAGTTGTCAGCGACAGCACCTATAATTAGATTTGAAATTAAGGGATTAAAAGATGAGATTCCTTTCGTGGTTTATAATAGTAAATCTTATAAGCTTAGCAATATTACAGGCAACGAATATCAGAGTGCTCGCATTGAGTTAGTACAAAATGCGAGAGATATTGTATTAAGTATTGGCTCATCAAAGCAGAATTACCAGATTGACATTAATTTTGGTGCCGAAGAAGAAGACCTATTTTAACATAGATGCGTATGAAAACAGAAATTAGTAATAAGATAAAGAACTATTTTGCCTCAATGGCAATTTATAAGGATCCTGCTTCTACTAATAGTTTATTTGCAGGCCGTAATCTACCGTCTTTTGTTAAAGATTTTATACTAAAGAAATATATTAATACTACGGGACAGGTTGATAGATGTGCTCTTACCGCATTTCTTGATAATGTGATACCACAAGAGGCTGCTTCAGTTAAAGATCGTTTAGGTAGTGGTCAAGAGCTAACATTGCTCACTCGCTTTATCATCTACATAGATTTGGTCAAGGGTATTCGTCGTTTTGCTATTCCCGATTTAGGTATAAAATTAAACGAAGGCCAAATTCCAGACTATGTGTATAATCAGCATGTTGGCGACTTGGTTGATGGAGAGAAGTGGGGCGTTATTAAGCTTTGTGTCCTTCCTGATATGGATGGCAAAAAAAATCATGTCGAGATGGTTGATTACAAACCATTCAAGCCATATAAGTCAGTTGACATGAGCTATTTGCGTGAGGCAAGAAGAGCTTTTACAACAACAGAGTGGCTCGATGTCCTTTTGTCCGCTATGGAGTATGATCCAGATGGTTTTGAATGTATTAGTCAAAAATTAGAGTTCTTGACTCGCCTGCTAATATTTGTAGAGCCCAGATTAAATGTGATAGAGCTTGCGCCCAAGGGCACAGGTAAGTCATATGTATTTGGTAATTTATCAAAATATGGTTGGCTTGTTAGTGGTGGTAAGGTGACAAGGGCAAAGCTCTTTTACGATAAGCAAAAGCAACAAAATGGCATAATCAAGAACCATGACTATACAGCATTTGACGAGATACAGACCATTGTATTTCAGGAACCTGCTGAGATTCAAGCAGCCTTAAAATCATACCTTGAAAGTGGTAAGACTACTATTGATAACACGGAGTTCTCTTCCGAGTGTGGACTGATGTTAATGGGGAATATTCCTCTGAACAAACAACATAGACCATTGTCATACCGTTACTTCGATTCTCTTCCTCAGAACTTTAGAGAATCTGCTCTATTAGATCGTTTTCACTGCTTTATTGAGGGGTGGTATTTACCTCGAATCAACAAGAGCATGATCTTTAAAGGTTGGACGATTAATGTGGAGTATTTCTCGGAATTGATGCATACTTTGCGTACCCAGAATTCTTATGGACTGCTTTTCGATGCCCTAGTAACATTTGATTCCAACGCAGATATGCGAGACTTTAATGCTGTAAAGCGCATAGCTACAGCCTATATGAAGTTGTTGTTCCCACACTGGCAGAATGTATCAGATGTTGATTATGAAGAGTTTGATCAGTATTGCCTACAGCCAGCAATTCTTCGTCGAGGTATTATCAAAGCACAATGCCATAACATTGATGAAGAGTTTAATACAAAAATGCCTAAAATAGAAGTGCGAAAGGCAGCTGTTGAGTATAATTCGGATTTTAATCACGCATTGGATGTGTCAATATAGTATTATGGGCATAAATAGAGAGCGAAAAATTGACTGGATATAGAATCGGGATTATGTCAAACGGCATTCAATTTATATTATGCAATCTTTCGGAAAAGGAGATCAATTACAGGTAATCATCAGGGATGAAACCCTTTGGTGTGGATATGACTGTCGTTTCCAAGCATCTCAAAAATGTATTCGAGTCGTCTGAATTGCAGCAGGATTCAGTATGTGCAAATTTTGCACATACTGCCGAAGATGATAAAATATACATGTGCTTAACCTCTTTTGATAGAAATGTTTCACTACATATTACGATATAACATTAAAAGCGACCAATATGAATAAAAAAATAATAGAAAATGCCGCTATTGCTTGTGATAATGTTGCTAAAGCCATATATGGGATGCAGTTAGGAAGACCTTGTAATTCCTGCTGTCCTGGAAGAGATGCTTTAATCAATACTATAAATCAATTAATTGTAGAGATTAGAGATACGGAACCAGAATGCTTTCAACGTTTAATGTTGGAGTTGCAAAATATAAAGAGCCCTTATAATCAATGTGTTCAGCCCTATCAATTTGGAGCGATAAATGCTATAACAAACATATTAAAGAATAAGTATATTGATGCTAAAAAGGGTAAAAGAAAAATCTTTATTAGTCACTCTCATTCTGATAAAACAATTGTCGATGGCTTTGTCAAAGAAATATTGAAAGTTGGTTGTGGCTTTAAGGATAGTGATTTATTCTGTACTTTGGATACTTCTACTATTAGAACAGGAGATGATTTCCGTGAAAAGATTATTGAGAACATGAGAGATTGTGATTTTATTTTTCTTTTCATTTCTGAAAACTATAATCAGAGTGATGTTTGTAAAAATGAAATGGGAGCTGCCTGGGCTTTGGAAAACAAGAGGATTTTACCTTTTACTCTTCCCAAAATAACTTTTGAGCAAATGGGATTTCTTAATGTTGTTAAACAGGGTGCGTCTATTACTGACGGAAATAAATTAGATGAATTGTATCAAGAATTGTGTGAGTTTTATGAAATAACACCAGATTGGCGTAGTTTTAATAAAGCCAAAGGCGATTTCTTGGATTTGGTTGCAAAAGCATGATTCTTATCATGCTAAATATGTATTAGCAGGTATTTGAAACGTATATTTGAAGAGAGAACCACAAAAAGATACAGTTGTTCGGGAATCCCGAACAACTGTTAAAATAGGACTATAGACTATTATACTATGGCACAAAATATAGTGATACGAAATAGTACAGCAGAGTTTCTCATTTTCATGCTTGAAGGCAAAGAGGATGGGATTCAGGTGATGTATAAAAATGAAACCATTTGGGCAACGCAAAAGGCGATGGCTCAGCTTTTTGATTGCTCAACTGACAATATTGGACTGCACTTAAAAAATATATTCGCATCAGGGGAACTTGTCAAAGATTCAGTTACCGAGAAAAACTCGGTAACTGCTACAGACGGGAAGAATTATCAAACAATGTTCTATAATCTTGATGCCATTATCAGTGTCGGATATAGAGTCAATTCTGTTCGTGCCACACAGTTCCGTCAGTGGTGTACGTTTGTACTCCGGCAGTTTGCCATTCGTGGATATGTGCTTGATCATAAGCGAATGGAGAACGGGGCTTTCTTAGGTGTAGATTACTTTGAGCATTTGCTTGCCGAAATAAGGGAGATAAGGCTGAGTGAACGTCGTTTTTATCAGAAGCTCACGGATATCTATGCTACGGCAATAGACTATAACAAGGATGCTCCGACAACACGTCTTTTCTTCAAGAAAGTACAGAACAAAATGCACTATGCTGTGCATGGGCATACTGCTGCGGAGTTGATAGTCGAACGAGCCGATGCGAATAAGGAACACATGGGATTGACCACTTGGGAAAACGCTCCGAATGGAAAAATTGTCAAAACAGATGTGTCTGTAGCAAAGAACTATTTGCGAGAAAAAGAATTGGAAGAAATGGGCAGAATAGCAATGCATCGCTTGATATGGCAGAAAGTATGGCCAAGCGTCATATCCCTATGACAATGGAAGATTGGGCAAAGCGAATAGACAAATTCATTAATTTATTTGATGGCCCGATATTGCAGGATGGCGGAAAAGTTTCTGCCGAATATGCCAAAGAGTTTGCTGAATCTGAGTTTGAAAAGTACAGGATCATTCAAGATTGTCTTTTCCAATCTGACTTTGATAGATTTGAAGATAATAGTCTTCCTGCATTAGATATTGAATAATTATAATGTCATTTTGAGGTTGGCAAAATCGCCTTTGGGATATGGCAGATTCATGTCGTTAAATTGGCAAGTGCTCGGACAATAGTTCTGTATTCATCATCTAGTATCTGCATTTATGGTGGCCGACGTTACTCCAGGATACCACTTAAAAGCAAGAACAGAGTTCATAAAAGAGTTCATAAAAGAACCAGTAGGGTTCATAAAAGCACAACTGAAATACACTCCAAAACCGCAATAATGCCAAATTCAGCTTGCAGAGGATTGGCAAAGTCTCACGAGCGATTTATCGCTTGGGGTATTGAGTTACCCAAACTCAATAAGGTTTGTATAATGGGCAAGCCCTGTGGGTAGTGTTTCACTGAGTGTGTCCATTCTGAGTTCTCAGATTCTTTAGACTCTGCAAATATATCAATTTTTGTTTGGAAGTAAAGCAGCCGCGGCTGCTTTACTTCCGCCGTTTTCATCAGTCAGGGAACAGGGTCTTGTCGCCCTGTGAGCAATTAAGTATACAAATTTCGTTTTTGTCGAGAAAGGCATACCGATGGCTGGCGAAAAGATAAAAGGCTTAAATAATGCCTTTTTCTCACCAATCAGCTTGCTGAGAGATTTGGCACTCTCAAACGCCCTATTGGTTGCTTGGGGTATTAGGCTCCCCATACAATATAATGTCTGTACAACGGGCAAGCCCAATCAATGGCAGCGACCAGTTCCGTGGATTATCATGAAACCAGTCGTTGCACTTAGACTTTGACTTATATACGAATGGACACTTTTAGAATAAAGTCAAGTGGAGAGTCAATAGTGATAATCCGGCATGAACCGATAAATGCCACGGCTTTCCTGAACCACCATCCGTTTGTTCGTGAGAAACTGAATTATCTTCACAATCTTGTTGTGATTAAATTTCGTTCCTGCCAGTTCGTAGGCAGTAGTCAGTTCTTCTTCCAAAGCCTTATATCCCGAAATTGTTTCTCTTCCCTTAAAAGCCAGTTCGAGAGCCTTGCGATGGATTGTTTCGTGGATGTCCCTATAAGGGGAGAAGGGTTCCTGTTTGGGACGACCTACGCTCTTTTTTGTCGGCACATAGTCTGGCAGAAGTTCGGGAAGTGATTGGGCATTGATGCAGAAGGCGAATGGCAGGAAATCCTTTGAACGGGTATGCACACTTTCCACTTTGCTGATGCTATTGTCGTCCTTGTCCTTCTCAATTTGGATGACCGTTTCCGCTTTGTTGTTGATTTCCGTGCCAATGTGTCCACGGGCGTTTTCATCGCTTTTGTTCTGATGAAGGATGGTGTGAAGATGAATCTGGTATTCGTCAGTCCACTGCATGAGTTTGGAGATTACGCACGTGGCTTCGCTCGGAGAATTAATGTCATAGACCAAGTCGCGGATTCCGTCAATCACCACGAAACCGAGACCCTTAATCTGACTGATTGCATCATCTATGATAGCCAAACGCTCCTTGGGGTTGAACTTGCGTAGTGCGAGAAAATAGAAACGGTCGTAATCCTCATTAGTTGGCAACTCTGCCAGTTTCATGATACGATGCATCACAATCATACAATGGTTTTGACTTTGTTCTGTGTCGATGTAAAGGATGCGGTTCTTTCCTTCAGGGAAGTCCGTTGTGTAGTTAAGAACTTCCTTCCCTGACAAAGCTGCTGCCACCATAGCTGACACATTGAAAGTCTTTTTGCTTTTAGCCTTGCCTATGGATGCACTGAAATTTCCCAATGTCCCGATAGGTACTCCGCCTATTTTCAGAACTTCCGGCTCCTGTTCGTACTCCTTTTCCAAACTGAGCATGGTATCTTGCCATCTTGTAGCGACCTGAGCAAGATTTTCAATGGGTGTTGGCGTTCCCATAGTTTACCAGTCTTTAGGGTTGGCTTTGTGACGTGTAGCAGCAAGCATTCGGGCGTGTTCTTCCTCTATGCTTATAGGCGTTTCTCCTTTTCTTCCGCTTTCCAACCATTTGTCCAATTCATCCCGATAGACAAACAAGTGTTTTCCTTGTTTGATGATTGGAATACCACCATGCTTGGCTTTGTAATAAAAGGATGATTTCGAGATACCTAAATATTTGCAGACTTCATCAACTGTCATTGGAACATGGGTATCCTTTTTTACTTCGTTATGCTGCTGATGAAGTTTTTCTGTCAGCAGATTTTCCATACTTGAGATTCTCTCGCAGAGTTCGCCTACCACTTCCGGTAGGTCATTGAAGGTTAATTTGTTTCTTTGCATGATATAACATTGTTTTTGTTAAACATGCTGCAAACCAACACAATGATGTAATGCTGACAACTATCAGAAGGCAATAATATTTCAGTCTGTGTTGAATAACCCTAATCGGTTGAATTTGCTTTTTATTCTTGGGCTTCTTTCATACATTTGAAGTGATAATCTCCGGTTTTAGGAATATCAAGGGCTATTTTGCAAACTCCGCATGTCCGGAGATTTTTAGCCAGATATTTAATCGAAGCATCTTTTAGTTCATGTGGGAATATAGTATGTATGAATCTTGCTCTATCTATAAGAGAAATGCCCAATCTCTCTCCGATGTTCCACACAAAGTGCATTAGGTCGATAGAACGGAGGGGATAATCTAATCTTGAACGGATTGGCTTGTATAAATCAGACTGTCCGTGCGCAAAATACTCTATGTTTTCATGCAGAATTTCAAGATCTTCTTTTGAAAGAAATTCCGTCATTACAAATGTGGTATATTCATGAATGACACGCTTAATGTCTGCCTGCCTTTCTGCTTTTTCACGTTCAATTTCGGCGACACGCACTTCATAATTATCCATATAATCATGTTTTACAACTAAGTTTCCCGGATTTATATCCTTGTCCTTTGGGCACTCCGGATTAATCTCCTTAATTTGTTCGGGTAGAGGTCTTACTTGCTTGCCAAAAGACAAACCCAATTCATTCTTTGTAATGAATCGGAAAAAGAAACGCTGAAGTACTCCACAGGCGAGTATCATTGCCGTGATATATAAAATAGCTGGAGTGGAATACTCCATCAGGTTGATATGGTAACTGAGATATAAATAGGAATCTGTTGCCCAGTAAAGGATGACACTTACTGAAAGTATGAAACTGGTTCTTTGAGGAGAGATTTTAATACTATTCGTCATAAACTGATACTGTTTGAGTTTTACAATAAGACAAATGTATATGCAGATTTCCAAATAGTTGCTGTTTGTAATAGATAATCGTTCAGAATTTAAGAAAAAATACGCTCAGAGTATGATTTGATGCAAAATATCATACTCTGAGCTGTAAAAACGGGATTATTTGAACCTTAATTCTTACTTGCGGATTAAAGAGATTCTGTTGCTGGCTTCACGCTTGTTACTGTCCACAACTTTCATGTACCGTTGTGTCGTGGTGATACTTTTATGTGCCATATTACTTTGAATGGTACGTATATCTGTGCCGGCTGCTCCTTGAAGTGTTGCATATGTTCTTCGGTATGAGTGGAAAGTGATATTCTTGGTGATACCGGCTTCGCGAATCCATTCTTTCATGGGATGCTGTGTCCAACTTCGTTTCAATCCTTTAAATACTAATCCGTTTTTTTCCGGAGAATAGCCGATTAATTGCAGGGCTTCGTCGCTGATTGGAATGATGTCCTCTGTTTTGGTCTTTTGGGTAATTGTATGGACACATTTCCCTCCGGCTGCAAAGTCAACGATTTCATGCCATTGTAACGATAGTATATCGCTGATTCTGAGACTAGTCAAACATGAAAACAATGCTGCTGTCTTCAGAATCGGCTTTTTGCAAGGTGTCTCAGCCAATTTGTAAAGTTCTTCCACACTTAGATAGTCTTTTGGAGTATCTTCTGTTTCGATTTTATCCAAAAAGTCATTGATATTGGTTTTGATTAGCCGATTGCGATAAAGGATTTTCAAAAGTCCCCTGAATGTTGACCAATAGCCGGAAGCAGAGTTCTTTGAAATGCGACCGTCACGCCTGAGTTGCTTGGCATTTAGCAGATGCTCACGGAACTTATTACAAAGGTCAATATCAATTTCTTCAAAAGTACATTTGCCATGAACGAAGTTGCAGAAATGGTGGTACACAAATTCCCACTTTTGGTCATGCTTGCGAAGTTGCTTGCGATAGTATTCCAGAAAATCCGCTTTGAGTTTGTGCCTGTCAAAGAAATCATACCTGTCATTTACGATAGATTCAAAGCGTCGACATCGGATGGCTTCTGCCTTTTCAGACATAGTGGCATTGAAGTTGCGTTCGCGCTCATTCTTGGGATTGGCATAAATATAAATGTTCAATCCTTCGTGGCGGATGGTTTTCATTGTTTCCTGGTCACGATAGCCCGGATAATAATCCAGATAGTAAGAAAGCATCCCGTTTTTCAAAGGACGTGTTCTCAATGTTACTGTTTTACATTCTAACATAGTTGCAATTATTATTGGTTTATACTTGATTTGCTGCAAATGTCCGTAATGGCTTGACACAGACAATGCTCATTTTTAGAATCATTTTCTGGTCTGCCTAAATTCAGACTTAGGCTTATTTTCTGACACCCATTACATGATCAAATTCCACTTTCAGGAATCTCACGAAACGACCTTTCTTCTCACGTTTGATTTCGTGGAACTGCAGAATGCCATAGACAGAATCCCGTGTGAGATTGTATTTCTTCATGGCTTCCTGCACGGTGTAGTACTCCGAAGCATTATCTTCAGCAGTCTGCTTGGATAGGTCAAAATGTAGCTTCGAGTAGAATATCTGACCGTGTTCTTTCTTGGATGGGATGTTGTTGCGATAGACATGGGAGCGGATGGCAACCCGACTCATACCATACTTTTGTTCTATCTCTTCGGGAGTGTACCATTCGGTCAGATCATTATCTGTCTTGTATTTGGCAAAAGCAGCATCAATATGCTTTTTGCTGTAATAGTTGAACTGACGGAT